>CAXMSE010000042.1:0-52172 GCA_964196195.1 uncultured Gammaproteobacteria bacterium | reverse complement strand
GAGCTGCTCCTCTGCTTGGAGCCGACGCTGCTGTCTCAGCACTTCGGCGAGGTGCTGGTCGAGATCGATGGTGCGGATCGCCTCTCGACTCTTGCCGCTGGACGGCTGGACGTTGTAGCCGAGCACTGTGGCGAACTCGTTCACTCGCACGAAGTGCTCTTTCAGATCGACGTTCGACCATCGCAGGAACACGACCTCACCGATCCGGACTCCCGATCCCAGCAGGAACGCCCACACCGGCCAGAGCCGGTCGCCCTCGTGTAGGGCCAGGAACTCCCGTGCCTCTTCAGGCGACCAGTGCTTCGGGATCGAACGCCGAGGCTTGGGCCGGGGAACCGACGCCAGCGGATTCGCCGGCAACAAGCCCAAGGCCATCGCCTGCTTCAGCGCTCCGTTCAACGGCGCCCGGGCCAGGCGGATGGTGTTGGGCGAGAGGCCCCGGCCGGTCTTCGTGGCTCCCTCGGTGGCCAGCTTGTGTTGCCAGCTCGCTACAACCTCGGCGGTGAGTTCACGAACCCGCAGCGAGCCGATCCAGGGGTCGATGTAGTCGGTGAGATAGTGCCGATAGTCGAACATGCTCTTCGGGCCGAGCCGTTCGGTGGCTTCGCACTCGTCGAGGTATTGCTCGACCAACTGGTGAACGGTGAGCTCCGAAACCGTCGATGACGGTTGGGCGGCCACCTCCTGGAGGAGCTCCTCACGAGCGGCAGCGGCGTCGGCCGCGGTTACGAATCCGCGCCGGGTCACCTGCGTCCACTTGCCCGTCAGAGGGTCCTTGTGGGTGGACGCCTTGAAGTACCACCTGCCTTTGGTGTCCTTGTAGACGCCTCGGAACTTCGGCACCGTCACTCTCCCTGAGAAGATCTCATCTTCTCAATATCTTCTCACAAGGGTGTGACAAACAGAAGAGCCGCCTCGAAAGGCGGCTCCGACCTGCATTTATGTAGCGCGCCCGGAGAGATTCGAACTCCCGGCCTTCTGATCCGTAGTCAGATGCTCTATCCAGCTGAGCTACGGGCGCAGTACTCGTGAAAATAACGCCGGGCCAGTGTACGCCCGCAGTTCGCGGGCGCCACCGGATCCGGTTTCAGCGGAGACGGTGGGATTCGAACCCACGAACGCCTTGCGACGTTACTTCCTTAGCAGGGAAGCGCCTTCAACCTGGCTCGGCCACGTCTCCAATTACCGCGGCGAGGCTAGCGCCTCTCGCCGTCGTTGCCCTAGTGGCCGTCTTCAGCTCGGATTGCCGCGACGATTTCGATGTCGTGGTCGCCGCGGTCACGCCACAGAATCCACACGACCCCGCCGTTGGCCCGCACGATCGACCGGTTGGTGGTGCCGGCATCGTCGGGCCGACTGTCGGGGTCATCGAGATCCACGGGTAGGGCCTCGGCTTCACTGAACGCGTACTCCGGAGCTTCGTCGAGGGTGGTGAGGAGCTCGGTTATCTCGTTCTTCACGGTCTTCGAGCTGGCTGAATACAGCTCACGTAGCTCTCGTTCAGCCGAAGAACTGAAGATCATCGCCACCTTGTCTCCCCGTCCTTGCGGCTCGAAGGTGCATGCAGGTGCGGCAACCTAGTACCGACCTGCTGGGCGGACAATATCGAAGGCTCACTCTGCTTGGTTCTCGACGCGATTGACGACTGGGGTAGTGCCCGGTAGCGTCGCGCTGCGTGTTGGTTACGGCCACAGTGGGTGAGGGCGCGTACCGCTGTGCCGACATGTCTCGACGAACGTCGAGCTGTCATTCCGCATGGGCGGGGGCTGAATCGGGGCGAAAGGGTTTGGGTATGGAACGAGGGGTGCTCATCGAGCTCGACTCGCGCGGCCGCTTGTCGCTTCGACGGCTTGCCGAGGAAGACGACCGCTATTTCCTCGCTCAGAAGCGGCCTGATGGCAGCATTTTGCTGATGCCGGCCGATGTGGCACCACGGCGCCGGGTGGTGGGGCCGGATCACACCGAAGTCATCGCCGACGAGATCGTCGACCTTCGCGATCGCATGAAGAGCGATGACTCGCCGAAGAAGAGCTTGTGGTGGGAGCAGCGCCGCGAGCAGCAGCGCCAGAACGCTCGAGGCCAGTAGGAGCCCGGTCCCCGCTTCTGAGGCTCGGGAAGCGGTAGCCCTTGCCGGGATGGTGCGCGATACTCCGCCCGTGCCTGCGATCTATCCCGACCATGTCGGCCTCGAAGTGATCCGGCCGTATTCGGATCGGCTTGCCGAGTTGGTCGCCGCTTCGTCGACCGATGTGGTGGTGCCGACGTGTGGTGATTGGACACTCGCCGACCTGGTATGGCACATGACTGAGGTGCAGGATTTCTGGGCTTACGTGATTCCGTCACGGCCGGCGCCTCCGGTCGAGTACGTCGGGCCGGACCGCCCGCCCGACTCTGAGCTCGTCGAGCGGCTGGCCAAAGCCACCGCCGATCTCATGGCGGCCCTGGTCGATGCAGACCCGGCCGACGAGGCCTGGAGTTGGGCTCGCGAGCAGACGGTGGCCTTCACCCTTCGCCGCCAGTCCCACGAGGTGCTGATCCACCACGTGGATGCCGTGCTGGCGACCGGTGCACCGATGCCCGATATCTCTACGGAACTGGCGGCCGACGGCGTCGACGAGGCACTTGAGCTGTTCGTCTCAGAAATGCCGGGCTGGGCGTCTTTCAGTCGAGGTAAAGGGGTGGTCAAGTTGGCCGCGAGCGACAGTGGCGACTCGTGGCTGCTGGCATTCGGCCAGATGAGCGGCACCTCGCCCCGTACCGGGAAACGCCACGATAGGGAGGCACTGGAGATGGTCGAGGGTGAGTCGCCCGACACGGTCGTGACCGGTGGCGCTTTGGACCTCGATCTGTGGATCTGGGGGCGAGGCGGCGCGGGTGAGCTGACCATCGCCGGCGATGCCGCTCTGGTCGACCGCTTTCGGGCATCGGTAGCGGAATCGACCCAGTAGCTGGGTGCTGATGGAACTGATGGTGTGTCGTGCGACACACTGGCCCTCGTACGGTCCTGGTTGCTGGTATAACGCCTCCTCGTCGGGGCGGTTGATCGGGATCGTCGAGGGGGAACAAAGATGTCGCATGGTCTCTACCGGCTCGGGCGATTTGCCGCCAGTCGACCGTGGGTCGTGATTGGGGGCTGGCTGGTGATCGCCATAGCGGTGATCGGAGCGTCCGGCATTTTCGGCCGTGATCTCGAGGATTCATTCGCCGTGCCGGGTCTCGATTCCCAAGAAGCGGTCGACCTGCTCACCACGGCAGGCGCCGACCAGGCCGGCCTCACCGCTCAGTTGGTCACCACACCGCTCGAGGATGGGTTGACATTCTCCCAGTCCCAGGATGCTCGAGCCGAGTTGGCTGAGATCAGGGAAGGGCTTGCCACTCTTTCCCACGTTTTGGCCGTTGGCGAACCCTCGATCTCACCCGATGACCGAGTCGCCCTCATCCGGGTCCAGTACCCGATACTGGAAGAACTGAGCCTCGAAGATCTCGAGAACCTCAAGGAGTTCGCTTTCGCGGCTCGGGAAGACTCAGCGCTACAGATCGAACTGAGCGGTGATCTGTTCTTCGCGTTCGAGGAACCGGCGACCGGGATCGGCGAGATGATCGGCCTGATCGCCGCGGTCATCATCTTGTTGGTGGCGTTCGGGTCTCTCATCGCCATGGGTCTCCCGATCGGCCTCGCTCTCTTCGGCCTCGCCCTGGGCATCAGTTCGATGTCGCTGGTCACCTACCTCATAGACGTCCCCAGCTGGGCTCCTCAGGCCAGCAGCATGATCGGCCTCGGCGTAGGTATCGACTACGCCCTATTCCTCGTGACCCGCCACCGCGAGTTCCTGGCGAGGGGCATGACTGTTGAAGAATCGGTCGGCCGAGCGGTGGCCACCGCGGGCCAGGCGGTGGTGGTCGCCGGCGGCACCGTTGTCATCGCCATCCTCGGCCTGGGCTTCGCCGGCGTTCCGTTCATGACGGCCTTCGGGGTCGTTGCTTCGATCATCGTGCTGGTCATGGTGGTCGCATCGGTCACCCTGCTTCCCGCGTTCCTTGGTCTGGCCGGCCACCGGATCAACGGCCTCCGACCTCATCGGCGAAAGGCAAAGGGTGGCTACGAGCCGGGCGCGCCGGTCAAGAATTCGGGTTGGGAGCGCTGGGGCCGCCACGTGTCGAAGAACGCGTGGGCCTACCTGATCGGCTCTACCGTCTTGCTGCTGTCGCTCACTGCTCCGGTGTTCGGGCTCCGTCTCGGTTTCCCCGACGAGGGTTCACTCCCCGACAGCCGCACCGAACGCCTCGCCTACGACCTGGTTGCGGAGGGATTCGGCCCCGGCATCAACGGCCCGCTGGTGATCGCAGTCGATATATCGGAAGACCCGAGCGTGATGGAGCCGTTGGCGGCCGCAGTCGAGGCCGACGAGGGTGTTGCGAGCGTGGCACCACCACAGGTGAACACCGATGCCGGTGTGGCCACCCTTCTCGCCTTCCCGACCACCTCACCTCAAGACGGCGACACCCTCGACACCATCAAGCGGCTTCGCGCCGAGGTCTTCCCGCCGGTGCTCGATGACAGCCCGGCCCGTGCCCATATCGGTGGCCAGACGGCGAGCTTCGCCGACATCGGCGAGCGGGTGAACGGCCGCCTGCCCCTATTTATCGCCGCGGTGATTCTCCTGTCGGTCCTACTGCTGACACTGGTGTTCCGCTCGGTTGTCGTGCCCCTGAAGGCGGCCTCGATGAACCTGCTCAGCATTGGTGCGGCCTACGGCGTTCTGGTGATGGTGTTTCAGTGGGGCTGGGGCAAGGGCCTCATCGGCCTGGAGTCGACTGTGCCCATTGTGCCGTTCATGCCCATGTTCATGTTCGCCATCCTCTTTGGGCTGTCGATGGACTACGAGGTGTTCCTGCTCTCTCGCGTGCGCGAGGAATACCTGATCACCGGCGACAACGAGACCTCTGTTATCCACGGCATTGCGAGCACCGCCCGCGTCATCACGTCGGCGGCGCTGATCATGATCTCGGTGTTTCTCGGGTTCGTGCTCGGCGACGACCCCGTCATCAAGATGATGGGTCTCGGTCTGGCTACGGCCATCTTCGTCGATGCCACCATCGTGAGAGTGGTGCTGGTGCCGGCCACGATGAAGCTCATGGGCGACGCGAACTGGTGGATTCCTGCGTGGCTAGACCGCTTGATGCCCACGATCGACATCGATGGTGAAGCCGGTCTACCGGCTCCCGAGATGGAGCCCGAGCCCGAACCCGAGGCCGATCGGGAACGAGTCCTGATCTCCTCGAGCGTCGGGCAGGAGTCGATCCGCTAGGTGGCGCACTCCTCGGAGGTGAAGCTCCGGGTGAGGGATTCGCCCGTTTCTGGGTGGGTGAGAGCGAATCGGCGGCCCATTCTCACCCATCCTGCCGTTCAAGAACTGATGGAGTAGTTCGTTCGAATGCTGTCGAGGTGATGGAGTTCGTGGCCGGCGATATGGAACGCGGCAGCGCGCACGCTCATCGGGTTGTCGTTGGTCTTGCCGACCCGCACGAGGGCGGCTTCGGGAAGGCCGTCGAACAGAGACAGGGTTGCTCTCCTGACTGTGACGTACTCGCTGAGCAGACTGTCCAGCGACCTGGTGTTCGCTTCTGAGTACGCGGCGACCATTTCCTGGTCGAAGGACGGAAGTTCGGTGGGGTCGTTCCGGGCGAACCTGAGCGTCCGATAGGCGTATATCCGTTCGTCGTCGGTGATGTGCTGGAGGATCTCCTTGACCGTCCACTCACCCTCCAGGTGAGGTTCAGCCAACACATCTTCCGGCAAGGCCTCGAAGAACTCCACGGTCGACGTCAGGCAAGATGACATGTGGCCGAGCACGTCGTCGCCGGGAACGAGATCGAAATATTCGATGGTGTAGGGCGCGTACTCGCCCGGCTTCGGGCGTGGGATGAGCCGCATGGCTGACTCCGAACGTTGCTTCCGATTCAGGAGCGCTACTGTATCAGTAGCGCTCGGGTAGCCTCTCCCCATGGCCCAATCGATTCCCATGCCCGGTCGACCCGTTCGCGGTTCGGAGACCGGACGACCCGTCATGGCTCTGTTCGATCTGCTGGGTCGAGCCTGGGCCATGGGCGTCATCTGGCAGCTCGACGATGGCCCTCTCTCGTTTCGTCAGCTCCAAGCCCGATGTGGAGACATGTCTCCGTCACTGCTCAACAGACGACTGAAGGAATTGCGCGCTACTGGCCTCGCCGACCTCGGCGACGAGGGTTTCGCACTCACTCCGCTCGGCGCGGAGCTGTTTGAGCTGCTCGAGCACATCGGAACCTGGGCCAAACACTGGGCCGACGAGATCCAGTAATCCCGGTCCCCGCCAGCCGGGTGTCGGTGCGGTAATCCGCGCCACCGTTGGGATTTCACGCGCTTCTTGACATCTTCTTGACGCTCTTGACACGGCGTTGACGCGACTCAATCAATCCCCCGACGGCGTGATCGCACGTTGGGGCCATGAAAGCCCTCGCAACACTCATCATCTTCTCAATCCTCCTCACCACCGCTCCCACCTCGGCAGCCCCCGCCCAGCCGGACCCGGAGAGTCAGGACACAGCGGACACCGTCGAGGCCCTCGACGCATACGGGATCTACGGAGCCGACACCAACCAGGAGGCAGACCTCGCTGATGCCAAGGCCGCTTTCGCCAGCGCCGGCATGCCGCTCCCGGAACTGCGGATCTACTTCCACAGCTCCGATGATGCGTGCCGGGGAAACCACGGCCTCTACGGCAAGGGCGGCGACAAGCATCGGGTGGACTTCTGCACTTCAGTTGCCTCAGTGATCCGCCACGAGTTGGCCCACGCCTGGGAGCACCACAACATGACCGAGTCGACACGCCAGACCTTCATGGAGCAGGCAAATCTTTCCAACTGGAACGACCACGACGCACCCCACCCCTCCCGGGCCATCGAGCAGGTCGCCTACCTCGTCTCCTGGGGACTCGACAGCAAGCCGCTCCAGCGGATCACCGCCAACCAGCACAAAGAGGATCTCGACCGCTTCGAACTGCTCACCGGAGACCCTTCACCCCGCATCTCGCACTGGGCCGACGAAGCAGCAGCGCCCCGCCGCACCCGGCCGGTAGTCGAGGGATCGGCCGATGCGGTCACCGTCGTCTTCCAGTGAAACCGAAAGCACGGTTGGCAACAGACGCCGAAGCTGGCTTGACAGTCGTTTGACGATGCTCAGAGAAGGTGACGTCAACAAATGGGGGACACCAATGAGTCAGGTCACTGTCGAGCATCCGCTACGCGAGACCTTCCACTCTCAGCAGATGCTGGCCCTCTACCGGGCCGTTCATCAGTTGCACGACTTCTGGCGCGGGCCCGACACGGCCCTGGTGGTGATGCGACTGGCGCACGGTCGCGTAGGGGGCAGTTCCACACGGTTCCCTTCCGATCTAGCCCCACGAAAGAGACCCCGGCCCTGGGGCCGGGGTCTGCTGCGGAGGGAGGGGGATTCGAACCCCCGGGACCCGTGAGGGCCCAACGGTTTTCAAGACCGACGCAATCGTCCGCTCTGCCATCCCTCCAGGCACCACGATACGCCTGGTGAGATGCAACGGGGCTCGACCCCGCTCGGGGCTAATCGGCGGTGGCGACTTCGATTCGGTCCTGGTGCCAGTCCTGGGCAGAATCGAGGGCGAGTTCGGCCCGATCGATCAGGGCGCCGACATCGAAGGCGTGTGACGGATAACACGCGATGCCCGCCCACATGGTGAGATTTGGGTCCTCCTGGGCGAGGCAGCGGCGGAGCCGCTCCATTGTCCAGATCGCGCCGTTCTCCGGAGTGTCCTCGAGTACGACGCCGAATCGGCCGTCGCTGAGTCGGGTGGCGGTATCGGATTCGCGCAGGGTCGTGCGCAGAGAGTTGGCGACCAGCATCGGGTCGGCGGCGGGCCGTTCGGGGCCTTCTCGTCCGTCGACCACTTGGATGAGACCCACGGCAACCGGGCGGAGGTGGCGGCGAGCGGCGGAGATCCGGCTGTCGAGGGAGACCAGGAAGTACTCGTGGTTGAACAGGCCGGTGGCCGCGTCGGTGAGTCCCTCGCTGGGGTCGCCCGTGGCGGAGATGACGATCGGTGTGGGGGACGAATCCCCGGCCCGCCTTTCGGCCGATACGAGCTGCTCGGACAGACTCTTCACCGCCGCTTCGGCGGCCATGCGGCTCTGCACCTGGGCGGCCACGGCGCTCTCGAGTTGGCGGATCTGCTCGTCCATCGACTCGACGCGTGCTTCGAGGTGGCTGGTGTCGCTACGACTGCGCTGGGCCAGCAGCGCAGCTCCGGCTGACGCCCCAGCGGACAGCAGGGCCAGCTTTCGTCGCCCGGTCGCCGCCGCCAGCAGTCCGGTGCTGAGGCCGGCGATACCGAGGGTGCCTGCAAGGTCAATGCGCTTATCACTCATCGGGGACTCCATCGGTAGATATGGCTCGATAATCAAGCCCACGGAGGGACCGTGATAGTACGGCCTTCCTCGGTAAAGAGTGCGGACGGCGGCGTTTCGAGCAGGCCGGGCAGTCGGGCCACATAGTCCGAGCGTGGATGTTCACCGATGCCGAGGGTGGCCAGATGTGGCGTCGACCACTGGACGTCGACCAGGCGGCGTTCGCCGTCGCGGAGGCCTTCGACGAGAGCCACCACCGCCGCCTTCGAAGCATCGGTGACCCGGTGGAACTTGGATTCGGCGGCGAAGAGGCCACCCAGGGCAATCCCGTACAGCCCTCCCACGAGTTCTCCGTCGCGCCATGTTTCGATGCTGTGGCACCAGCCGAGATCGTGGAGGCGTCGGTAGGCGGACCTGATGCGGTCGTCGATCCAACCGTGGGGTCGGGACGGGTCGGCGCATCCCGCCACCACGTCGTCGAAAGCGGTGTTGACCCTGAACTCGAAGGTGCCTAGCGACCGGGCCAGGGAGCGGCTGACATGAAGGTCGGTCAATTCGAGCAGGCCGCGCGGATCGGGCGACCACCACCCCAGTAGCCCACCCGGCTCGACTGGCATTGGAAACAGCCCCGACCGGTAGGCCGCGAGGATCGTGCCTGGTTCGTCGTCGGCGCCGACCCCGACGAGGCCCGAAGCGTCGGCTTCTTCGACAGCCGGGAAGTTCCACGGACTCTGCGGTGGCTCGATCGGCACAACATCAGCCTATGTTCGACAGCCGGGTAGCTTGCCTGCATGCCCAGCAAGCTTCCGCCCGAACTCGCCCCGGCCCTGCGGGCCCGGCGTCGCGAGTTGGCTGCGAAGGCCACCGGGCGAATACTCGACCTAGGCGGTTGGAACGATCACACCGGGTGCTATCCAGACTCAGGTGAGGTCACCCGGCTGGATTCAGTCGGCGACCTCAAGGCCTCGGTCGGTGAGTTCGACACGATCGTGTCGATGGTGAGGACGCCCCTGGTAGCCGACCTCAACCGCTTCATCTCCGAGCTCATCGCTCGCCTCGCGCCGGGCGGACACATCCTGTTTCTGGAACCGACCATGCGGACGGGTCGCGTCGGTCAGCTCCTAGCGCTCGGGGGACGTTTATCGAGATCGGCGATTGGACTACATCTTGATCGTGACGTTCCCGATGTCATCCGCCGAAACGGCTTGTTCGTCACCGACCTACATCGCTTCGAGGTGCCCTCGGTATCGGCCCCGTTGAGGCCGTTCGTGGAGGCCCACTGCCGGCGCCCCACGCCTGAGGTCACCGAGCCCGACGCCGAAATCAGCTGACCTCGATCACCACTGAGTTGATCGTCACCTCGCGAGACGGCGCGCCACCGAGGCTTCCGGTGGCGGCATGGAGCCCGATGATCTCTTGGAGAACGGAAAGCCCACTGTCGTCGGTGTCGCCGAACACCACGTAGGAGCCCTGGCCGTCGAGTAGGGCGGCGTTGGTGCCGGTGGTGAAGAAGAACTGTGCACTCGCGGCGTTGGGTCCGGCGCTTCGGGCCATGACCAACTGGCCCGGCTCGTAACGGTACGGGCCGATCACCTGGCCGGTGGTGGCGTCGAGATCGAAGGTGGGCTCGTCGGTGATCGTGTAGCCGGGGCCCGGATCCGACGGCGAGTTGGTGTGGGGCGATCCGCCCTGGATTATGTCGATGCTCGGGTCGGTGCGAAAGATCGTGGTGTCGTCGTAGTAGCCCCAGCGGGCGAGGGTGACGAAGTTGTTGACCGTGAGAGGCGTGTTCTCGGTGTCGAGGGCGACTCGAATCTCGCCCTCGCTCGTATCGAACACCGCCACATGGGTCTGGCTGGGATCGATGCAGACCGGATGGGGACCGGCGAAGTCGATCGTGCGAACAGACGAACCGTCGGCGGCGGGACACTCGGTAGCGGTCGGGGCGGGGGTATCGGTGGCCGCGTCCGAGTCGCTCGGTGTATCGGTGTCGGATCCGGCGCTGCCGGAAGCTGTGGTGTCTGTGCCCGCCGTGTCGGAGTCGTCGTCGCTGGTCAGGACAAAAACCGCGCCTCCGAGCAGGAGAACCAACAGAAGCAGGCCCCCATAGATGAATCGACGCCGACTCTGCACCGTCTGCTGTTCGCGGGCGGCTGCGACGCGACTGCTTTCGCGATTGGCCCTTTGACGTTCACGCTTTTCGTTGGTCACGGGGAACAACGGTACCCAACCGCGCCGCGCTCACCATGTCAGGGCACCTCGGCAACGGTGAGAGCAGACACACGTAGTGCGATGCTGAGGTCTTCGATCGATGCCTCATGGAGAGCGATGGCGGCGTCGAGAGCGCCGGTGATCTCCCCGATGATCGGGTGAACCGGGTTTTCGGCGAGAAGGTCGCCCGCCTCCTCGCTGGTGACGAGGCCGATCTGGCCCTCGAGTGATCCATCGATGCTGGTGAACATCACCACCGAACCAATGGGATAGGCGCCATCGGCCGGGAGTTCTGTGGCCGCGATCGTGAAGCCGGCATTGCCGTCGCCGCCGATGATGGTGAGGCCGGGGAAGACAGGGGTGATCACGGTGCTCTCGTAGGTGCGGTAGTTGGCGAGGGTGACGAACATGTTGGCCGCTTCGGGAGCGGACTCCGAGTCGATCGTGATCGCGATGGGGCCGAGGTCGTCGCCAAGCGTGATGGCGATGTCGTAGGCGACGCCGGGGTCGATGCACAGGGGTGGGGCCGTCTCGAACTGGGTGGTGCGAACCTGGCTGCCATCGACGACGGGACAAGGCGTGGAGCCGGTGAGGGCGGCTCCGGCAAAGTCAGGGTCGACGAGGCTCGGAGGTGTCGTGGTGGTGGGCAGGGTGTCGATCGGCTGGGTGGTTGTGGGGTCGGAGTCGGACCCGGTGAGGAGGAGGCCGGCCGCGAGAGGGGCCATCATCGCCACGGCGAGGAACCCGACAACACTCCCGAGAATGAGCCGCTTGCGTCGATCCTTGCGGACGACTGTGTGCTGGCGGCGCTGTTGGGTGCGCTGGGCAGAGACGCGGCGCTTGTTCATTTCCTGCTTGGAGACCACGGAACGCGACGCTATCGGCCTGTCGACTGAGAGTGGGTCCACCCGGAAGCTCAATGGGTCGTGGTCGGGGCCGATTGACATAGAGAATCCATGTCTCTCGCCAACCACGACGAGGATCGTGTTCTCCCCAGCGAAGAGGAGTTGCGCGATGTCGTCGATCGTCACGCCGCGGCCGTATACCGAGTTGCGCTCTCGGTCGTGCGCGACCCGTCGCTCGCCGACGATGTGGTTCAGGAGACGATGCTCACGGCCTGGCGTCGATCGCCGGTGGCCGCCGGCAAGGAAATCCCCAGGGCCTGGTTGCTGAAGGTGGCGCGAAACTCCGCGATTTCCCTCCTCCGGACCCGCCGCGAAGACCTCCACGGCCCGGACACTCTTCCCGAAGCCCCGGGCGGCATTGAGACACCGCGAACCGTGGAAGGCCGGGCTCAGCTCGCGGAACTCTGGGAGGCCATGCGCCATCTCGACGAGGACGCCCGCGCCCTGATCATCTTGAAGGAGGTGGACGGACTCTCCTACGAAGAGATCGCCGCCACCCTAGAACTTCCCCTTCCAACAGTGAAGACCCGACTCTTTCGTGCCCGCAAGGCGCTGAAGAATGCCCTGAAGGAGTGGCGATGATCCACCGACATCCTTCCCGTAAGCAGCTGCAGCTGTGGCTCGACATCGGTGCCTCGCGCCGCTCCACTCGTCGGACCGAGCGCCATGTCGCTGAGTGCGAGCACTGCCACGATGCTCTCGAGGAACTCACCGAACTCGACGAGGCGATTATTGCCGATCTCCAGTTGGCGACCGCTCCGCCCGACGATCTCACCGCGCGGACCCAGGTCGGTGTCGACGACCGCCTGCGCAACGAGGCCGCGATCGGTTCCTTCCTCGATCTCTTTACCATCGGTTGGGATGTGGCCCGCACGGTTCTCGACCCGGCCGACGAAGCGATCGGGGGCCCCGCTACTGACGGTGACATCCCTCACGACGGTTCGGGCTCAGCCGATGAGATCGATGGAGGAACACGATGATTGATCCCTGGATCTACGCAACCGGCGCCATCCTGGTCGGCCTGCTCTCGGGTGTGGTGGGTGCCTCGCTCGTGCGTCGCATCATCTTGAACGAGCGTCGCGACCGGCAAGAAGCTCTCGACGCGGCGCGCGCCACAGCCACGTTCCTCTTCTTGTTCTTCACCTCGCTCGGGGTGGTTGTCGCCATTGGTTTCACCAACCCGGACACTCTGGAGCCGATCCCTGCGGAAGTGCTTCGCAAGAGTCCCCGGATTCTCGCCGCGGGGCTGATTCTCATCGCCGGTCGTGCGATCGCGTTCGCGGTCGGCGGGATGGTCAACACTGCTTTTGCTGGTTCCAGCGCGCGCATTCGTGCCCAGGTAGGCAGCGCGGCCCGAACCATCGTCTACGTGATCGCCGGGGTGCTGGCGCTGAGTCAGCTCGGAGTGGAGACCACGGTTCTGAGCCTGGTCGTGGCCGCCGTGGCTTTCGGTATCGCCGGTGCCTTTGCTCTTCTCGTGGGACTCGGTGGTCGAGAGCTCGGCGGCGAGCTCGCGGCCGGCCGCTATCTGCATCGTCTGGTGCGGGTGGGCGATGTGATCAACGTCGACTCCGTCTCAGGACGAATCGTGGCGCTGCATCCCGCTTCGGTGGAGATAGCCGTCGATGACGGCGCATCGGTGCATGTGCCCAACACCCGGCTGACCCAGGGCGACCTGAGGGTTGATCACGGCGAATAGGCCAAGCGGCCCATTGTCGAGAAATCACGAGAAATCGCGCGACTAGCGGCCTTCTCGTGCGTTGTACAGGTAACGCCGCCAACATTGACCGGGCACACCCACCCAGCGGCCTGCCTCTCCCAGAGGCACAGATCACCAATCGGACTGGACTCCCGATCGGCACGATGACGGAATGGACCGCTCCCCAAAGGCGGTCCGTTCCAGTTTTTGGTCCCTCTTCTGGTTGGCTGGTGGGGTGAGGCTCATCGCACCCGTCCTGGCTTTGATCGTCGTGGGCTCTGCGTGCTCAGTGCAAGACACCCCGAATCGAAGAGACGAGACCGGAGCGACTGTGCCCGCCACGATCGAGGTGGTGGAGTCCATCCCCGAACTCGCCGCCGTGGATCCCGGCTCGGTTGGGCTGCTCACGGTGGGAGACGTCCAGTACTCACTCGGATTCGATTGTTACGCGCCAGGGGCGGGAGAGATCCTCGCCATCGGCGTCGGCACCGATCCCCTCACCGACACCCGGGTCGAGGCCTATGTGCAGGCCTTTCTCGGAGCTCCGTACTTCGGTGTCGAGATCGAAGCGGTGGGTGAGGAGCCGGTGCTCTATGAGGCGGCGCTCGAACGCATCCTCGAATTCTCTTTCGCCGACGACGTGTTACGCGCCGACGATGTGGATCTGGTGACCGAACTCGATCTCGACACCCTCAGCAGCACCCCGGCCGGTCTCGGCTCGGTGGTTGTCGAGTGTCGCGAATATCTCGATGAGTTGCCCGCCGGCTTCACCGCGGGGTGATGATCAGGCGGCCTCGCACGGCATAGCGTCGAGTACGAGGGGCACTCGGCCGGACCGGAAGGTCTGCACGACCCCGTCGGTGATCGTGAAGATCACCCGGAACTCGGCGTCGGACTCGTCGGCGGGGATGAACACGAGGTCGGTGGTGGCGTCGTCGATCGGCGTTCGCTCGATCTGATCACCGAACAGCTGGATGATCTGGCTCTCGTCGGTGCCGATACCGATCCCGGACCGTGTGGTGATCGGGCCAGAAGCAATGTCAACGCGTTCGATGGTGCCCTCGTGCACGACGAAGCTGACTCCTTCGGGAGCATCGACCGGAGTGACTCGGTAGCACTCGCTGACCGGCTCGCAGGGAATCATCGGGGTGCCAGCGGCCTGTTCGGCCTGGAACACGGTCATCCCGAAGTGCACGGTGTCGAGCCCGACGGTACTGATCGAAGAGTTGGTGCCCAGTGACGGCACTACTGGTTGGTCGGTCGAGTCGGCATCGGCAGGGTCGGCCCCGGTGGTGTCGTCGGCTGCAGCTTCGTCGGCACTGGCGGACTCGGACCCGGTATCGAGGGTGCAGTTGGTGGGGATGCTGGTAGTTGTGGTGGACGTGCTGGTGGAAGTGGTGCTGGTGGAACTGGTGGAGGAGGTGCTCGTGACCGCGACCGTGTCGGCATCGTCGTCGCCGCTGCTCCAGGAAACGACGAAGACAGCCGCGCCCAGGATCACGATGAAGGCGACGAGGACGGCGACGAGCTGACGGGGTTGCACACCTCGATGGTAGAACGCGATCCGTCGAGACGGATGTCACAGCCCATATGAGTGCCACGTCACAGAACTATCCGCCGATCGCGTCGACGATGACTCAACGCCGGATCGCGAGGGACAGGTCCGTGGGCAGGGGAAGATCGAGATGCAGTACTCGCTACACACTTGGGGGGCCATCGAGCGGGACATCATGAGCCGCGACCTCACCGGTTGGGACCGCGTCGCTCGGAGTCGTTCGGGTTCTGTTGAAGCGGGTTGGGCCATGGCGGGCCGATGTCAGTCTCGGCCCGTGCGCAGGATGAAGGACCGACTCCTCGCTGCAGTCACCGCTCGCCGAAACCCCGGACCTCGATGGTGGGCCGACCTCACCGGGCCCGTGAGTCGAAAGATAGCTCGGAGGCTTCATTCTCTTGGTCGTCAGCGAATCGCGGCCGAGGGTCGGGTGATTCTTCGTCAAGGCACGCGAGCCGAGGGATTCTTCCTGATCGAAGAGGGCCGGGTGGCCATCACCTCGCCCCATGCAGAACATGAGGAGCTGGGGGTGCCCACTGCGATCCTCGGGCCGGGCGACTACTTCGGCGAGATCACCATGCTCCACGAGGCAGCGCCGAAGACCGACGGTGCGCGGCTCGCCGCGAGTGTCCACGCGGTTGAGCCATGCCGGCTCAGGGTGCTGCGCCGTACCGAGATGCTGACCCTGATCGAGGTCGCACCAGCGATCGCCGCCGCGATCAGTGATCGTGCAGTGGGCCGGATGGTCCCCGCGGAGAGAGCCTCGGTGACCGTCTGACCCCATCGCTGGCCGCACCGTTGAAGGCGCCCTACTATCTCGATATCAACGTTCAATGGGGGTTTGCAAGGATGAGCGACACACAGCCAGGGGAAGTCTTCAACAATTTGTCGACGGGGGAATGGATAATCGCGGCCGGCGCGGCGTGGATTCTCTTCGTCGATTTCTTCATCGGGAATCGAATCCAGGAGGAGTATTTCGCCACTGTGCTCATCGTCTCAGCGCCCGTCTCGCTGGTGATGCTGATGGCGGTGATCGTGCGTAACGGAGGGACGGAGTCGGCGTGGAACGGGCTCTACCCGGGCACCGTCAACGCAGCCGGAATCGTGATCATCACCTTTACGGTGATGGAGCTCTTCAACGGCCTGACCAACGAGTTCAGCCAGTCGGGGGAGTTCTACGAGATCACCTCCTACATAGCGGCTGTCGTGATAGCGGTCGGCTTGTTCCAGCTCCGCCAACAGACGACGACAGATGAGGTCACGTCCTTCTAGCCGCCGAGCCCGCTGACGGCGGCTTCAGACGCTCGTTTCCCAAGCGGTGAGGGCGTCGTTTCTCGGGAGCTTCACGCTCACTTCGAGCTTGTGAGCACCGGGCTTCACCTTGCAGAAGACCGTGACGGCTTGTCCAGCGGCCAACTGCCGGGCCACGCCCGGGCGGTAGCGCGCGCTCATCTCCGAAGTGAGGTGGCCTACTCGGGTCGCTTCTACCTCGACATGGAGTCGGCCGTGCTCGCCGAGGACGAGACCTGCGACGTTCATCCGGAACTGGTGCTGGGCGAGGAAGTCCTGGTGATGCTCTTCTCCCATGATTTCGATGTCGATCCAGTCTCCCCACCAACTGGGCTGGGGGTCGGTCAGCGACGGCGGGTATCCGTGGAACTGCACCACGGGCGGTGAGCTGTGATTGAGATAGATCCCGAGGGTCGCCGGCGCGCCGTCACTGTCTGGGTGGCCCCCCACGAGATGGGCTCGGCACAAGACCTCGTAGCCCACCGCGGCTGCCCAGTCGAGGAGTGGGTTGTACTCATCGAGACGCGCGGCCGGGACGTGACCGACTGTCTGTCCGTTGAGAGAAACCCTCACATCGCCGGGGTTACGCCGGCTGCCGGGGTCACGTTCGAGATGAACGACTAGGTGCCGGCGGTCTGAGCTCGGACCGAGGGGACCGAGCGGCCCCGCGGCGCGCCGCAAGACCTCCTGGTGCCTGATATCGCCGGTGACCGGCTTGCTGTTACCGACGTGCAGCATCAGGGAATGATTGTTGAATGAAGCCGGCCACGCCCAAGGATCGTCGGTCGAGTCTCGACCGGTCGGGGGTGGAGGCGAGGGAAGCTCTCGTTGGCTTTTGGTGCCGGCGCGACGCTTCCGAGGAAGCCGCAACATACGCACAGTGTAATCGGGGGAGTTGGAGCGACCAAAACGGCTTCAGGGAATTCGGGCGCTTCTAGTCGCCCCGCATTCCCCGGTCGAGTTCGTCCAGGCCAGTCGCAAGCGCGTAGCAGCTCTGCTCTAGCAACGACCGCGTAATGCCGGCGTCGGCAACCATGCGTAGCCCAGGCGCCGATGGCGCTTTTGACAGGCGTCATCGTATTCTCGAGGAATGAGCGACTTCGACGCCGAGATCGATCGTCGAGGCACGAGCTCGATGAAGTGGGAAGCTGCGAGCGCGGATCAGCTGCCGATGGGAATCGCAGACATGGACCTGCGTACCGCTCCGGCGATCGTCGACGCCCTGCGTCGGCGAGTCGATCACGGAGTGTTCGGATACACCGACACCCCTCCGGCCTTGCTGCGTGCCATCTGCGAGTGGACTGCCGCTCGCCGGAGATGGATGCTCGACCCAGAATGGGTAACGACGTGTTCGGGTGTCATGCCCTCGATCGCTCACCTGCTTCGCGGCGCGCTGCAACCGGGCGATGGGGTCATCGTGCAGATGCCGGCCTTCGGGCCGATCGTCGATGCGGTTCGCAACAATCACCTACACGTCGTCGAAAACCGGCTGCAGCTCATCGACGGCCGTTACGAGGTCGATCTCGGTGCACTACGAATCGCGGCGTCACAACCCGATACCAGGGCGTTCGTATTGTGTAGTCCGCACAACCCGAGCGGACGAGTGTGGTCTTCAGACGAGCTCACTCAGATCGCCGACATCGCTCGAGAGCACGACCTACTCGTCATCAGCGACGAGATCCATTGTGAGACGGTGTTCCCTTGGGCGACCTTCACTACGTATGGAAACGTCACCAGCGACAGCGACCGCTTCGCCGTCTGTTTCGGCCCGAGCAAGGGTTTTAACCTCGCCACACTCCACACCTCGTTGACCGCGATACCCCACGACGGGTTGAGGGCGACCTTCAGGGGTGAGCTCCAAAAGGTCAATGCCGACTTCGGAGTGAGTGCACTCGGCGCCGTGGCGCTCCAGACTGCGTACACCGAAGGTGGGGGGTGGCTCGATGCTCTCACCAGCTACCTGGAAACGAATCTGGAGATCCTCACTAGAGGACTCGTCGATGTACCCGAGATCGCCGCGGTTCGACCCGACGCCTCGTTCCTCGTGTGGCTCGACTGTCGAGCACTTGAGCTGTCTGACGACGAACTCTTGGACAGGCTGGTCAACGTCGCGGGGGTGATCGTCGAGCCCGGCACCAGCTTTGGCGCTGCCGGTTCCGGGTTCGTACGAATCAACATCGGCACCAGAAACGTTCGAGTCGCCGATGCAGCCGAACGCATCGCCCGAACACTGGGGAAGTGACAACGGGCTACCGACGTGTTGTGATCCTCACCCTGTCACGAAGTCAAAGGACCGCACCGAGCCGATCGCCCTCCTGGCGCGCCGAATCAAGGTCAGTGGAGTCATCAGAACCAGACCTCCGTCATCACGGGCAGCCCGCCGACGCCACCCTTCTTCGACATAGGGTCGCGGCTCTCGGGCACTCGGAAGTGAAGACAATCTGACGGAAGTGTTCAAGCCCAGCGACGCTTGAGCCGCAGGGCGGGCCTCTCCACGAGCCAGTGAGAGACGATGACAGCAATCGCCGTGGCGATGGTTATCCGGATGCGAGGGTCGACCGACGGAGCGATCGCCAGGGAGATGGTGAACATCGGGATGTGCCACAGGTAGATGCCGTAGGACGATCTGCCGATACGCCGCAGGGGCGCCCAGGTCAGCGGTGAGGGGCGATCGTCGACCACCGCCCCGACGATCACCGCGAGCGAGAGTGCAGCGATCGGCACATAACCGAACCCGGCGTGCAGGCGGGCGAACCGATCCGGGGCGAACGACATGACCACGATGCCCACGACGCCGACCATCATCAGCCTTCGGGCCAGGTCACGGGGCACCGCAGCGAGCAGCCGTGGCGAGGCGCCGAGCCACGATCCGGCGAGGAGGAGTACCCCACCGTGGGAATGCGTGCTGAAGTAGATGTCGAATCCGCTGCCCCCGGTCCAGTAGCGGGCCGTCGTCAGCAGCGCGGCGGCAATCCCGAGTCCGGCGGCGACCCGGCGCAGGACATCGATACCTCCCAGCCACAGGATCACGACCACGAGCACTGGCCAGACCACGTAGAACTGCTCTTCGACGCTCAGCGACCACAGGTGGCTGAACACGCCGCCGTGAGTGCCGGTGAGGACGTCGCGCCAGTTGGCGACGTAGGAAAGGGCCCAGAGGGACCTTGGGGTGAGGCGGTCCTCGATCCTCGGCACGTCGAGCAGCGCGGCGGCGAGCCAAACACCCGCCACGAGGCCGAACAGGGCGGGCAGCAGGCGCAGAGCGCGACGCATGTAGAAGTTCTTCATCGACACGCCCCCGCGGCGGCGGTGCTCGTCCACTAGCAGCCGGGTGATCAGGAAGCCGCTGAGAGCGAAGAAGATGTCGACACCGATGAAGCCGCCCTCGAGCCCGAACCAGTGGCCGTGGTAGGCGACCACCACGATCACGGCGATCGCCCGGATCCCGTCGAGCGCGGGGACGAAGCCCAACGGAGACCACTCGGGGGTGGGGGTGGGAAGCGGCGCGGAGACTCGCTCGGTCGACGTCACCCCTCCCTTATCGGCGGCGTCGCGTCACAAGTGAAACCCGCGCCGGGTTCTGGTTCACGCCGGTTCGTGGCCTGGATCCGGGGGAGCCCGTCGAATATGTGGCAACTGTGAAGGTGAGAGGTGGTAGGCCGCCCGGGGCTCGAACCCGGCACCTTGAGATTAAAAGTCTCCTGCTCTACCCGATGAGCTAGCGGCCCGGCACGATGCTACGGCCTGTGGGCGTTGGGGGCACCGCGAGATTCGGAGTCACCACTTGGGAACGGCGTCGAGGAACTCGAGGGCGGCGTCGATGAAGGGGAACTGTTTCGGCAGCGAGAAATGGTCGACACCGGGTAGCACGATGGTCTCGACCTCGGACAGCAGTTCCGCGAGCGGTTCTGGGCGGCCGACGAAATCCTCGTCGCCGATCACCAACAGGCAGCGGGATTTCACGGTTGCCAGCTGTTCGGCGGTGAACGACTGGGTGCTCTCGGCCATCCAAGTCGACAGCGCGGCGAGGGCCTCGGGATCGTTGTCGGCCGACGAGATCAGGCCCTCGAACCGGTAGGCGACGTTGTCGGGATGGCCGTCGGCGGAACCGGGTCGCCCCATTCCTCTGACGAGGTTCTCGCCGACGCCGCCGAGCACAAGCCGACGTATGAGGTCGGGGTGGCGGATGGCTATATCGAGCGCGGTGCGGGCTCCGAGGGAGTAGCCGACCACGTCAATCTGGCGGATGGCGGAGCCGTCGGCCGAGAGGGGCAGCTTGTCGATCACCAGGTCGGTGAGCGCGGAGTAGGCCTCCGCTTCATGAGGTTTGGGGGCCGTGCCATGGCCGAGCAGATCGATACCCACAGGGCGACGCCCGCCCTCGGCGACCAGATCGAACCAGCCGGGCTCTCGCCAGGTGCGCTCGGTGGATGTGGCGAAGCCGTGCAGGAATACAACCGGGGTCGATGCGATGGCCATGGCTCGGGAAACTAGAGCCGAGCGATGATCTCCGCCATCTGGGAACGCACGTCTACCTCTATGTTGGTGTCATCGCGACCGGCCACCTCGACCGGCGTGCCCACACCGAGGGTGACGCGGGGCCGTCGAAGAGAAAGTCGGGGGAGCTTGGATCGGCTTCCCCAGACCTCTTCTGACCGCACCAGCGCTACTGGTAGCACCTGGGCATCGGCCTTGCGGGCGATGTCGATGAAGCCACCACGAAACTCGCCCATGCCATCGGCTTGGCGGCGGTCGGGGGGGATGATCCGACCTTCGGGCATCACTGCTACCGGTGTGCCCGACTTCAGCGCAGAAACGGCCTCGCTGGTGGCATCGGAGGTACCACCACCGGCGGCGATGAAGCCGATCGATCGGAGCCACCAGCCCATGATGCGGCCTTGGAAATAGGTTTCACGCACGAGGCAGCGGGCTGGATAACCCCAGTTGCTGAGCATGGCAACCGAGAAGAATATGTCGGTCAGGCTGGTGTGATTGGCGACGAAGATCGTGGGACGGCCACCGAGATCGGGCAGGGGCTCAGACGTCGCCCTACTGAGAACCCGAGCGATGAGGCGAAACACCCAACCCCAGACGGCGTAGGCGCGAGGCACCGGCATCGAATTGACCGATTTCCCTGCATATGTCACCACCGGTGTCTACCGCCCCGCGGCCGGGATGCGATGCGAGCGTGGTTCCAACCCGCCGCCCGTTACCGCAGCGCCGCGCTCTGGTTGACCCAATCCGCTGCGGCGCGGCACGGCTGGGAGCGGGTGGCGCCGCACGTGGGCAGGCCTGGTGCGATCACGTCGGCTCCGAGCCCGGTGATGAGCGGCAAGGTGATCGCTGATGGTGTGGTGCCCCCGAGGCCCACGACGATCTCGCTGCCATCGGCCGCCACGACATCGAATGCCCAAAGGTTGCGGGTTCCCCCGGGACTGTCGATCGTGAGGCGTAGTCGCGAGCCGGTTCGGAAGATGTGAGCCGCGGGGAAGATCTCCACCTCGACCTCGGTGAGCTCGCCCGCCACCAATGCCGTGAAGTCGGTCTCGAGATGGGTGTGGATCTCGTCCGGGTCGGGCGCGTTGCTGTCGCTCGCTCGGTGTGACGCACGCAGCCAGCCCGATTGCACGAACATCTCCTGCCCGTCTGGACGAACCTCGCTGATCGTCACCTGGAGGTCGGCGTCGTCATGGTCGGCCGCCACCCAGAGCCTCACCGAGCCGGAGCCGGTGAGCAGGACATCTTCATCGAAACGTTCTGTGTCGTAGACGAGAGCGCTGTTGCCGGTGAGGGCCTCCCACGCGAGGTTGTCGAACTCGTTGACGTCTCGTTCTCCGTCGACCGGTTCGTCGGCGGTCTTGGTGAGCTCCTGGCTGTGGGCTTCGTTCACGATGAAGCTCTCGAACCCCGAGTCCGGCGGCTCGGAATCACTCAGCGATCCGCCGGCTCCGAGGAGGAAGGTTGTGACAACGCTGGCGGGCGGCGGCCACGAGGCGACCGCGAGTTCGGTGCGGGGAGCGGGACCGCCCATAGCGTTGGGGTTCGAACCCATCTCCAGCAGTATCCGGATCGGGAGCTCGGACTCGATCCCCGCCTTCGCCTCTTCCAAGGACGTGAATCGGTCTTCGGGGATGGTCAGCCCGTCGGTGCCGAACACCGCGGCGTAGAGCAGGGAGGCACCTACCCGCATGAACGGGTTGAAGGCGGGGGTGCGGCGGGCCACGTAGACGTCGAGGAACTCCACTGCACTGAACAGGCTCTCGGGACCGAGCGCGTCGCCGTGGGCTCCGTTATAGAGCTGAACCTTCAACACCGGCGCGTTGGTGAACTTGTCGAGCATCGTGGCGAAACGCCCGCCGGTCTGCTCGTCCTGCCACGCCCCGGCGAGGAAGACGGGCACGTCGATGCGGTCGACGAAGGTGCGAGGCGAGAGCGCATCCATCAAGGACGGGTCGTAGAAGCGGTTCTCGGCGCTGAGCTGGTCGAGATCGGTGTTCTGGCTCCGCAAGAGCTGGTTGGCATCACAGGTGGTGTCGCCGTCGGCGATCTCACGTTCTACCCACGCCTGGCCGTAGGCCTCGTTGCTGCCCTGGCGACTTTCGGCCCACGACTTGGCGAAACCGTTGTTGTAGATCCCGCCCGGGTAGAGGGTGGACCGATAGGTGTCTTCGATCACCGAGACGGCAGTGATCGCGGCGAGATTCGGAGGCTGGGTGGCCGCCACGAAGAGCTGGGAGATCCCCGAGTAGGAGATGCCGACCATTCCCACGTGGCCGAACTCCACCCAGTCCTGGGCGGCGACGGCTTCGATCACGTCGTACCCGTCGACCGACTGAACCGGATCGAAGAAGCTGAAGGCGCCGCCGGAGCAACCCGAGCCCCGCATGTTCACACCGACGGTGGCGTAGCCGAGCTGGCGGTATATGCCGATCGTGGGTTCTTCCTCGGCGGGGTCGGCGGGGTCGTAGCCGGAGTACTCCACCACTGTGGGGAACGGCCCGTCGCCGACACCCTCGGGGAACCGAACGGTTGCGGCGAGGGTGGTGCCGTCGCGCATCTCGACGTAGTTGAGGCCCTCCACCAGAGCCTGGCGTTCGTAGAACGCGGCCTCGGGATGGTGATCGTCGGCTGCCATCTCGAAGGGCCCGCTCACCGCAGCAGGATCGGCCGAGGTGTCGGCGGCGACATATCCCTCGCCCGGCTCCACCCGGCGGAAGATGAGGTTGCCGAGATCGTCGACCTCTGCACTTTGCAGGCTCGCGCCGGTATCGGACCGCAGCTCGATCGTTGATCCCGGTTCGGCCCCGGTGATCACCACCTGGCCCGCGCTGGCTCGGGTGCTGAACGATGTGGTGGCGTCGGCCTCGGGATCCGGATCGGGATCGGGATCGGGTTCGTCGACATCGGCAGGCTCGGCCGGGCTGTCGGCGGAGTCATCGATCGCCGAGTCGGCCGGTTCGCCGTCGCCGCTACACGAGGCCGCGAACAAGATTGCAACGAGCAGGGAGGCGAGCAGGGGGAACCTCATGGTCAGATGCTAAGTGGCTACCCCGCCCAACGAGAATTCGTAGGGTCGCAGGCTCGAATATCCTCCTGTTATGAAACGTTGGTGGTGGACTCTCGGAACTGGGGCTGTGGTCGCGGTCGTCGCGGTGGTCGTATTGGTGCTCGTTAGCGATAACGACACCGGTGGAGGGTCTGACGGATCCGATGACAACGTCACCAGCACCACCACCCTCAGCACGACCACCACCGTGCCCTTGATGATCGCGGTGGTCGATGTTGTCGGGCTGGATGAGGACGAGGCCATCGCCGCTCTCCGAGCCGTGGGGCTCAACCCCCTCACCAGCATCCTGAGCGAGGCATCCGACGACATTGCCGAAGGGCTGGTGATCAGAACCCACCCGACCGCTGGCGAGCTGGTGGAAGAGGCAGGTCCAGTTTCGATCGTCGTTTCGACCGGCCCCGCCCCCGAAGGGTGAGTCCCTAGCCCGCGGTCTCGGCTCGCACGAGGGTTTCGTAGAGCTCTTCATAGAGCCCGCCGGCGTGACGCAGCGTTTCGTGGGTGCCTCGCTCGATCACACGGCCTTCGTCGAGCACCACGATCAGGTCGGCGTCGGTGATGGTGGAGAGACGGTGGGCGATGACGAGCGAGGTCCGGCCTTCGAGCGCAACGCCGAGCGCTTCTTGCACCTGGGCTTCGTTCTCGGTGTCGAGATGGCTGGTGGCCTCGTCGAGCACCACGATGCAAGGGTTCTTGAGCAACATCCGGGCGATGGCGAGGCGCTGCTTCTCGCCTCCGGACAGGCGGTAGCCGCGCTCACCAACCACAGTGTCGTAGCCCTCGGGTAGGGCATCGATGACGTCGTGGATCCGGGCGGCTCGACACGCCTCGATCAGCTCTTCCTGGGTGGCGTTGGGCCTGGCGTAGAGCAGGTTGGCTCCCACGGTGTCGTGGAACATATGGGGGTCCTGGCTCACCACGCCAATTGCTTGGCGCAGCGAGTGCTGGCTCACCTCGCGCACGTCGTGGCCGTCGACGAAGATCGCCCCCGAGGTCACGTCGTACAAGCGGGGTACCAGTGAAGTGAGCGTGGTCTTGCCGGCACCCGATGGGCCGACGATGGCCACCATCTGGCCCGGTTCTACATCGAGGTTGATCTGGCAGAGCACGTCCTCGGGCGATCCTGTCTTCTCCCCTCCACCGAGTGACTGGGGCGTGCCCTCGGGTGGGTCCGGGTAGCGGAAGGAGACATCCTGGAACTTCAAGGCACCGGCCGGGGTGCGCAGTTCCATTGCATCGGGAGCATCGGTGATCGCGTTGGGCGTGTCGAGAACCTCAAACACCCTTTCGAACGACACGAACGCGGTCATGATGTCGATCCGGGCGTTGGAGAGAGACGTGAGCGGGATGTAGATCCGCACCGTGTAGAGACCGAGGGCGATGAGGGTGCCGGGGGTGATGTCGTTGTCGATCACCAGGTGGCCGCCGAGCCAGTAGATGAGCGCGGTGCCGATCGCACCGACGAGGGTGAGGGAAACGAGGAACACTCGGCTGTACATCGCGGACCGCACGCCGATGTCGCGCACCCGCCCGGCGCGAGACGAGAAATCGTCGGCCTCGGCGCTGTGGCGGCCAAACAACTTCACCAGCAGAGCGCCGGCAACGTTGAACCGCTCCGTCATGGTGTTGTTCATCGACGCATTGACGTTCATCCCCTCGCGGGTGATGTCCTGCAGGCCCGCTCCAACCCTGCGGGCGGGAAGCACGAACACGGGCAGGATCACGATGGCGAGAAGGGTGAGACGCCACTCGAGGAGCAGCATGGCGATGACCGTGCCCGCCAGCATGATCACATTGCCGACGACGGTGCCGAGGGTGCCGGTGAAGGCCCGCTGAGCACCGATCACATCGTTGTTGAGCCGGGAGATGAGAGTGCCGGTCTGGGTGCGGGTGAAGAAGGCGAGCGGCATGCGTTGGACGTGGTCGAAAAGCTGCACCCGGAGATTGAAGATGAGCCCCTCACCGATGCGCGTCGACAGCCAGCGCTCCACCAGGGCGAGGATCGCTTCACCCACCGCGACCACCACCATCACGATGAACAAGGTGTTGAGGTAGCCGCCGTTGTTGTCGACTATGGCGACGTCGAACACTTTGCGGATCAGCAAGGGCGGCAGGAGACCCAGGAAGGTCGACACCACGATCGCGGTGACGAATCCGATTATCAGGGTGCGGTAGGGCCGGGCGAAGCCGAAGACTCGTTGGCGGGTCTCGCGGTTGATCTGCTTGCCGTCGAGGGCGGAGCGATCCGCCGACATCGAGTGCATGATCTGGAACGGACTGGGTGCTGTCATCGAGGCGAGCCTACGGGTGGATCACTGACTCGCCAGGGCCGCTAGCGTGATGCCCACGATGAACCGGCCGACCTCTGCCTTGCTCACCGATCACTACGAACTCACCATGGTCGCGTCCGCGCTGCAATCGGGCGTGGCCCGCCGTCGCGCGGTGTTCGAGGTATTCGCCCGTCGGCTCCCCGCCGGACGCGCCTACGGGGTGGTGGCCGGGATCGACCGCCTTCTCGATGCCGTCGAGCGCTTCCGTTTCGACGATGCCACCGTCGGCCATCTTGTCGCGGCCGGCGTGGTTGATGAGGGTCCCATGACCGACTGGCTCCGGGCCTACCGGTTCACCGGCGACATCACCGGCTACGGCACAGGTGAGCTCTTCTTCCCTTACAGCCCGGTTATCACCGTCACCGGCACTTTCGCCGAGTGCGTTGTGCTCGAGACAGTGGTGCTTTCGGTGCTCAACCACGACTGTGCGGTGGCCTCCGCCGCGGCTCGCATGGCCGATGCCGCGGGTGGGCGCCTCCTCATCGAGGGCGGGTCTCGCCGCACCGACCCCGAGGCAGCGGTGGCCGCGGCCCGAGCGGGCTACATAGGCGGGTTCGACACCACCTCCAACCTCGAGGCCGGTCGCCGCCACGGGATCCCCACCGGGGGCACCACCGCCCACGCCTTTGTTCTCGCCCACGCCACCGAAGAGGCGGCATTCGAGGCCCAGCGAGACACCTTGGGGGTCGACTCCACCTATCTCGTCGACACGTTCGACGTGATGGAAGGCATCCGACGAGCGGTCGCCGTGGTGGGTCCCGACATCGGTGGTGTGCGCATCGACTCCGGCGAACTACTCGCCCACAGCCGCGCCGCCCGAGTCCTTCTCGATGAGCTGGGTGCCACTGATTGTCGCATCATCGTCTCCAGCGATCTCGACGAATTCAGTGTCGCCGATCTCGAAGCGGCAGGGGCTCCGATCGACGCCTATCTCGTCGGCACCAGCCTGGTCACCGGGTCGGGTCATCCCACGGCGTCGATGGTCTACAAGCTGGTGGCCATCGCCGACGACGACGAGGCCACGACTGAGCTCAGGGCGGTGGGCAAGTTATCGCCGGGCAAGCACACCGTCGGCGGGCGCAAGGATGTGCATCGCACCATCGACTCCTCTGGTTGTTTCACCGGTGAGGTTCTGTCTGTCCTGCCCGTCGAGTTGCCTGATGATTCGATGGCTCCTCAGGTGGCGCTAATGCGTGATGGTGAGATCGTGGTCGACCTCACCGACCCCTCAGAAGCGCGCTCCCGTTGTGCGGAGCGGCGTAGCCGGCTCCGCGCGATCGACCGCACCCCATGGCCTGCTCATGCTCCGGCCATACCAACCATCTGGGAGGGTGTCGAAGAGCCCCTTTCTGTCCCTGTTGCCAACGGAGGTACCCGATGAGCCGCGCTCTGCTCGTTGTAGATGTTCAGAACGATTTCTGCGAGGGCGGATCGATGGGAGTCGACGGCGGGGCTGCAGTTGCGGCGTCGATCACCCAGTTGGTGGGCATCGACAAGGCCGCCGGTGCTTACAGCCAGGTGGTGGCAACCAAGGACTGGCACGTCGACCCTGGCCGGCACTTCGCCGACCCGGAGGCAGGACCCGACTTTGTCGATACCTGGCCGGCTCACTGCGTGGCCGACACCGAGGGTGCTGCCTTTCACGACAAGTTGGCCATAGCGGTCGATGAGGTCTTCCTCAAGGGCCGCTACACCGCCAGCTACACGGGCTTTGATGGAGGAGCCGCCTCCGACGAAGAGATCCTGCTCGGTTCGTGGCTTGCCGACCGTGGTGTCACCGAGGTCGATGTGGTCGGGATCGCCACCGATTATTGCGTGAGGGCCACCGCCCTCGATGCGGTGGCCAACGGCTTGTCCACCCGCGTACTGCTCGATCACTGCGCAGGCGTCGCGCCCGACTCCACGGTAGCCGCCATCGAAGAGATGAAAGCCGCGGGAATCAGCCTCGTATGAACGATGGGGTCGAAGACCCCGGCTGGGCGCCGGTGATCCGCAAGCTGCCCCTGCTCCTGGTGCCGGTCGTAGGCATGTTCAGGCTCACCAAGGAAACCAACGGACTCCTGGCTATGCGAATCCTGTGGGTGGTGTTCGTCAACGCCATCGTGCTGATAGGCGTCGTGGTGGTTATTCTCGGCGACGAATTCGAGGGAGGGGTCGACTCATCGGTTGCTCTTGCCGCCACGGCGGGAGTGGGGGTGCTCGCCCAGCTCCTCGGACCACGTTTCGTGTCTGAACCCGACGTGTCGTCGGCCCAGGCGTTCGTGCCGAGCCTCCAGCGATGGTTCTTTTCGCGCGTGGCATTCGCCGAGGTTGCCGCCTTGTTCGGGTTCGTGATGTTCGTCCTCAGCACCAGTCGGCTCGTCTACCTGGTTGGGGCCGTCATCTCTCTCGCGGGAATGATCGATGCTGCGCCCACGCGGGGCCGACTGGCGGCGTTGCAACGGAGGGCGGGTGCCGAAGGCAGCAGAATCGACGTATCGGCCGCGCTGCAGCAGGGTGGGCTCACCCGCTGATTCGAGGTGAGGTGGGCCTCGTCAGCACCACCAGACTGCTCAGTCGTCGAGATGACGAAGCAGGGCTTCGAGAGCCACCGTGTAGCTGTCGGGCCCGAACCCGCCCACAACGCCGAGACACACGGCGCTCAACACCGAGCGATGCCGGAACTCTTCGCGGGCATGGACGTTCGAGAGGTGGGTTTCGACCACGGGCAACTCCGAGGCGGAGATCGCATCACGCAGGGCGATCGAATAGTGGGTGAACGCCCCCGGGTTGAAGATCACGCCATCGACATTGCCTCGGGCCTGATGGAGGGCATCTATCAGCGCGCCCTCGCTGTTGGACTGGAAGTCGGTGAGCGCCGCGTCACGTTCGCCCGCGATCGTCGCGAGCCCGGCGAGGATGTCGTCGAGGGTCGCTGACCCGTACACCCCTGGTTCGCGGGTCCCGAGCATGTTGAGGTTGGGCCCGTTGAGGACGAGGATCCGGTGGGTCATGCCGCCAGAGTACGGCCTCGGAAGGGTCAGGCCCGACTTCTTTGTCGGCGTCCTGGGTCTCGGGGCTATTGTCCGGCGGTATGAACGGCTGGTCTCGCGAAACCCACGACCTCGCCGGCTACGGGCTCTGGGTACTGGGGATCTTGTTCTTTGTCGCCGCCGCGCTTCGTTCCGGTGATGCTCTGAGCCTTGCCGGCAGTGTGCTCTTCCTAGTGGGAATCGTGCTGGTGATGGTGCCGATGGTCAAGAGTCGGAGCGACTGACCAGATCCACGGTGATCTCGAGATGGCCGAGATGTTGGGCCAGCTCCTCATAGGTGTGCATCAGGACCGCACCCACGGTCCATTCACGAGCGATCGGGATCCGGGTGACGCCCTCGCCCTGCAAGGAGGTGGCGCGAGCGATGGCAGACGCGCGCTCGGCCAGCCGCGTCTTGGCGACATGACAGGAAACGACGAGTTCTGCGGTGGTGCCCGAGGCCTCGAACTCCGATGCCCGATCACGGTCGTTCGGTTCTCCCAACACGACATGATCGGTCCAGAAACGGGCTGCGGCCAGCGCGTGGGTAACGAGCACGAACGGCGAATTGGCCCCCTCGAGATCGGGACGCGTGTTGATCGTTTTGTCATCCAAGCCGCTCACCGAGCCGATCATGGCATCGATCGTGCGATCGCAGAACATGGTGAAGTCGTCGACGGAGATGGTCATCGGCGCAAGCTAGCCCGACTCACGCCAGGGTTGCGTTGGCGATCTACGACGTCGAACATCTCGCACCACACGAGCACCGTCCAGCTCGGTCGCGGGGCGTTGTCGCTCGGCGCCATGTCGAGACAAGGTCGGTGATCAGCCCCCGGTTCCCACCAATTCGACGGCTCTAGTCGTCGTCGTCATCGTCGTCGTCGTCGTCCTCGTCGTCCTCGTCGTCTTCGTCGTCTTCGTCCTCGTCGCGCTCGTCCTCGCCCTCGTCGTCTTCACTGAGGCCCGGTGTGGCTCTTAGACCGGCGATCAGCTCGTCGATCTCGGAGTCGGTCAGGTTGGCCTCCGGATGAAGACCGAAGATCGTGAAGTAGCGGGGAGGCATCCCCCCGTCGCGGATCTCCTCGATGGTGTCGTCGTATTCGCCGTCGCGGCTGAATTCGGAATAGTTGGCTTTGCCTCGACCCCCGTTGACATGGTCAGTGATCGCCCAGGAGACAGGGGCGATGCTGGCATACCAGGGGTACTCCACCTCGTTGCTGTGACACCCGAAGCACGCGTTCACCATCAGCTCTCGGGTGCGGGGCGTCGCCCAGGCCGGTTCGGCGATGACCGGCGGGTTGGAGTGGGATCGTCCGTAGGGGACGAGCTGGATGATCGCGAGAGTGGCGATCGCAATGAGCGCGAACTGGGTGAGCACGCCACGGCCGGAGGGGTGTTCGGACTGGGGTTTCGCACGGGTCCGCCACCTCAGTGACCCGATACTCGCGCCCACCACGACCAGGACAAGGACCAGGCTGATTGCGGGGTTCAACCCGATGATCGCCCCACCTGCCGCCGCGAGCACAAGAACGGCGAGGCTCGCGAACGTGGCGGCCCGGTTGTTCGATATGGCTTGCTTGACGCGGCCTGGAAACGAGGAGAACTCCGAAGTGGTCATCAGATCCAGTGTGTCACCCCGACCGAAATCTCCCGAAATCGGAGCCGATCGGAAATCGGCCGGCTTCTACTGCTCTAAGCGGTAGGAGAGGCCCTCGCCTCCGGGCGCCGTGAGGGTGAGCCGGGTGCCGTCGATCGTGACCGTGACGCTGCTCTCGATCACCGACACAACCGAATTGTCCTGGCTTTCGATATCGGTGGGACAGGTGCCGTCGGCGCCCCATGAGGGGAACTGCAGCGATGCTCCGGTCACCACGTAGTCGCCCGAGATCCGACGGCATCCGGTGCTTCCGACGAAGCTGCCGTCGGCATCCAGCTGCAGGGTCGCTGGTTCTGCCGATGAGTGGGTTGATGAGGCGGTGTCGCCTTGAATGATCGTGTTGAGCACCCATACGGGGCCGATGAGGTCGGCAGTGGGTACCGGCGGCTCGAGGGCGAAGGTGAACCGGACCCCTTCACCGCTGAGAGTTGCGGTGTCGCCGGACACAACAGCTGTGTCGACGAGGCCTATGCCTTGGAGGAATTGGCCTTCGAGTTCCATTGGCTCGGGCTCGCATCCCATCTCGGTCCACGACAGAGCTTCTACTGCAAATGACTCGCCGTCGATTGTGACGAAGCCGCCGTAGCTGTTGCAGGCCGCCCGGCCTCCAACTTCACCTCCGTCGATCACCATGGTGACGGCGTAGTCGTCGAGGATTGCGATTGTCGTGTCGTCGACAGTGCCGTCGGTGAGGATCCATGAGCCGTCGACTGAGCTCGTTCCTGCCGGGTTGCTCCCGCCGGGCTCGGTGCCGTCGGTGACAGTGACGGGGTCGCTGCCACAGGAGGCGGCGATGATCGCGGCGAGAGCGGCGATGATGAAAATTCTCTTTGATCGGGTCATGTCTTTCAGACGCTAGGTGGCCGCATCTGGTTCCTGTGAAGGGTCGTATTTGTTAAATACGAGTAGTCAGATCGGAATTATCAGGATATGGTCTCGCTCATGTCCAGAACTGAGCTGTTCAGCTTCCCGAATCCGGTCAATGAGGTGGCCGCTCGGCTTGTCGCCGGCGGGGTCGTCTTCATGGCTTCCTTGGTTGTGTTCGCACAGCAGCACTGGCTTATCGCTCCTCTCGCTTTCGGCTTCGTTGCGCGGGTTTCGACCGGTCCCACACTCAGCCCCCTCGGCCAACTCGTGACGAGGGTGATTACGCCCTTGCTTGCAATCGAGCCCCGGCCTGTGCCCGGCCCACCGAAGCGTTTCGCCCAGGGAATCGGCGCAACGCTCTCGCTGGCTGCGGCCCTTGCCCACTTCGGATTCGGAGCCACCAGGGTGACCACGGTCCTCGTGGGTCTGATCCTGGTAGCCGCCTCGCTCGAGGCCTTCGCCGGGTTCTGTTTGGGCTGTCGCCTGTTCAGTCGCCTAATGGCGGTAGGTCTCATCCCCGAGTCGGTGTGTGAGAGTTGCGCCGACATCTCGGGTCGCCTCGTTGCACTGGCTCCCGTCGAGGCACGTCCCGCGGCCTAGCGGTCAACACCGCGCGGCCGTGTGGCTCAGCGCGATTAGCTGTCGAAGGGCTCGGCGCCACTGGTCTCGGCGGTGAGGCCCGATCGCTCGCTGCTGGCTCCGGTGAAACCTCGCTGCCGCCAGGCCTCATAGACGACCACCGACACCGCGTTGGCCAGATTCAGGCTGCGGTTTCCTGCTTGCATCGGGATGACCAGCATCTGGTCTTCGGAAATCAGTGTCCTTGCCGGCTGCGCGAGGCCGCTTCGTTCCGCTCCGAACACCAGCACATCGTCGACCTCGAAGGCGACATCGGCGTAGCTTCGTCCGGCTTTCGACGAGAAGCCGAAGTACCTGCCCGGCAGAGATGAGGTCAACTCTTCCAGCGATGCATGCACGTTGATCGAGACGTACTCGTGGTAGTCGAGGCCGCCTCGTTTCAAGAGACGATCGTCGAGGGAGAACCCCAGGGGCTCGACCAGGTGCAGCTCAGAACCGGTGTTGGCGCAGAGCCTGATGATCGCACCGGTATTCGGAGCGATCTCCGGATGGACGAGGACAATGTGCATGAAGCGAGCGTATTTGACACCTACCCGACCCGCGGACGCGTGACCGTGACTGCGACTGGGTGAGGGCGGTGCCGCGGCTGGCGGGCGGATTGGTTCGTCTTTGGCTGTCACACCCCTTGGGTACTCTCAAGTCGAGCGAAGCTCGACCAGGCCATTCGCTCCTCGTCTCAGATGAGAACTCTCGGTCGGTCCTCTCACTTGTTGGTTGTGTGTGGAGGTTCGATGATGTCTGGTCGTGTTGGTGGAGCGGACTCCGAGGTTTTGAGAGGTGCGGGCACGCGTCCGCTGGGGTCTGAGCTGGTGAAGGTGGCGCGGCGGTGGGCTGATAGCCAGTTTCGCCTGGTGATGTTGGGCTCGGAGTTCGCGGACTCCTCGGAGTGGGTGCTGGAGTCGCCGACTGCTGCGCATTGGTTGGCCCATATCGCCGATGTGGAGCCGTGCACGGCCCGTGAGTGGATCCGGATCGGTCACAGACTCCGAGATCTTCCACTGATCGCAGGGGCGTTCGAAGCCGGGGCGGTGTCGTATTCGAAGGTGCGAACCCTCACCCGCCTGGCCACTGCCGACAACGAGGCGGAGCTACTGGCGATAGCGGTGGATGTACCGGCCTCAGAGTTGGGTCGGGCTCTTGCGGTGTGGTTGCGTGACAACAACGACCCCGAAGACCTCGAGGCCCATCAGCACGCGATGCGCGCTATGAAATGGCGCACCGAGGCCGACGGGATGGTGGTGTTCACCCTGCGGCTACCGCCCCTGCTGGCCGGGATCCTGATCGCGACGATCACCAGCATCGTGATGCGCAGCCGGCCCCGACGCGACGCCCACCACGTCTGGCCATCCACGACACAGCAATATGCCGATGCCATCGCTGAGATCCTCCACGATGGTGTTGGCCGGCTCGTCACCGAAGTGGTCGTGCATGTGCGCGGCGATGGTGCCACCCTCGACGACGGAACCCCCATCTCCGACAGCGTCGTCGAACGCATCGCGCCCGAGTCGTTTCTTCGAGCGATGATCCACGATGCCGAAGCCAATCCCGTCGACGTGTCCAACCGCCGCCGTCACCCCACCACACGACAGAAGAGAATCGTGCACGAACGAGACCGCTCCTGTCGCGACTGCCGCCGCCACGATCTCCTCGAATACGACCACGTCCCCGCCCACGCCCACACCGGCCACACAATCACCACCGAGCTGGAGCTCCGCTGCGCCCCCTGCCACCACAAACGTCACTCGACAGGGCCGCTGCTCTTGGATAGAACAAACCCCGCCGCCTAGTGAAGGCGACGGGGTTCGAACAAGTCACTTGTGGCGGAAGGTATGGGATTCGAACCCATGGTGACGCGAAGCGCCACAACGGCTTTCGAGGCCGCCCCATTCGTCCGCTCTGGCAACCTTCCGGCAACGAGACTAGCGGTGCGGACGGGTGAGGCCCACCGCGTTGGTGATGGGGCCCGACCCGAGCGTGTAGTCGGTTATCTCCCAGCGACCAGCCAGCTCGGCACCACGATCGACTCCGGCGGGTGTGTCGCCAAACAGAGAATCGTCGGCCGGTGGTTCATCGCCGATGCCCAGAACAGCATCTCCGGCATCGGGTGAGTCGTTGCCGAATTGGTTCGCGACCGTCGACGAGGCGTCGCTGCAGGCCGCGGCCAATAGGGCCAAGGCACCGATCGTTGCGATGAGCCTGCCCGTCCTCTGGGTCGATCGCATACGGCCACGATAGTCAGATTGTGGCTTCCGGTTCTAGGACGAGCTCTCCATCATGATCGGTGTGCCCGTTTCGAGCAGGGTCTTCATGCCGGCGACGATGAGGGGAATGCCCTGGGCGAAGTCGATGAGTCGAGGGTCGTCGGTGGCGACGTCGTAGTACTCGACGGTCACCTTCGTGACGGCACCGGCGGCCTCGACCAGCCAGGCCTGACGCACCGCTCCTAGCGCGGCCAGTTTGGGATCCCAGAGTGCGCGGAAGGTGAGCTCGAGCCGGTTGGGTGGATCGATACTGAGCACTTCGCCTTCGGCCGCGACCGAACCATCGGGTGACAGGTAGCGCACCGGTGCCCCGATAGCCCAGGTCGACTCGACGCTGGTGCCGTAGAAGTACTGGCGCGTTGCCTCGGCGCTGGTGATCGCGTTCCAGGCGGCCGAAGGCTCGCATTGGATGTAGGTCTCATACACATAGGTGGGTGCGGTCATGGAATCTGCTCCTTCAAGATGGCTGGTGAGCGCCGAGAGGATCTCGGCCAGGGGCTGGGTGTATCGGTTCATCCAGCGGTCGTGGACTTGCTGAATCGGCACCCGATTCAGGTAGTGCAGCTTCTCTCGGCCCGCCTTCCGGCTGGTGACGAGATTCGCATCGGCGAGCACGGCGAGGTGATTCATCACACCCTGCCTCGTCATGTCCGGCAACACACCGCAGAGGTCTTTGAGGCTCTGGCCGTCGGTGTCGTAGAGGCTGTCGAGGAGGGCACGACGACATGGATCATCGAGGGCTCGGAAGATGCTGTCCACGGCTCAACAATAGGTAAGTAACCACTTACCTGTCAAGGGAGCCCCGGACCGGTCAGACTCGGCGGTCGGCGAAGAATTCGCTCAGCAGGGTGGCGCACTCCTCGGCCCGAACACCGTGTTGCACCTCGAACTCGTGATTGAGCCGAGGGTCGGCACCGAGGTTGTAGAGCGATCCGCACGCACCGGCCTTCATGTCGGCGGCGCCGTAGACCACCCGAGCCACCCGTGCCTGCTGGAGGGCGCCGGCGCACATCGGGCACGGCTCGAGCGTGACCACCACGGTTGCCCCTTCGAGACGCCATGACCCGAGGGAGCTGGCGGCATCGCGTACGGCGAGCAGCTCCGCATGGGCGGTGGGGTCGCCCGACAACTCTCGTTCGTTGTGGCGACTAGCGATCACCCGGCCGTCGACCACCACCAGCGCCCCCACCGGGACATCGCCGTGGCGGGGGGCGGCGTGAGCCTCGTCGATGGCGAGACCCATCAGGGTGTCGTCGGTGGGCTGGTCGGTCACGCTGCGACGATAGCGGCCCTGCGAGAGCCAACGAGTTTTGAGCGCAACCACATCTGAGCGGCCAGGAATCTCGATCATCGCCACCGTCGGGGCGCCCTTCGATATCACGCTCGAGGAGCTGCGTATCGAGACCCTGCTCCCGGCCGACCAGACAACGAGGAGATACTTCGCGCCGCGATCGAAGCCTGACTCCTCCCCTCGATGACCGCATCGATCATCGTCGGAGCTTCACGATGCGACGGACTCTCTCTCCGAGCGCGCCGAGCGCAGCTCGTAGATCACGAAGGCGACACTGCCGCACACCACGAAGATGTCGGCAATATTGAAGACGGCGTACCAGCTCACGTCTATGAAGTCGACAACCCTGCCGGAGAGGGGCCCATCATCGGCCCGAAAGACCCTGTCGATGAGGTTGCCGATCGCCCCACCCAAGATCAGCGCCATGATAAGGGCTCGGCCGGCGTCGGTGGCCTTCCAGATCTGCCAGATGAGAAAGCCGACGAGGATGGTGACCAGCAGACCGATCCATTCGCCGTTGCCCGACCCGGCACTGAACGAGAAGCCGCTGTTGTGGGTGAGGTCGAACTCGACGGTGGGGAGCACACCGATGGTGTTTCCGTCGTCCAGTGCGGTCTCGGCCCACCACTTGCTGAGCTGATCGAGCGCGACGGTGACCGCCACGATCAGGCCGACGATTCTCAATTGTCTGGGTCGATCCACCGGGCAACAGTATCGTTGTCGCATGCGATCTGAATACGACATCGTGGAGGCCGCGACGGTGTGGCGCCACCAACTTCACCGTCATCCCGAGCTGGGCTTTCAGGAGGACAGCACCGCCCAGCTGGTGGCCGATGCGCTCACCGGCATCGGGATCGATGTGACGGTGGGAGTGGGCGGCACCGGTGTGGTTGGTTCGCTCCGCGCCGGCGAATCATCGCGAGCGGTGGGCCTGCGGGCCGACATGGACGCGATCGGGATCCAGGAGCTCGGTACTCCGCCGTACCGCTCGGAGTGCCCCGAAGTATTTCACGGCTGTGGCCACGACGGTCACACCGCGATGCTGCTCGGAGCAGCTCATCGTCTCGCCGCCGAGCCCGACTTCGACGGTGTGGTTCATTTCATCTTTCAGCCCTGCGAGGAAGCGGGCCACGGAGCTCAAGCCATGATCGACGACGGCCTCTTCGATCGTTTCCCGATGGATGCCGTCTACGGCCTGCACAACATGCCGGGCATCCCGGCGGGCAACTTCGCGGTGAGGTCGGGCCCGATGATGGCCTTCGAATACAGCTTCGAGATCGTCGTTCGAGGCCGTGGCGGCCACGCCTCCATGCCCGAGCGCACGGTCGATGCGTTAGTCGTCGGTGCGGAGATCGTCATCGCCCTCCAAACCATCGTGTCCCGCTCACTCGGTCCCCTCGATTTGGCGGTCGTGTCCGTCACCGAATTCGAGTCCGACGGTGCTCGCAACGTGATCGCTTCGACAGTCACCATTCGCGGCGATTGCCGCGGCTTCACCGACGACGTCGGCCGCGTGATCGAACGGCGGATGGGTGAACTCGTCTCCGGCATAGGGGCTGCGCATGGGGCCGAGTGCTCACTTTCCTACGCCGAGGCGGCCATAGTCCTCAACAACACCGAGGCGGAGACCAGGGCCACGGTTGACGCGGCCTGTGCGGTGGTGGGTGTGGCTCGAGTCGATGGCTCCGCGCCGCCTATTCCGGCATCGGAGGACTTCTCGCGGATGCTCGTGGTCAAGCCCGGTTGTTATGCCCTGATCGGCAATGGCGACGAGGCCGACGGCTCCGCTCACAACGAGTCTCTTCACAACCCGCACTACGACTTCAACGACAAGATCCTGACCACGGGTATCGACTACTGGGTGGCGCTGGCTACCCAGCAACTGAGCCAGCACTGGCAATAGGGCTGTGGTCGTAACGGGCTTCAGGACTCGACCTGGAACTCGTGGCTCATCAACACCTCACCTTGCCAAGTCCGCCCCGACAGGCGGACAGTGATGGTGTCGCCTCCGTTGTCATCGACCGCGAGCACACCGAAATGCCCGCCCCCAGGCACGGTGCCGTGACTGTAGGGGCCGCCCTTGATGGAGCCGGGTCGATCGAGAGCAGCGGCGTGGATGACTGGAAACGCGGCGCCACCTTTGGTGCTGAAATCGCTGTTGGATCCATCGTCGATGGCCACCATGTGGGCATCACCGCTGATCATCATGAGCCCGTCGATGTTGTTGTCGGCTACGAAGTCGGCGATCTCTTGTCGCTCGGTGGTGTAACCGCCCCAGTCGTCGGCTCCTGGTGTCTGCTCTGAGATCCAGGGCAGGGGATTGACCCAGACGATCAGTGGATATTGGTCGCGGGTATCGAGCAGCTCCTCGAAGAACCACGCTTTCTGCTCCTCACCGAGCATCGTCTTGAGGGAGTCGTCGGGCTTGGTGACGTCGCTTCGCGCCGATCGTCCGTCGGTGAGAATGAAGTGGACCCGTCCGATCGAGAACGACTGGTAGATGGCCGACTCGTCGCCGGCCAGAGGGTAGTGAGGCACATAACGACGGAAGGTCTCCTGCGCCACCGGTGCGCTTGGGGTGGAGGGGCCCGACCCGTCTCCGGCGAAATCGTGGTCGTCCCACACGTAGGCCACCGGGACCGACGCGTAGAGGGCAGCTTGGGCGGGCTGCTGGAGGGTGAGGTCGAACACATCCTCGAACAGGCCGCGCTCGGGATCGCCCACATCGCCGTAGTGGAGATCACCGGGGATCACGTAGAGCAGGGGATCGATGTCGCGAATCGCGTCGAAGACGGCGCCGTTGGAGCCGACGCGAGCGTCTGATCCGATCGCTATCTCGAACGAGTTCGGGCCCACCGGAAAGGTACGTACCCGGCCGGTGCGAGTGCGATCGAGTGAACCGTCGATCTCGACGGCGTAGTAGTAGCGCCGGCCGGCCGCAAGCCCCTCGGCGTGGAGTCTGACGAGTCCGTGGTCGTCTGCCGTCAGCGCTTCACCGAGTTTGATGTCGTCGAAGTCGGCGTTTTCGCTCACCGCCAATCGGATCGAGTCCGCCGGATCATCGAGTTTGGCCGTGACCGAGAACGAGTGTTGACTGACACCTCCGGACCAGATCCAGTCGAGGGCGGACTCCTCGAGTTCTGGTGTGGACGATTCGGGATGGGTAGGCCCGAAGATGTCGTCGTATAGCTGCTCGGCAATCACGGCTCCGGAGAGGATCGCCGCAGTGACGATCACGAGCCCGACGATCGCCTTGCGAGGGCGCTGGTCGTTGAGATCGATAACGATCCACAGCAAGGCGGGGACGGCAAATCCGGCGACGACGATGATGGCCGACGCCGGCTTGAGTTGCTGATCGGCGAAGACGACGAGCGCCGCTGCGGTGAACCCTGAGATGGCACCCCCGAGGATCTGCCATCTCAAAGCGACAATCACACCAACCGCGAACAGGGCCATGAACACGGGCCGCTCTGCAATCTCGAACGCAGCACCACCGGGACGATGAGAAAGTAGGTCCAGGGGGCCCGCGAGGGCGAGGGCCGCGATAGCGACGAGGGCCCACCCAACGGCCAGCCGGTGCAGCAGGCGACAGACGGGTCGGCTCAATCCGAGAAGGGGGGCGTCAGCCATCTGGAGGCAGCCTGCGACTCAGGTTTCGGCGTTCATGGTGCAGTCGCTGCAGCCCTCATGCTGGGTGGCATCGCGGGCCACGCTATAGACGACGATCAAGAGTGCGATGGCGATCAGAAACCCGGCCAACTGATCGATGGGCCAGTGCCCCCCGGTGCGGACCGTGTCGGCCCACGCGAGGCCCCAAACGCTCAAGGCCCCAACCGCCGTGATGTTTCGGACGATTGTGCTCCCGGTGATCACGTGCACGACGAGGGGCAGGATCAGCAGCAGCAAGGGAAGCTGGATCGAATGGCCACCCGGATACGACGTGAACTCGCCGGCGTGAGCGCTGAGCGGGGGGCGGAGCCGATGAGTAGACCAGCTGAGGACCACGTTGGCGAGACCACCCGCCACGATGGCGAGGGGGTAGGCGATGGACACGATCCGGCACCTCAGGGTGAGGAGTGAAACGCCGACCGCGATCAGGATGGCGGGAAGGGGTTGGCCGAGGGAGTTCAGCCACTGTGGGCCCCAACGGTCGACGTCGTTGCCCGCTTCCAGCCAGTCGAAATAGAGTCGCTCGTCGATCTCCAGGAGCCAACTCTCGGCGAACACGACCACCAGCCCGCCGAGAAATACGAGCGCCGTGATGATGATCACGGCCAAACGAGCCGGTGGTGCGATGGACCCCCAGATCGTGCTCGCCCGAGCCGGGCGGCCCGGCGCCAAGCGGCGGACGACAGGGGGAACATCCGGCCAACGGACCACCGCTACCCCGGTGACGCCGGCGATGAACAAGATCGTGGCCGCCCCACTCAGACTCAAGCCCCAGCCCGCAACCGAGCCGTTCTCGGAGAAGTAGGAGTTCGACGCGCTGATCGCGAGGAGGCTGCCGAAGCTGAGCGCCGAAATGGCGGTGATCGCGTAGCGGCGCCGGGACTTCAGACCGACGGGGCCGGCGGCCGCGACCTCGTAACCGTTTACCGCTCCCTCGGCCATCAAGGCGGCAACGGGATGGGCATGACGGCGGAGGCGTTCGCGTCCGCGGGTGCTGCTGATCGATTCGGTGAGCCCGACCAGGACCGACATGAGGGCTCCCGCGCCCATCAGTCCGGCCACGAACACGTTCATCGGCGCGCCTGTCTCGTCCCATTCCTGGGAGGGCAGACGGCGGGGGGCGAAGCCGATCGCAGCACCTGCTTCGCCGTCGAGCTCGTCGAGGTGGATCGTGACCACCCCCTTGGTGCCGTCGACGCTCACCTGGAATTGACCATCCTCCGCTTCGAGGCGGGCGATGAGTCCCGGCACGTTGGCCACCGCCGGCATTCCGAGTTCGCGTGCCACGATCGCGGCATGCGACAGGGGCCCGCCCTGTTCCACCACAACCGCACCCGCGGCCATGAACAGCGGTGCCCATGAGGCATCGGTAGTGGTGGCCACCAGCACTTCACCCCTGCGGAGTTGGCTGGTGGCGGGGGAGGTGACCACGCGGGCGGGTCCGTGGTAACGGCCTGGGCTCGCGCTCCACCCCTCGAAACGCTCACCGACGGGCACCTCGGTGGAGGCTTCGGGAGGATGGCCGGTCCAGACCAGCGGGAGTGCCCCCACCTGGTCGGCCTCGGTGTTGCGGCGTCGGCGCACGGCGATGGTTTCGAGGGTGGGTCCGGGACCACCGGTGAGCATTCCCATCTCCCCGACACCGAGCATCTCGATGTCGTCGATCGTCTCCAGTCGACCCTGGGCCATCAGCCTCCGCCCGATCTCGATGTGGGCCCGTCGGACGACCCCACCGAGGATGAGTACGGCGGCTTTCGTGTGCTCGCGGCGTTGGAGGAACTCGGCGGCATCGGCTGCCTCGCGACGGAGGAACTTGCGGCGCACGTCGACCAGCTGGCCGGTGACGAATCGAGCCCACTTCCATTTCGGGTTGGAGACGAGGATGCGTTCGAGCTCTACCTGCTCGGCTTGGCGACTCGTTGCACCGTCGCTGTCGCTCGGTCGCTCGACCTCTTGGTAGACGGTCATCCAGGCCAGACGGGGAACCTCGTCCCAGGTCGGCCCGGCGAAGATTCCTGTGGATCCGGCCCGGCGCAGCGAGGCGAAGAACTCCTCGAGAAGGTGTCGGCCGCGGTCTGTGGCGGCGAACTTCTGGTGCGCTTCGTCCCACTCCTCGACCGCGTTCTCGCGAAGATCGGTGTCGGTGACGATCTGCTGGATCACGCCGTCGAGCGCCAACGCGATGCGTGATCGCTTGTCGGTCGAGTCGCTGGCGGTGAGGCGTTGGACGGCGAGGCTGGCCTCGGCACTGTCCATGTGGCGTGACAGGAATACCTCCACGCTGCGGTAGGCCGCGGCCGCCATGGCCGCGACGGCGATCTCCACCGCCACCACCCTCTGGGCCAGATGCAGCATGCGATTCCAGTAGGCGAACAGGGCGGCATCGTCGAGCGTGGAGAGGTCGGGTTCCTGGTCGATCACCCCGGCCACGGCCTGGATGACGATCTCCGATTCTTCCACCGCTTTGCGTCGCCCCCGGAGCACCCGTAGCCCCTGGCGGGCCCCGCTCCCACCGCTGGTCTCCATGGCATCGTCGCAACGCCGGTTGACCTCCTCGGAGGGGAGCGCCTCGCCGAAGTATTGCTGCTCGAGTTCTTCGGGGGAGCCGCCGGGAATCGATCCGGCGGCGTCGCTCATGGCGTCGAGGTTGAGAGCGGCCCGGCCGTGGAAGCGACCGATCAGGGCGTGCTCATGGGTGAGTACATCGGCGCCACCGCCGAGCAGATCGAACAGGTAGCGGAAGCCGTTCTCGACGAGCCAGCTGTTGACTCCCCAGGAGAGGGGCGAAACCACGCCGGGGAGCATCTCGGCGATCCCGGCTGTGGTGTAGGTGGTGTCGATGCCACAGGAGAAGTCGAAGCCGTCGTCGGTGCGAGACGTGTCGGCTGTGGTGGTGATCGGGCGAGCCTGAACGAGGTAGAGCTCACCCTCGTGCACCGCGAACTCGATGTCTTGAGGCGCATCGAGCGCGGCTTCGAGTCGGAGGGCTTCACTGGCCAGCTCACCGAGGGGAGACGAGATGGCGGTGAACTCCTCGACCATGGTGTCTCGATCGATGACATAGGCCTCGGGGGTAAGTTCGCCCGAAACGAGTTGCTCTCCGAGACCCTCCACCACCTCGAGGCGTACCGAGTTGGGGGTACCCGCCGGGTCGACGGTGAACAACACGCCCGCCTCGCTGGGATCGAGCATGCGCATCACCACCACCGCCATGGTGAGGTCGGATTCGTCGATGCTGCGGAAACGGCGGTAGGTGGTGGGTGCGGGATACCACAGCGACGACCAGACCAGGCGCACTGCATCGTGGACACCATCGTGCTCCACGTTGAGGTACGACTCGTACTGGCCCGCGAACGAGGCGGATGCGAGGTCTTCGGCGGTAGCCGACGATCGAACGGCCACGAGGCCACCCCCTGCGATCGCATCGGCGAGTAGGTCGACGGCGTCGGCCACCTCGGCAGGGAGGGGCACGGACAAGAAGACTTCGTCGGTCCGCTTTCGGTGTGACTCGTGGTCGGCGGGTGCAGGCACCTCTGAGGAGCGGAGCTCAGCGACCAGTTCGGAAATCTGGGGCAGGGCCTCGAAGGCCTGGTAGGCCGCGGTGGTGATGATTCCGGTGGCCGGGACCCTCACCTCGAGTCCGATGAGTCGGTCGAGAGCCGAGCCCTTACCCCCTGCGACCAGGGGGCCGATTCCCTCCCCGCTCAGTTCGATCGTGAGTGGAGCGGTCACGCTTCCTCGGTGGCCGAGATGCTGAACCCCGCTCGGAGGCGGCTCACCGCGCGGTTGGCGAGCTGATCGGGGGTCTCGCCGGTGGACGATGAAGCCCGATCCAGCCATGAGGCGAGATCGCGGCGCAGGGAAACGGCACCCGGCTTGGCTCGGGTGCGGGCGAGGCTGGCGATCCCCACGAAAGTGATGGCGAACAGCACTGCGGCGCCGGTGTTGTCGTCGCGAATGGCGTCCACGAAGCCCACGCCGGTGAGAACGAGCAGCGTCAGAGCAGTTGCGGTCACGAACAGTTTGTCATCCATGACCTTGGAAACTAACAAACAGGCCCAGACCTTCCGGCCGTGGCTCAGATTCCCAAGAGGGCCTTCACCGTTCGAACCGCGGTGACCGCGGTTGGGGCGTAGCCATCGGCACCGATCTGGTCGGCGTATTCCTGGGTGACAGGCGCCCCGCCGATGAGGATCTTGACATCGGCACGAACACCGGCCTCCACGATCGCAGCGATCGTGGTGTCGAGTTCGGGCATCGTGGTGGTGAGGAACGCACTGATGCCCACCGCATCGGGCTTGTGATCGCGTATGGCCTCCACGAACTTCTCGGCCGGCACATTCACACCAAGATCGATCACCTCGAAACCGACGCCCTCGAGCATCACGTTGCAGAGGTTCTTACCGATGTCGTGGATGTCACCGGCCACCGTTCCCATCACGAAGGTGCCGATCCGTGCTGCCGCGGCATCGGCGAGGAGGGGACGCAGCAGATCCATGCTCGCCTGCATGGCCCGCGCCGAGATCAGCATCTCGGGAAGGAATATCTCATCGCTCTCGAAGAGGCGCCCGACTTCCTCGAGGGCCGGAATCATCGAGTCGAAGAGGAGCACGAGCGGCTCCACCCCGGCGTCGAGCCCGGCCTGGGCGGTGCCGGCGGCGGTGTCGGCCTGGCCGGCGACGATCGCCTCGTAGAGGCCGTCGAGGATCTTGTCGGTCATGTTCGCCCGTACTCCTCGACCGCATCGACCATGGCCAGAATGTTCTCGGCGGGCACATCGTCCATCACCGTGTGGACGGAGGAAACCATGTAGCCCCCGGAGGGGCCGAGGATGTCGATCACCCGTCGAACTTCGGTCCGGATCTCGTCGGGTTTGCCGTGGGGAAGGATCTTCTGGGTGTCGATCGCTCCGCAGAAGGTGATCTTGGTGCCGTAGCGATCGCGTAACTCTTCGAGGTTGGCCATCTTGCCTGCCGATGTCTGGATCGGGTTGAGGATGTCGATACCCATCTCGACAAAATCGTCGATGAGGGGAAAGACGTCGCCGTCGGTGTGGAAGAACACCTTCGCGGGGGTGCGGGCCTTGATGAACTCGATCCAGTCGGCGTGGATGGGCTTCAGCACGCGGCGGTACATGTCGGGCGACATGAGCAGGCTCTGCTGGGTGCCGAGGTCGTCGCCGATCTTGATGATGTCGACATTGGGCCCGAGAGCATTCAGGAAGTTGCCCATCAGTTCCTTGCACACGGCTTGGAGCTTCCAGAGCAGGGCCTCGGCGAACTCGGGGTAGAGGGCCATGTTCATCAGGAAGGTGTCCATGCCCTGCATGGCAAAGGCCCGTTCCAGCGGGAACAGGAGCCAAGGGGTTGCGATGATGGCGAAGCGGCCGTCGTCGGCCAGCTTCTGGGCCTGATCGGCGACGTGTGCGACCCGGGTGGGGTCATCCATGTCGGGCCACGGATGGGCATTGAGTTCCTCGACGGTGGTGGCCGACGCCAGAGGGTGCACCATCGGGAACCATTCGCCGGGTTTTATCTCGCTCGCGCCGGATCCCCACGAATCGATGTAGTCGGCGTGGGCAGACCGGGTGCGGTTGCGCTCGCGCACGCCGGCCGGCTCGAGGTCGAGAACGCCACGCACGTCGCTGTGGAGCCGCAGCATCGTTGCCTCATCGATGGCTGCGGTTCCCAGCTCGGTCCAGTCATACAGATAGTTGTCGGGTGCTTCGATGCCGAGTAGCTGCTTCAGCTCTCGATAGGGCTTCATCTTGATGCCGGTGGCGTTGCTCACCCCGAGCACGATCGGTGCTCGGTCGGGCTTCTCGTTGGCGGTGGCCATTAGCACGCGTTCGCGGGGCGTCAGTGTCATGGCGACATCCTCGGGGTTGGTTTTCGCCGGTCGAATCCACTTTTGGGCCCGCGGGGTCCCTGCGGGAAGGGTCCTAGGTCACCGACGCCTGAGCGTTCCGCTATGAATACCTGGGTGAACAGCATCCAGCCAGTCCCGATCAGCGTCGTGGGCATCATTGGCAGCCTGCGCAGGGCGTCGGTGAATCGGATCGTCTTCGAGGCCGCGACGGAGCTGGCGGAGGCGGGTATGTCACTGACGGAGGCACCGCTCGGCGACGTTCCCTTCTACAACGGCGACATCGAGGAGCAGGGTGATCCGGCGTCGGTGCTGGCCCTGAAAGGGGCGGTGCGTGAGGCCGACGGGGTCATCTTCTTCACCCCTGAATACAACGGGAGTCTCCCCGCAGTCGTCAAGAACGTGCTCGACTGGTTGTCGCGAAGCTCCGGTGGCTTGGCGATCGCGGGCAAGCCGGTCGGAGTGGTTGCCACCACACCGGGCCGGCACGGGGCTTCCAGCGTGCGCGATCAGATGGTGACGGCTGTTGCCGCGGTGAAGGCCGAGCACTTCGCGAGCTCACTCGGGGTCTCCAGCATCAACCACATCACCGACGCTGGGGCGCTCGTCGATCCCAAGGCACGGGAGGACCTTCGGGCCTGGCTGGCCGAGTTCCACGGTTTTGTCGCGAGTCAGGATGCGAACCGGCCGGGGTGACCTCGAGCCCAAAGCGTTCGCAACGTGACGTTCGGCTCTAGCACCATGGCGATGCGCTTGGGACGGTCTGAGCATGAGTGCATGGTCTCGCGGGGGCAGGTCTGCGCTACTCATCGCGGCCCTGCTTGGCTCCTCGTGCTCGAGCGTCACCGAAACAGCAGGGGGCGATTCGGCGGCGGCGACCGGGGTCTCGTTCTGCTCGTCATGGGCCGGGATGCAGAAGTTCGTCGATAGCGACGAGTTGATCGACGAGGTCGGACTCACCGAGTATCTCGAGCTACGCGGCAGCGCCTCCGAGTCGGCCCCCGACGAGTTGGCCGACGCGTGGGATGCCATCGTTGCCTGGGACGATCAGTTCGTCGAGCTCCTCTACGCGGTCAACTTCCAGGGCGAGGACATCACCGAGCAGATGGTCGCCGGGGCCTTCGGAAGCCTGGACGCGGCCGAGGCGGCTTCGGTCGATCAGGAGCGAGCGTTCGAGGCGGTCGACCGCTGGTCAGTGGGTAATTGTGGCGACGGTGGGGTCGACACGCTGACGTTCTGCGCCATCTGGGCCGATATCTACGTCGACCTGTCCGGCGTGAGCAGGTACGCCGAGAACGAGGAAGGGCGGCAAAGAACGCTTGTCGATCTGATCGTGGAGGCGAGTGTTGCCGTGGTGCCGGAGATCGGTGATTCCTGGGATGCTTTCGCCAGTTATCACCTCGCCCTCCACGACATCATGATCACGGTCAATTTCGACGAGAGTCTTGTTTCAGACGAGTTTCTCACCGATGCGTTCGGTAGCCCCGTGGCGGCCGCGGCAGAAGAAAGGGACGCGGCTGACGCGGCCGATGTCATCGAGGAATGGTCCGTCACGGGATGCGGCGATTTCTGCATTCGCGGTGGCGAGGCCATGGGTGTGCTCGCCAATTACGGCGAGGGACAATTCAATTTCCAGGATCAGGAGGGTCTCTACCAGCAAGCCCACCAGCAGCGTTTGCTCGATGCTGTGGGCCAGATTGTTCCCCCGGCGCTCGAGGCGTCGTGGGGCCTTGCGATTGCGGAAGTCTTCGACTGGATCGTTTTGTTCGAGAGCCTGGGCTATGACCACCAGCGGTTGGGGGAGCCCGAGCAGGCGTTGGAGATCTACCGCAATGCCGAGTACTTCATTTTCGGTTTCGACCCCAACCGGTGGCCCGAAGGTGAGAGCGGGGTCAGAGATGCCGTCGAGGCGTGGCGCAACGGCGCTGACCTTCCCCAGGATCTCTTGGATGAGATCGTGTGGGTGATCTCGACTCCACCTGCGCAGCGTCCCGGGTGGGGCGACTTCGACCGAGAGATCGATGAATGGATCGATATCAACTGCGCCGACGTCGCTCGGGCCGGGGTGCTCGAGGTGGAATTTTCGGAGATCACAGGAAGCGCCGGTGATTTCCTGGTTCTGGCGGCGGGACCGGTGGGGTCGACCTTCACCGAATTCGCCGACATGAACGCGTTCGTCGCGGGTACGTGTTCTCCGATCGACCGAGATCCCTGGGGGGTCGAGGGCAGAGACGAAGGCCGAGCGATCGAACGGTTGCGATGGCCGATGGTCTTGAGAGGAGAGGTTTCCAATGCCGAGGACCTGTGCTCATTCGGCGGCCAACCGGGGGAGCTCGATCCCGGGGCTTACACGCTGGTGGTCGCCCAATACGAAGCGCTGATTTACAACGCTGAGGAGGCGGGTGAGCCGACCCACTGCCTCGCCATCGATTTCACCATCTCCGGGGACACCCTCATACAGCTTCCCGAACTGGCTCCCTGTGATGTGGATCGAACCGTGATCGGCCCCGACGATTGGCGATTCGTCGAGCCGGTATCGGCATCGATGCCCGGCGCGGGCACCTTGAAGGTGAGGATCGTTGATCATCTGGTCCCTCCATCGCTCGATTCTCAACATGGAGGGGCCGAACTCAGTGTGCTCGTGCTGCCTGAGGGCACGACACTCAATGAGGTGGGGCGCGAACAGGTGTTCCCGTCCGGGGTTGGCTGCGTTCGCCTCGGGACGGAGGGCGAACTGCGCCCCGGGATCGAGCCTCGTCTCATCGAGATCCCGATCGGGAAGCTTCCCCCGATCGGGCTACACGGCTGCCTGGACCCTCTGTGGCTCAACGGTCTCCAACCGCTGGGCGGGGATTCGCGGCCGGAGGCCCCCGCTGACGACTCGAAGCTACCTCTCACGGTGCTGGCCCCTGGGATATACGACGTTCGGGCTTCGGCATTGAACCCAGACGGCGACCGGATGCTCTGTGCGTCCTTCGAGGTTCGCATCGACGGCGACACCATCGTTGATCTGCCGGAGTTGGAGGAGTGCGTATGACAGCATCGCTCCCGGCGCCTGCGATCGAACTGACCGAACTTCACAAGCAGTTCGGGCGCACCGATGCACTCCGCTCGATCAACCTCTCGGTTCCCACCAAATGCGTGTTCGGATTTCTGGGTCCCAACGGTGCCGGCAAGACCACCACGATGAAGATCCTGGTGGGACTGCTGCACCCCACCGGGGGCTCGGCATCGGTGATGGGCCATGACGTGGCTCGCGATGGTCTCGAGGCTCGGGCAAGCATCGGCTATCTGCCCCAGGACGCGTCCTACTGGCGCCACCTCACCGTGCGCGGCGTTCTCGCCTTCACCGCCCAGCGCTATCTCGACCTGTCGCGTCGGGAACTTCGCAGACAGGTCGACGAAATCATCGACCTGGCCGGTCTGGGCAAGCTCTCTGATCGGCGGGTCGGCAAGCTCTCGGGTGGCGAACGGCAGCGACTCGGCGTGGCCGAAGCGTGGATCGGTCGGCCCGATGTGCTGATCCTCGATGAGCCCTCTGCCGGTCTCGACCCCGAGGGTCGCCGCGAGGTGCTCGATCTGTTGGATCGACTCCGCGAGTACGCCACCATCGTCTACTCGACCCACATCCTCGACGACGTGGAACGCATCGCCGACCGGATGGCGATCATCAACCACGGCTCGATCGTGGCCGAGGGGCCCGTCGACTCGTTCCTCCTCGGATCAAAGGCGGTGTATTCGGTGACCGTCGACGGACCCGGAGGAGAGGCAGTCGACACTCTTCGCGGCAGACCTTGGGTGGATTCCATCGAGCCACGGTCCGACGGACGGATCGAGATAGCTGTCAACGACCGCAAAGAGGCCGAGCACGGACTGATGAGGGCGTTCGTGGAACGGGGCGACCGAGTCATCGACTTCCGCTCGGTACGACGCAGCCTCGAGGACACCTATCTGGATCTCGTGGGAGCCGATCACGATGGCTGATGTCGTGCTTGATCCAGGAGTTGGCCTGGCGATACTCCAGTCCGCGGGTGCGATGCGCGTCCTCGGCGGACTTACAGCAGCCGAATCCAGGCGCTGGCTTCCGTGGCGCGCCCTCACGTTCACGATCGGGGGTCTGGTTCTACTCGGGTTTATCTACGCGTCCTGGCTCACCAGTCCCGAAAGGATCGTTGGTCATCTGGTTCTGTTCTTCTTCACTTTATGGATCCTGCTGCTCGTCGTAACGACAGTGGCCACGACGCAGGACATGGTGGCCGCCGAGATCACTCGGGGAACGGCAGCGTGGGTGGTCGCCAAGCCGGTGGGTAGGCCGGCGTTCGTCATCTCGAAATTCGTGGCCATGGTGCCGGTGGTCGTAGTGGCCATGGTCGGCATACCCGGCATGGCGGCGCGGTTCGTGCTGGTGGCAGCCGAAGGCAAGGGCCGCACGGAGTTCCGAGCCGACGATGTGCTGAGGCTGATCAGCGAGCCCGGTATGCGGGGGGAGTACACGACCGTGCCAGAAATGGGCGACTATCTCGGAACGCTCGGGTTGTTGGTGATGATCTTGCTGGTGGTCACAGCCGCCATGGTCCTGCTGGGCTGTGTATTGCGACGCGCCACCACGATTCTTGCGGTCGGGATGTTGGTGCCGCTGGCCATGCTCATCTTGGAGCCAGCCGGTGTCGACCACCAGATCGTGAGCCTCACGCCCGCGTGGTTGATGGAGTCGTTCATCGAAGGCGCCCGTGACAACCCGGCTCCTGTCCTGGGACCCGTTCTCGTGGGCGTTGTGTGGATCGTCGGCCTGCTGGGCCTGGCCAGTTGGTGGTTCAATCGGAGGGAACTCTAGATGCAGGACCTGGCACTCGAGATCAAAGGGCTTCGGAAGAGTTTCGGTAGCACCGAAGTTCTCCGCGGCCTCGATCTGGAAGTGCCGCGCCACTCGATCTATGGGTTCCTCGGCCCCAACGGTGCCGGCAAGTCCACCACGATGAAGATCCTCATGGGTCTCGTGCGGTCGTCGGACGGGGAGGCCTCGGTGTTCGGCCGCAACGTACGTCGCGACGGTCCTGCCGCCCGTGCCCTCGTCGGCTACCTACCCCAACATGCTCGCTTCCATCCTTACCGGACCTGTCGCGAGGTGCTCGAATACGTGGCCGCTCTCTATCCCGGTCGGGAGTCCCGGAGTGATCTCCGCGACCGGATCGACGAACTGTTGGACGAAGTGGGGCTCGGAGATTTCGGCGACCGTCGCACGCGAGGATTGTCGGGCGGTGAGTCTCAGCGTCTCGGCTTGGCCCAGGCTCTCGTCCCCCAGCCCGACTTGCTGATACTCGACGAACCTTCCGCCGCCCTCGATCCCCAGGGCCGCCACGACGTTCTTGGGATCATCGACTCGTTACGCGGCCGGGTGACGATCTTCTACTCCACTCACATTCTCGATGACGTGCAGCGCGTCAGCGATCGCGTCGCGGTGATAAGCCACGGCCGCGTAGTGGCGGACGGTCCCATCTCGGATCTGCTCAGCGGACGCGGTTCGATATGGACGATCAACACGACCGGCGCCAGCGACAGCACCAAGGATCGGCTTGCCGCTGAGCCGTGGGTCGAGGACATCGACGTCAGGGCGCGAGGAGACAACCAGATCTGGAGCGTGCGCCTGAGCGGCGATGAAGCAGCCGACCGCTTGTTGCGCGTGCTTCTCGCCGACGACAGTCTCGCCATGGCCGAATTCCATCCCAGCGACCACGCCCTCGAGGACGCGTATCTGGCGATCGTGGGGCACGACAATGAAGTCTGATCGGCGACCGAGCAGGTTCCTCGCGGGGTTGGGTGGTCTGCTGCGGGGAGAGCTGACGCGCTGGTACTGGCGGCGAATCCTTCTTCATACGGCCGTGTGGACCCTTCTCGTCACAGGTATCGCGTGGTATCTCACCACCAAAGTCAGCGACGTCGACTGGCGGGGTTTCGACCTGTTGATCCACATCTGGTGGTTGGTGCTTCCCCTGGGGTCGATCGCGATCGCCCAGAATGCCCTGATCGAGGAGCGCCAGACCGACACATTGTCGTGGATTGTTTCCAAACCCGTATCGAGGCCCGCGTTCATCCTCAGCAAGGTCGTGTCCGACTCGATCGGGATCATCCTGCCGGCGGTATTGCTCCAGGCGGCCATTGCCCGGTGGATGCTGCCGGCTCTCGACCCCGCCGCAGGCCTACCGATCCGAGCACCCGAGACAACCCGCTACCTGGTCACAGTGGGGATCGAAGCGTTGATCGTCTTCCTGTTCGTGACGCTCACGATCTGTGTGAGCACGATTTTCCGGAGCCGGGGGCCCGTTGCCGCCATTGGACTGGTCGTCTGGATTCTTCTGTGGAACTCTCCGACCGAGGCCTTCGACCGAATGAGCATCGGCGGCCTCGTCAGTGGTGAGCTGTCGGGCGAGCCATTCAAACCCTTGACCGAATACCTGGTGTTCGAACGGGCGCTCGATCCCGTATCGGGCGTGTACTGGACGCTGGTGTGGGCCGCCGTCCTCACTGTTGCTGCGGTCGGAATATTCCGAAGGGAACAGCTGTAGCTCCGGTTGGTCTATGGCCCGCTGGTACAACTAGCAGCCCCTACCCAATACATGAAGAACCCTCCGAACCGATGGTTCGGAGGGTTCCGATGTCTTGACACAACACACGGCGGAGGGTGTGGGATTTGAACCCACGGAGGCTTTCACCTCACACGCTTTCCAAGCGTGCCCATTCGGCCGCTCTGGCAACCCTCCTGGTCCGCGCGAGGCGCGGTTCCAGCCCATGAGGGTATCGTGGATGGGGCAACGCCCGTTTCGGGGTGTGGCGGTCGGGTCCTGTGCAACGGGAGCCCGTGAACCGAGTCAGGGCCGGAAGGCAGCAGCTCTCAGCGGGTCCTCCTGTGTGCCGCAGATCGCCTGGCCGCCACTCCCGGAGATGGGCG
>CAXMSE010000041.1:0-93091 GCA_964196195.1 uncultured Gammaproteobacteria bacterium | reverse complement strand
GTTGATCTACGACGACGATCACTACTACCTCGGTGGGGTGTTGGCGGAGCTGCTCGTCGCTTCGGGTTGCACGGTTGAAATCGTCACCCCGTCGGCTCTCGTCTCGTCGTGGACGGCGAACACGATGGAGCAGCCCCGAATACACAGGCGCCTGCTCGATCTTGGTGTGGGCATCCGCACCGAGAAAGCAGTCGTCGAAGTGGGTGCCGCAGAGGTTGTGCTCGAGTGCGTGCTCACAGAGCGACGCGAAACGGTGGAGGCCGACTCTGTGGTGATGGTGACGAGCCGTACGCCGAACGACCAGCTCACCTCCGACCTCGAGCTCTTGTCGGACCAATGGAGCGACGCCGGACTGCGGTCGGTGCGCACCATCGGCGACGCATGGGTGCCGAGCACCATTGCATCAGCAGTGTGGTGGGGTCACCGCTACGCCCAGGAACTCGACACCGACCCCGACGACATCTATGTGCGCCGGGAACTCGTGGGTTTGAGCGACTGAGCAGGAGTCGGGACCGGCCAACTTGCGCTCATCCGGTGCCCTTGGAGGGATCGGAGCGGGCCAACTGGCGCACACCGGTGCCCAGGTAGCTGGGTCGAGGCAGGGTCGTGTGGGCTGCTGCGAGCGCAAGTGCCGCACTCAGAACAGGCTCCTGCATTGGTGTGACCTTGGGGCCCGGGTGCGCGACATGGAGCATCATCGATTCCTGGGTGGCGACAGGCTCGCAATCGTCGCCCACGATCAGATCATGATGGATGTGCAGCCTCTTTGAGTCGGCTGAGAGCAGGATGGTTCGACAGGAGATGGATGCGCCGTGGGCGACTTCTCTGAGGTACCGGATATGGGTTTCTGCCGTGTAGAAGGTGCCTCGGTCGACACGGTAGGCGTGATCGAAGCCGATGTGAGTGAGCAGGTCATCGGATGCCTCGCCGAACCCAACTGCGTAGTAGCCCTCGTTGAGGTGCCCGTTGTAGTCGATCCACTCCTCGGGTACGACTGTCGACCAGGTGTGAAGTGCTCGAGTCATGTGCCCCATCTCCATCGGTCATACAACGACGATCAGCTCTTTCGGGCCCTTACGAATGCCGAGATGATCTTGCCGCTCGCCGACCGGGCGGTGGCCTCGTCGATGCCGGCCATCTCGAGATACTCACGGGCATCGTCGAACTCATAGACGCGGGTCGGGGTGATCTCCACATCGACGAAGCCGGCGGCCAAGAGGCCGGCTCGGTAGTCGTCTTCCCCGAGGGCGCCCGCCACACACCCGATCCACGACTCCATATTCGTGCGAATCTTCGGATCGAGATCGCCCTGCACCACGATGTCGGAAACCGCGAAGCGGCCGCCGGGGGAGAGTACGCGATGGGCTTCTCGGAACACTGCGGGCTTGTCGGCGGAGAGGTTGATCACGCAGTTGGAGATGACGACGTCGACACTCTGATCCGGAAGCGGGACTGCCTCGATCGTGCCCTTGAGAAACTCGACATTGGTGACCCCGGCCTCGCGCTGGTTCTCTCTCGCCAACTCGAGCATCTCGTCGGTCATGTCGAGTCCGTAGGCCTTGCCGGCGGGGCCGACTCGTCGCGCCGACAGCAACACGTCGATTCCTCCCCCCGATCCGAGATCGAGCACCACCTGCCCCTCTTCGAGATCGACCAGAGCGGTGGGGTTGCCGCAGCCGAGTGAAGCGATAAGGGCGTTGTCGGGGACTGAATCGGAATCCTGGTCGCGGTAGAGGTCGGTGGTGATCGGATTGCCATCGGAGATCACGAGGGCGGGGCCGCAACACGATCCCGCGTCATCGGCGTCGAGAACCTGCTGGGCGAGCGATCCGTACCGCTCGGCAACCATCTCGCGCAGTTCGTCGCCTTCATCGGCCGGCTGAATATTGTCGTCTGCTTGACTCATGATGGGGCCTTTCTGAGTAGGGGAGCGCACTCTGCGGTGCCCTCACAACATTTTTCGGTGAGGAAGGTGAGCAGCTCGGTCATGGTGCCGTAGCGGGCCCGGTAGATCTGTGATCTGCCGATTCGCTCGACACTCACCAGCCCCGCGTTCCTCAGTTCCTTGAGATGAAACGACAGTGTGGAGGCCGACATGTCGAGTTCATCGCTGACGATGCCCGCGGCGAGGCCGTCGGGACCCGCCCTCACCAGGAGTCGAAACACTTCAATCCGGGTGTGGTGGGCGAGGGCTCCGAGAGCGTCCACAACCTCCGATTGTTCCATAGTTCAATAACTATCGAATAATTGCAGAAAAGGCAACCGGTTTCCCCGGTCCGTTCCGCGCTCGCGATCGACCATAGGGTGGGCCGATGGAGTACTCCACGATCATCGAACCCTTCCGCATTCACACGGTGCAGGCCATAGACCTTCCCGATGCCAGCTGCCGCGAGGCTGCGTTGCAGCGGGCCGGCTACAACCTTTTCGGCCTGAACGCCGATGAGGTGATCATCGACCTCCTCACCGACTCAGGCACGGGTGCGATGTCGTCGCAGCAGTGGGCGGGGATGATGGTCGGAGACGAGTCGTATGCCGGCAGCCGCTCCTTTCGTAGATTCGAAACGGTGGTCATGGATCTGACCGGTTTCAGCGAAGTGATACCCACCCACCAGGGTCGGGCCGCGGAGAAGATCCTCTTCGAAGCGATGGTGAATGAGGGCGACGTGGTGCCCAACAACACCCACTTCGACACCACTCGGGCCAATGTCGAATACCAGGGAGCCGAGGCCCGCGACCTTGTGATTGCTGAAGGTAGGGACCCCTCTGCCATCCACCTCTTCAAGGGCAACATGGATATCCCCCGGCTCCGGGCATCCATCGAGGAGGTTGGCGCCGATCGAGTGCCGTTCGTCATGGTCACCGTCACCAACAATTCCGGTGGAGGTCAACCCGTCTCCATGGCCAATCTCCGTGCTGTGCGCGAGGTGTGCGACGAATACGGGATTCCCTTCATCCTCGATGCCTGCCGGTTTGCCGAGAACGCGTGGTTCATCCACCTGCGCGAGGACGGCTACGCCGACACCGATGCGAAATCCATCGCCCAGGAGATGTTCTCGCTGGCTGACGGCTGCACCATGTCGGCCAAGAAGGACGGGCTGGCCAACATCGGGGGCTTCATCGCCCTCAACGATGGAGAGCTCGCGGCCCAGTGTCGAAACCTGCTGATTCTCACCGAGGGTTTCTCGACCTACGGCGGCTTGGCCGGCTACGACCTCGAAGCCGTGGCCACCGGGCTCGAAGAGGTGGTCGACGAGAACTACCTTCGCTACCGCATCCGTTCTACCCAGTATCTGGCCGACAAGATCTCGGACGCCGGGGTGCCGATCGTTCAACCTCCGGGCGGTCACGCCGTCTACATCGACGCGGCTGCGATGCTTCCCGACATTCCGGCTCACGAGTATCCGGCCCAGGCGCTCGCGGTGGAGCTGTACCGCCGCGGTGGCGTGCGAGGCGTGGAGATAGGCACCGTCATGTTCGGGCGAGCCCGCGACGATGCTCCCGACGAGGCGGCCGCGATGGAGCTCGTTCGGCTGGCCATTCCCCGCCGCACCTACACCCAGAGCCATATCGACTACGTAGCCGAGGTGGTGATCGATGTGGCTGGCCGTCGGGGCGATATCGGTGGATACCGGATCGTGAGCCAGGCGCCCTGGCTACGCCATTTCACCGCCCGGTTCGAACCTCTAGGGGAGTAGCTGGGCGATCACTTCGGCTGCGGTGTAGGTGTCGGCCCCAGGAGCGAGGAAGCGGGCCACCTCGGCCACACTGTCGCCTGAGGTGATCAGGGGCAGTTCGACCGCTCCCTGGCGTTGCACCTGGGGGAGCCCGATATTGGCCAGCAGGGCGTTGCAGAGACACTTGCGATCGACGGTGTCCTCCACCGCTCCACCCTTGCGGACGTATTCCTCCGCCGGTTCGGCGGAGCATCGCCAGCCGTGCTTGCCTTCTTCGGTGCGGTAAGCAGAACGAAGGTAGCCCAATTCGCAGGGAGGCCGAATCCTCTCTTCGTAGACCTCGAGTTCGGACAGCGAGCCCTTCACCTCAAGCACCTTGAAGGGGAACCCCGATGGGGATGCCAACGGATCGGTGAACACCTGAGCTTGCCCGTTGCGGCTCAACTCCAGGACCTGGCGCTTCACTTCGGTGTCGAATCCGGATTCCTCGCAATAGGCGAATGGCGTGCCGATCTGCACTCCTGTGGCCCCGCTATCGAGGGCATCGCGAACCGCTTCTGGGTCGGCGCGGCTTCCGGCCAACCAGAAGGGCAGACCGAGAGCGCTGATTGCGGAGAGATTCGGGATGTCGCGCTCGCCGTAGATCGGCTCGCCCGATTCGCTCAGCTGGAGCTTTCCGCGCGGTGGAGCATTGTGGCCGCCGGCGGTGGGTCCCTCCACGATGAAGCCGTCGACCGGAACCTCGATCTTGGATGCGAGCATGGTGGCCAGTACGTGAGACGACACGATGGCGAGGAACACGGGTCGCTTCGCGGTGCGGTCGACATCTTCCATACACAGTGCCGGGTCGAACGTGGCCCGGAAATCATCGCCCTTTTGGGCACCCTTCACGTCGAGCCTCAACTCCACCGGAAGGCCCTCTGCGAGTCGGTCGAGCACCGCCGGGATGGCCTTGGGGATGCCCGCACCCATCAGGACATAGTCGGCTCCGGCGAGCATCGCTCCGTAGAGCGAAGGCAGGGTGGGCGCCTGAACCTTTTCGAGCATGTTGATTCCCACCACGCCGTCGTGGCCCTCCTTGGCGAGATACACCTCGACGAAGTTGGCTGCGATGAGAAGGTCGGCGAGGTTTCGCGACGGATCCTCCCAGTTCATCGAACTCCGCTTGAACCTCTCGTCGTCCTGCTTGCCGCCCTCGATGAAGTATCGGGAAAGGATTCGGTCGGCGGCACCGGGGACGGGAAGCGCGGCGAGTGCCCTCCGGACGTGGCCCCCTTCATCGCCGGTCTGAAGGCGACGTATGAATACCGCATCGACGGCCACCCCTGACACGACGCCGAGTTGTCCCTGTTGGGACACGGCCTTGGCGAGTTGCCAGTTCGACACGCCGACACCCATGCCTCCCTGGATCAGCACGGGCCATTGTCGTTCCATGGCGACATCGTAGAGGCAGCTGCGGCGCGTGCCAAAGGACCTTGGCCACCACTGCTTCCCGCTGGGGTTCAGTCCACGGCCTGGATGGGAAGGTCGAGTAGGTCGGCGAGCCTCACGGCGTGCTGCGCGAGCGACGACACGCCGATGCCGTGGTAGGCCCATCCGGCGAGGTGTAGCCCCGGGGAAGAGGCTGCCGCGAGGCGGTCGAGCCACGCGGGATGGCCGAGTGAGTACTGAGGAATGCCGGGAGAGTGGCGCACCACTCGGGTCCATGAGGGTTGCACCGCCATACCCAGAATCCGACCGGCCTCTTCGGTGGCGAGGGCGATGAGTTGGGCATCGTCGAGAGCAAGCACCGAAGGATCGGCGCCACCACCGAAGATCGCCTTGAGCAGGCGGTGTCGGCTCGGTGCTCGGTCGGGTGCGTACGAAGATTCGAAAAGGAGTCCCAAGGTTCTCACGTCACAGTCGGGGCCCACGAGAGCACCGAAACCGGTAGGCGCGGGTACGTCGGCTGAGCGCCCACCGAGCCCGACGACGGCCACAGGTGCCGACTCGGCCTCCGCCAATACGCCCCCCAACTCCTCGGGCACCACTCGAGCAGCCGCTCCCGGAGCGAGAGCCACCACGACCGTGGCGGCCCGCTCCTCGTCGCCGCCGGTAACCACCCATTCGTCACCATCGGCGCAGACCGACTCCACCGCCCAGTCGCCTCGGTAGTCGTCGCCGAGATATGAAGCCAGCTCGCAGGCGAGGCCCGCCATGCCCATGGGGGCCACATGTACTGCGGGGCGAGGAGCCCCCTTGGGCCGTGCCCTCATTCGGGCGATGCCGCCCTTCACCATGCTCCCGGCCTGATCCTCAAGGCCGACGAAAGCTGGAAAAGCAGCGCGCACCGACAACTGGTCGGGATCGCCGGCGAACACGCCGTGGGCCATGAGGGTGGCTCCGAGACGGCCTACTTCGGGGCCGAGGCGACGCTCCAGGAATCCGGCCAACGACTCATCGGAGTCCGGCCGGGTGGGCTTCACCCAGGGCTCGCGAAGCATGCGGAGTTTGCCCTTCACCGACACGAGTCCGGTGGCGAGCGACTTGGGTCCCGCGAGCTCGAAGAGGGTGTCGCGGTTGTACACGTAGCGACGGCGAGCGGCGGGATGGGCGGGAATCACCTTAGCGCCGGTCGCATCCAGGATCGGCGACAGGTGGGGATGGGGAAGCAGGAGCGAACCGGCCGCAGGCTCAAGCACGTATCCCTCGTCGCGAACGGTGGCGGCGACACCACCGGGATTCGAGCCGGCCTCGAGCACGAGAGGCCTTCCTCCTCGGCGCTTCACCTCGCATGCCACAAGGAGCCCCCCGAGCCCGCCACCCACCACGATCACGTTCGGGCGTTGGGTCATAGGTAATCCTCGGTGATATCGGCCAGCATCGGTCCCACCATCGGGTCGGTGTCGAAAGTTCGCGAGCGATGAAAATGGGCGATCCCCGCATCGGCGGCGTGGGCTCTCAGTTCGATGTCGAGCTCGTGGCTGGTTTCGATATGGTCGGACACGAACGCGATCGGAACCACGCCCACCCAGGTGCGGCCCTCTTCAGCAGCGTCGGCCACCACATCGGTGACGTTGGGGTCGATCCACTTCATCGGCCCGGCCCGCGACTGGTAGGCGATCACGTGGTCGATGGTCTGGGGGATCCGCTGAATGACCCCTGCGACCGATGCCCTTATCTCCTCGGGGTAGGGGTCACCTCGATCGACGATGCGCTGGGGGAGGCCGTGGGCGGAGAAGATGAGCAGGGCCGACTTGGACTCCCCGGGAGGCAACTTCCGGAGCATCTCCTCCACCAGCGACGCCTGAGCGTCGAGATAGCTCTCGTGATCACACCATGAGCGGATCACGGTGAGGGGCAGATCGCTGTGGCGATCGGCCAGCACCCGTCTCAACTCGGCCTCAGAACTTCCGGTGGTGCTCCTCGAGAACTGGGGGAACAACGGCAACAAGACGATGGACTCCACGCCCGCGGCCAATAACTGGTCGACGGCATGCTCGGTATCGGGTCGGCCGTGACGTTGGGCCACTACGACAACTACGTCCTTGCCGCGCTCGGTGAGCTCCGATGCGAGGGCCTCAGCCTGGCCTTGGGTGGTGGCCACGATGGGTGATCCTCCGCCGATTGCCTCGTAGTTCTTGCGGGAACGGGGCGCGCGTAGCTTCGCGATGAGGGTGCTGAGGGCGGCGCGCGTACGAGACCCGCCGGGGAGGGGTACGAGATGGGGATCGGCGAAGATCGACTTGATGAAGGGCTCCACCTCGTCGACGCTTTCGGGGCCTCCCAGTTGGGCGACGACCACTCCGGTCGGTGGCACGGGCTCACACCGTCCGAGAGAATGTCTTCTCACCGGTGGGGGCGGCGCGGAGGCGGGTATCGAACACCATCGCGACATTGCGGATGAAAGGCCGACCGAGTGGCGTGGCTTCGATGTCGGTGCCGCTCAGTCGCACGAACCCCGTGTCGATCAGCCCGCCCGGCGCCGTGAGCTCGGCGATCTCCACCGCAAAGTGAGAGGCCAAGTCGACTCCGAACCGAGCCATGACATCTGAGGCATCCAATCGCCCGTTACACATGAGCTCGGTGATGACGAAGCGACGGAGCTGGTCTTCGCTGGTGAGGGCAACGCCGCGCTCGACCGGGAGTCCACCGGCGTCGACCGCTTCGTAGTAGGAGGCGAGGCGGCGGTGGTTCTGGGCGTAGGCGGAGCCGATGTCGCTGATGGCCGACGATCCGAGCCCGACGATTTCGGTGCCTCGTTTGGTGGTGTAACCCATGAAGTTCCTCGACAATGTGCCGTTGGCATAGGAGGTGGAGAGCTCGTCGTCGGGCCGGGCGAAATGATCCATACCGATCTGCTGATACCCGGCGTCGGTGAGCCGGGAGATCGCGAGGGAGAGCAGGCCGAACTTCACATCGCGGTCGGGGAGCAGGTCGACGTCGATTCGCTTCTGGTGAGGACGCATCCAAGGCACAAGGGCGAAGGAGTACACCGCGAGGCGGTCGGGTTGGAGCCCGATCACCTGGTCGAGGGAGTTCCCGAATGAGTTCTCGTCCTGGCCGGGTAGGCCATAGATGAGGTCGATGTTGATCGACGAGTAGTCGAGCCGACGGGCCTCCTCGTGGAGTTCGACGGTCTGTTGCCACGTCTGATTGCGGCCGATCAGGTTCTGCACCCGATCGTCGGTGTCCTGCACACCCATGGAGACCCGGTTGAAGCCGACCTCGCGGAGCACGGTGAGGTGTTCGGCGGTGGTGACCCGAGGATCGACTTCGAGGGCGACCTCGGCACCGGGCGCGAGTTCGAACTCCGAAAGAAGGGAATGGTGGAGCTCGGCCAGGGTGGTCGGCGAATAATAGGTGGGCGTGCCCCCACCCCAGTGGTATTGCTGCAGCACCCGACGATCACCGAGCTTCTCGCCGGTGAGGCGGGCCTCGGCCACCAGCCGGGAGAGGTAGGCCTCGGCCACACTGTCGGTCTGGGTGACCACCACATGGCAGGCACAGAACGAGCAGCGGTGTTCGCAGAACGGGAGGTGAACGTAGAGCGACAGCGGATCGTCGGGTCGACCGGCCGCATCATCGAGACAGGCGCCGTGATCAGCGGGGCCAAAGCCATCATGGAACTCGACCGCGGTGGGGTAGGACGTATAGCGAGGGCCGGGTCGATCGTGGCGCGCCAGGAGTTCTGCAGTCATCTCCCCAAGAGTCGGGGCGTTCGGGTCTGGCTCGGACTCCATCACGCCCACGACCTTACGCGGATCGTCGCGGCTGGACTCGGGTCCTTTGCCACCAATGGCGACCGGCACGTGATCGTCACCCGCTACGACGCGTCTCCTCCGCGGCGACGCCGGGGAACAGCACGTTGTTTTCCTTATGGATGTGCAGGTGGGTGTCGGCCTCGAGCTCCGCCAGTCCGACGTAGAGGGCCTCATACGATGCACACCCATCGCTCGGTGGGGTGTAGGCCGACGTGAGGGTCCGGAGTCGGGCCAGCAGATCACCGGCTCGATCATGTTCGATCTGCATGGCGCCGATCGGATTCAGAAGGGTGCCGCAGTGGAAGGTGGGAGACTCGTCGGCTGCGTAGAGCTGGCGGATCATCGGGAAGAGGATCTGCTCTTCTTTCGCGAGATGGGGTTCGAGCTCGGCGCGTAGGTCGCGAAGCGCCGCTGACACCTCGATCAACTCGGGGTGGTTCTCGCCGTGAGCGTCGAGGACGCGGCTCATCAGAGACGACAAGCGGGCCAGGGCTTCGGTCAGATACGCGTGGTGGCTCGATTCCAGGTGATCCACGAGCTCCGGAGCGCTCATGGTGACCCAATCGGCGGTGTCGGCCCGGGCCTGACCGCCGAGCTGGTCGATCACCTCGTCGACCTCGAGCCCCGCGGCGAAACAGGCCTCGGCCAGGCTTCGGCCACCGCCACAGCAGTAGTCGAGCTCCAAGGATTCGAAGGTCGGGGCGAAATCGGGCCTCGCGTTGACGAGCTCTGCGAGGGACGCGGTTGGTTCGATGCTTGTCATTGGTCATGACGCTACGCCGCACCCACGCCCCACACAGGGGGCTTTGGTCACTCGACCGGCTGGTTAGGCGGGCCTGTTCCTCGACGGAGAACTCCGGGATCAGCGAACGAGAACGACCGGGCACGGGGCGAGGCGTGCGACCTTGGTGGACAGGGAGCCAAGCAGGCCTTCGAACCGGCCGAGGCCGTGAGTTCCGATGCAGACGACGTCGGCTTCGTGGGTCTTGACGGCCTGGAGCACCGAGCGGGCCGCGCTCTCGCCCTCCTCTCCGACAATGCTGTATTCCACGCCCGCCGCTTCCAAGGCGGCAGCCAGATCAGCCGTGCGTTCCTTGACCTTGCGGCCGACATAACGCTCGACGATGGCATCGTCGCCGACCCAGCGGCTGACCTCAGGGTCGTCGGCCGGCGTAGTGCGGAACGGGACGCTGAGCTCGCGGGCCTTGTCGTCGGCCGTATCTCCGGCCGCGGCTCGCATGTCGTTGAGCATCTCTCGTGGGACCTCGACCGCGGTGAACACCGTGACCCTGCCGCCACCGGCTGCCAGTCGGCCCGCGATGGCGGCCGTCTTCTCCACGTCGATGCTTCCGTCGGTTGCCACCATCACGTGCATTGAGTACTCGTCTCGTCCTTGGTCGGTTGGGCGCTGGCAATCTTAGAGCGATCTCGCCGGTAGCGCCCGTCCGGCGAGACAGGGCTCAGGCGGCCTGCCGAAGTTCCTCGTGATCGGGTGCCTCGGATTGGAGAAGAACAACCCTGTCACGACGCTTCCTGACCAAGGCCAGGCCATGGCGGAGATTGAGCAGTAGATGGGCGCCGGCCAGGCCCAGCAGGGTGTAGGAAATCCCGCCATGGAGTCCCTTCACCCCTCGTGGACCGAGCCAGGCGACGATGCCGAGGACGATCACCACGGTCGAGACGAGCAGGATGAGCGTGTTCACGCCGGCTGCCGATCTGGCCCGCAGCGTGCGACTGGGACTGAAGCGTCTGGCCAGGGCGCGGTACCAGCTCCGATGGAGCCAGCCATGCCCGATCAGTGCCGCGGTGAAGACGAGGCTCACCAGCGCGTGGATCAAGACCGGGGCACCGCTGGTCGCCCAGGCCGCGATGAGGCCAACTACCACTACTGAATCCACGACACGAAGCCGTTGGCGGCGGCGCGATCGTCGGGCTGGGGCGATGGGCTTGCGGAGCGTCTGCATGGGGTGAACCTCCGTCTTGCTCAACTGGCCGTGGGTGTTCGATCAGCCCCGAAAGTGACTTCAGAGACAGTTGGCCGAGCTCGATGCCGCGGCGTTTTCGGCCCGAAACCGGCGGTCACCTACGCTGACACGATGACGTCAGTATTCCCCGACCGCGGACGCGACCCCGACGAGCTGGCCGGCCTCCTGGCCGAGTGGCAGATCGGCGACATCGATTGGAAGGGCGGTCGGGCGTTCAGTCTGGTGTACAACGCCGATGACCCCGTGCTGGAGCACCTCCAGCACGACGTGGCGAACCGTTTCCTTCACGAGAATGCCCTCAACCCGTTCGTTTACCCGAGCCTGCTGCGAATGGAACAGGAGGTGGTGGCGGTGGCCGCCGAACTGTTCGGCACCGATCCCAAAGCGGGCACCATGACTTCGGGTGGTACCGAGAGCATCTTCCTCGCCGTCTACACCGCGCGCGAAGAGGCCCGCGCCCGGGGCATACGTCGCCCCCGGCTAGTTCTCGCGGGCACCGCCCATCCGGCGTTCACCAAGGCCGCGCATTATCTCGACGTCGATGAGGTGCGCGTGCCCGTCGGGTCCGACCTGAGAGCCGATGTCGACGCGATGGCCGACGAAGTCGATGAGAACACCGCCCTGATAGTGGGCTCGGCTCCGTGTTACCCGTACGGCGTCATCGATCCGATCTTCGATCTCGCACAACTGGCCCTGGCCCGCGGAACGATGTGTCACGTCGACGCCTGTCTCGGAGGCTGGCTCCTGCCCTTCTGGGAGGCGATCGGAGAGCCCGTGCCGGCATGGAATTTTGCGGTGGAGGGCGTCACCTCCATTTCTGCCGACATCCACAAGTACGGCTACTGCTTCAAGGGCGCATCGGTGATCATCTACCGCGATGTGGCGGTGAAACGTCGCCAGCACTTCATCTTCGATGGTTGGCCCGGTGGCTTGTACGGGTCTGCCACCACCGCGGGCACCCGTCCTGCCGCGCCGATCGCCGCCGCGTGGGCCACGATCCAACATCTCGGCCGTGACGGCTACCTCGCCAAGGCCCGCATCGTGAAGGCAGCCACCCAGAAGTTCCTCGACGGTGTGAATGCAATCGATGAGCTCCAGGTGTCGGGCCGGCCCGACATGTCGCTGTTCGAGTTCTCGTCGAAGTCAGGGGCCGACGCCACCGGCGCGATGGGCGATCGGATGGATGATCGCGGCTGGCACCTCGACCGCCAGCAGGGTGGCCTTCATCTGATGGTCTCGCCCGGGCATGTGAACGTGGTCGATGCCTTCGTGGCCGATCTCGAAGAAGCGGTTGCCAGCGGCGGCGAAAGTCGAGGAGTGGCCCCGTCGTACGGAGGAGTCGTCGACTAGACCCCGGTGCGCAACGAGATAGGGCAACCATTCAGCTGGTCATCCGGGCCGTTCGGTCAGAAATCCAGGTCGGGCCCCGGCGGGGGCACTATCTCGAGAACCTCGTCGCGTGAAGCGAGCATCTGGGAGATCGCAAGGAACTCGGGGTCCTTGACCCGCGAGAGCGAGACGGTCACATGGCGCAGCCCGTTCTCCTCAGACATCCACATCTGCTTGACCTCGCCACCGGCATCCTGCACCGCTGCGTAGAGGGGGCCCAATGTGCCCGACCCCGGTTGGTAGAGAAGTTCGAGTCGACGACTGTGTCTCCACATGCGCGACGGGCTCAGGGAGCCGAGCAGGAGCAGGGTGAACAGAGCGATACCTCCGCCGGCCGCAGCGACCTCGTAGAGGCCGACCCCGGATGCGACCCCGAGGGCGGCTGCCATCCACAAGGTGGTGGCGGTGGTGAGGCCGGTGACCTTGAGGCCGCTGCGGATGATCGTGCCGGCACCGATGAACCCGATTCCGGTGACCACCTGGGCTGCGACCCGCATCTGATCCACCCCCTCATCTGATGAACCGAAAGCGCCGGCCACGGTGAACAGGGCTGCGCCCAATGCCACCAGGGTGTGGGTGCGGAGCCCCGCTGTCTTGTTGCGGGCTTCGCGTTCGTAGCCGAGCACCGACCCCAGTGCCGCCGCCAGAGCGAGGCGAGCGATCAGTTCGAGTGTGCCGATTTCAGCCATCTTTTTGGTCTAGATCAACGACTGGTTGGTGTCAAAGCGTGGCCTCGAGAGAGGCCGCCTGGGCCGAGGTGAGGTCGGAAGCTGTCGATCCGGTCGGGTCGCGCGGCTGCGATATCGCCGGTCAGTCGTCTGTCTCGGTTGCCAGGGGCTCGTCAGGAAGCTCACGAAGCTTGGCTCTGCGCTTGCGGCGAGCGGGAATGAGCGACCGCATGGCATCGAGACGACCGAAGCAGAGGAGCCGGTCGTTGGCTTCGAGAACCACTGCGTTGCGGGGGTTGGGGATCACCCGAGCGAGACGATGCAGGGTGAGGATCGTGATGTCTTGTTCCCACAGCCCCGAGTCCTCGAGAGTCTTACCCACATAGCTGGAGTCCTCCTTGATCAGCAGCTCGGCTACTCCGTAACCGGTACTCACACTGAGGCGCTGGTGGATGTCGAGCTGGGGAAAAGCGACCTGGTTGTCGATGTAGTCGACGATCGCACCCGCGATGTCGAGCTCGGTCGCCGTCTCGATACCTTCCAGGCCCGGCGACGAATTCACTTCCAGGACGAGGGGGCCTTCGTTGCCTTCCAACAGGTCGACGCCTGCCACCCGCAGCCCCATGATCTGAGCCGACTGAACCGCGACACGTTCGTATTCCTCGGAGAGTTCCACCGGCTCCGCAGTGCCGCCGCGATGGACATTGCTGCGGAACTCATCACCCCGCGCCACTCGACGGATGGCCGCGACCACCCTGTCTCCCACCACGAGCGCCCTGACATCTCGCCCCTTGCTTTCCGCTACGAACTTCTGCAGCAGCACGTTCTGTTTGGCACTCTGGAGGGTCTCGAGCATGGCCTCCGCGGTCTTGGCGTCCGGTGCAAGCATCACTCCAATCCCCTGGGTGCCTTCGAGCAGCTTGATGATGACCGGCGCGCCGCCGACCCTCCTGATAGCGGGGAGGACGTCTTGGCGGTCGCGCACGAACGTGGTGTCGGGGATACCCACATCGTGGCGCGACAGGATCTGGAGTGAGCGCAACTTGTCGCGGGAGTTGGCGATGCCGTTGGCGGTGTTGGGCGTATAGACGTCCATCTGTTCGAACTGGCGCACGAGCGCGGTGCCGAAGTAGGTGATGGATGCCCCGATACGAGGGAGGATCGCGTCGTAGTCGGAGAGCTGACGCCCCCGGTACTGCAGATCGGGCTCGTCGCCGGTGAGGTCGATGGCGAAGCGCAAGCTGTTGAGCACCCTCACATCGTGGCCTCGTTCGAGGGCGGCCACCCTCAACCGGGTGGTGCTGTAACTGCTTGCCGCGCGGGACAGGATCGCAAGCTTCATGCCGGTCCGTTCTGCTCTACCGATGCCACGTGAGCAATCGCATCGCCGCGGTTGAAAAGGGGATCGAGCGACAGTCCGATCACGACTCCGTCGATCGGCGCGGTGATGCGTCCGAGACGATTGCCGAACGAGTCGTAGAGCCGCCCGATGGTCTGCCCCTTGTCCACACGGTCGCCGAGCATGACATCGATCTGGGCGATACCGCTACGGCGAGCCCTCACCCAACTGCTCGATCGGCTCACCGCCGACTCGGCGATGCTGGTGTCGTCGAACCCGTCGGGATCGACGAGTTCGAGCTCGGCAAGCACCCTCATGATGCCGTCGACCCCGGCGGCGATGGCCGTCTCGTCGAAGCGCCAGGCCTCGCCGGCCTCGTAGAGCAGGACGGTTGCGCCGGCATCGGTTGCCGCTTGGCGCAGAGAACCGTCGCGCGAAGCGGAGTGGATCATGATCGGGGCCCCGAATACCGCGGCCAGACGACTGGTGGAGGGATCGTCGAGATCGGCTCGGATCTGGGGCAGGTTGGTGCGATGCCCGGAACCGGTGTGAAGGTCGATCCCCACTGAACAGCGGGCCACCACCTCGGTCATCAACAGGTGGGCGATGCGGCTGGCGAGTGAGCCTCGAGACGACCCGGGAAAGGACCGATTGAGGTCGCGTCGGTCGGGGAGGTAGCGATCCCCGCTGACGAAGCCGTGCACATTCACGATGGGAACAGCCAGAACAGTGCCGTGGAGTTGGTGGGCATCGAGTCTCTCGAGCACTCGTCGGATTATCTCGACGCCGTTGATCTCATCGCCGTGGATCGCCGCGTTGAGCCACACCGTGGGGCCATCGTGGGAGCCGTGCACCACCATCACAGGCAATGAAACCTGGGTGCCGGTGACCAGCTTGGATATCGGGAGCTCGCACTGGTGGCGTCGTCCGGGCTGCACCGATGTGTTGTCGATCGCAAAACTGGTGCGCCCCGGGCTCATTGGGAGCGCTCGCGGTTGCGGCGGCGGATCGCCTTCGGCGGCTTGCCGGTGCGATACGAACGACCGGAGTCGACGAGATACCTGGCCCTGATGGCCTCCCGACCGAGCAGCATGCGAAAGCCCATCTCGGAACGGTCGGTGAGCGTCAATTCGGTGGGGTAGTGGCGATCACCGATGCGTAGCGTCGTTGTGATCACCGGACGCTCCGTGCTCTCGCCGCTGGAGCTGCGGATGTGTCGGGTGTCGTGCAGTGGAGCTTCGGTGGCGACCGGATCGAGGCCGGAGCGCTGCCATGGGAGTACGACGAAACGGACCCAAGGGAGATGGTTGCGGACGAAGTGTTCGATGTCGACCGCGTGTAGCGATGACGATCGCGCCCCGGTGTCGACCTTTGCCTTGATCAGCTCGACACCGAGATCGGGTAGACACACCCACTCGCGCCACCCCAGGACCGGCTTGTCGTTCATCAGGCGCAGGAGCATAGCTGGCCTCCCTTGCGCTCAACCGGCCGTCGGCTCGTGCCGATCGAGAAGAGAGCTTCTGCAATGGAGGCCGCGTCGGGAGCCCGAGTGCTGAACACCGCAGAGTCCGATCAACTCACCGTTGAGCCCGTCGACGCCGACCCCGGTGAACGGGAGCGGCGGGGTCGACGCTGGCTGATCTGGTCGTTCATCTTCTGCCCGTGCCATCTCCCGCTCTCGATGGGGGTCCTTGCCGCCATCTTCGGTGGCACCGCTTTCGGGGCCCTGGTCGGCCGCAACACCCTCGGGGCGGGGCTCGTATTGGGTGCGATCTATGCCATCGGTGTGGGAATCGGGTTCCGCCACATCCGAGCGGCCACTGCCGGTCGCAAGTGTCGCGACGGAGAGTGCGTCATGCCTAACTGATTGCGGTATGTGCAAGGCTGTCGCGATGGTGGTGAGGGCAAATAGCACGACATCGGCCGATGGCACCGCGATCCACTGGACGCGAAGCGGCGACGGTGAGCCGGTGGTGCTCGTCCACGGGATCACGGAGCGAGCCGCTGCGTGGGATCCGATTACTTCGTTGCTGGAAGCTCGATGCGAGGTTCTCAGCATCGATCTCCGAGGTCATGGCTCGTCGGCCGCTGCCGCCGACTACGGACTCGCAGCCATGGCCGCAGACATTGCTCACGTGGTGGCAGCCGCTGGAGTCGGATCGCCTCATCTGGTGGGTCATTCGCTAGGAGGTGCCGTGGTGTCAGCTGCGGGGGCCGGAGTGGCCGCGGCTTCGGTGGTGAACGTGGACCAGTCGCTCCGGCTCGGTGAGTTCAAGGAGATGCTCGAGGCCGTCGAACCCATGCTCCGCGATACCGAGGTGTTCCCGGCGACTATGGCGTCGATCTTCACCGAGCTGATGGGGCCCCGGCTGAGCGAAGCCGAACAGGCCCGACTCACCGAGATGCGCCAGCTGGATCAAGAAGTTGTGCTCGGCGTGTGGGCGGAGCTACTCACGTCCACCCCCGAAGAGACCGACCAACTGGTCGACGGCGCCCTCGCCGGCTATGTGGATGCACCAGTTCCCTACCTCTCACTATTCGGCACGAACCCCGGCGGCGAGTACGTGGCATGGCTCGAGGACCGCATCCCCGGCGCGGTGGTCGAGGTCTGGGCCGACCACGGGCACTACCCCCATCTCGTCGACCCTGATCGTTTTGTGGGCCTTCTGCAAGACTTCTGGGCCCTGAACGATCAGTCGTAGCTGAAACCCAATCCGGCTCGAGCGTCGGTCTGGATGCCATAGGGGGCGATCGGATAGCGCAGCCCGTTCCGGCTCAGCGCCTCCATCCCGTCGATGGCCTGCATCAGGTGGGCGGGCTTCATCGCTATGAGCAACTCGTCGTCAGGGACCCCGCCGTAGCGGCGCTCTGCATAACAAGGCAATGACAGGCTCGGCTCGCCCGTGTGGAGCGCTCGCCCCCAGGAGTCGGCGCAGGCGGATTCGCCGACACAGCCGAATTCGAGCTTGCGATAGCCGGACCACTGGAGGCCGTTGATGAGGATGATCATCTGGCCGGGCGTCGCGTAGACCATGCAGATGTCGGGGGGAGCAAGGCGACCTGTCGCCAGGGGAGACACCGCCATCGCCTGGTAGGTACCGACCGGTACTACGTCCATCGCCGCCTGATGGAGGGCGGCGTCGTTCTCGGTTTCGAACCACACCCCCGCCATGTGGCGACCCGAATACCACTCGTCGTCCTGGGCACCGAGGCCGAGCACCGACTGGCACTGGGTGCCGACGAGATCCTCGCCGGTGATGCCGACGGTCCAGTTCAATCGGGCTGCCATCGACACGATCTGGTCGGCGGTGTGGATGTCGGAGGGGCGGCGGATCTTGGCGACGGCCTCCATCTCCTCGACCGTCTCGAACATCTTCATACCGATGGGTGTGGTGCGAATCCGTAGCACCTTGTCGAGTCGAGCGAGGGTGTCGGCCCAGTCGATCTTGTCGTCGCCGACGCGTAACGACACCGGTTGTGAGGTCACGGGGTGACGCCGTTCTTGATCGCACCGATGATCCGGTCGAGTATCTCGTCGAGGATCTCCTGGGAGGTGGCGAAGTTGAGGCGCGCCCAACCGGCCGCCTGGGTGCCGAACTGAAGCCCTGGGTCGATGGCCACACCGGCGTACTCGAGAAGCGTCGCGGCGGGATCGTCGCCAAGAGAAGTCCGACTGAAATCGAGCCAAGCGAGGTAGGTGGCCTCAGGCGGATCGAATCCCACCTCGGGAACCTCAGCGGCGAGTCTTGCCGCTACGTGGTCGCGGCGGGCGGTGAGGGTGACCATGGTGTCGGTGAGCCAATCTTCGCTTTCTGTCCACGCGGCCATGGTGCCGGCAGCGCTGAGCGAACTCGGCCGTCCATGCACGTGGTGCGACAGGGCATTGAGCCGGTCGCGAACGGTGGCGGATCCGACATGAGCGAGGGCGCAGCTCAGACCGGCCACATTGAACGCCTTCGACGCGCTCCCAATGGTGATGGTCCGCTCGCGAAGTCGTTTGTCGGCGAGGGCCAAGGGGAGATGCTTGTGGGGAGCGTGTACGAGATCGGCCCAGACCTCATCGCTGATGATGAGAAGATCGCGTTCCTCCGCCACGGTGGCGAAGGCCTGGAGCTCTCCGGCGGTGAAAACCCGCCCCGCAGGATTGTGGGGCTGGGAGAACAGCACCATTCTCGTGCGATCGTCGCAGGCCGCATCGAACTGTTCGGCATCGAGCGTGCTCCCCTCACCGAGAGGGACATCCACCATGTGGCGGCCACTGTCGTTGATGGCGTGTCGGAACGGGTGGTAGATCGGGGAGAACACCACGACACCGTCGCCGGGCTCGGTGTGGAGCTCCATCACCAACTCCAGGGCGTGGACCGCGCCGGTGAATGTCCAGATCTCGTCGCTGTCGTTGGTGAGACGCACCCCGTGGCGGCGCTCGACCCAAGAGAGCCAGGTCTCCGCGAGAAGCTGGAGGGCAGCGAAGTTGTAGCCGAGGTCACCCCGTTCCATCACAGCGTTGATGGCTGTCTTGATCGGCGTCGCCTGGTCGAAGTCCATGTCGGCCACCCACGCTGGCAGAACGTCGGGGCCGTACCGAGTCCACTTGACGCTATCGAGGGAACGTAGGCGTTGTAGATCGTCCATCTTCAGACGGTAGACGGCAGATCGTCGCCGTTCAGTATCGCGATCGAGTGTGGGTAATACGCTGGTGGCCTGTGACTGATTCCGGCGCCTCGATGCACTCCTTCGATGAATCCACCGATGAGCTCGCGTGGAACATATTCCGCTACTCGCTCAACCGGGTGAGGCTCGACCCGCCTCCGCTGGACGGACCACGCACCCCGGACGACTTGTACGCGGCGGTGGGTGAGACCATCACCACCGATGGGATGGGCGGCGCGGCCGCTCTCGAGCTATTCACCAACGAACTCGCCCCGGCATGTATTTCCACCGATCACCAACGCTTCTTGTCTTTCATACCGGCGGCACCCACCGAGGCGTCGGTGTTGTTCGACATGGTCGTCGGGGCTTCGTCTCTTTTTGCCGGCTCGTGGCTGGAAGGCGCGGGGGCCGTGTACGCAGAGAATCAGGCCCTGCGCTGGATCGCTGATCTCGCGGGGTTCCCGAAGCAGGCGGGAGGTGTGTTCGTCTCCGGCGGCACTGCGGGAAATCTGAGTGCTTTGGTCGCCGCCAGACATGCCGCCCGGTCCGGTCGCGACGCCGAGCCCACCAGGTGGGCGGTCGTCGGTGCCGACTCCACCCACTCCTCGATCGAATCGGCCGGTCGGGTCATGGATGTCGATGTCCTCACCGCGCCCGTCGACTCTGATCGGCGCCTCGGTGGTCCGGCGGTAGCCGCCGCGATCGATGCTGCGCCCGACGGCACCGAGGTATTCGCCGTTGTTGCCACGAGCGGCACCACCAATCTGGGGATCATCGATGATCTGTCTTCGATTGCCGACGTGTGCGCCGAGCGGGGGATCTGGTTCCATGTCGACGGCGCTTACGGCGCAGCCGGCCTCGCTGCACCATCGGTTCGGTCTCTCTACGCCGGGATCGAACGAGCCGATTCCTTCATCGTCGACCCCCACAAATGGCTATTTGCGCCCTTCGACTGCGCCGCTCTGGTCTATCGCGATCCCGAAACGGCGAAGGCGGCGCACACCCAACACGCGGAGTACCTCGAGCCACTCACCTCGCGCGACGACTGGAACCCGAGCGACTATGCCCACGTTCTCACCCGCCGTGCCCGGGGCCTGCCCCTGTGGTTCTCCCTCGTCACCCATGGCACCGACGCCTACCGAGATGCGATCGAATACACCCTGCGCCTGGCCGCCGACGTTGCCGACGAGATCGAAGCTGCCGACCATCTCGAGTTGGTCCATCCCCGCGTGCTCTCCACCGTCGCGTTCCGTCGCCGAGGGTGGGCCATGGCCGACTACAAGCAGTGGTCAGATGCCCTCCTCGCATCGGGCCAGGCATTCGTCACGCCCACCGCGGTCGATGGTGAGGCGGCGTTAAGGCTTTGCATCATCAGCCCCCGCACGACAATCGATGGGTTGCGCGGCATCCTGGCCACTCTTTCAACTCTGGGCGACAATGGGTCATGACCGAAGACAATTGGGCAGAACTTCGTGAAATGGCCAAGGAAGCAGCCGCACACGCTCACGCGCCCTACTCCGGCCTTCAGGTGGGGGCCGCCGCACGCACCGACTCGGGGCGAATCGTCACGGGCTGCAATGTGGAGAATGCTTCTTACGGACTGACTCTCTGCGCTGAATGCGGCGTCGTTGCCGATCTCCATCGCGGTGGCGGTGGTCGCCTGGTGGAAACGGTTGCCGTCGATGCCGAGGGCAATGTCCTTGCGCCCTGCGGCCGATGTCGCCAACTCCTGTTCGAGGCCGGCGGCCTCGATCTTGTGGTGGAGATGCCCGACGGTCTTCATCCTATGAGCGAGGTTCTACCCGGCGCCTTCCACGCCGGCCACCTCCCCGGCGCCTAGTCGAGCTTGCCCGGAGCTCGTGGTCAGTCGAACTCCGGCGCCCGCTTCTCCACGAACGCGGCGATGCCTTCCTGGCCGTCGTGGTTTGCCATGGCGGCGGTGATCACCTGGGCCTCGTACTCGCCGGCCGACTCGAGCGAATGGTCGATGCCGTTGTAGATCACCCGCTTGGCCTGGCCGAGAGCGCCTGCGGCACCATCGGCGAGGGTCTGGGCAAGATCGGCGGTCGCCTGATCGACATCGTCGTCGGGCACCACGCGATTCACCAGGCCCCAGGTCTCCGCTTCAGCGGCGGTGAGCACCCGGTTGGTGAGGGTGAGGTCGAGCATGCGGCGTAGCCCGATGTGGCGGGCGATGAAGTAGGACGAGGTGCCATCGGGGGTGACCCCGGCTCGGGTGTAGGCCATCGTGTACTTGGCCGATTCACCCGAGATCACAAGATCGAAGGCACTCATCAGGGAAAGTCCTGCGCCCCCCGCCGCCCCTCTCACGCCCGCCACGAACGGCTTCGGCATGCGGTTCATGAGCTGGATGGCGATATGAAAATCCATCAGCATGTCGTGGGCGAGGCGGGGGAGATCGGTGCCCCAGGTATGGAAGAGCTTGAGATCGCCGCCCCCGCAGAAGATCTTGCCCTCCGCAGTTACCGAGACGGCTTTCACGTTGTCGTCGTAGTTGATCTCGAGCATCACGGCCCTCAGGTCGCGGCCGAGCTCGGGGTTGACCGCGTTGGCCCCTTCGGGACGGTTGAGGTGGAGATGGCCCACTCGGTCGCGGACCTCGTACTTGATCGTGTCGAATTGCATGTGGCTCAAGTTAGTCCCGATCGCCGGTCCTCAAGGTCGAGCGGCGGTCGACCGACAATGGCACCCATGGGGACCGGTCGATGAATCACCGAATGCCGGTCGGTCCGCTGACAACACTTAGTGGAGCGGGCGGTTTCACAAATTTCCCTGTCGGGTTCTTCTGAGGAGGCTCTGCCCGTGGACATCTCGAAACCAATGAAGCTCGTGGGGGGCGCGGTCGGCGTCAGCGTGGCATTCGGTTCTGTGGCGGTTGCCGCGGAATCGAGCGGTGGCGATGTGCCGCTGCGCGACGCGGTCTCGATCGCCCAGGCCGGCACGGTTTTCCCCTTGGCTCACTACACGGCCACCACCGTGGATGTCGACGACAGTTTCTCGTCGCCGTTCGATGCTGATGGCGACGGCCTCAGCGATATCGAAGAGGCGGAGCTGGGCACCGATCCGCTCAATCCCGACTCCGACGCCGACGGCCTCACCGACTATCAGGAAGTGAAGTTCGGAAGCGACCCGCTCAACCCCGACACCGACGGTGATCAGTTGCCCGATGGTTTCGAGCTCGAGGAGCTCCGCACCAACCCACTGGTGGCCGACACCGACCACGACGGGCTCTCCGACGGCGACGAATACAGCGTCCACGGTACCGATCCGCTCGATCACGACACCGACGACGATCGGCTCAACGACGGCGATGAGTTCAACACCTACAAGACCGACCCACTCCACTGGGACACTGACCGCGACGGTTACGGCGACGGCGATGAGGTCGCTTTTGGCGGGGATCCACTCGATCCGGATGTCGTGCCTGATCTCCCGCTCACCGACGACAGCCTCGATAGCCTCGACAGCTCGGTGAGCATCGAGAGCGTGAGCTTCGACAGTCCTGATTCCGCCGATTCCGACTGACCCCCTGTAATCTCGCGCCACCCGGGACACCGGGCGCCGACTCCTGAGGGGGAACCATGTTGGTCGGATTCATCGGGCTCGGAAACGCGGGAGGGAAGCTCGCGGGCTCCCTGTTGCGCAACGGCTACGACCTCACGGTGCGAGACATCGACAGGACCGCGGCGGAGCCCTTCCTCTCCGCCGGTGCCCGCTGGGGGGAATCCCCCCGATCCATGGCAGAGAGGTGCGATCTCGTAATCACCTGTCTGCCGTCGCCGGCTGCTTCGGCCGCGGTGATGGAGGCCGACGACGGCCTTCTCGCCGGCCTGGGGGCGGGCAAGATCTGGGCGGAGATGTCCACCACCGACGAAGCCGAGGTGCGGCGGCTGGCGGAGCTCGTCAAAGCCGTGGGGGCATCGCCGGTTGATTGTCCGGTGTCGGGTGGATGTCACCGGGCTGCCACCGGCAACATCGCCATCTTCGCGGGATGCGACCGTGACGTGTTCGAGCGGATGCTGCCGGTGCTTTCCACCATGGGTCGCGAGATCCTGCACACGGGGCCTCTCGGGTCGGCCTCGGTGCTCAAGGTGGTTACCAACTATCTGGCCTCGGCCAACTTGGTCTCGCTGAGCGAAGCCCTCGTAACCTCCAAGGCCGCCGGTATGGACCTCAACACCACCTACGAGGCCATTCGGATTTCTTCGGGTAACTCTTTCGTCCATGAGACGGAGAGTCAGGTGATCCTCAACGGCAGCCGCGACATCAACTTCACCATGGACCTCGTGGTGAAGGACCTGTCGCTGTTCCAGGCGGTGGCCGACCGAGCAGGTGTTCCTCTCGAACTCTCACCCCAACTGCTCGAGATCTTCCTCGATGCCGAGGACCGTTACGGCTCGCGGGCATGGTCTCCCGATGTGATCAAGCGCCTCGAGGACGCCACCGGACTTTCGATTCTCGCCCCTGGATTCCCCGCCGAGATGCTCGATGACGAGCCCGAACAGCCAGGACATGAAGTAGTTCCCCGGTCCAGCTGAAGATGCGTATTGTCTGGGGATGCCGGACGCACCGTTGAGAGTCGCCCAACTCTCGGACCTGCACATCAGCACTTCGGCCGGCGGCTATCAGTGGCGAAACACGACAGAGTCGTTCGCTGCGGTCGCCGAGCATGTCATGGAGGACCCTCCGGACATGCTCGTGATCACCGGCGATATCGCCGACCAGGGCCGGCCCGAGGAGTACGAACAGGTCGGTCTCGCACTCGCTGGGTTCGATCGGCCCGTCTACTGCCTTCCCGGTAACCACGACCGCACCGACGCCTTTCACGCGCATCTCCCGCGCCCGGGGGTGCTTGCCCAACCCGCCATGAGGGTGGGTGACTGGCAGTTTCTTTTCGGCGACAGCAACCTCGGTGGACGGACTCTCGAGCCCCAACACGGTTGGGTCGACACCCCCGATCGCATCCACGACGCCAATGGCAGCCTCACCGACAATGAGTACACCAGGCTCGAGAGCCAGTTGACTGTGCCTGGCGCCGAGCACTCGATGCTCTGGCTCCACCACCCGCCGGGATCGAGCAGGTTCTTCGAAGAGCCCGCCTACGACGAGCAGATCCGCGGCCTTCTGGAAGGCACCACGGTGCGGGCGGTCGCGGCAGGGCATGCCCATACAGGTATCACCGTTGAGATCGGCGGCATTCCCAGTCACCTCTGCCCGTCGACCGGACTGTCGGTGGATTTCGAGGCGATGACCGTGATGCCGCCCGGATACCGGCGCTACGAGTTCTGGCCAGATGGCACGATCAACACGGAGGTGGTTTGGGTAGAGGACGAGCGCTGGAGCAAGAGGCATCGGTTCCCGCCTGTGGTCGCGGAGTATCTCGCCGGGCGGGCGACCTCCGAAGACGTGCAGGCCTCGCTCGGTGTAAGCGGGTGACTGTTCGGCGAAGTATTCTGGCCGCGGTGATGGCGTGCATCGGCCTTGTCGCGGCGGGCTGTGGTGGCGGTGACCCAAGCCTCGATGGGGAGTGGTTGGCCGAGGACGCCGAGGTGATCGTCGTCGCTTCGGCGGATGCGATGGGTGCGGTCACCTCGGTGAGATTCGAGTTGGAGCACACCGGTGCATCGGTCTATATCGATCCCGTCGACAGCCTGGCACTGGAGGCCGTGGTGGGTCGGTTCACGGTCCCGGCGGAGGCCGACGCGATCCTGAGGGTCAACGTCAACGACAACCTGAAGACCGAGCTGGGCGCGGTTGCCCTGGGTGCCGACGTGTGGCTGTCGAACCCGATCACCGGCGAGTTCGAGCCCCTCCCCGCTGGATACAATATCGACCCCCGCACCTTCTTCGATCCCCGTGGAGGCTGGCAACCATTGCTGGCCGACCTCGTCGATGCTGTGCTCGTTGGAGTCGAGAGCAACCGATATCACCTGAACGGCACCGCCACCGCCGAACGTATCGAGGTAGTCACCGCTGGTCTCGTGGAGGGGCGCGACGTGCCCGTCGATCTCTGGATCCATCCCGTCACCGCGCTGGTGACCCGCATCGAGTTCACCACTGAGGCCGGCAACGGAAGCTCCGATTGGGTGCTCGAACTCAGCGACTATGGAGAGGACTTCACGATCATCGCGCCGGGTTCTGATGGATAGTCCCTCTGTAGACATCGGCTCCTCGGACGCTCGGAGCCCCAGGGCGATCTTGTTGGCCGTTGGGTTCGCGGTCTTCGTCGCGGCCGATGACCTCACCGTAGTCACCACGATGCTGCGCCCGATCATCAACGACCTCGGACTAGTGCTGCCGGACGGGCTCGATGATGCGGCCTGGGTGGTAAACGCCTACCTGGTCGCGTTTGTCGCGGTGATGCCGATAGCGGGGCGGCTCAGTGATGTCTACGGTCGACGCCAGGTGTTCGTTGGTGCCTACCTGGTCTTCCTCGTCGGCACCGTTGTCATTCCGCTCTCGTCGTCGCTCGGGCCCTTTCTCATAGGGCGAGTGCTCACAGCTCTCGGGGGCGGAGCGATGGTGCCGGTGGCGCTTGCTGTTGTCGGCGACGTGTATCCAGTCCGTTCACGCGCTCGAGCGCTCGGAACGCTCGCGGCCATCGAGACGCTGGGTTGGGTTTGGGGACCTCTCTACGGTGCTGTTCTCGTCAGGTTCTTCAACTGGCAGACCCAGTTCTGGCTGAATATTCCGATGGCACTCGGTGGGCTCTTGTGGGTCTGGTGGGCCCTGTCCGATCATCACCGGCCCAACCGCAGCCGTCGTGTCGACTGGATCGGTGCCGGCTTGCTCACCGGTGCTCTCGTCAGTCTCGATCTCGCCCTTCTCGGCAACGCAGAAGTGCAGAGTGTGTCGGGCCTCGAGGAACTCCGCGGTGGCAACGGGTTTGACTTCCGGCTCCTCTATCCCGTCGCAGTGATCCTGGGCCTCGTGTTCGTCCGTCACCAGCGCACCAATGATGATCCCGTGCTTGATCGGGGACTCCTGGCCGGCCCCACCGTCGGTCTCGCCCTCATCGTGAACTTCATCGTGGGCGCGGCGTTGGTGATCGCAATGGTCGACGTGCCGATCTTCGTCAACGCCGTGGAGATCGACCTCGAGCGATCGGCGGTGGTGGCCGGTTGGCTTCTGTCGTCGATGACCGCCGGCATGGCCATCACCTCCTACGTCGGTGGCCGGCTCACCGAGAAGATCGGCTACCGGTGGCCCGTGACCGGTGGGCTCACCGCCGCCGCCGTTGCCTACCTTGTGATGGGGCTGAGCTGGGAGGCTGACTCGTCGAGGCTGGCTCTGGCCGCGATGCTCGCCGTGCTCGGGCTTGGTCTGGGCGCAACCGTGGCGCCCACCACGTCGGTGGTGGTGGACGAAGCCCCACCCGACAAGCGGGGTAGTGCCGCCGCCACCGTGATGGTGGTTCGCCTGCTTGGGCTCAGCGTCGGCCTGGCCGCGCTCACTGCCTGGGCACTCGCCCGGTTCAACTCGCTTCGGGCCGGCCTCGAGCTTCCGTCGATCACCGATCCTGGTTTCGAAGAGGCTCTCATCGCTGCTCAACAGGATCTCACCGCGAGTGCCATCACCGAGACCTTCCTCGCCACAGCGGCGCTGGTGGCGATCGGCGTGGTGCTGGCACTCATGCTCCGTGGCTCGATCGCCGGAAGTGGCGATGAGTCCGATGACACGACAGGGGAACCACTCATGAAGATCGATCGCAGAACCACCGCTCTCGTTGTCGCTGTCGGTGTGCTGTTCGTTACCCTCCTGGGCGCGCTCACGTGGGTGAGTCGGCTGTCGTCGGATCTCGACGACACCCAAGACGACCTCGCCCGTGTGGAGGCCGGATCGGCCCTGTTCGCCGCCCAGGTCCAGGGCTTTCAGGAGCAGCTCCTAGAGCTTCAGCCCACCGTGGCCGACGGGCTCGACGCCGCGATCGAGGGGCTGGAAACTTTTTCGGACTCGCTCATCGAGTTCACGGTGAACGTCGACGAGACGGTGTCGATCGACACCGAGGTGGCTTTCGACCGGGTGGTCGAGGTGCCGATCAAGACATCGATCCCGATCAAGGAGACGATCGACACCACGATCACGATCGCGGGACCCCTCGGGATCGATATTCCGGTGGACGTCACCGTTCCTGTCGACCTCGACGTCCCGATCGACCTTCAGGTGGAGATCCCCATCAGCGAGACCATTCCGATCACGACCAACATCCCCATAAAGGTCGATGTCCCGATCAGTCTCGAGGTGGCCAACACCGAGTTGGCGGCTCTTGCCGATTCGCTGGCCGCTGGGCTGGAGTCGCTCAAGGCGATCCTGAGCGGCCTCGGTGGCTAGATGGAATATCTGGGGTGGAGACCACGACCAAACCATTAGCATTTTCGCCTGTGCAGCGACAGAAACTCGTCACCCTCGACGTCGAAGGCGTATTGACTCCGGAGGTCTGGATCAATCTCGCGATCCGCACCGGCATCGAAGCCCTCATGGTCACCACGCGCGAGGTGCACGACTACGACCTTCTCATGAAGAAGAGGCTCGCGATCCTCGATGAGCACGGGGTGAAGATGAGCGATGTCAGCGCCGTTCTCGCCACCCTGGAGCCGCTCGAAGGGGCTCGCGAATTTCTCGACGATCTGAGAGCCGACTATTCGGTGGTGCTGCTGAGCGACACCTTTTCCCAGTTCGCTGCCCCATTCATGGCCCAGCTCGGGCGACCTTCCATCCTGTGCCACCGACTCGAGGTCAACGACGATCACATCGACGACTATGTGATCCGGATCCCTGATCACAAGCGTCGATCGGTGGAGGCTTTTCGGGCGCTCAACTATCACGTGCTATCGGCCGGCGATGCCTACAACGACTTGGCGATGATTCGTGGAGCCAACTCCGGTGCGCTCTTCCTCGCCCCCGACAATGTCATCGAAGAAAATCCCGATCTTCCCGCCTTCGACAACTACGGCGACCTGAGGGCCTGGATCGATGCGGCCGACGCGGGCAGTGGCGAGGCCTGATCGTGGCTCAGTCCTCGAGCGGAAGCACCGTCCGCTCATCGAGATGGTGTTCCAACACCGCCTGGACATAGCTGTTGGCCGCAACGTCGAGGGCAACATCGACGCCGGCCTCTTCGTTGAGCTGCCAATTGTGGTTGAGGATCTCGTGGTAGATCTCTGCGTCCTCCAGGCGGCCGCGTAGTTCTGACGGCAAGATGTCGAGCGTCGGTTCGTAGCGCTCTTTCAGCCAGCGGTATGCCACCACGGCTTCGGGGATGACCTCACCCTCGGTCTGTGACAGCCACGCGCCGAATCCTCGGAGAGCGCTGAGCAGGCGCCGGGCCTGGTTCTCGTGGGCGACGATTCCGGTGAGTCGTTGGAGGCTTCTGACGTGGTGGCCCTCCTCAACGATCGTGGGACGGAAGCGGGCGATGCCGTCGCCGGCGTGTAGTTCGTACTCCTCGGTGTCGAATCCCAGCTCGTTGAGCCGGGTCAAGCGGGCGTGAATCCGCCCCAGCTCGGAACTCGGGATCTCCTCCTCGTCGTGGAGTTCGGCCCACAACGAGTCGTAACGCTCGAGCAGCCGCAGGGCGACGGTCTCGGGCTCGACATTGGGGCTGAGCAGGCCGCTGGCTTGGAGGTCGAGGAGGCCGCCGAGGACGTTTTCCGTCGCGATGTCGAGTTCGAGACGGCGTTGTCCCGAGCTGAGGGTCTCGTGCCACTCAGCGGTTTCGGTGTCGACCACATAGGCGCGTAGGGCGCCGGCGTCGCGGCGGAACAGGGCATTGTTGAGAGAGCAGTCGCCCCAGAAGAATCCAGCCATGTGGAGCCGCACAAGTAGTACGGCCAGAGCATCCACCACTCGATCGCGCAGCCATTCGTGGCGGTTCTCGCTGAATAGGAATCGGTAGGGCAGGGAGTAGCGCAGATGGCGGGTTATGAGAATCGCCTCGAGCGCGGTGCCATCGCCGGCTCGCCGATCGGAGGCGATCCCGATGAGGGTCACGCCCGGGAGTGGATGGTCGCGGAGGCGCTCGAGCATGGAGTATTCGCGCTCGGCGAGTCGGTGCGGAAGTTCCTTGAGGGCGACGGTGGTGCCGTCGACCTCGAGGAAGCGAACCTCGTGGCGATGGAGACCCTCAGGCAGGCGGATCGACAGCTCGTCGGGCCAGTCGGCCAAGGCTTGATCCCAGGGCAGTTCGATCAGGGCCAGCTGATCAATCTCTGTCCGGAGTCGGAAGGCAACCATCCCCGCATGCTACGGAGTGGTCAGCGGTTCAGCCGTCGAGCACCGGCACCTGGGCGAGAGCCGCGGCGATTACATCGTCGGACAGCTCGTGGTCGACTATCTCTCCGGCGAGAAACTGCTCGTAGGCCGCGAGGTCGAGATGGCCGTGCCCGCAGAGGGCGGTGAGGATCGTCTTCTCCTCGCCGGATTCCTTGCAGCGCATCGCCTCACGGATGGCCGCGGCGATCGCGTGGGTGGGCTCGGGGGCGGGCACGATTCCTTCGCTGCGGGCGAACTGGAGCGCCGCGGTGAAACACTCCGTCTGGCCGACCGATTCGACCTCCACAAGATCGCTCTCGTAGAGGTGCGACACGAGCGGCGACATGCCGTGGTAGCGGAGTCCGCCAGCATGGATCGGGTCGGGGATGAACTGGTGGCCGAGCGTGTGCATCTTCACCAATGGCGTCATCCCAGCGGTGTCGCCGAAGTCGTAGCGGTATTCGCCCCTGCTCATCGACGGGCAGGCTGCGGGCTCCACACAGCGGATGGTGGGATTCATGTTGCCCTTCAACTTCTCGCGGAGGAACGGGAAGCTCAGGCCGCCGAAGTTGGAACCACCGCCGGTGCAGCCCACCAGGAGGTCGGGGGTCTCGCCGACCTTGGCCATCTGGAGTAGGGCCTCCTCGCCGATGATCGTCTGGTGGAGGAGGACGTGGTTGAGGACCGAGCCGAGCGCGTAGCGCGTGTTGGGGTCGGCCACTGCTGCTGAAACCGCCTCGGAGATGGCGATACCCAGGCTTCCCGGATGGTCGGGGTCTTCGGCCAGAAGGGAGCGTCCGAACTCGGTGAGATCCGACGGACTCGGGTGGACCGTGGCGCCCCATATCTCCATCATCGTCTTGCGGTGGGGCTTGGTCTTGAACGACGCGGCGACCTGCCACACCTCACATTCGATGCCGTACTGGGCGGTTGCGAAGGCAAGCGCACTGCCCCACTGGCCGGCTCCGGTCTCGGTGGTGAGCTTGGTGATGCCCTCCTGGTGGTTGTAGTAGGCCTGGGGCACCGACGTGTTGGGCTTGTGGGATCCGGCCGGGCTCACCCCTTCGTACTTGTAGAAGATCTTGGCCGGGGTATCGAGCAGTTGTTCGAGGCGGCGGGCCCGAAACAAGGGGCTCGGGCGCCACAGCCTATAGACGTCGAGCACGCCACCGGGGATATCGATGTAGGACTCGTTCGATACTTCCTGCATGATCAGCGCCATCGGGAACAGGGGGGCGAGGTCGTCGGGGCCGATGGGCTCGTGGGTGCCGGGATGGAGGGGCGGCGGGGGAGGCGACGGCAGGTCGGGGATGACGTTGTACCACTGGGTGGGCATCTCGGATTCGTCGAGTAAGACCTTGCTGTAATCGGCCATCACGTGCCTCCTCGGCTTGGCGGGCGCCCGACCCTAGATGTTCGACGGCGGCGCTGTCATTCGAGGAGGGTGAACAGGGTTTCGTCGTAGACGGTGCTCGGGTCGGTGCGAACCCGTTCGTCGAGCGCCGCAGCGTCGAGCAGTTTGGCCAGCTCCGGTGAGGGTTCGTCGACCTGGGCCCTCACGGTGTTCCTGACGAGTTGGGTTCCGACATGGCCCGGCATGACAACGGCGACCTTCACGTGGGGTGCGTTGAGCCTGAGGTCGGTGATGAGTGCCTCGCTGAACCCTTTCACCGCGAACTTGGCCGCAGAGTAGGCGGTGTGGGACAGATCAGGCCCGATGCTCGCGTAGAAGCCGTTGACACTGCTGGTGTTGACCAGGAACGCCGCGGGAGCCGCGATCCCTGCGTTGTTGAACAGCAGGTGGACGTGGTCGGTGTCGAAGCCGGCGAGTATCACGTCGCGAAACTCCGCCAGCTGGGCCTCGTCTGATACATCGGCGCGATGGGCCAGCACCTCGGCCTCCGACGTTTCTTCGCCGACGAGGGCGATGGTCTGTTGCATACTGTCGACCGAGAGGTCACACATCGCCACCCGGGCCCCCGCGGCTGCGAGTTGGCGCACAATTTCTCGGCCGATTCCGCTGCCGCCCCCGGTGACCACCGCGATCTTGTCGCTGAAATCGCGCACGAAGGGCTACTGGTGCGCTTCCTTCTCAGCCCGTTCCAAACGCCACTCGTGGAGCCCATTTCCGGCTACTCCTCCGAACAGCGGGGACGACCAGAATCCGGCCATGACGCCAACACCGATCGCCGAACCCACGCCGTAATCCGGACCGAACGAATAGAACATCAGGGCGGCAATGGTGCTCACGACCAGGGCCGCGACCACTATCGAGACCGCCACTGTCTTGAGTCGATCGACATCGGTACCGTCGACCAGAGGGTTGGGGTCGGGCTGACTCATCTGGGTCTCCTCGGGAGCGGATGCGCGCTCCCGGCTGGCAGCGACACGCGTGGCGGTCAGTGTAGAGGACCGAGGCTAACGAGGTGACCTAGAGTCGATCGATGCACCTTCCGGCCCTGCCCGACGGCGATGTTGAGATCACCGTGGGAGCATTCACCAACGACCAAAGGCCCGACGTGGTCGACGGAGAACCTGTGGTGGCGTCCACCACCATCACGGTCGCTTCGTGATCGAATCAACAACGTCATGAACCATCGCACCCGCCTCGTCATCTTCACCGCCCTGGTCGCCGGCACCTTGCTGGTTTCGGCCGGCCCGGCGGCAGCCCACGGGATCGGGGGTCGGACCGACCTTCCGCTCCCGGCCTGGCAGATGGCCTGGGCCGCTGGATTCGCGGTTGCGAGTTCGTTCGTGATTCTCGGGGCTTTCTGGTCGCGGCCGCGGCTGGCAGCCGCGGCCGAAGGCCGCTCTGTCGCCGACCTCACCTCACCGGCGGGTCGAGCGGTCGAAGTGTTGTTGAAGTTGGTAGGGCTGTTCTTGTTCGGCGTGATGCTGTACGCCGCGTGGAAGGGCAACACCAGCAGCGCCGCCAACATCACTGGCGACGCCCTTTTCATCTGGTTCTGGGTGGGCCTGCAGATCGTGTCCTTTCTTCTGGGCGACCTGTGGCGCGCCTTCAACCCCTATGTGACACTCGCCGACAGTGCCGCATGGGTGCGATCTCGCGTCACCCGAACCCAACTGTCTCCGTCGACCGCGCCGGACGCGACCTTCTGGCCAGCGGTGGCCGCGATCTTCGGGTTCGTCTGGTTCGAGTTGGCCTACCACAGCAGCAGCAGCCCCCGATCGATCGGGGTGTTCCTCACGATCTACAGCGTCTCCTTGCTCGGTGGCGCGGCCGTGTATGGAAGGGGTTGGGTTCGTACCGCCGATGGGTTCGCGGTTCTGTTCACGAAGCTGGCGGCGGCGGCACCCCTACATCGTGACGCCGAGGGGCATCTGCGGGCCAGGTCGCCTCTGGCGGGTCTCGCCACGGTCCCCGACATCGCCGGCACGGTGCCTTTTATCCTCGTCGTTCTCGGCTCCACCACGTTCGACGGATTCACGCGCAGCTCCCTCTGGACCGACATCGCCGGCAGCAGGACCGGCTGGTCGCTCACTGCCGCGAACACCGTTGGCCTGGTGGTGATGATCGGCCTGGTATCGCTCGCCTACTCGTTCGCGATCAGCGCGATGGCTTCGATCACAGGAGAGGAGCCGATTCGGCTCAGCAATGTCTTCGGGCCCACCCTGATCCCGATCGCGGCGGCCTACTCCGTCGCCCACTATTTCAGCCTGCTGATGCTCGAGGGCCAGCGCATGTTCATCCAGATCAGCGACCCGTTCGGCCGGGGCTGGGATCTTTTCGGCACCAAGGACTACGCCATCGACTGGACCCTGATCTCGCCCTCGACGATCGCCTGGGTACAGACACTCGCCATCGCGGTGGGCCATGTGCTGGCGGTGGCCGCGGCCCATGACCTGGCAATCTCGCGCTACCCCGCTCGTATCGCCCTCCGCTCCCAATACCCGATGTTGGCGGTAATGATCACCTACACCGTCGTGGGGCTCTTCTTGCTTCTGGGGGCCTAGGCCAGCAATCTCTCGCTCAAGAAGTCGAGGGTTCGCTTCAGTGCCACCTGGGTGGGGTGGTCGGGCTGGTCGTCGGGGGCGAGATGTTCGGTGAGCACGCTATGGGCCATCTTTTCGATGGGTGGCTCCACCGAGGGGTCTGGGCTCTTGATCTCCTCGTAGAGGAAGTTGTCGCCCAAGGCGGTGCGGAGGGTGTCGAATCGTTCCTCGGGAACGTAGGGGTCACCGGTGAAACGCAGACCGAGGACCGGACAGCCATCGGCGGCGCGGGCCGCGACGGCCGCGAGCTGGGTTTCGTCGAGCCCGACCGACGCCTTGCGTGAGCCACCGATTGGAAGAGGCTGGGACGGCTGGCTCAACACCGGGGCGATCACCGCGTCGTCGAGCATCATCGCGAGCCCGAAGCCGCCGGTGAAACACATCCCCACGAAGCCGATGCCAGGGCCTCCGTGGGTGCGGTGCAGTTCTCGGGCGAGGGCCCGCAGCCAGTTTGTGGCAGGGGAGGAGTCTTCGAGCGCGAAGGCATGAAACTCGCGGTTGACGCATGCCCGCGCCAGCACCCCCAAGGAGCGCGGTCGGGTGCTCTCGGCACCTGGTATGCCGAACATCGATGGGATCGCCACCGCCATGCCGAGGTCGACGAGACGGTCGGCAAACTCCACCACACGCGGGGTGACACCGGGAATCTCCGGTGCGACGAGAACAGCTGGTCCTGATCCGCGGTGGAAGACCTCATGGGTGACACCGGCATGGGTAAAGGAGTCGCGGCGGTAATCGGGGAGAGCCATGGGCAGCATCCTCGCACGTTGGTGGTAGACCGACCCCGGTCCGTGAATCTATTTCATTCCTGTTACGATTTCGGGCAAGTGTCTCCCCCAGATCGCGTCCCGGTTCGTCGGCTCGGCTCGTTCACGGCTGCTCTGGTAGTGGCTGTGATCGCCGCGGTGGGTGTCGGCGCGGCGGTGGCCCAAGATGGGGTCGAGGATCTTCGCGGCGAACGCGAGGAAAACCGCCGGGACGCGGCAGAGGTCGCGGCCCAGCTCGACGCCTTGGGCGCCGAGGATGCCGAGCTGCTCGATGCTCTCGCCGCCATCGACGCCCACATCGCGCTTCAGGAGGCCAAGGTCGCAGCCACCCGGGAGGCCATCGAAGCTGCCGAGGCGCAGGCGGCGGAGGCCCGCGGTCGTGCTGCGCGAATCGGCGACGAGATCGAGTCGGTCCGTACCCGCTTGCGGGAGCGAGCGGTGGAGGCATTTGTCGGTCCCCGCAACGACAGCTTCAATGAGCTGGATACCGCCGACCTGATGGAGGCCACCCTTCGTCGGTCCTTCCTCGACCAGATCGTGGGCGACGAGTACGAGTTGGTCGACGAGCTCCGCTCCAAAGTCGCTCAACAGCAAGCAGCCGAACGTGGTGCCGCCGACCTGATTGCCGAGGTCGAACGCGAGCAGGCCCAACTCGAGGAGCGCCTGGGGGAGTTGGCGGAGGCGAGGGCCGAAGCCGACCACCTACGAATCGAGCTCCAGACGCGGATCGCCGACTGGCACGCCACAGGTGACGACCTGCGGGCCGCCGACCGCGCGATTGCAGCTGAGATCCAGCAACTCGAAGCCGAAGCGGCTCGGGCTGCGGCGCAAGAAGAGGCTCGCCGGATCGCAGAGGAGGAGGCAGCTCGAAAGGCGGCCGAGGAGGCTGCTGCCGCAGAAGAACAAGAGGAGGGGGCGACCCCGTCCGATGATGCAGCGCTCGACGAGTCGATCGCCGATGAAGCGGCCGATACGCCGCCTCCGACCGGTGATTTCGCCGTCACCAATCGACCGGTGCCCGGCTCGATCACCAGCCCCTTCGGCGAGCGGGTACACCCCATCTTCGGCACCGTGCGATCCCATTTCGGCATCGATTTCAACGGGAATCGTGGCGATCCCATAGCGGCGGCGGCCTCGGGCACTGTGCTCACTGCAGGATGGATGAACGGCTACGGCAACACCGTGGTTATCAGTCACGGCAACGGATTCAGCACGGTCTACGCCCATCAGACTGATCTTGCGGTGAGCGCCGGCCAGGCCGTGGTTGGCGGTGAGGTCATTGGCTGGGTGGGAAGCACAGGCTGGTCGACGGGCCCCCATTTGCATTTCGAGGTGCGAGTCGAAGGGATCGCGGTCGACCCAGACCCGTATCTGCCCTAGGCTTCCTCACTATGCGTGAGCGAAATAGTCTCGGAGAGTGGTCATCCTTTCGCGGGTCCCAGCTTCTCGTGGCAGGCCTGCTGGCTGCCCTGTGCCTGCTCGCGGTTGGTGCCGGTGCAGGGTCGTTCACCGCAGCAGGGGCGACTGCGCCGTCTCCGACCACCACGCGCGGCGACACCATCGTCACCGAGGTCGGGGGAGCTGTGGTCGAGCGTCGCGGCGACGTCGCCCCCGCACCCACCGATGGGGTCATCGCCGTGCAGGTGTCGGTGACGACGTGTGGCGGTCGATCCAGCGGCACCGCCGTCCTCGTCGACCACAATCTCCTGCTCACCGCGGCTCACGTCGTTGGCGACGCGGGGCTGGTGCGAGTCGATCATCGAGGTTCGGTACTCACCGGGGAGGTACTCGGGGTGTTCGCCGACGGCCGTGATCTCGCCCTCATCCAACTCGACGCCTCGATGGTGGGCCCTCTGCCCGCGGGCATGGTGCCCTCGATGGGCGAGTCGATCACCGTGGTCGGCCACCCGGGCGGCGGGCCGCGCACAGTAGTGGTGGGCCCTCGAGTGGGTGTTGCGGTTGTGGCCGGTCAGCTGACCGGAGGTGAACTCGTGGCCGTCGATGCGTCCACTCCGCCCGGGGTCTCGGGAGGCCCTGCGCTCAATCCCGACGGCAAGCTCATCGGAATCCTGGTGGCTACCGAGACGGCGACCGACACCGGCATTGTGGCTTTGATTCGCGATCCGGCGGCCCTCGTCGGCACGCCTCTCGTGCCCGGTGCCTGTCCCGCCCAAGCCTGAGCAAGCTCTCCGTGCTCCGGTCGCTCTAATCTTACGGCCATGGCCAACTCCGGATTTCTTGCCCTCGTCGTGGCCTCGGGGGCACCAGCAGGAGGCTTCCAGGCAGCCGAGAAGCCCGACCTGGTGATCGCTGCCGACGGTGGACTGGGTGTTGCCCGTGCTGCCGGGGTCCGTGTCGATCTGGTGGTGGGCGACATGGACTCGGTGGATCCGGCCGTGCTGGCAGAGGTTGAGGCCGAGGGCACCGAGGTCCAACGCCACCGCGTCGACAAGAACGAATCCGACCTGGAGTTGGCCATCGCTGCCGGCATGGAACGCGGGGCTACAAGGATGAGGGTGATGCTGGGGGCCGGCGGTCGCCTCGATCATGCGGTGGCCAACCTGGCCGTGATCACCTCACCCGTCTGGTCGAAAGTCGAGATCGAGGCGGTAATCGGCGAGAGCCGAGCGTGGGTGGTGCGGGGCCAACGCACTCTGCCCCTGTCGACAGGTGATCATGTCGCCCTCCTGCCGATCGGAGGGCATGCCCGTGGCGTGCACACCGTCGGTCTCGCCTACCCACTCTCCGACGAACACCTCGATGCCCACGGGGCGCGGGGAATCGCCAACCAGGTGATCAGCGACCGGCCCACGGTGTCGGTGGCCGAGGGAGTGCTGCTGGTGGTGAGTTCACCCACCTGATCAGGTGGCCCACGCCACCCAACGACCCCTTTGTTGCTCCAACCCGAGCGCCATGTCGAAACATGCCGAGAGGTTGGCAGCCGTGAGGACCTCGTCGAGTGGCCCCTGGGAGTGCACCCGTCCGTCGCGAAGCAACAAGGCGTGGGTGAACCCCGCAGGTATCTCCTCCACGTGGTGGGTGACGAGCACGATCGGCGGCACCGCGGGGTCGGCTGCCAACTCGGCGAGGGTTGAGACGAGAGCCTCGCGGCCGGCGAGGTCGAGAGCAGCGGTGGGTTCGTCGAGAAGCACCAACCCAGGATCGATCGACAGGGCCCGGGCCAACAGCACCCGTTGGCGCTCACCCGATGAGCACACCCCAAACTTTCGATCGGCGAGGCCTGCGATCCCCACCCGCTCGAGAGCGTCGAGAGCAGACTGCTCATCGGCCTCGCTGTACTGGTGCCACCACGGCTCGAGGGCCGCGTTGCGGGCGGTCATCACCACATCGCAAACCGAGAGGCTGGGCCTCAACATGTCGGCCATCGACGCACTGGCGAAGCCGACGCGCTCGCGGAGCCGACGGACATCGGTGTGTCCCAATTCCTCACCGAGTACCGACAGGGAGCCAGAAGACGGATGGAGCCACATCGAAGCCAATCGGATGAGGGTTGTTTTCCCCGAACCGTTGGGACCGAGCAGCACCCAACGCTCGCCGGCATCGACGCGCCAATCGATGTTGTCGAGGATGTCGACCCCATCGATGGTGCGACTGACGCCCGCCATCTCGAGTACGGGACTTCCGGTCATTGCGCTCCTCCATGAGACACCCAGGTGGCATGCATCGCCGCGTAGCGGCCTTCGAAGGCCACCAGCTCCTCATGACTACCGAGCTCGGCGATCCTGCCGTCGTGCACGACTGCGATCCGATCGGCTCGACGGGCAGTGGCCAATCGGTGCGCGATGATCACTGCTGTTCGACCTTCGAGCACCACGTCGAGGGCCCGCTCGACCCGAGATTCGGAGTTGAGGTCGAGATTGCTGGTGGCCTCATCGAGAATCAGCACCCGCGGCCTGGCGATGAAGGCGCGAGCCAGAGCCAGCAGCTGGCGCTCGCCTGCGGAGAGCGATGCTCCCCTCTCGTGGACGGGCGCATCGAGTCCTCCCAGCCGATCGACGAGATCGTCGATGCCCACCGCGGTGAGGGCTTCCATCAGTTCGTGGTCGGTTGCGCTCCCGCGGGCGAAGGCGACGTTGTCTCTCACCACTCCTGCGAACAGGAAGGGCTCTTGGGGAACCACTCCGAGCTGGGACCGAAGGCTGGTGAGAGTGACCGAGCGCAGGTCGTGCCCATCGATCGTGATCGTTCCCTCGTCGGGGTCGTAGAAGCGGGTGAGAAGGCGGGCGATGGTGGACTTGCCGGCGCCGGTCTCGCCCACGAACGCCACCGTCTCTCCCGGCTCGATCCGCAGGTCGACATCGTGAAGGACCGGTCGGCCCGGTTGATAGCCGAAGGTGACACCGTGGAGCTCGATCGCTCCGGTAATCGGCGGGAGGTCGACCGCATCGGGCGCCTGAACCACGGCCGGTTCGGAACTGAGCAAGTCCCTCAGCTTCACGATCGCGGCGCCGCCTTGTTGATACGAGTTGTAGAGCTGCACGAGGGTTTGGACCGGAGCGAAGAAAGAGGTGAGAAACAGCAGGAAGGCGGCCATCTCGCCCACCGAGATCCGGCCATTGGCCACCATAGCGCCGCCGATCCCGAGGAGCGTGGCCTGGGTGGCGATGCCGATCATCTCGGTGCCGGGGGCGTAGATCGAGTTGGCTCTGGCGGTGTGGATGTTGGCGTCGCGGTGTCGCCCGACCACCTCGCGGTGACGCTGGAGGTTTACCGAGCGTCGATTGTGAGCGGCGATGACGCGGATGCCCGCCAGCGATTCCTGGAGGTCGGAGAGCAGCTCGGCGATGCGGTTTCGCACCCGCAGATAGCCAACCGAGGAGACCTTGCGGAACCAGAGCGAACTGATGAGGGTGGGGGGTAGGGCCACACCGAGGGTGATGGCCGCCAGCAGGGGGTCGTAGAGGAACAGGGCCACGGTGATCACGAGGAGGGTGAACACCTGGACGAGGAGGTTGACGATGCCCTCCTGGAAGAGCACGGCCAGGGCCTCTATGTCCGACGTCATCCGAGTGAGCAGCACGCCCGCTTTCTCATCGGTGTAGTAGGCGATCCCCTGACGCTGCATGTGGCTGAAGACACGGATCCGCAGGGTTTCGTTGAGCCGCTCACCGAGTCGGCCGGTATAGGACACTCGGGCCCAGCCGAGGATCGCGGCCACGAACACTGCGCCGAGATACACCGCGGCGGTGGTGACGAGAACGCTCTTGTTGCCGGCTCGCACACCGTCGTCGATGCCGATCTGGGTGAGGACCGGGCCCAGTTGCAGGGCGATCGTTTCGATGAGTACGAGGCCGATCGCGCCGAGCAGGCGGAGCCGATGGGGCCACAGGAAACGTCGCAACGAGAAGGGCTGTCGGTCCCACACGTCGTGGTGCCACTCGACCTCGGCAACCTCGTGTTCGGGCTCGTGCTCGAGGACCTTCTCGACCTTGCTTCGCAGCTCACCGGGTACGTCGGCGTGAGGCAATCCCGCGGCCGCGTTGGCCTGTACCGATGAGGGTCCACCCCCGAACCCGCCACCCATGGAGAACATCAGTCGTCGCCTCCGCTGGTCGTGTCGGCGAGGATCGCGGCGTAGCGCGGGTTGGTGGCGAGCAGATCGTGGTGACGGCCGGTGGCCGCAACTCGGCCCTGATCGATGAGGACGACCCGGTCGGCAAGAGCGATCGTGGACAGGCGATGGGCGATGAGGATCGTGGTGCGGTCGGCCCGGCGCAGCTTGAGCGCGGCGTGGATGCGTTCCTCGACGCCAACGTCGATCGCGCTGGTGGCATCGTCGAGGATCAACACCGCGGGGTCGGCCACGAGCGTTCGGGCGATTGCCAGCCTCTGACGTTGGCCACCGGAGAGGGTGAGCCCCCGCTCGCCGACCTCGGTGAACGAGCCGTCGGGCAGATCGGCCACGAACTCGGTGGCGGCCGAGTCGTCGATCGCGGCCTGGACGATGTGGTCGGGCGCATCGGGGCGTGCGAAGGCCACATTGTCGTGCACCGAAGCGGCGAAAAGGAAGGGGTCGTCGCTCACCTGGGAGACGGCGCGCCGGAGATCGGCCAGGCCGAGAGTGCGGACATCGATCCCGTCGACTCGCACGCAGCCTTCGGTGACGTCGTAGAACCGGGGGATGAGACGGGCGATGGTGGACTTGCCACCGCCGGTGGCCCCCACGATGGCGATCGTTTCGCCTGCCTCGATCTCGAGGGTGAACCCGTCGAGCACCGAATGGCCTTCACCGGCCGGGTAGGCGAAGGAGACATTGTCGAACTGGACGTGGCCCAACGGAGACGGGAGCCCGACCGGGTTGTCGGGTTCGGCAATTGAGGGTTGCTCGTCGAGGACGTCGAACACGCGGATGGCGGAAGCCCCGGCCCGCTGCCACTGCAGGAGAATGAAGCCGAGCAACCTGAATGGTGTGGCGAGCAGCACCACATAGGTACTGAACGCAACCAGGTCGCCGATGTTGATGTCGCCGTCGATTGCCTGGAGGCCTCCGAAGAGCAGGACCAGAGCGAGTCCGAGCCGGGGGAGTGACTCCATCGCCGGCGAGTGGTGGGCCCGGGTGTCGGCGAGGGTGGTGCCGACCCAGCGGAGGCGTCGGGCTGCGCCGGCCAGCAGTTGGACCTGGCGTTTCTCCTGGGCAAAGGCTTTCACGACGCGGATGCCTTGGATGTTTTCGTCGACGATCGTGGCGACGTCGGCCTGGCGGGCGGTCATCACCCACGACAGGGGGAACATCCTGTTTCGGAGTCGGAGACCGAGCATGTACACGAATGGCAGCGGCGCCAGCGCCACCGCGGTGAGGGTCAGATCGACGAGAATCATCACCACGATCGCCAGCCCGAGCATCACCAGCTGCATGGCAACGAGGGGCCCGAACGCGAACAGGAGCTGGATCGATCGGATGTCGGTGTTGGCGCGGCTGATGAGTTGGCCGCTCTGGGCTCGGTCCCAGAAGTCGAACGAGAGCTCGGTGAGCCGCTCGTAGATGAGGTTGCGCAGATCATTTTCGATGCGGTGCGCGGACCGGAAGAGCCCGAATCGATAAGCGAAGCCGAAAACGAACCGCATGAGGGCGAGGAATGCGAGGGCGATCACATAGGGCGTCGGCGAGTCGCCCTGATCGACCGCGTTGATGCCCTTGCCCACCATTACCGGCACGGCCACGGTGGCCGCGGTGCCGATCAGGCCGGCGATGAGAGCGGCGATGAACGTCGACTTCTGGGCCCACACCACCGGCCACAGTCGCCTGACCCACCAGCGGGTGCGGTCGGGATCTACGGATGCACGGGGGCGCGGATAGGCGTTGGAGCCGGCGACGGATCCTGAATCCAGTGATGGACGGGCCGCAGGCATCCGACCACGGTACGGCTAGATTCGCGGACACCACTTCCTCTGGAGGAACCGATCGATACCGCGCTCCGGCTTCTCGCCGCAATCGCTCTGGTTGCGGCAAACGCCGGCTTTGTTGCCGCCGAGTTCGCGCTGGTTGCCGTCGATCGCACGCGCGTCGACGAGCGCGCCCAACAGGGGCACCGTCGGGCCAAGCAGGTCCAGCGCCTGGTGGGTCGCCTCTCGTATCACCTCTCGGGGGCCCAGCTCGGCATCACGATCACCTCCCTGATGCTCGGGCTTCTCGCCGAGCCGGTGGTGGGCAAGCTCCTCGAACCGGGACTCGATCGGATCTTCGACGACACGCCTGGCGGGGTAACGGTCGGGCTCGCTCTGGCCATCGCAACGGTGGTGCAGATGGTGTTGGGCGAGCTGGTGCCCAAGGCCGTCGCCACCAGTCGACCCCTCGAGACCTCTTTCGCGCTGGCGCGCCCCACCGCGGTCTATGGCGTCCTGGCGCGGCCGGTGGTGGCACTGCTCGACGGTGTTGCGGCCGGGCTCACCCGTCGCTTGGGCGTCGAGCTTGCAGAGGAGCTGGAATCGTCCCCCGATCGCGGCGAGCTCGAACAGCTGATCCGGTCGTCCGGAGCGGAGGGCACCCTCGATGAGGGTGAGGTCGAGTTGCTTACCCGGTCGATCCGCCTATCCGACAAGACCGCCGACGATGCCATGATCCCGCGCGTCCGGGTGGTGGCGATCGACCGCACCTCCACGGTCGAGGATCTGGTGGATATGGCGGCCAGCAGCGGTCATTCGCGTTTCCCGGTGGTCGGTGGCGACCTCGACCATGTGGTCGGATTCGTACACGTCAAGTCTGTTCACGAGGTCGATGTGGAGCGTCGTGCCGCCACCCCGGTGTCGGATCTCATGGTTCCCGTGCTGGCAGTCCCCGAGGCGCGAGACCTCGACGAACTCCTGATCGATCTTCGCCAGGGTGGGTCCCAGCTCGCGGTCGTGATCGACGAGCACGGCGGCACCGCCGGCATCATCACCCTCGAGGACATCCTCGAGGAGATCGTCGGCGAGATCGATGATGAGCACGACTCCGCCCCTGCCCTGCTTACCCGGGTAGAGGCGAAAGGGTCCACGGTGATCCCTGCGTCGTTGCATCCCGACGAGGTGCGAGCCGAGACGGGGTTCCAAATGCCCGATGGGGAATACGAAACCCTGGCCGGCCTGGTTCTCGACCTTCTCGGACACATTCCCGTACCGGGTGAGATGTGCAAGCTCGACGGCTGGCGACTCGAAGTGGTTGCCATGGATCGGCTCCGAATCGCCACCGTTCGGATCGTTGCTCCGCCCCAGACGACAGTCGGGCCGGAGGTCTCGCCATGACCGCCGGCTTGCTGATCGTGGCCGTGGCATTGCTGGTGGCCAACGCCTTTTTTGTAGCAGTGGAGTTTGCCCTCCTGGCGAGTCGGGCCACGCGCCTCGAGCCGATGGCGGAGGGCGACGACAAGCGCGCAGCGGTGGCGCTCGAGGCGGTTCGTGATCTCCAACCCCAGCTCGCGGGCGCCCAACTCGGTATAACGATGGCTTCTCTCGGGCTCGGCTATGTGGCCGAGCCGGCGGTGGCCGACGTTCTCGAGTCGGCGATCGAGGCAGTGGTCGACATTCCTTCCGGGCTCCTCCACACGATCTCGTTCGTGGTGGCTCTGTCGATCGTGGTGATCCTGCACATGGTGCTGGGCGAGATGGTGCCCAAGAACGTCGCGATAGCTGCCCCCGAGCGGTCAGCGCGCCTGCTCGCCCCGGTTCATCGTGCCTATGTTTCTCTCCTGCAGCCGGTGGTGTGGGCTCTCACCGCAATCAGCAACGGGATCGTCCGACTGCTCGGCTTCGAACCCGTCGACGAACTCAACACGGCGCTCACCGTCAACCAGTTCCACATCCTGCTCGACGACGCCGTGGAGGAGGGCAAGCTCGAAGGTATGGAGCACGACCTGCTCGCCGGTGCTCTCGACTTCAGAGCCCGAACGGCAGGATCCATCATGGTGGCCGCCTCCGACCTGGTGAGCGTGCCGCGTTCCACGTCGGTAGCCGAGATCGAGCAGCTCGTGGCCGATTCGGGGCATAGCCGTATCCCCCTTACGGCGGTAGGACCCGGCGATGTGATCGGCTTCGTCCATTCGAAGGACCTTCTCCAGTTCGGCCCCGAGGAGAGAGACGATCCGGTTCCGCTGGAGATGGTGCGGCGGATGTTGATTGTTCCCCCCGACCAGTCGGTGCGTGACCTGATGAGGTCGATGCGGCGCTTGCGCAGGCACATCGCACTGGTTCAGCTCGAAGGAGGCGAGCTGCTCGGAATGGTCGCCCTCGAAGACGTGCTCGAGGCCCTGGTGGGCGACATAACCGATGAGACCGACGCGGGAGTCGAGGTCGACTGAGATGGGCGAGCCGCGAAACTGAGTGAGGCGCGGCTTGGCAGCGCTCAGTAATGTGCCACGCGTGATGGTGGCGTTCCTGTTCGACCTCTTGGCCACGGCGGAGCCTCTGATCGGATGAGCTCGCGCCTGGTCCTCGCCACGGTCTGCCTCGTTGCACTCCTCATCGGGGCAAACTTCACGGCGCTCAAGTTTGCCCTCGACCACACCTCTCCTCTCCTGCTCACCGGCATGCGGACCGTTATTGGCGGGACCTTCCTCGTAGGTCTGGCCCTCATCCGCGGCGAGCGGCCGCCCCGGCGCATCGACGACCTGGCACGGATTTTCGTGGTGTCGTTCAGCATCACTACGGTGTCCAGCGCTCTACTGGTCTTTGGTGTCGACCGCGTGCCCGCGGGCGTCGCGTCTCTCATGGCGAGCACGATGCCCCTGTTCACCGTGGTGCTGGGCGCCTTGCTGCTGGCGGCCAGGGTGAGCCGGATGGGGGTCGTCGGTCTGGCGGTGGGCTTCGGCGGCACCGTCATCCTCGCCTCGCCCTCTCTGGGCGGGGAGACAGAGGCCATCGGCATCGCGGTGCTTGGTCTGTCGGCCCTCTCGTGGGCATTCGGCACGGTATTCATGAAGTGGAAGGACTTCAGTCGGGTGAGCCCGGTGATGCTGGTGGGCGTACAACTCCTCATGTCGGCGGCGCTACTCGTTCCGCTCGCTCTGCTCGTCGAAGGCACCGCCGATACCGAGTGGACCCTTGGGCTGTTCGTACCCCTCCTCTACTCGTCGATCCCGGCAAACGCGATCACATTCGCCTTGTTGGCAACCGTCGTCACTCGAGCCACTCCCACCCAGGCCGCTTCGAGCGCCTACCTCATCCCCGTTTTCGGAGTCTTCTTCGGATGGCTGATCCGCGACGAGGTGCTCGGGTGGGTGGAAATGGTGGGTGGTGTGCTGGTGGTGGCCGGCGTCTACGTCCTGGTCACCGCCAACGCCCGCCAGGCCGAACGGGCGATGGCGAGGGCCGGCTCTTCGAATGAGGTCTAAGACCCACGACATCTTCGAAGGCACCGAACAGATCCAGCAGCTCGTGATCAGTCGGGCGATTTCGGGCCTGCGCATCGAGTAACGGATCGAGTCGGGCTGAGCTGAGGTTCTGGGCTCGTTGGGCCTCGACTCCGAGAACCCGGTACAGCAATGAGCACTATGTGGCTCTTCAGCTGCCGCCCATACTTCCTGGCGATCAGGGTTCTCCGGTTGTCCTAGGGTGCGCTCATGAGCGACGGTGCAGAGGGTCGGGTCTACAGGGTCGACATGGGCGGCGGGGATGACCCGCTGTCGCTTGCCGTTCTGGATCTATTCGAGGGGGTGCTCGACGACGTCGAGGCGGCCGATGGGCCGCGCGCGCTCGTAACCGTCGCATCCGGAAAGGTGTGGTCGAACGGGCTTGATCTTGCGTGGATGATGCGCAACGGCGCCCAGGTGGTTGGCTACCTCGAGCGGGTGCATGGGCTGCTCGGGCGCATCATCGAGCTTGGCGTTCCGACCGTGGCAGCGGTGACCGGTCATGCGTTCGGTGCCGGAGCGATGTTGAGCCTCTGTCACGACGTGACGGTGATGCGGGCCGACCGCGGGTACTGGTGTCTGCCCGAGGTTGACCTCGGGATGTTCTTGACGCCCGGTGAGCAGGCGATCGTTACGGCAAAGCTTCCAGCGGCGACGGTAAACGAGGCCCTCACCACGGGCCGCCGCTACTCGGGGCCAGATGCCTTGGCTGCGGCCATTGTGCACGAGGTCGCGCCCGAAGCTGATGTGGTGGATCGAGCGGTTGCGATTGCGCACGAGCGCGCGGCCAAGGCCACAGGATCGCTCGCGGCTATCAAACGTGGCCTGTACGGCGAGATTGCCGATCAGGTGCGCGGCGACATGGCCGACATCCTGAGCCGTGGAAGCACCGACGCCATGGCTGCGGCGTTCATGGCCCTGCTGCAAGGTGAGGGCTGAAAAGGTGAGCGCCGCGGCTCGGCCCACTGGAGCGGTGACGTTCCTGTTCAGCGACATCGAAGGGTCGACCAAAGCCTGGGACACGGCGCCCGCCGCGATGCCCTCGGTGCTTGCCCGCCACGACGATCTGGTCCGTGGCGCGCTCGAACGCAACTCGGGCTATGTGTTTGCCACCGGCGGCGACGGATTCGCCGTGGCCTTCACCCGTGCAGCCGACGCCGTGGCTGCAGCGGTCGATGCGCAACGGGCGGTCCGGTCCGAGGAATGGCCCAGCGGCCTGCCCATCCGGGTGCGCATGGCCATCAACACCGGCGAGGTCGACGAGCGCGATGGCGACTACTTCGGCCCCGCCGTCAACCGGACTGCCCGGCTGATGTCAACCGCGCACGGCGGCCAGGTGGTGCTGTCTCGCCGAACCGCTGACCTCGCTTCGGTGCTGCCCGCAGGCGTGATGATGCAGGATCGGGGAGTCCACAAACTCAAGGATCTCGAACATCCCGAGTTCGTACAAGAGCTGGTGATCGACGAGATATCGGTGGGATCGCTTCGCACCGCACCGGTTCGCAACGATCAACTCCCGGTGTTTCGCACCTCATTCGTCGGGCGACGCAACGAACTCGCCGAGCTCAGCCGCCAGGTGGCGGATCATCGGCTTGTCACCATCGTGGGCCCTGGGGGTTCGGGCAAGACCCGGCTGGCGGTTGAACATGCGGTCGCCACCTCGACAGAGCTTCGCGACGGCGCCTGGTTCGTCGATCTCACACCCGCCACGGGCGGCGACCTCACCAACGTGGTGCTGACCTGCCTCGGACTGCCCGCCGCGGGGGACTGGGGGCCGCTGCGTGACTGGGAAGCCGCCGTGGTGCTCGACAACTGCGAACACGTGCTCGACGACTCCGCCGATCTTGTCGAGAATCTGCTCGACGCCTGCCCCGGTCTACGCCTGGTAGCCACCAGCCGCGAAGGCCTCGCCGTGCCCGGTGAGCTGCTATTCGCGATCGGCTCGTTGGGCCCGACCGATGGGCCCGCTGGGCCCGAATCAGAGCCTGGAGCTGGGAGCGAGGCCGTGCGGCTGTTTCTCGACCGGGCCCGCCTTTCCGACCCCACGTTCGTACCTACCGAAGACGACCTCGTCGACATCGAGACCGTCTGTGCCCAACTCGATGGTCTGCCCCTCGCCATCGAACTGGCCGCCGCCCGGGTCGACCGGTACGGGATCACCGAACTAGCTGCCAGCCTTTTCGACGGCGGCGCCGATCGTCGCGACCGACGCCGCATCGAACGTCACCGCGGACTCGATGCCACCATCGGATGGAGCGCCGACCTCTTGGACGTGGGGACTCGGGCAGTCCTGCGTCGGCTCTCGGTGTTCGACGGAGGCTTCACCGCCGAGGCCGCAATTGCAGTGACCGCCGGCGAAGAGGTCGACGCCGATGCGGTGCGGTCGGAGTTGGCCGCCCTGGTCGACCAGTCGATGGTGCAGGCAACCCGCACGACCCGAGGCACCCGGTATGGCCTGCTGGCCACGATTCGGGCGTTCGCCGCCAAGGAACTCGAAGCCAGTGGCGAACGCGATGGCGTCCGCAGCCGACATGTCGGCTGGGTGCTCGACTGGAGTCGAGGCCGGACCATCGACCTCTCGAACCCGGGCTGGTTCAGCGACATCACCGAGATTGACAACCAGCGCGCCGCACTGCGCCACGCCACGGACTCTGGCGACATCAGCACCGCCGTTGACCTGTTCGCGGAGTGCCTCGGCTGTTTACTGTCGGCGGGTCTCCTCGACTACACCGGCGACACGCACAGGAGGCTGAGCGGCCTCGCGAACGAATACAGCACCGTCGACCAGGGCAAGCTCGCCATGTGCACCATGGGTCTCGCTGAGCTCACGGGCGAGTTCGAACGGTCACATGCCATGGCCGAGCAGTTCCGCCATGACGATCGCGACCTGCGCCACTGGTACATCGCCTCGGCGTTCGTGGTTCACCACTTCGCGGCCACCAACCCTCGTCAGGCATCGATCGTGCTGGACGAAGTCGAGGGCCGCTCTGGTGTTGTACCGATGTCGTCGTACCTTCGGGCCGAGATCGCCTTGGGCGAGGCCCGATTCGCCGACGCCGCCGAGGCGATCTTCTCCGCCTTCGGCACCGACAACGTGGACGGGTTGTCGCGAGTCGTCACAGCCATGGACAGCCCCGACCCGATCATTCTCGTCGACCTCGCCGTTGCGCTGCGAGCACTCGGGCTCGAAGAGTCCGAGCTGATCGTCGACCTCTTGGCTGAGGAGACACAGCTCTACTTCAGCGCCTACGTGCCGCTGATGCGGGCTGTTGTGGGGTGCAGATCGTCGCCGTTGGATACGACCATCGCGCACCTTCGCGAGGCGCAGGCCCTGCTGCGACGCTACTCCCCACCCCTGGTGGACCGCGACTGCGTGGTCAGTGGAGCGTTCGTCGCCTCAGAGTTAGGCCGGCACGACGTCGCTGCCGAGGCTTTCGCAATAACTCTGCGCATGCCCCAACGCACGCTCAGCGCGTTCGGCGTCCGCAAACACCTCCGTCCACGCCTGAAGGCCGAACTGGGAGAAGAGGGGTGGCAAGCAGCGGTCGACTCAGGCTCGAGCCGCACCCCCGAAGCAGCCCTCGACTGGCTCATCGAGCAACTCGCCGGCTGAGCTTCACTCTTCGTTGGGATTTCCGGTCGCCGGGGAAGCAGCGCATCCGGGGCGATCCAGCAGTTCATCCCTACTTTCGTTCTGGAGTAGGGATGGCCAGCGGTTGCCAGCGGGCAGCAACAGTCGAGATTTCCGCAGGTCACCGGTCAGAAACGTCACCAGCGGACATCTGTGGACAAGTCTGAATCAGACCCACGACATCTTCGAAGGCACCGAACAGATCCAGCAGCTCGTGATCAGTCGGGCTATCTCGGGCCTGCGCATCGAATAGGCCATTCTCGTGCCGCGCCCGACCTGCGCACACGACGTATGGCACACATGCAACTAGCCTGCCGGGGTGGAGGAGATCGAGGCTGACCTCATCGAAGCAGTCCGGGCGATTGGCCCGATGGTCGTCGCGTTCTCGGGTGGTGTCGACTCGGCGGTCGTCGCGGCTGCCGCCCACCGGGCCCTGCCCCGGGCGGACGTGCTGCTCGCCACCGCGGCCTCCAGTTCGCTGGCGGAGGGTGAGCTGGCCCATTGCCGTCGACTCGCCGAGGGATGGGACCTCGACTGGGTTGCCGTGGCGACCAACGAGCTACACGACGAACGTTACTTGGTCAATGAGGGGGACCGCTGCTTCTGGTGCAAGACAGCACTGATGGATCAGTTGGAACCTGTCGCCGCGCTCCGGTCGGCAGCAATCGTGCTTGGGGTCAACGTGGACGACCTTGGAGATCACCGTCCCGGTCAGGAAGCGGCTCGCGAACGCGGCGCCCGGTTCCCGCTGGTCGAGGCCGGCTTTACCAAGGCCGACGTGCGGTCGCTAGCGAGAGCGTGGGGGCTCGAGGTCTGGGATCGTCCAGCCATGCCGTGTCTGTCCTCTCGGATTCCGTATGGCACGGAGATCTCTGTCGCCCTTCTCACCAAGGTGGATCGCGCGGAGGTCGCGCTTCGGTCCATGGGGTTCGGCGAGGTGCGGGTCCGGCACTACGGCGAAACAGCGCGCATCGAGGTTCCGGCCACCGAGTTGACACGCGCCGTCGAGTCCGCCGCCGAGATCGACGCCGCTCTGCGCGGCGTCGGGTACAGCTACGTAACCCTCGATCTCGCTGGCCTGCGTTCCGGCAACCTCAACAACGCACTGTTCCTGTGACGTTAGATCCGGAGATTCGGCTCGATCTCGATCGCACCCGACGCATCGGCATGCCCGAGGGGATCTACTGCCACGGCAAGACGACGGCCCAGTGTGTGGCCATCATCGAGGAACTTCTCACCGACGAGACCACCGGTGACGCAATCGTCGCCACTCGTGCGACGCTGGAACAGCTCGAGGTGCTTGGCGAGTTTGGCCCGACAGCAGTGCGCGGATCCACGCTCACGTGGCGGCATCGGCCCTCCAGCGGGTTCACCGTCGCGGTGGTCGCGGCAGGGACGTCGGATCTCCCTGTCGCCCACGAAGCTCTCCTGACCCTCGAAGCACTGGGCCACGCCACCGTGAGCTCGGCCGACGTCGGTGTTGCCGGCCTCCAGCGCCTGACCGATGCGCTGCCGTCACTCGAACCCGCCAACGCCATCGTCGCGATTGCCGGCATGGAGGGCTCGCTGCCCACCGTGCTCGCTGGGCTGGTGGCACAGCCGATCATCGCTGTGCCCACCTCGGTGGGTTACGGCGCGTCGTTCGAGGGGGCGACGGCCCTGCTGTCGATGGTTGCGTCGTGCGCTCCGGGCATAACCGTCGTCGGCATCGACAACGGTTACGGCGCTGCCTGTGCAGCGCATCGGATGAGTCGACTGCACTCAGCGGGTGGACAGTGAGCACCCATCTGTGGATCGACCCCACCTTCGGCGCCTCGGGCGACATGCTGCTCGGCGCATTCGCCGGGTTGCTCGACGACCCGGAGCGCGAGCTTGCTCCGCTCGAGGGGCTCGGTCTCGACGGGTACGCGGTCAAGGTCGGCACCACCATCCGCAACGGTCTCACCGCGACGCGAGTGCAGGTCGACGCGCCCGTCAGTGAACACGGCCGCCCCTGGAGCGCGATCGACGGTCTCCTGGTCGAGGCCGAACTGCCCGACCGGGTCGCCGCTGGGGCCCGCCGCAGTTTCCGTCGCCTCGGTGAGGTCGAGGCGGCTCAGCACGGGGTCCACATCGACGAGGTGCGCTTTCACGAAGTCGGCGCCATCGACGCCATCATCGACATCGTCGGTGTTTGGCTTCTATTCGACGCGGTCGTCCGTGTGAAGGGTCCGATCGAGCGCGTTGTTGTGGCACCGGTAGGGCTTGGCTATGGAACTGTGGAAGCTGCCCACGGCACGTTGCCGCTCCCTGCGCCGGCGACGTTCGCTCTGCTGGACGGCTGCCCCGTGCGACGCCTCGACCACGAAGGTGAAACGTGCACGCCGACGGGGGCCGCCCTGCTCACGACGCTGGCGACCGAGTGGGGTCAGATCCCCGATGGCCGACTGGGTCCCTCCGCTCGCGGCGCCGGCCAACGGGATCCGTCGACTCATCCGAACGTTGTGTCGGTGGCGCTCATCGACGGCGGTCTGGACAGCGCACTCGTCGAAGCGGCGCTCATCGAGACCAACGTCGACGACATCACCCCTGAGGTGCTCGCGCACACGATCAGCCGCCTGCTCGGCGCGGGAGCGGATGACGCATGGGTCGTGCCAGTTGTGATGAAGAAGGGCCGCCCCGGTCACGAGGTTCGAGTGCTGTGCCGGCCCGACCTCGTCCCTGCCCTACGGTCGGTGCTGGCCACCGAGACTGGCTCACTCGGTTCACGCACGAGCCGCGTCGAGAAGGAGGAGCTGCAACGGTCGACCACCACGGTCGAGCTTCGCGGGGCGACAGTTTCGGTCAAGGTCGGACCTCACGGCGCCAAACCCGAACATGCCGATCTGGCTGTGCTGGCCGCTTCGACTGGGATATCCCTTCGGTTGCTCGCAACGGAGGCGCTGCTCGCATGGCAGGAGCAGTCAGACGGTTGCCATCGCTGACTTTCACCCCTACTTTCGCTTCGGAGTAGGGATACCCAGAGGTAACCAGCGGACGGCGTCGGTCGGCATTTCCCCAGGTCAGCAGACACAAACGGCACCAACGGACATCTGTGGACAACTCCAAATCAGACCCACGACATCTTCGAAGGCACCGAACAGATCCAGCAGCTCGTGATCAGCCGGGCCATTTCCGGCCTGCGAATCGAGTAGCTCCCTTCTCGACCAGTTGCGGGGACGTCCCCGCGGGGACGTCGGTCGATGATCCTCGGCATGGCATGCCCGTCTCCATGATCCGGTTTCGGAGCCCCTCAGGGAGTTTGCCGGGTCGTGGACGGTTCCGTCATCGAATGCTGGCGCGCGTTGATCTGGGGTCATTGCGTTGAGCTCGTCGAAGAACGCTTCCGCGACGCTGACCTCTCCCCGCTGTGTCACGACGGCTCGGCGTCGAGCAGACCTCGTCCTTGAGAATGCGCCGGCGCTTTGCCTCCACTCGAGCGCGGAGCGCCGGATCGAGACCATCGGCAGGCGGCCTTTCCACGACACGCGTTCTGTCCAGATGGCTGAGATCCGTGCTCGATATAAGCGCCGAGATCGTGTCCATGCCCGTGGCCGGTTTCGCAAATGAGGCAGTCGCGGCGATGCGGCCGGCGTCGTCTCGGATCCGCACGACCACGACGTTGAGCGGGCGGCGATCCCGAGGCTGAATGCAAGAACCGCCAGTTGTCCCAGATCATCGCGCCGATGGTCGCTCAGCTGTCAATACCCACGGCGACCAATGGCAGATCCATCCCGAGTTGCCGGTTCGCTCGGCGCTGAGATGCCGGTCGAATCGTTACCGGGAGGTAGCGTTTCCTCATGGGGACCGAACAAGCGACCAGCACAGCCACCGTGTTGTTCACAGACCTGGTCGGTTCGACTGAGCTGCGCACTCGGTTGGGTGAGGAACGCGCCGATGAACTTCGTCGCACGCACGACGCTGTCGTCCAAGACGCCATCGAGGTCAACAACGGGCGAGTCGTCAAGTCGCTCGGCGATGGGCTCATGGCCGTTTTCGAGTCTGCCGCTGACGCGGTCGCTGCCGGTATTGCGTCCCAGCAGGGTGTCACTGCGCTCGGGCCCAATCTCCCCGAGCCGATCGAGATCCGCGTGGGGGCATCGGTCGGCGACGTCAGCTTCGAGGGAGACGACTGTTTTGGCACTGCGGTCAATGAGGCAGCACGACTCTGCGGAGCAGCCCAGGGTCGACAGATACTCGTGGCCGACCTCGTCCGGGCGTTGGCTCGCGGCAGGGGGGGCTTCAAGTTCGAATCGTTCGGCGCTCTCGACCTCAAGGGCCTGCCGGATCCGGTCGAGAGTTGCAGCGTCACTTGGGCCCCGCTGTCGATCGCGTCATCCGATGCTCTTGTGCCATTCCCCCCGGCGCTCGTGCCCGGCACAGGTGGGGCCTACGTCGGGCGCAGCGACGTTCGCGACGCGCTGCGCGATCTGTGGGACGAGACCAAGTTGAAAGGCCCGCGGACCGCACTGCTCGTAGGTGAACCTGGCATCGGCAAGACGCGCACCGCCTACGAGATCGCAATGGAGGCAACCGACTCGGGCGCGATCGTGCTGTTCGGTCGCTGCGATGATGAGCTGAAGGTTCCCTACCAGCCCTTTGTAGAAGCCCTCGACTGGCAGACCAGGCACAGCGTCGATCTCCCTCTCGGTCGCCTGCCCGGTGAGCTTGTGCGCTTGGTTCCCGATCTGGCGTCGCGACAGGCCGAGCTGGCGAACCCGGTGTCGTCCGATCCGCGCACTGAGGAGCACAGGCTGTTCGAAGCTGTCTCGTCTTGGATCGTGGAGACGGCTCGCGAAACCGGGCTGGTGATAGTTCTCGACGACATCCATTGGGCGACCAAGCCGACGCTGCTCATGTTGATGCAAGTCGTCCGCCACGCTGCGGGCCTCGAGGGTGTTCGGCTACTGGTGATCGCTACCTACCGCGACACCGACGTCGATCGCTCCCATCCTCTCTCGTCGGTTCTCGGCGATCTTCGGCGGATCGACGGGGTGCGTCGAATACCGGTTGACCCACTCGATCTCGATGAGGTCATAGAGATGGTTCAGCAAGCCGCAGGACATCCACTCGACGATGCCGCGACCCAGGTCGCGATCCGCGCCCACGCCGAGACCGAGGGCAATCCGTTCTTCGTCGCCGAGGTACTGCGGCACCTCATCGAAAGTGGCGGAGTGCGCTTCCTCAACGGACGATGGGTCGTGCCTGATCCCGACAAGATCGACGTGCCAGAAGGCGTGCGTGACGTGGTCGGCCAGCGCCTGTCGCGTCTGTCTGACGACGCGAATGACATCCTGCGTGCTGCGTCGGTTCTTGGTCGCGAGTTCGACCTTGAGATGCTGGGCGAGCTCGCCGGCATGGACGAGGATCCGTTGCTCGACGCGATCGACGAGGCAACTCGTGCCCGTCTCGTAGAGGAGGTCGACGCCTACCGGTTCAGGTTCGCACACGCCCTGGTCAGGACGTCTCTCTACGATGAGTTGTCGGCGAGTCGACGTCGGCGCGTGCACCGGCGAGTAACCGACCTCCTTGCGAAGTCGTCACCCAACGATTTTGCGGCGCTGGCTCACCACGCGGTTGAGGCGGGGCCTCGAGGCGGCGACCTGAGCGACGCCATCAGCTACGTCCTCTCCGCAGCCGACCAGGCGCTCGAAACTCGAGCGCTCGGCGAAGCCCAGGGCCTCTATGACAAGGCGATCGAGCTGCTCGAGGAGGACGACGCCGAGCCGCTCGATCACAGATATCTTCTCGCGCGTTGCGGGGTCGGTGAGGTCCTGCGTGACCAGGGCGACGCAACGTTTCGTGAAGTGCTGCTCACCGTTGGGGCTGACGCGGTCTCGGCCGATGATGACGAACTCGTCATTCGGGTGGCACTTGCGAACTCACGCGGCTTCATCAGCAGCATCGGCCAGATCGACAACGAACGGATCACCCATCTCGAAGCTGCACTTGCACGTCTTGACGGGCGTTCAGTAGCCGAGCGCGCCCGAATCGAGGCGCTCCTCGCGGCCGAGCTGACATTTGACCCGGACCGACGAGAGGAGCGCCTCGATCTGGTCGACCACGCCATCGGGCTTCTCGAAGAGATCGACGACGACCTAACCGAGGCATGGGTGCTCGGAACCACCCGCATGACCGATCTTGTGCCGGAACGCTGGACCAGCGGCCTCGAGCGCGCCCAGCGCGCAGTGGCGGCAGCGGACCGTTGCGGAGATCCCAACCTGCGCGTTATCAACCGGATAGCTCTGAATTGGAACTTGCTCTCGCGCGGCGACCTGGAAAGGGCTGGCTCGGTGGCGCGTGAACTCCAGACGATCGCGGCAGATGAGGCCGGCCCCATGGCCCAGTGGAGTGCACGCTCACAGACGGTTCAGTTCCATATCTACGATGGCGACCTTCAAAGAGCGACTGAAGAAAACGATTCGGCGTTCGAGTTTGGAATTGAGATCGGCGCAGTCGATGCCGATACTTGGTGGGCGGCCGTATCGGCGTTGATCGGTGCGTCCAGAAGCCCAACCTTCGGCAACTCGGAGCTGGCGGGCCAACTGGCCGACCGATATCCGGGGACGCCCGCATGGCGCGCGACTCAGGCGGCTTACCTCGCGACCGAGGAACGGGCAGACGAATGCCGCGAGTTAATCGAACTCTATAGTCTCGATGAATTCGAGTCGCCGTCCAGGGACGCATTCTGGTTTACTTCCGCCTACAACATGGCGAGATGCGCGCGCTTTCTCGACGATGAGGCAATCGGTCGAAGCCTGATCGAGACGTTCGAACCCTATGCCGACGAGTTTGCCCACTACTGCATCGGCATCAACGGACCGATGCGCCACATACTGGCTTACGCCCGCGCAGCAGTCGGCGACATCGATGGAGCGATCGCGGATCTGCGCCTGGCACTCGAGATCGTCGATGCGTCCAGGGCACGAATCTTTCCGGTGATCTATCGGATCGAGCTTGGCGAGCTCTTGTTGAACAGAGGATTCGATACGGATCTCAACGAAGCTGAGGAGCTGATGCGAACCACCTTGCCGGTCGCTGCGGAGCTCGAGATGGTCGGATGGGCAGAGCGTGGCGAGGCGCTCCAAGCCGACCTCGTGCGGCGCTGAATCCGCAACCGTGGTTCTCAGAACAGAATCGACCAGACCAGCCCGGTCAAATTTCCAATCGGTGTGTCCGGGTTTGAATCTTGGACGGCACGTTGTCTCTGTCGAAGCCTCATCGTGCACAAGGTCGACCGCCTCGCCCGAAGCTGAATCGACGATGTCAAAAACCGGGCCCTGCGCCATTTTGTGGGGTTCGGGTCCGCTGTTGTCGGGGTTGGTGAAGCCGTGGGCGACTCTCTTCGTAGGACTTGGAGCAGCTTGTTGGTGCCCTCGATGCGGCGCCGCCGCTGGCAGGGCGATCCAGTCGGATCGCGGTAGTGGACTTGGGGTACGAGACGCCCCTCCGAGATGACCCCCGATGCTGTCGGTCATCACTCGTGCGGCGTCTCGTGTTGATCGTCGATCGCCACCTTCGCCCCTACTTTTCCCTCGGAGTAGGGATACCAAGCGGTGCCCGGCGGGCTTCAGTGGACAACGTTTCCCCAGATCAGCGAGCAGAAACGGCCAGGGCGGATATCTGTGGACAAGTCCAGATCAGACCCACGACATCTTCGAAGGCATCGAGTAGGTGTGTCACACAGCGCGACTGCGCGATCGGCGAGGCTGTGGGAGTGCAACACGCATTGACGATTCCACCGTACGGTGACCTTGCCGACCCTGCCGCACTGGTCGATCTCGCGATCACGGCCGAGCGAGCCGGTTGGGACGCAGTCTTTCTCTGGGACCACGTGCTCCGCCGGCCGGACGACCCGCAGGAGACGGCCGACCCGTGGGTCGCAATGGCGGCGATGGCCGTTGCGACCGAACGAGTCCGGCTCGGGCCCATGGTCACTCCGATTACGCGCCGCCGACCGATCAAGCTGGCGCGCGAATGCACGACGCTCGATCACTTGTCCGGCGGGCGACTCACTCTCGGACTCGGCCTGGGCGTCGACACGACCCGCGAGCTGAGCGCGTTCGGTGAGGTGGTCGATGCCCGCGAGCGTGGCGTCCGTCTCGACGAGGGTGCCGAACTATTGTCTCGCCTGTGGTCTGGTAAGGAGGTCGACTTCCACGGTGAGCACTTCATCGCTGACCGCGTGACGGCGTTGCCCCGACCGGCACAGCAACCCCGGATCCCGATGTGGTTCGCTGCCCGCGGGCCGGCACGCAAGCCCGTGCTGCGAGCCGCTCGGTACGACGGCCTCTTCCCGATCGAGGTGACCGAAACCGATCTTCGGGCGATGTTGGACCTCGTCGTCCAGGAGCGAGGCTCCCTCGACGGATTCGACGTGATCGCGCGGCCGACCGAGGAGTTGTCGTACCGATTGCTCGAAGACCTCGGCGTCACGTGGGCGATCACGGGGCCCGCCCCGGGCGACCCCGCTGCGTTTGACTTGGCGGGAACCTCACCGGCCAACGTGTTCGGGATTGATGGATGAAGCCGCCTCAGCTACTGCCTCTTTACCAGCTACTCAGAGTGAAACGTGCGGCGTTCCGAGCAGATCCAGCAGCTCGTGATCAGCCGAGTCATCTCCGGTCTGCGGATCGAGTGAGACTCTCAGGCCTCCGCTTCGAGTAGGGCCTCGAGGCCTTCGAGGCATCCGATCCACCCGCCGAGGTGAGCTTCGCGGGCCTCTGGGCTCGCGATACGCGTCTGCACGACGGTCACCAGCGTGCCGTCGGGAGTCTCGTCGAAAGACACCTCGACCTCGCTGTGTTGGGTGTTCTCGTCTATCGGCTCCATAGCCCAGCTGTACGTGAGAAGAGCGGGTGGCTCGACCCGACTGAACCTCCCGCTGATCCACATTGTTTCGCCCGACGGGGTCAGGTTTGCAATCCGGTACGTTCCGCCCGCGGCGACGTCCATCTCGGCCTCGGGACATGTCACTCCGCCAGCGCCCCACCATTTCACAATCTTGGCTGGATCGGTCCACGCGTCGAACACGCGCTCCCGATCGGCGCGGATAGTCCTACTCACCTCGAGTTGTGTGTGTGTCGGTGTCATGCGTCGTCGGCCACGACGTACTCGGCCAATGCCTCGAGGGTGTTATCCCAGAACTCCGTGCCCTCCCGGATCCACGCGTCGGCCGCTCGCAGTCGCTCCACTCTGAGAGTGCACCGGCGTGTTCGGCCCGAGCGCCAACGATGCACGAGACCTGCCTCCTCGAGAACAGATACGTGCTTCGAAACACCTGGCAGGGTCATGTCGAACCGGGAGGCGATCTCGCTCATTGTCGCCTCTCCTTGGGTCAGCTGGGTGATGATCGACCGGCGAGTGGGGTCGCCAAGGGCACGGAAGACCCGGTCGAGGACCTCATCGCCTTCAACTTCATTGGTCGAGGTTGCGGATGGCATAACTCGATGGTAAACCATCTAGAAAACTAAACCAAACAGCTAAGTGAGGTTCCCATGAACGAAGACAGCTCCCAACTCGGATACGACGGTGAATGCGCCTTCGCTCTCAGCACCGGCAAACGAGGGGTCGCCGGATCGCCGAAGCACACCATTGTTGACGGAGAAACTACGTACCAGTTCAGCAATGGAGTGGCCCGCCTGCTCTGGAAGGTTCTACCCAACCGCGCCGCGAAGGCCGATGAGGTCTGGGCCCAGGCCTAGTTATCTCGCTGGCCCGATCAGGGAGCGGCCAACGATCTCAGCCCCGGTGAGTTGGGCACGACATGCGGCCCTTGTTGTAGTCGTCGAGTGCTGTCTTGATGAGGACTAGCTCAGGGTGCATGATGAGCCCATCGACCCAGCCCTGTTCTGATACGAAGGGTGATCATGTCGGACCTGATCGTCGCCCTGGTGACTGATACCCACATCCGCCCCCGCTACGACGACGGCCAACTCGCCTTCCCGTCCGACGAGTCCCACAACGAGCGCAACCGGGTGGCTGCTGAGGCGATCCGGGCTATGAACCCCGATCTTGTCGTACACCTTGGCGACGTCGTCCACCCCATTCCGACCCTGCCCGCTCACGCCGACGCCCTACAGGTGGCCCAGGAGATCTATGGCAACCTGGGCGCTCCGATGGTGCTGGTTCCCGGCAACCACGATGTCGGCGACAAGCAAGCCAGCTCCTACGCTCCGGCCCGAGTGGACGAGAGTCGCAATGTGTTCGCCCAGGCGTGGGGCGCGCCGTTCCAGAGCTTTGATTCAGGTGGAATGCACTTCGTGATCATCGACGGAGGCTTGCTCGGCGTCGACTCCGATGAAGGCGCGGCCCAGTGGGAGTGGCTCGAAGCCGACCTCCGGGCCAACGAGGCACGGTGTTTCGTGTTCATGCACTACCCGCCCTTCCTCACCCACCCCGACGAGGATGAGCACTATGACAATCTCGAACCCGTGGTCAGGTCACGCCTGCTCGGCACCCTGGTCGATAGCGGCGTCGAAGTCGTATTCAGCGGCCACGTCCATCAGTTCTTCCTCAACCACCTGTCCGGGGTCGACCTCATCTGCCTGCCGTCGGTCGCCTTCACCCGACCCGAATACAGCTTCTTGAGGCCCCAGCCTCCGGCCGATGCCGAGAACGGGCGCGACGATCTCGAGCAGCTCGGAGTGTGCAAACTGACGATCTCCGACACCAGCTACGCGCTCGAAATAGTGAGGATTCATAGCCGGGCTCCCGGGTCGCCGGCTCCTTCGACGCCACTCGGAGTCTGGCTGCGTCACCGTCTCGGCCGACCTAGCGAATTGCCCTACGGCGACCTCGACGCTCTCGACCGCAAGGTGGCCCGAGACGAGGCCGCACTGGTTCAGGTCCTCGACCTCGGCCTGTCATACGTGCGGGTCCCTCTGACGGATCTGAGAGACGAGGACGTGAGGTTCCGGCTCGAATGGTTGAAGCGGCACGGCGTGAGTTCCCACTTCTTCTCTGGCGGGTTGCCCACCACGGCCCAGACGGAGCTGTACGAGCAATTCGGCGGCGGCTCCCACTGGGAGCTCGTGATGAGGGATCAGGAGCTGGCTGCGGTGACGGCGGTTCTGTCGAAGGGTGGCGGACCCAAGTTTGTCGTCGGTCGCATTGGAAAGAGCGCCGGCCCTGCCACCGACTACTTCTCGCATTTCCCTCGAGAAGGTTTCCACCCGTCTCACCCGGCGTTGGAATCTCTGGCCGAGGCCGGAGCGAGCGGCATCGCGTTTCGGATCGCGGCGGAGGGCCCCATCGATGAACAGGTCGGAGCGGCTCTCGGGCGGGCCGAACAACTAGGTGTGAAAGCCACCTGCCATGTGGAGTTGCCCTTCGCATCTGAAGCAGTGGCCCAGACCGACGATCTGCTCGTCGAGCAGCGGGTGCTTGCGGCGGCGCGGGCTGCGCTGGATCATCCCGAGGCCCGCGTCTTCATCGACATGCTCGCAGACAAGGACCGCGGCTACTGGTGCCGCAACGCGTTGGTAGATCTCGCCGGCCAACCCCGCGCGGCCTACCGCGCCCTCAAGTCGATGGCGCAGGTGGGTCAGGCGCCCACGGCGTGGAAGCCGCCGTCGACATAGACCATCGATCCGGTGGTGGCCGGGAACCAATCAGACAACAGGGCCACCGTGCTTCGGGCAACGGCCGACGAATCGTCGACATCCCAACCGAGGGGAGCTCGATCCATCCAGGCGTCCTCGAACTTCTGGAAGCCGGGGATCGACTTGGCGGCAATGGTGCGAATCGGACCGGCTGCCACCAGGTTGCACCGGATGCCGGAGGGGCCGAGCGCCCGGGCGAGATAGCGGTTGGTCGATTCGAGGGCGGCCTTGGCGACACCCATCCAGTTGTAGGCCGGCCAGGCGCGGGTGGCGTCGAAGTCGAGACCAACGATTGAACCACCGTCGGTCATGAGCGGCGCCACCGCTTCGGCCAGCAGTTTCAGGGAGAAGGCCGATATCTCCATTGCCACCTTCACGTCGTCCCATGTGGCACCCATGAAGTCTTCGCCGAGGCAGGCTTCGGGAGCGTACCCAATGGCATGGAGTGCACCATCGACGTGTCCCCATTTCTCGGCGAGAACATCGTGGAGAGCTTGAGCATGGCTCGGGTCGCTCACGTCGAACTCGAACACGGCCGGTTCGTTAGGGAGCTTTCGGGCGGTGCGCCGGGTGAGGCGCAGGCCGCGACCCGCACCGGTGAGCACGATCTCCGCCCCCTCTTCCTGGGCGAGCTTCGCGATTCCGAACGCTATCGAGGAGTCGGTGAGCACGCCGGTGATCACGATCTTCTTTCCGTCTAGCAAGCCCACGGGGGGTCCTCCTGTTGTGACTGTCGGCCCAGCCTACTTTTCGACCGACCGAAGCATCGCACGATACGGCGCCGAGGGTACGGTCATTGTGATGCGGCTCTACGACACTCGCCGAGGCGCCGTGGTGCCGTTCGAGCCCGGCCCGATGGTCACGCTCTATGTGTGTGGCATCACGCCCTACGACGCAACGCATCTGGGACACGCCGCCACCTACATCATCTACGACACCCTTCAGCGCCGACTCATCGATCTCGGCCACGAGGTGCGCTACGTGCGCAACATCACCGACGTCGACGACGACATCTTGGCCGCGGCTCGTCGCCGTGAAGTGCACTACCTCGACCTGGCGTTCGGTGAGACGGCTCGATTCGACGACGACATGGCGGCACTCAACACCCTCGCGCCCTGGTCCGAACCCCGGGCCACCGGTGCCATCCCCGACATCCGAGGGGTCATCGACTCCATAATCGCCAAGGGCACCGCCTACGTGGTCGACGGCACCGTCTACTTCGACACCGCAGCGCAGGGCGACTTCGGATCCCTGTCCGGAGTGGGGCAAGAGAGGATGCGGGCGCTGTCGGAGGAATGGGGCGAGCACCCCGGAGACCCGGCCAAACGTAATCCGCTCGACTTCGTGCTCTGGCGTCCGTCGGCGCCTGGCGAACCCCAGTGGGAATCTCGATGGGGTTCGGGTCGACCAGGCTGGCATGTCGAGTGTTCTGCTCTCGCTCTGCGAGAGCTCGGCTCCACCATCGACCTACACGGCGGCGGAGTCGACCTTCTCTATCCCCACCACGAATGTGTCAATGCCCTGTCCGAGGCTGCCACCGGAGAACCGTTCGTTCGCCACTGGCTCCACCAGTCGATGGTGCACATCGATGGTCGCAAGATGTCGAAGTCCACCGGCGATCTAGTTTTTGTCCACGACCTGCGGGGGCGTTACCCGGCGCCGGTCATTCGACTGGCCTTGTCGGTCCACCACTATCGGCGGCCGTGGAACTGGACCGACGACCTGCTCGACGATGCCGCGGCCCGGCTGGAGCTGTGGGTCGGGGCAGGGGAGGGTGAGGCGGGGGTCGACGAAGTTCGAGCGTGTCTCGACGACGACCTCGATGTACCGGGCGCGATTCTTGTTCTCGACCAGCACGCCAACCGGGGTGAAGGCGTGAGCGCGGCCGCAGCCTTGGTCGGCGTCGACCTTGCTTCTGCGCAATGATGTCTGGGGAGGACACCACGATGGACCGCGAGCACGGACAGATGCAGACAACGGTTCTCGCCGTCATCCGCCCGTTCATGAAATGCCTGTGGCGGATCAAGACCGTGGGCCTCGACCACATCCCTGTGACGGGACCCGTGATCCTCGCGCCCAATCACAACTCGGTGATCGACAGCTTCTTCCTGCCGTGTGTGCTTCCGCGGCGCGTGTCCTACGTCGGCAAGGCCGAATATCTCGACGACTGGAAGACCCGAACCCTCTTTCCTGCCCTGGGCATGATCCCCATCGACCGCACCGGGGGCGACGCCTCCGCCCGCGCTCTCGATACCGCGGCGGGCGTGCTCGAGGCCGGAGAGCTTTTCGGGATATATCCCGAGGGCACCCGGTCTCGCGACGGCCTACTTCACAAGGGGCACACCGGGGCCGCCCGGCTCTCGGTGCGCACCGGTGCTCCGATCGTGCCGGTCGGCATCCTCGGCACCCGCGCGATCCAGCCTCCCGACCACCCCCTGCCCCGGCCCTTCCGGCCCGCGGAGATCAGGTTCGGACGTCCCATCCATCCGGCGGAGAGCGGCAGCATCACCGACGACAGGCTCCGCTTTCGCCAGATCACCGACGAGGTCATGTTCGAGATACGGGCGCTCACCGGCCAGGACTACGTCAACGACTACGCCACCAAGGGCAAGGCCGCGGCCACCGAGACCCTGGAAGCGATTACCGATCCCGAGATGCCCGAGAGGCGCTCGTCCGCCGACGTGCTGAGGTCGGTGCCCGCCTGAGCCAGGCTCGATTATCCGGTACTGCAGCGCGGCGTGCCGGGTAACCTCCTACACCTATGAGCGACCTCATCTCCGTCAAACTGCCCGATGGTTCGGCCCGCGAGTTGGCTGCTGGCGCCACCGCGGCCGTTCTGGCCGAGTCGATCGGTCCCCGCCTCGCGAAAGACGCACTCATCGCGGTTGTCGACGGCGAAGAACTCGACCTCGACATTCCTCTGGGTGATGGAGCGGTGGTGGAGATCGTCACCCCGGCCAGCGAGCGCGGACTCCACACCATCCGCCACAGCACCGCCCACGTGCTGGCCCAGGCGATTCTCGACCTCTACCCCGACACCCAGCTCGCGATCGGTCCCCCGATCGAGCACGGCTTCTACTACGACGTCGACCTGGCCGACGGCCAGACCCTCTCCGACGACGACCTCGAGCGGATCGAGACGCGGATGCGGGAGATCGTCGCCGCCGATCAGCCTTTTGTGCGCCACGAGCTCCCGGCCGCGGAAGCCAGAACCTTCTTCGCAGAGGAGATTTACAAGGCCGAGATCATCGAGAGGGTCACGGGAGGCGACGCCGGAAACGACGACTCGAGCGAGGCTGGTGAAGGCGACACGATCAGCTACTACGCCAACGGCGAGTCCGGCGCGTTCCGCGACATGTGTACGGGACCCCACGTGCCGAGCACCGGTCGACTCGGATACTTCAAGCTCCAGTCGGTGGCCGGCGCCTACTGGCGCGGTGATGTGAGTCGTCCGATGCTGCAGCGCGTCTACGGCACTGCATGGTCGTCGAAGAAGGAACTGAATTCGCATCTCCAGATGCTGGTGGAGGCCGAGAAACGCGACCACCGCCGTCTCGCCCAGGAGCTCGATCTGGTGAGCTGGCCCGAGGAGCTCGGCCCTGGTCTGGCGGTCTGGCACCCCAAGGGGGCTCTCGTCCGCAAGCTCATGGAGGACTACTCACGCGACCGCCACGAGCACGGCGGCTACGAGTTCGTGTTCAGTCCCCACATCGCCAAGTCGGTGCTGTGGGAGACCTCCGGCCATCTCGACTTCTACGCCGACAGCATGTATCCCCCCATGGAGATCGACGGGGTCAATTACTACCCGAAGCCGATGAACTGTCCCTTCCATGTGATGGTCTACCGGTCGAGCCAGCGCAGCTATCGCGAGCTCCCCCTGCGTCTCTTCGAGCTGGGTGCGGTCTACCGCTACGAGCTGTCGGGGGCTGTGCACGGCCTGCTGCGCAGCCGGGGATTCACCCAGGACGACAGCCACATCTTCTGTACCCGCGAGGACATCGGCGCCGAGCTGGCTTCCCTCCTCGACTTCGTTCTCAGTGTGTTGCGGGCGTTCGGCTTCGACGAATTCGAGGCCAAGCTCTCCACCCGGCCCGAGGAGAAGGCGGTGGGCGACGACGAGCTGTGGGATTCCGCCACCGAAGGTCTCCGGGCCGCGCTCGACGCTCACGGTCTCGACTATGTGGTTGAAGAGGGCGGTGGCGCCTTCTACGGCCCGAAGATCGACGTCGACGTGAAGGATGCGATTGGTCGGTCCTGGCAGCTCTCCACCATCCAGCTCGATTTCAATCTGCCCGACCGTTTCGAACTCGAATATGTCGCCAACGATGGTTCGCGCAAGCAGCCGGTGATGATCCACCGGGCCCTGTTCGGTTCGGTCGAGCGCTTCTTCGGTGTCCTGCTCGAGCACTACGCCGGCGCCTTCCCCGCCTGGCTCGCGCCCCAACAGGTCCGCATCCTTCCGGTTGCGGAAGCCCACGCCGACTATGCCCACGAGATCGCAGTCGAATTGAGGGCCGCCGGATTCCGGGTCGATGTCACCACCGCGGTCGACCCTCTCGGCAAGCGGGTGCGCAACGGCAAGGTCGAGAAGTTGCCCTATGTCCTGGTGGTGGGCGACGACGATGTGGCCAACCGTACGGTCGGGGTCAATCGGCGTGGCACCAAGCAGCCCGAGCGCGACGTCAGCGTCGCAGAGTTCACCGAGCGGCTCGGAGCAGAGGTCTCCGAGCGCAGGTGAGGCCCGAAGGGACCCGATCGATGGTCGATCACCTCTGGGCCGGATGGCGGATGGAGTACATCCAATCCGACGATGCCGGCGCGTCGGTCGAGGTGCCGGAGGGCTCCACCATCTTCGAAGCGATCCTGCACTCGGGCCTACCCGATTCTGAGACGTTCATCGTGTGGCGCGGAGAGCACTGCTTTGCTCTCCTCAATGCCTTCCCCTACACGTCCGGCCATCTGATGGTGCTCCCCAAGCGGGGCGTACCCGACCTCGACGACCTCACCGCAGACGAGCACGCCGAACTGTGGGAGGGCGTGCGGCTCGCCGCTGGTGCTCTGAAATCGGCCTATGCGCCCGACGGCATCAATGTCGGCGCCAACCTCGGGCGTGGTGCCGGCGCTGGAATCCCCGACCACCTCCACGTTCATCTGGTCCCCAGATGGGAGGGCGACACAAACTTCATGACCGCTGTCGCCAATACCCGGGTGATGCCCGAGGCCCTGGCTGAATCGTGGCGCCGGATCGTGTCTGGCTGGCCCTAGCCTCAAGTCGTGATCGAGCCGAGCGACGCTGCGTCTGAAGACACTGCTCCCCACGATGAGCAGGCCGACGACGATTTCCGCGACGAACTCCCCGCCGATCTCGATACGACTGCGTTCGATAGCCCCTACCTGTTCCCCAACAACAGTCGTAGGCGTATACCCGCCGTGCTCTACGCCCTCACCGGGCTCGGTTGTGTGCTTCTCTACGCCACCCGCAGCGACGACGCGGTGTTGATCAACGCCGGCACCCTTGTGGCCGGAATCGTGTTGATTGTGGTGGGTGCCTACCACTGGCAGGGGGGATGGGATCTCAGCTTCGATGAGGAACACGCCCTGCAGGCCGCCACCCGCGAGGTCGGATTCCCGGTTGGCCATGCATCGGCCCAGCTGGGGTGGCGAGGGCTACGTAGCCGTCCGACGTGGCGGATTCTGCTCTACTCCAATGAGCCATCACCCGAGCAGCGCGGCCTGGTGCTGGTCGATGGGGTGGATGGCGAGATCATCGACCGATTCGTCGAACACAACCCTGAGGACTGGTCGGCGTACCAGGGTTGATCTGGCTCCGCCCAGGCCTGCTGGTACCCTGCTGGGGTCCCCTCCTTGGGAGCTTTCTTCATGTTCGACGGCAATTGGCGCGCCGCGGTCGACCGGGGCCTCACCCCCATCGGCCACAGCCTGCGTCGTACCGGCATCACAGCCGACGTCATAACCATCATCGGAATCGCGATGGCCACCGTCGCGGCGGTCACGATCGGCGCGGGTTATCTCCGTGTGGGTTTCCTGTTCCTGCTGCTCGCAGGCATTCCCGATGCCCTCGACGGTGCCGTGGCACGCGCGTCGGGCACCGGGTCGGATCGCGGTGCCTATTTCGATTCAGTATCGGATCGGCTCACCGACGCACTGCTGTTCGGTGGGGTTACGTGGTATCTGGCCAGCAACGAGCCCGGCCGCATCATGATGTTGCCGGTAGCGATCATGGCCACGGCGATGTTCATCTCCTACCAGAGGGCCAAGGCTGAATCACTCGGCTACGACGCCAAGGGCGGGATAATGGAGAGGGCCGAGCGCATCATCGTGCTGGCCTTCGGTCTGCTGTTCCCCGAGCTCCTGATCGCCACCTTGTGGGTGATGCTGGTCCTCACCGCAATCACAGCTGTCCAACGCTTCGTGAAGGTCTGGCGACAGGCCTCCGAGGACCGTCCGGTTCCGGTGCGCCATCAGAGGCGTCGGCCCCGTCAGCGCCAGACCGAACCCTTGTGGCGCCAACGGATGCGTGAGCGCCGGGCCGTTCGCGAAAACTAGAACGCATGGCATCGGTCTCGGCCTACAAGGCCGGATCATTTCTCGCTCGTCACCTGCCCGATCTGGTCGGCGGCCTCGGCTCACGTGCCGTGGGCACCGGAGTGTCGTCGTTCTCGGGCGACAAGGGCCGCATCGTGGCGCGAAATCTCGAACGTGTCCTCGGTCGGGAGCTGTCACCGATCGAGAAACGCCGACGGGTGGCCCAGACCTTCGAGGCCTACTCTCGGTACTACCTTGAGAGTTTCAAGCTGCCCGGCGTCGGACTCGAACAACTCGACCACGAGTTCAGCTACGAGGGCGTCGGCGAGATCGAGGCCCACACCGGCCCGGGTCGTTCCGGCGCGATTCTTGCCCTGCCCCACCTCGGCTCATGGGAATGGGCTGCGTTCTGGCTCGCTCGCATTCCGAAGGTGAAGGTGACGGCGATTGTCGAACCACTCGACCCGCCCGAGCTGTTCGACTGGTTCGTCGGCCTGCGCCAGTCACTCGGAATGGAGATCCATCCCCTCGGCCCCGACGCGGGCAAGGCGGTGATTTCGGCTCTGAAGAACGGTCATCTGGTGTGCCTGCTGTCCGACCGCGATCTCCAGGGAACCGGCGTGCCCGTCGACTTTTTCGGCGAGCGAACCACCCTGCCCGGCGGGCCCGCCACCCTGGCGCTACGAATGGGAGTGCCCCTGATGCCAGCGGCCGTCTATTGGCTCGACGGCACCCGCCACGGACTCACCCGACCCCCTCTGGTAGTGGAACGTGAAGGGCGCTTGCGCGACGACGTGGCCCGGGTCACCCAGATGCTGGCCCATGAATTCGAGTTCCTGATTCGCAAGGCGCCCGAGCAGTGGCACATGCTGAGTCCCAACTGGCCGAGCGACTATGAAGCGCTCGGCATGCCCATCCCCGAACACCTCCAGCACCTCGACTGATGCGAATCGGAATCGTCTGTCCCTACAGCCTCACCGTGCCCGGCGGGGTCCAGATGCAGGTACTGGGTCTGGCGCGGGCCCTGCGCCGCCGCGGTGAGAAGGTTCGCGTACTCGCTCCGTGTGACGGCCCCCCTCCCGACGCGGGCGTCACCCCGCTGGGGTTGAGCCTGCCCACCGCGGCCAACGGCTCGGTTGCTCCGGTCGCACCCGACCCTGCCTGCCAACTGAGGACCATCCGGGCCATGCGCGACGAGGCCTTCGATGTCATCCATCTCCACGAGCCCTTGGCTCCGGGCCCCACCACCACGGTGCTCTTGACGCGCCCGGCTCCCATGATCGGCACCTTCCATGCCGCGGGCGGCTCGCTGGCCTACGAATTGATGCCCCGCGCCGTCCGCTTTTTGGCGGGGCGGCTCGACGATCGGTGTGCCGTTTCCGAGGATGCCCGGACGATGGCCCATGATGCTCTCGGCGGCAGCTACGACCTCACCTTCAACGGTGTCGAGATCGCCCGCTACGGGGCCGGTGCTCCTCACCCCACCCAGGGCCCCACGATCTTGTTCCTGGGTCGGCACGAGCCCCGCAAGGGTCTACGTGTCCTTCTCGATGCGATGAGCATGCTGCCTGCCGCGGTCAGGCTCTGGGTGGCAGGCGAGGGTCCTGAGACCAATGAACTCCGGGCCCGCCACGCAGGCGACTCACGGATCGAGTGGCTCGGCACCATCAGCGAGACCGAGAAGATCGCACGCCTCCAGGGTGCCGACGTCTTCTGCGCTCCCTCGCTTCACGGAGAGTCGTTCGGGATCGTGCTCCTGGAGGCGATGGCGGCCGGAACCGCGGTGGTGGCCGGCGACATCCCGGGTTACGCCAATGTCGCCCGCCGGGGACAAGATGCCCTGCTCGTCGCGCCGGGCGACTCCGGCGAGATCGCCAACGCCCTGCGCACCGTGCTGGCTGATACTCGACAGAGCGCGGCGCTGGTGGAATCGGGGTTGAAGAGAGCCGAGGAATTCTCGATGGCTCGCCTGGCCGACCTCTACCTGGCTCGATATGAGAAGCTGATCGCCACCGTCGCCACGAGCGGTGGCTGATCCAGTGTCGAACGGTCCGACGGATGGGGCCACCTCTTGCGGCGGTGCCGGTACATTGGAGATTCGTTGACGACACCGGTCGTCATCGGGAGGTGAACATGATCGTCGCCCTGATCATTCTGGGCATCGTTGTGCTGCTGGTCCTCTACGTGATCAGCCTGTACAACAAGCTCGTCAAGCTACGAAACCGCATCGAGAACGCCTGGGCCCAGATCGATGTCCAGCTCAAGCGTCGCTGGGACCTCATCCCCAACCTTGTCGAGACGGTGAAGGGATACGCCTCCCACGAGAGCGACACCCTCGAGGCGGTGATCGCGGCCCGCAACGCCGCCACCACCGCCCAGGGTCCACAGGATCAGGCCCAGAGCGAAAACATGCTCACCGGAGCCCTCCGCCAGCTGTTCGCAGTGAGCGAGGCCTACCCAGACCTGAAGGCAAACCAGAACTTCCTCGAACTCCAAGAGGAGCTCACAGCCACCGAAGGCCGGATCGCCTACTCCCGCCAGCACTACAACGACACGGTTCTGAAGTACAACACTGCGATCGAGACCTTCCCCGCGGTTGTCCTCGCCGGTCCGCTCCGCTTCACCGAACGCGAGTACTTCGAAGTCGACGACGAATCGCGTGGCAACGTCACGGTCGAGTTCTGATCTCCGCGTGAACTCCTGATGCCTATCGTCTCGCCTCGCGCGATCGCCGCCATCCCTGCGTTCATCGTGGCGGTGGTGGCCGCAATCGTTCTCGTCCTTGTTCTCCCGGCCGTTGCAGCACTCCCGGCTGCGCTGGTTCTCGGTCTCGCCGTCGGCTGGGTCGTGGTGGGGGTGGCTCCATCGCGCCTGTTGAAGAGCCTCGGGGCGCGGCCTCTGGAGGACGACACCGAGCCGAGGCTGGAGGGGTTGGTGGAGAGCATCTGTGCCAGCCATGGAATCGCCGAACCGCGTCTCTATCTCGTCGATGCCGATGCCATCGATGCCCTTGTCGTCGGCCATGCCGACGACACCCGGCTCGTCGTCACCACCGGCATGCTCAGCGAACTCGACCGCCTCGAGCTCGAAGCTGTCGTGGCCCGCCAGCTGTCTCTTTTCGGTAAGGGCATCCACGCAGCCACTGTCTTGGCCACCATCGCCCCCTTCCTCGGCCCGCTGGGTCCCCGGTTGAGACACCGCCTGCTCGACGGCCGTCGGCTGGCGCTTGCCGACATCGACGGGGTCAAGCTCACCCGCTACCCGCCGGCGCTGGCTTCGGCGTTCGAAAAGGTGAAGGATGCCTCTCGGGTTGCCGACCGACCCGCATCCAGGCATCTGTGGATGGTTGGGCCCGCTGGTGTGAGCCATCCCGTTCAACCTCTGCTGATCGAACGAATCGACGCCCTGCGAGAACTCTGATGAGCGCCAGTTCCCGAAACCGTCGGTCAGCGGTACTCCTCGCTGTCGCCCTGCTAGCCGTGTCGTGTGGTGGCGGCGCCAACGACGCCGACCCCGGCGACGATTCTGCCACCGCGGCCGATGCGGTCGAGTCGAGCACCACCAGCACCACCGTGGCGGCACCGATCGAGGAGGGTCCCAAGGCTCCTTTCACCGGGCTACCCGCCGACGACGAACTGCTCGCCCGACCCGCCGTCGTGGTGAAGGTGAGCAACAACGACGACCGCAGCCTCGCGGCGCTGGTGGGGATCGAGCACGCTGATCTCGTGATCGAAGAGAGGATTGAAGACCGAGCCACCAGGTTTGCGGTGATCTTCCACTCCGATCTTCCCGAAAGCGTCGGTCCGGTCCGGTCCGGTCGCTCGAGCGACCTCGATCTGCTCGCCAACCTGGGGAGTCCCATTCTCGTGTTCTCCGGCGCCAACATCGGCGTGCTCGGCCAGCTCCGGGAGCTGGCTGCGGAGGGCAGGGTAGTGCTGGTCGCCAACGACGATTCCGAGACCTATCTCGTTCGCAGCGAGGAGTTCAACGCCCCCGACAACCTCTTCACCGATCCGGCACTCGTGCGCCAGGACTTCGGCGATCAGGCCGCTCCGGCCCGCGGGATCGTCTCGTTCCGAACCGCCGACAGCGAGTCTCGCCCGGAGAGTGTGGCCGGCCGTGGCGTCACCATCGACGGTCGCGATTCGGTGAGCTTTGTCCACGATCCGGCGCGGGGTTATGTGCGGGTTCAGGACGACGCCGTTCACGTCACGCGGGAGGGCGATGCCCTGATCGTCGAAAATGTTGTGGTCATGGAAACCGTCTATGCCCCGAGCCAGATCGCCGCCGGTTCGGTCGATGCCGTCACGATCGGAGCGGGCGCGGTGTCGGTGCTGATCGGCGGGCGCCAATGGTCGGGCACCTGGAGCCGAGGGAGTCGCGATGACGGCTACACCTTCCGTACCGACAACGGCGAAGAGATCCTGCTCGAGCCGGGCCGCACCTGGCTTTCGTTGGCACCGGCCGGCACCTATGAATTCTCCGTCGACGACCAAACCGCTGGCCTGGTACTAGGTGCCGACGGGTAAGCTGCGCGTATGACTGAGTCCACTGCTCGATCCACGGGAAGCCCTCTCGTCAAGCGGGGCCTCGCGGAGATGTTGAAGGGTGGCGTCATCATGGATGTCGTCAACCCCGACCACGCGAAGATCGCCGAGGATGCCGGCGCCGTAGCGGTGATGGCCCTTGAGCGCGTCCCGTCCGACATCAGGCGCGACGGTGGTGTCTCGCGTATGTCTGATCCCGAGATGATCCAGGGCATCCAGAACACTGTCTCGATCCCGGTGATGGCAAAGGCCCGCATCGGCCATTTCGCCGAGGCCCAGATCCTCCAGGCCCTCGACGTCGATTACATCGACGAGTCCGAGGTGCTCACCCCGGCCGATGAAGCTCATCACATCGACAAGTGGGCGTTCACCGTCCCCTTTGTGTGTGGCGCCACCAACCTCGGTGAAGCGCTTCGGCGCATCAGTGAGGGTGCGTGCTTGATCCGTTCAAAGGGTGAAGCCGGCACCGGCAATGTGGTGGAGGCAGTCCGTCATCTTCGCTCGATCATGGGCGACATCCGCAAGATCGGTCAGGCCGACTCCGCCGAGCTGTTCGACTGGGCGAAGCAGCTCCAAGCACCCCTGCCTCTGGTTCAGGAGATCGCCGAAACCGGTGAGCTTCCTGTGCCGATGTTTTGTGCGGGCGGCATCGCCACGCCGGCCGACGCATCGATGGTGATGCAGCTCGGCGCCCAGTCCGTATTCGTTGGTTCGGGAATCTTCAAGAGCGACGAGCCCGCCAAAATGGCGTCGGCCATCGTGGAGGCGGCCACTCACTTCCGTGATCCCGACATCCTCGTCAAGGTCTCCACCGGCCTCGGCGATGCGATGAAGGGTCTCGAGATCGCCACGCTCGAGACCAAGCTGGCCGACCGGGGTTGGTAGCGCCGCTAGTCGGTGTGCTCGCCCTGCAGGGCGCGTTCGCCGCTCATGCCTCCATCATCGAATCTCTCGGTGTGGACACCATCGAGGTGCGCACCAAAGAGCAGCTGGAGGTCGTCGATGCCTTGGTGATGCCCGGGGGTGAGTCAACCACCATGTCGATGCTCCTCGAACGCTCCGGGATGCTCGAGCCTCTGCACTACCGTCTGGGCGATGGGCTGGCCGTGTTGGGCACCTGTGCAGGGATGATCCTTCTCTCAGTGGATGTCCTCGATGGGCGTGCCGATCAGCACTCGCTCGCGGCGATCGACTTGACCGTGAGGCGAAACGGCTACGGCCGACAGATCGCCTCCTTCGAGGTCGACCTCGACATTCTGGGTATGGACGCACCTTTCCATGCGGTATTCATCCGTGCGCCGGTCGTCGAAAGAGCAGGCCCCGGCGTGGAGATACTCGCCATGGTCGACGAACAGCCCGTACTGTGCCGTGAAGGCGTGGTAACCGTGGCCGCATTTCACCCGGAGCTAGCCGGAGACGACCGGCTCCATCGCCGTTGGCTGGTCGATGCCGGCCTCATCTCGATCTGAAGGAGTTCCATGAGTGGCCATTCCAAGTGGGCGACAATCAAGCACAAGAAGGGTGCCGCCGATGCCAAGCGGGGCAAGCTCTTCGCCAAGTTGATCAAGCAGGTGGAGGTGGCGGCGCGCACCGGCGGCGGCGACCTCGACTCCAACCCGACTCTGCGCACGATGTTCCAGAAGGCGCGTGACAACTCGGTGCCTCTCGACACGATCGAGAGAGCGGTGAAGCGAGGCACCGGTGAGCTCGAGGGCGTCAGCTATGAGACCGTCACCTATGAGGGCTATGCCCCAGGTGGTGTTGCCCTGCTCATCGAGTGCCTCACCGACAACCGCAACCGCACGTCGGGCGACGTTCGCTCCACCCTCTCCAAGAACGGGGGCTCGCTGGCCGAGCCCGGAGCTGTCTCATGGCAGTTCGAGCGCAAAGGGGTGGTGCTGGTGCCCACATCGGTGGCTGAGGATGACCTGATGATGGCCGCGCTCGACGCCGGTGCCGAGGACATTGTCGATGAGGGCGAGATGTGGAGGGTCACCACTCCGCCATCTGACCTGCCGGTGGTGCGCGAGGCCCTTGAGTCGGCCGGCGTCCCTGTCGAGTCCGCGGATCTGGCCATGCTTCCCACCTCCACCGTCGAGGTCAGCGAGCTCGGCCAGGTGAAGCAGCTGATGAAGCTGATGGACCTGCTCGACGATCTCGACGACGTACAGGACGTCCATGGCAACATGGACGTAGCCGACGATCTCCTGGAAGAGGCGTCAGCGGACTGAGATGGAGTGGCCGATGTGCCAGGTGTCGTTGGCTGCGAACTCGTCGCGGCTCAGATCGACGAGCAGCTCGGCGATCGATCGGCCGATGTCGGCAGCACCACTTACCTTCCCGGTCGAGGCCAGCTCTCGATAGAAGCTGGTGGCTTCGATGTCACTTGATGCGTCGAGCACCCGCTGCAACAGGGGCGTATCGACGGCGCCGGGAAACACCCGCGCCACTGCCACGCCTTCGAGTTCGCCGGCGGCGGCGCGAAAGGCCATCTGGGCGGCCGACTTCAGGATCGAGTAGGCAGCCCAACCCACGCGCGGTGTCGTGGCGGAATAGCTGTCGAGGATCACGACCCTCTCGACCGGACCGGCAGCCAGCAGCGCGCCGGTGAGCGCGATCGGCGCCGCGACGTGGACCCGGAAGTGATTTGTGAGTTCTTCGGCATCGAGCTCGAGCCAGGGGGTCAGGTCAACCGATGTGGCAGCTCCGTGGACCACGCCCGTCACGTTTCTTCCGCCGACGGTCGCGACCACCCGGTCGATCGTCGAGGTTTCGCCGACGTCGCCGATCACCGGGTCGATCAACTCGGGGGAGATGGCCACGAGATCGCGAAGAAGCTCCTCGCTGCGTGCCACCACCACCACTGACTCGCCGCGTTGGGCGAGAGCGAGCGCAGTGGCCCGACCCATTCCCGCTGATGCACCGGTGATGACATGAAGTCCCATCGGCTCAGTCAATCAGACCCCGTCTGCGACTCCGAGTAGTCGTTGTCGGCGAACCGCGCTCATGCCTCTCCACGTGGAGAGGAGACCGAACGACCAGGCAATCGCACCGATCATGATCGTGGTTGTGGCTGTGCCATAGATCGCGCCAGAGGCCTGGGCGTAGGAGATTCCGATGAGAGGGAGCGTGATGAGTCCTGAAGCTTGTTGCGCGGCGGCGGTCGAACGGACTCGTCCCGACAGTCGGAGCACCAGCGACAGCCCGATGAGCAGGAAGCCGGGCAGCACCCACAGCATCAGTAACCACCATTGCTGGGTGGGGAAGAACCAGCCGCCCACCTCGGGGCCGACGACCAGGTTCACGATCAGTGAGTAGGCGGTGAAGCCCACCATGGTGGTGAAGTAGCCGGGCGCCAGCGAGGCCAGGAGTTTGCCGAGATAGATCTCCTTGGTAGCGGCGGGGGAGTGGGCGAGGAATTCTCCGGTGCCACGCTCGCGTTCTCCCACCAGGGTTGCGGCGCCCACTGCGGTGGAGATCGTGAGCGGCACGACCACCGCCATTGGTGCGAACAAGAACACCGCCAATGCATACGAGGTCCGGCCCTGCGGGGTGTCACCCTTGATCTGCTCCTGGGCTTGGGCGGGGAGGAGTTCGAGGGTGTTGGCGATGTTTTGGACAGCGCCGACGTCACCCAAGGAGGTGATCGACAAGAGGAGTCCCAGCGGGACGATCACGAAGAAGATGCTGCCGAGGATCGCCATGGGCATCCAGAAGTCCTTCGCCATCACGAGCTGGCGAAGATCGGTACGAGCGACGGTGAGTGTGCGGTGCCAGTTCATCCAACGACCTCCGCTAGTCGGCCTTCGCCAAGGTCGCGGGCGGTCTTTCGAACCGCGAAGTAGAGCTCCTCGAGGGTGGGTTCGTGGGGCTCGACCCGAGTGATCCGGGCTCCGGCGTTGGCGAGGGCGGTCACCACATCGGGGGTGAAGGCGGGACTGTCGAGCACGACCCGGACGCCGCGGCTGGTCATCTCGGTGCGGCGGACTCCGTTCAGCACGGTGAGATCGTTGAGGGTCGACTGGTCGCCCTCGATCGATATCTCCACGGAGTCCTCGGGCCAGTAGGCGCGGGTGAGATCGGACGGTACGCCCGATACGAGATCGGTGCCGGCATCCAGCACCACCACATGGTCGGCGAGCCCCTCGGCTTCAACCAGATGGTGGGTGCACATGATCACGGTGTGACCGTCGGCGGTCATTTCCCGGATCAGCTTCAGCACGGCCTGGGCCGACTCGGGGTCGAGGCCCGATGTGGGCTCGTCGAAGAGAAGAAGCCGTGGTTCGTGGAGAACGGACCGTGCCAACGCGAGGCGTGTCTTCATGCCGGTGGAGTAGCCGCCGACCTGGGCGTCGAGAGCGTGTTCGATCCCGAATCGCTGGGCCGCGATACGGATCCGATCCTTCATGACGCGCCGGTCCACCCCGTGGAGTTCGGCGGCGTAGCGGAGGTTGTCGGTGCCGGTGAGACGGTCGTAGAGGGCGGGCTTGGCCGACACGACGCCACATTGGCGTCGGACGTCCTCACCATTGCGGTCCGGATCATGACCAAGGGTTCGCACCGAGCCCGAATCGGCGCTCATGGCCCCGGTGATGCAGCGGATGGCGGTGGTCTTCCCGGCTCCGTTGGGCCCGAGCAGCACGGTGATCTTGCCATCGGGTGCGACGACCTCGAGGTCGACCAGCGCGGGCTGATCGTTGAACGATTTGTGGACGCCACGAAGGGCGACGGCAGGGCTGGCGGTAACGAGGCTCACCCCTGCCATATCGGCACGGATCGGGCCCGCTGTAGGTGCTCAGCAGGGCCGATGTCAGCAGCCCCTGATCAAGGCGGCTTTCAGGCTTGCGCCCCATTCGTAGACAGCCCGAATGGGCCAGGGATCGGAGTGGTCGGGGCCCGTCAGGCGGACCTCGCCGTCCCAACATCGCGCGATGAGGCGGCGTGCCCTGGTTATCTGGTCGGTGCTGGCCACCACCACCACCTCTCCCCAGCCCTCGGTGTCGGCAAGGTCTCGAAGAAGACGTGCCTCGCCCTGGGTGGTGCCGGGGTCGGGTTCGAAGCAGCGGACGGTCGTCTCGTCGGGCACGTTGCGGGGACGGATGCTGTTGCAAGGGCGGGCCGACCACACGTTTTGCGACTCCACGAAAGCCGACGCGAACACGACGTCGGTGGCCACACCGTCGCGAGCGAGGTCGAGAGCGAAGCCAACACGGTCTCCGCCACCACCGAGCACGAAGATGGCGTCCGCGGTGCCTGGGGAGTCGACGCGCGGATGGACGAACCAGCGATCTGTCAGGATGCCGGCCACGACGAGGAACGCAGCCAGCGCCCACAGCACGATTCGGCGACGTGTCGACACACCGCACAGGGTGCCATGGTCGGCACCGCTTCTTGAGTAGGGTCGTACATGTGTTCGTTCTAGGAATCGACCCCGGATTGTCGCGTTGTGGCTACGGCTGTGTCGAACATGGGCGCAAACCGCGCGCTGTCGCGGCGGGTGTGATCCGCACCGACCCGGCCCTCGACCGTCCGGTCCGGCTCGCTGAGCTCCAACGCGAACTCCGCGATCTGATCAGGGAGTTACAGCCCGACGTGGTGGCGGTCGAGCGGGTCTTGTTCCAACGAAATGTCAGCACCGCTATGGGTGTGGGTATGGCGAGTGGTTTGGCGATGGCGGAGGCGGCAACGGTCGGATGTGAGGTCGTGGAGTATTCACCCAATGAGATCAAGGAGGCGGTGGCCGGTTGGGGTGGAGCCTCCAAGGACGAGGTCGGGAGGATGGTGCAGACCCTGCTCGGACTTCCCTCCTTGCTTTCGCCCGCTGATGCTGCCGATGCGGTGGCTGTCGCCCTCTGTCACCTGGCGCGGCTACCGTCTCGGCGAAGTAGTGCCTCGCTGAAACCAGTGATCGAGAAACAGGGAGTAGCGCCATGATCGGATCCCTGCGGGGTCGCCTGCTCGATCGGGGACGCGACGGTGAGTTGCTGGTCGAGGTCGGCGGCGTTGGCTACCGCGTGCAGGTCACTCCATCCACGTCGGTCACCATCGGCGACATCGACGGCGACGTATTCGTCCACACCCATCACGCGGTGCGTGAAGACAGCGAAACCCTCTACGGCTTTGCTTCGGTCGACGAGCGACGGATCTTCGAGTCGCTCATCAGCGCCCACGGCGTGGGGCCCGCACTCGGCTTGGCGATCCTGTCTGTCCACGGCCCCGACGCCTTGCGGCGAGCGGTGGCCGACGATGATGTCGCCGCTCTGTGCCTCGTGCCTGGTGTGGGCAAGAAAACCGCGGCGCGCCTCGTGATGGAACTGAAGTCGAAGCTCGACATACCTGACTCAGCAGTTGTGGTGCTCTCCGGCGATGGCTCGCCTGCGGCGGTGGGAAGCGGTGCGCGCGCTGATGTTCGCTCGGCTCTCGAAGGGCTCGGGTACGGCCCCGAAGAGATCCACGCCGTGCTCGTCGAGTTGCCCGCCGACGGTGAGACCAGCGCACTGCTCAAGGATGCTCTCCGACGACTCGCATCGGGCGTCTGATGCCCCGCGAGGAGTTGCTGTCGCCGTCAGAGGAGCCGGAGGATCTGGTGGATGAGCCGGGGCTGAGGCCCCGAACGCTCACCGAGTTCGTCGGCCAAGCCGAGCTGAAGGGCCATCTCGGGGTGATGTTGGGTGCCGCGGCTCGCCGTCGAGAACCTGCCGACCATCTTCTCTTCGCCGGTCCCCCCGGCCTCGGCAAGACCACCCTGGCCAACATTATTGCTTCTGAGATGAACGCCAACATCCAGGTTACGTCGGGGCCTGCTCTCGAACGGGCCGGCGACCTCGCTTCGATCTTGACGAAGGTCGAGGAGGGCGATGTGTTGTTCATCGATGAGATCCATCGCCTCCCCCGACCGGTAGAGGAAGTTCTCTACCCGGCGATGGAGGACTTTCGCATCGATGTGGTGCTCGGCAAGGGCCCGGCCGCCCGATCGATCCCTCTCGAGCTGGCCCGCTTCACCCTCGTGGGCGCTACCACCCGCACCGGCCTCATCACCGGCCCCCTACGTGACCGCTTCGGGCTGGTGGCCCGGCTCGACTACTACGACGTCGACGACCTCCAGTCGATCGCCCTGCGGGCGGCGCGAATCCTCAAGGTCGACATCGACGCCGCCGGGGCCTACGAGATCGCCCGCCGCTCCCGTGGCACTCCTCGCATCGCCAACCGACTCCTGCGCCAGGTGCGCGACTACGCCGAGGTGGAGCGCGATGGCCATGTCGACGCGGGTGTGGCGGCCGATGGGCTGGAATTCTTCGGGGTCGACGATCTAGGGCTCGACAAGGCATCGCGGGCTGTGCTCGATGCGGTTTGTCGCCGGTTCGGTGGTGGTCCGGTAGGGCTGTCGACGCTCGCGATCTCGGTGAGCGAACCAACCGAGACGGTGGAAGACGTCTACGAGCCCTACCTCATCCAGCAGGGCCTCCTGATGCGCACCCCACGGGGACGGGTTGGCACTCCCGCGGCATACGCGCACCTGGGCCTGGCCGTGCCGACCTCATCGGGCCCGTCGGCTGTGCCCGGACTCTTCGACACCGACTCCTAGCCTGGTCGGGTGACTCAACGGCCCGAGACCCCCGCCGACATCCAATATTTGTTGCCGGCTGAGGCGATCGCCCAGACTCCGATCGAGCCTCGCGATTCCGCCCGCCTGCTCGTCGACAGGGGCGACGCCGTCGAGCACCGGACGGTCGCAGATCTCCCAGGCCTGTTGCGCAAGGGTGATCTGCTGGTTGTCAACAACACCCGGGTGTTGCCGGCGCGGATTCCCGTGACGCGCCCCACCGGTGGAGCGGCGGAGATCCTCTTGCTGGAGGAGCGCGCCGACCTGTGGTGGGAGGCTCTCGCCCGACCCAGTCGAAAGTTGGCACCAGGCACCACTCTGACCACTGCAGGCCTGTCGATCGAGATGGGTGAGGACCTCGGCGATGGTCGCCGCATGGTTCAACTAGACCCCGGCGAGCGGCCCCTCATGGAGCTCCTCGCCGAGGTGGGTCTGCCGCCCCTCCCTCCCTACATCGAGACCCAGATCGCCGATCCCGATCGCTACCAGACCGTGTTCGCTGATCGGCCTTTGTCGGCTGCCGCTCCCACCGCCGGTTTGCATCTGACCGACGATGTGTTTGACCGCTTTGAGGAGCGAGGCATCGCGGTCACCACCGTTGAGCTTGCCGTCGGGCTCGACACCTTCCGCCCTGTGATGGTCGACCGGCTCGACGATCACGTCATCCACACCGAGTGGTATCACGTCCCCGAAGCTGCTGTGGCCGCCATCGAGGCCGCGGACAGGGTCGTCGCGGTGGGAACCACCGTAGTGAGAGCTCTCGAGACCTGGGCCGCATCCGGCAGCCGCGAGGGCCGCAGTGATCTGTTCATCCGTCGCCCCTACGACTGGCAGCTCGTCGAAGTGCTGATGACCAACTTCCACCTGCCCGGGTCGACCCTGCTCTGCCTGGTCGACGCGTTCGTCGGACCCCGTTGGCGCGACCTCTACTCGACGGCTCTCGAGGAGGGCTACCGCTTCCTGAGTTTCGGCGACTGCATGTTGCTCGAAGCAGGTCAGCGCTGACTGCCAGCTGAGGGACTGGTCTCTGAGTAGACACCCGGATGATATAGACGCGCGTATGAAGTTGGCTGCCGATGTTGAGGTTCGCTGGCCCCACCCGCAGTGACTTTGTCCCCTAACCCGATCCGCCGATTCACGGTGAGGTGGGTCAGGGAGGTCGTCGGGCTAAGCGGTCCCGACCTCGACCCTGGACCGAAATTTCTTCGGAATTGGTCATCGCAGAGGGCACGGCACGAGGTTCTTGTTTGTGGAGACCGACCAAGGTCTCCACGTAGGCACATGAGGTCAGCAGCGATGGACTCACACGACGAGGCGCTCTATCGCAAACATGCCGACAGCTTGATCCGGCTGGCGAGTTCGATGGTCGGCAGCAGCGATGCCGAAGATGTCCTTTCGGAAGCGGTGCTGCGGGTCATGAACTCGAGGAACTGGGCGGACGTCGAGAACAAGAAGGCGTATCTATACCGCTCTGTGGTCAACGAGGCTCGACGGTTCGTCCGGAGCCGGTCACGACGTCAAGAGCGGCAACTCCGGTTCGTCGTTCAGGGGAGCCCGAGACCCGAGGAGATCCCCACGGAATCCTTCGACCTGCTCACCTCTCTTACTCCCCGCCAGCGAGCGGTGGTCTACCTGACCTACTGGGAGGACCTCGACGGCGCAGCGTGCGGTCGATCCCTCGGGATCTCCGAGGGGGCCGTGAGGCGCCATCTGCACAGGGCCAAAGGCAAAATCCGAAGGAGTATCGATGCGCGAGCACTCGCCACCTGATCAGCACGTCGAAGCCGCGGCGCGTCAGATCGCGACCGTGTTGGCCGAATCGGCACCACTGCCGCCCGACTGGAACAACCTCGTGGCGCCTGCTGTCGACGTCGAAGAGAGGAGGAGTGGCATGAACCGCAACATGGTCATCGCCGTCAGCATCGCGTTCGCTGCGGCAGTGATAGTCATTGCGCAGATCGTGATCGTCCCTGGCGGATCCGATAGTGAGACCACCACGGTGGCCGAGCAGCCATCAGCGGCCGTGGATGCGCCCACTGGTGAGACGGGGAGTCTGGATGCTGGGACGCCTGTACCTCAGGAGCCGAGCAGTTCGACCACAACATCCATCACTGTCCCCGAAGCGACGACCTTTCCGCTCTCATGGATGACCCCTCCGATCCTATGGACAACGCGGACTGTCCTCGATCCCTTGGGTGGGCTGACGGCGGTGTACTGGGATGAGGACGAAGGCTCCATCAAGATGCAGAGGTGCTCTGATCCTGAGTGCGTTTCGCCGCGTGACCTGGTCACTCTCGGGCCTGCTTCGACCTTGTACGTCGAGGGAGAGGACTACGGCCCTTCCCTCGAGAGCATTGCGTTCACGCCCGATGGCACGCCGATCGTTCTCATCCGTGAGGCTGATGGTGAGAGTTTCACTATCTACGCATGTAGCGACTCCCGGTGTGATTCCGTCTCGACGTCCCCGTTCCACGTGCAGGAGCGACCGATGACCGGGGAACCCGGCATTGGGGGGCCGCGGATAGCGGTCGCCAGCGACGGAATGCCTCGGGTCGCGTACTGGGATCGGGACGCGATGGCCTTGGTGCTGGCGGTGTGCGACGACCTGATCTGCAGTCCTGAGAAGCGGTCGATTGTCACCGTCCACGATGACGTCGACATACCCGGGCGGCAAATTTCGCTTCAGATCCTTCCCGACGGCCGGACTTTCTTCGGATACGGGACCTCGGTCGAACGGATCTCGCATTCGGCCACCGTGGCTGTGTGCAGTGACGACGTCTGCTCGAACAGCCCGACCATCCACACCTTTGAAGATGCCATCACGCCGCGGATCACCTTCGGTGAAGATGGCGCATTCTTCATCTGGTATCGGAGTGGCCCGGAATCGGTGCCGGAATATGATCTCGACCCAGAGCCCATTCTCCGAGACTTTGACCTGGTGGTGGCGGAGTGTGACGACAGCGGATGTCAGGCACCGAACATTATCGAAACGGGGTGGGAACCCCTGTTTGCCTGGGGCTTCTCCCAAGACAGCGTGCGCCTGCTGCAGATCACTGAGCAGACGTTTTTTGCCTACGTGCTTTGGTCGTCGGAATCATGTGACTACGTTCTCGAGATAGTTGCCTTCGATGTTGAGTCGGGAGCGACCGGTCTGGCACGGGAACACATCGAACCATATCTATGGACCGGCTCGGTGACCGAGGACGGGCAGGCCGTGGTGGTCTACCAGAGCGGTGATGCACTGCACTCGATCAACATCCAGTCTGACCTGCTCGACAGTTCAGCGGGTCCGGCCGCTCCCTACAGCGGATGTCAGGCTGATTAGGGGGATCACGTGCCCACGTAGTCGTGAGCGGGCACGGCTTTTGGAGAGAAATACCGAGCCGCCCATATCGCAAGCACAGAACACGGCCTCGGTGATCCACTACCCCGCGCGAAAGTGGCACCTATCGGGCGGTGTGATCACCGCGATCTGGCCGCTACCAAATGTAAGCATCGGCGACTGCATGCTCCTCGGAGCAAACCAGGGCTGAGTCGCGTTGACGACGCGAAATCCTCGGTCACTCTCGGCGATTGCGCCGCTTGAACGCCCCTTCGGATCGGCTTCGGCCTGGCTGAAGTCGAAACCACGGGGTCCCGAAGTGTCGAACGCGTTGTAGGGGCGGCCGGCGGTGTGCCCGTTCGTCGAGCAAGTCCCGCACATCGTGGAGGATCAGCCGTCGCGCACCAATGACGGATGGCCGAAGCGGTGGATGGTCGTCCTGCCTCCAGGGTTCGGGCGGGCCGAACCGTGTCGTTGGCGCCGCGGTCGCCTGATGTGCGACGCTCGTCAGGTGGTAACCAAACCGACGGGAACTGTGACGTTCTTGTTCACCGATATCGAAGGATCGACTCGCCTCTGGGAGGACCACCCCGGCGAGATGCGAGTGGCGCTGGCACGTCACGATGAGATCTTGAGGGACTCGATCGGGCTCCACGGCGGCTATGTGTTCTCCACTGCTGGAGACGCATTTGCCGCAGCCTTCAGCGGGGCCGACGCTGCGGTCGCTGCAGCGACGGATGTTCAGCTCGCGCTGGCTTCCGAACCGTGGCCTGAGGTGGCCCAGGTGCACGTTCGTATGGGGATGCATACCGGGGAAGCTGAAGAACGCGACGCCAACTATTTTGGGTCGGTACTGAACCGGGCTGCGCGGATCATGTCGGCCGGGCATGGTGGTCAGATCCTCCTGGGCTCATCGACGGCGTCGCTGGTGTCGGGCGTCGACCTCGTCGACATGGGTGAGCACCGGCTGAAGGACCTGTCAGGTATCGAGCACCTGTTCCAGGTTCAGCGTGAAGGCTTGCGGTCGTGTTTCGGGTCGTTGCGCACGGTCGACGGCGTCCCTGGCAACCTGCCGCTGCAGGGTTCGAGTTTCGTTGGTCGCGATGCAGAGGTGAAGGAGTTGATGGACCTGCTCGGGGACTATCGATTAGTGACGCTCACGGGTGTCGGTGGTGTGGGCAAGACCCGATTGGCGGTGCAGGTGGCCGCAGAGTTGACCAACCAGTTCGTCGACGGCGTCTGGTTGGTCGAGTTGGCTCCGTTGAGTGATCCCAAGGCAGTGTCCGCCGCGGTTGCCGGTGTACTGGGAGTTTCCTCTCAGTCGGACCTTGGTCTGGCCGAGAGCATCGCCAACGCCTTGTCTGGCCGAGATCTTCTTATCGTCCTGGACAACTGTGAGCACGTATTGGATGCGGTTGCTGAGCTGGTCGAGACGGTACTTTCCCGTGCGGACGGGGTGAAGGTAATTGCGACCAGCCGTGAAGGGCTGCAGGTGGAGGCGGAGCGGTTGTGGGGGGTACCCCCGCTCGACACGCGGTCGGGGGAGGGATCCGCGGCTGTCGAACTGTTCGTGGAGCGAGCTCGGGCAGTGAATCCGGGGTTCGCCCTGAGCGACGGCACCGATGCGGTGACCGAAATCTGTCAGCGGCTGGATGGGATCGCGCTGGCGATCGAGCTGGCTGCAGCGCGGATGCTGTCGATGACCCCGGCAGATGTGCGAGATCGCCTCGGGGACCGGTTCAGACTCCTGTCCGGCTCTGGCAGAGGGGTTGACCGCCACCAGACGTTACGTCATGCGGTCGAGTGGTCCTATGACCTACTGGCCGACAACGAGCGGACGTTGTTGAACCGATGCTCGGTGTTTGCAGATGGCTTCGATGCCGCTGCTGCCACCCATATCGCGGGTGAGGATCTCGATGAGTTCTCTGTGTTGGACCTGTTGGACTCTCTGGTCCGCAAGTCCCTTATCACCACCGAGTCGGTCGATGGTCACATCCGGTACGGACTGCTGGAGACGATTCGGCAGTTCGCCGAGGGTCAACTGGACGCGGCCAACTCGTCCGAGCACGTTCGGCAACGCCATGCCCGGTATTTCGCAGAGCGAATCATTACCAATTTCGAGGTCTGGGACGGACCGGAGCAGCACAAAGCCCTCTATTGGCTCGACCTGGAATTCGCCAATGTTCGAGCTGGATTCAGGTGGTCAACCGACGCCGGCGACATGGTTGCGGCCACAGCCCTTGCCGCTCACGCAGCGATGCTGGCGTGGCTTCTGCAACGCTATGAACCGGTCGAGTGGGTCGAGGAGATCATCGAGGCCGCAACCAGTGCGGACGTACCTCAGCTGCCACGCTTGTATGCCTCCGGCAGCCTCTGCATGTTCACCGGACACGCCGGACGAGCTCTTGGCTACACCCAGACAGCCACCGCGCTGGAAGATTCGGGCCGCTACGACGCGTTCAATGCCGGCTGGACGAGCAGCTTTGAGGGACTGGCCAACGCATTCGATGGTCAGATCGATAGCTGGATCGAGATCGGCGCTGAACTCCGCAGCCGACCGGGGCTGGCTCATGCGGGACTGTGTGCCATGGCGTGGGCCTTGCCGATCGCCGGACGACACCTCGAGGCACAGACGATTGCCGACGATGCGGTGGTAGCGGCCCGTAGCCATGGCAACCCATTCTGGGTTGCCTGGGCGCTGGCAGGCTACGGCCGCGCCTTTGCCGTAGATGACCCCGTTCGGGCTCTCGAGGCATCACGGGTTGCCACGGTCTACGCCAGGGAGCATCGTCTCCCGTTCTTCGAGTCGCTGATCGCTCGAGAGACAGCTGAGCTTGAGGCCGTCCACGGAGACCTGAAAGAGGGTCTGGCCATGTACGCGGCCACGGTCGATTCCCTCCACCGTGCAGGAGCGATCCTCCATCTAATGATCACCATCGCGAACATGGTGGTGTTCTTCAACCGGTTTGAACACCACGAGATCGCCGCCACTCTCCTCGGCGCCACCAGCCACCATGTGGCTGCCGCCAACATGGCCATCGACCTTCAAGTAGCCGCCGACAGCCTGCGGTCCGAACTGGGCGAGGCCCGGTTCGCGCAGTTTGTGGCGAGAGGCGCCGCCATGGAAACAGGAGATGCAGTCCGCTACGCCCGATTCCAAATCCAACAAACGAGCGATGAGCTCGCCAACAGCATCGAGTGATCGCGCGAACACCGGAAAGTCGGCCCTGATCATGGCCTGTGAACCGCTACCAAATGTGAGCATCGGCGACTGCATGCTCCTCGCAACGGAGAATCCATGATCTCGGACGATTCGATGAAGCGTTGGAGGCTGCTACAGAATGCCGGATCGTTCTCGGGGTCGATGGTGCCGCGGCGTCGCGATTATCGAGCGTCGCGCCTGGGCCGAACTGTTGGGCTGCATCTCAAGTGCGCCTGTGATTCTGTGTGCTGCTATGTGCGGTGGGAACAATGAGGCGTGGCGGGCCAGATGGGTCGACCGTTGCGAGAGGCCACATGAGCCTCACCGCAAGTTTGTGAACGTTTCCACAGCTCATGACCCGGGAACCGTTCTCCATCTCGTCGAAATTCCCCGATTGCGCAGGCCCATGCCAGGCCCGCAACCATTGACTATGGTCGTGGAATGACCCCGCCGGTCAACGAGAGCGGCCTGATCGACGTCGTCGAGCTCGATGTGTTCACCATCGGTCGCGACGGCGAACTGCTCCCCATCGACCCCACTGCCAGCGGTGGAGCCGCTGCGGAGTCGTATCACCACCGCGCCGCGGGCAATAGTGTGATCAGCCGCTTGGGCGAGCTGAGAGCACAACCCGGACACAGGCTCGGTGTTGTCGTCGACCGAGGCCAGAGACGCGGCGACTTCGAGGAGATCATGCAGCCGTTGGCGGTCCGGCCCGGCGCCGCGAAAGCGGTTGTCGTCACCGGGGAGCTGTTCGCCGAGCCGATCCCGTCACTCGAGGTGGATACCGCAAGCCGCGTTTTCCACGGCGACAGCATCACTTGGAGCGCATCTGTTCGCACCGGGCTCTTCTCGCGTCGGCGTGCAGCAGCCTTGCATCTTCACCCTGCACCATCAGCGAACCTCTCGATAATCGAACTGATTCCCTCGAAGCGTCGACGGTTCCACACCAACCGATTCGTGTCCGCCGGTGTCATCGCCGTTGATCTCCTCGGGTCCCGCCTTCGGCGCCTGGCCGCGGAGAGCGCGCTGACCCCGTATTCGCTTTGACGACAACGGCGCCTTGACTCTCGGCCCGATACCGAGGGTCACCTACGCCGGCGCGATGACATCAGTATTCCCCGACAAACCCCCGATCGACATGGAATGAAGATTCGGGGCGCCCTAGCCCGCAATAGGGGAAACCCCGGATCGGGGTAGCGCGCCTTGCAGCTGGTCGGGGGAGTTGCGACGATGAAGCTCGGAGGTGGCTGAGATGGGTCACCGGAGTGGGGCGATCATGCGCCGGACCAATACGGAGTTGATCTCGCTGTATGAGGCGATGGCGAGGATCCGGGCCGTCGAGATCGTACAGAACGGCTGGTGGGCGGAAGGCCTCACCTTGGGTCCGGTGATGCGGTGGCGTGTGACCATCGTCCGACGGGTCCCTTCGTCGCCGCTGGCGTCGACCTCTTATCGCTGCTGCTGGAGCTGCTCGGGCACGAGGATGGTCTGAACCACGGTTGGGCGGGACACATGCATCTGATGGCACCGGATCGCCTGCATCTCGCTGATGGGATCGTTGGATCGGCGGGGCCGGCGGCTTGCGGATTTGCGCTCAGCGGCGAACACCTTCGACCCGGGTCGGTGGCGGTCGCGTATTTCGGTGAGGGTGCGCTCAATCAGGGGATGTTGATGGAGTCTTTCAACCTCGCCAAGGTCTGGGCGCTGCCGGTGTTGTTCGTCTGCAAAGACAATCGTTGGTCGATCACGACGAGGTCCGAGTCGGTGACGACTGGTAGCCCCGTCGAGCGGGCCGGTGCGTTCGGACTCCGTTGCGCGGGAGTGAGAGGGTCTGATGTGTTGGGGGTAAGTCGGGTGACGTCGCGGTTGATCGATCGGATGCGCCGACGCCGTGAGCCCGCGTTTCTGCACGCGCGGTGCGTTCGTCCCGACGGCCACCTCCTCGACGATCCGCTGTTGCGGGTAGTTCATAGTCCTCTCGCTCAGGCCCGAGAGCTCGGGGTACCGCTGGCTGATGCAGCTCGTCGCCCGGGGGCCGCGGGCACTCTTCACCAGCTCAAGGTTGCGGCCGGACTTGGTCGACGGGTGGCAACCGCCGTCGCTGGTCATGCCCGCCACGGGTCCTGGGATCCGCTGAGGAGGGCCCGCCGGAGTCTGGGCGACGAGGTTGCGCGGGGGATCGATGCGAGGGTGGATGCCGAGGTGGCTGAAGCGGCAGCGCAGGCGCTCAAGCCTGTGGAAGCAGCCCGATGACCCGCGAACTGAGCTTTGGCGACGCTATCGAAGTGGCGCTGGATGAGGCGAGGACCCGAGACCCGCGGGTGGTGGTCTTCGGTGAGGACGTGCGGATGCTGAGACGCAATCTCCTCGTTCGTCACGGCGCTGATCGGGTTCGTGACGCACCGATCAGTGAGTCGGCGTTTCTCGGCGCGGCGGTGACCGCGGCAATGGGAGGACTCCGCCCGGTGGTCGAAATCATGTTCATCGACTTCATCGGTGTCGCCTTCGACGGCCTACTCAACCATGCCGCCAAGTATGAAGCGTTCTCGGGTGGAACCTGGAAGGTCCCTCTCGTGGTGCGAGCGTCGTGCGGCGGTTGGTACGGCGATGGCGGCCAACACGAACAGGTGCTGTGGGGGATGCTTTCGGGCATCCCCGGACTGTGCGTCGTAGTGCCGTCCACGCCGGCCGACGCGGCAGGGTTGATGCGCACCGCCATCGACACCGAGGAACCCGTCGTCTTTCTCGAACACAAACTGTTGGCCGACTACTGGCTCGACTACCTAGGAGGATCGCGCCGATCCACGGTGACGTTCGACACCCCCGTCGATGGTGGCCGAGGAGCAGTCCCTGACCCCATCGCCCCGGTCCCTCTCGGATCCGCGGCCAACCGTCGGGCCGGCAACGACATCGCCCTGATAAGTGTCGGGATCGGCGTGCACCGCAGCCTCGAAGCAGCCGAACTCCTAGCTGCCGAGGGCGTCGAAGCACACGTCGTTGACCTCCGGAGCGTGTCACCCCTCGACGTTGACGCCATCGTATCGGCCGCTACCGCCACCGGACGCGTAGTTGTGGTCGACGAGGACTACATCCGCGGCGGGTTGTCCGGGGAGATAGCCGCGATCATCGCCGAACACCGCATCGACGCCACCCTCGCCAGGGTCGCAGTCGAATCAACAATCCCCTATGCCCGCCAACTCGAATATGCTGCCCTGCCCAACACCGAACGCATCCTGGCCGCCTCGCGAGCACTGCTGTGACACCCTCACTCGCCCACGCCACAGGTCTCCTCGGTTCACCCACCTCGAGCTTTCTCTCCTGCGCTAGAATCTCGTGCGGAAACGCACCGACCTGACCCTCGACCGACTCGCGCGAATCACACCGGCCGACCAAGAGCTCGACGGCACTTTCCATCCCGGATCCTGCCCCTAATCACGAGCACGACGCCACCGACCGCGCCGCATAACCGGCGGATCGTGTCGCTCCTCCGCACCTCGAACCCCACTCCGTATTCACGCCTGTCTCAGCTCGCGGACCCAGCGCGCGATCAGTGCCGATTCGAGCTTGTCGCCGCTAGTTGCAACCGCTACCAAACGTAAGCATCGGCGACTGCATGTTGCTCGAAGCAGGTCAACACTGACCGCCGGATTAAGACCGGATCTGATCAGACTGCGGGTCGCTCGGGGGTGCAGTAGCGTCGCTCTCGCAAGGACCGGCAAGAGGAGGGGAACCTGACGATGAGTACAGGGCACGACATCGCACGGATCCTGTTCCAGGAGGCGTGGAACGCAGGAGACTATGGGAACCTGGAACTCGTCTTCGCGACGGGTTGTGTCTTCCACACGGCCGGAGGCCCGGCGCAGTACGGCGTCCGCGAACAGATCGAGTTGATCGACGGTCACAAGGAATCGTTCTCCGACATCCACTTCGAGATCCATCACATCGTCGACGACGGCGACCATGTCGCTCTACACATGGGAATGACGGCCATCCAGACGGGCGAGTACCAGGGCCACTCCGCAACTGGTCAGTCGGTCGACGTGGGGGAGATGCTTTTCATGCGACTCGAGGACGGTAAGGTCGCCGAGATTTGGGGAATCTTCGACACATATCGTGAACACCTTCAGCTGGGTTTAATCTGACCACCAGCCCCAACCAGGCGTGCGGCGACTGCCACGTCGCACCCACCCTGATGGCCGGCGAAGTCGAGGGAGTGGCACAGCTCCGTACCCACTGGATAGTCACGTCATTGGGCATCCTTCGGGACCGTCCGGAATCGGCGCATATCGGACGGTGTGACTGTTCTGGGCGGCTGTGCGCCGATACCGATGTGTGGGCGACGCTTTGGGTTTCCTGGTGGATTCCATCTGGACAACTCACTCGGAGATCGATATAGTCAATCGAACATCGATATATCGAGAGGTGAGCGAATGTCAGATGAATCCGATGCCCCGGACCCGGGCCCGTACGTGCCCTTGGCGCCGGCCGCGCTGCACATCGTGTTGTCGCTGAACCGCGGCGAGCGGCACGGCTACGCCATCATGGGCGACGTCGAACGCCTCTCTGACGGCGTCATCAAGCTGGGTCCGGGAACCCTCTACGGCACGATCAAGAAACTAGTGGCGCAAGGTCTGATCGAACAGACCGATAGCCGCCCCGACCCGGTGCTCGACGACCAGCGCCGCAAGTACTACCGGCTCAGCGCACTTGGCGCGAGTGTGTGCGCAGCGGAGATCCAGCGTCTCGCCAACCTGGTCGAACGATCCAGCCACGCGGCTCCGACCCGCCTGCTCGGCGAGCTGTCATGACCATGACCACACCCAGCCGCTCCCATACCGTCGATCGACACGAACGGACCTATCGGCGGTTGCTCGTCGCCTACCCACGCGACTTCCGCGACGAGTACGGCGAGGACCTGGCCCAAAGCTTCCGAGATCTGATGGTGTTCGCCAGCGACGGCCGCGGTATGTGGTGGCGAACCATCCGGGATCTGATCCCCAGCGCCGTCAAGGAACGGCGCTCGATGTTCTCCGGCGATCGCAAGCCGTCGAAGGGGGTGATCTTCGTGCTCGTCATAGTCGGTTTCGTTGTGCTCGCGGTCGGACTCGCCACGGCGCCACGCAGCGCGATCGGTCCGATGATCCTCCTCAACGCATTCCTGCTGGTGTGGTTCGGCTTCCCCACCTACGGCATCAGCCGATTCCGCAGGGCCTGGCTCGTGCGCCGCACCACCGGCGGCCCGGTCGCCCAACACGTCGCGCTTGGCGCCGCGTCGTTCATCCCGGCCGCAGTAATCCTCGTGCTGTTGAACGACGACGTCGGATACCTGATCTTCATAACCATTGGACTCACGGCCATCGTCGGCAGCGGCTTGGGAATCATCTGGGCGCTCATCAAACTGACCACCTCGGGCCGACAGCGCCTGGTAGGGCGGAAGTGGGTGAAGCCCACGCTCGTGCTTGTCCCGTCACTCGCGATTCTCGGTTTTATCATCGGAGCGTCCTACAACTCCTACCGTCAGAGCCTCGGACCACCCGGAGACCACTCTGTGGCGGGCGCCTCTGCAGACACCCGAGCGCTGTGGCAGGCCGCCAACGACGGCGACGTCGACGAAATCGTCCGGCTCACGACCGAGACGTGCGCCGATCCGTGGGTGAAGTTCAATAGCCACAACGCCAAGGGCGAGGCCGAGACCCGAGAACTCCACCTGCCCGATGAGTTCGAACCACCCTTCCGAGAGATCTCTGGAATCCTCGGCGACTACATGGACGTCTGGGAAGACCGCTGCAGTCGCTTCGACTGAGCGATCGTGATCGAGTGAATGTGGATGAAGCCGCTGAACATGAGAGACGTCGGGAACAGGTGATTCTGATGGGGTGGTATGGAACGCGAAAGTCGTGGGCGTGGGCGGTGGGGCAGTGACAAGCTTGCGCTATGCCTGCGCCCGACTACCTCTCCAAGCCTGACAGCCACCTCTCACCAGAGGTTGCTGCTGTGTACGACGATGGCCCTGCCGACCGCTTCACTGCCGAAGCAGTACAGCCCGCCGTTGAACTCCTCGCTGGTCTCGCCGGAGATGGGCCAGCTGTCGAATTTGCCGTTGGCACGGGCCGCTTGGCACTACCTCTGTCTGAGAATGTGACTCCAGTTCATGGAATCGACTTCTCCGAAGCGATGCTCGCCGAGTTGCAGAAGAAGGCCGGCGCCGAACGCGTCTCGGTGACGGTCGGCGACATGACCACCACGCAGGTCTGCGCCGAAGCAGCTGTCGTCTATCTGGTGTACAACACGATTGAAAACCTGAGGACACAGCAGCAACAAGTTGACTGCTTCCGCAATGCAGCCGCCCATCTCGCTTCTGGTGGTCGTTTCGTCATCGAAACGGGAGTTCCCCAACTGCACCGCCTTCCGGCGGGCGAGTCGATCCTTCCGTTCGATGTCTCTCCTCACCATCTCGGCTTCGAGGAGTACGTCGATCGCGTCAATCAGATCTCGATCTCGCACCACTACCACATCGACGGAGATCGCGTCCGCATCGGGTCTCCATCGTTTCGCTATGTCTGGCCGTCCGAGCTTGATCTCATGGCGCAACTGGCCGGGATGACGCTTGAGGACCGATGGGCCGATTGGCGGCGGTCGCCCTTCACTGGCGATTCTCCAGCCCACGTCTCTGTTTGGCGCAAGCACTAGTCCCATTGCCTGAGCCAAGCGCCGCGATCGGAGCAATCGATCAGCGGGTCGGATCGTCTCCGCCGGAAGAGGCCTCGACGATAGTGTCGTCCGCGACGACGACTCGTTTGCGAGAGATGGCGAAAACATCATGGATGAGCAGCTGCCACACGCCACCTCGGACGAAATGGCGGTCAAGGCCGCAGTGGAAAGATTGCTGGCCGCCATGGGAAGCTACGACCTCGACGCCCTGCCGGACATGTTTGCCGCAGAAGCGAACATAGGCGTTGCATCGCTTCGCGATGGAAACTGGACCACGTCTACCATGAGATTCGAGCAGTTTCTGGTGGACCTTGAGGCCGAGATAGATCCAACGCCCTACACGGAACCAGTTGCGGAGTTCACCGTGCACGTCGATCGCGGTCGGCTTGCGTTCGTGAGAGCCGATGCCACCCTGTTCGTGGATGACCAGGCCATCCGACACAATTTCGACTACTTCACGTTGATCAACGAGAGCGGCACATGGAAGTTCGTGAACGCCTCCTATGTAGGCACACCCGCTCCTTCCCGATAAGACGCAGAGTCTCAGCCGTGATCCGCACCCATCGGGCATCGGGGTCGCCGGACCGATATCGCTACCAAATGTAAACGTTGGCGACCGCATGCCCCTCGGAACCGAGAATTCACTATCTCGGACGATTCGATGAAGCGCTCGGAGGCTGCTACAGAATGCCGGGTGGGGTGGTGCGATAGACCGGTTGTCTATGACAAGCGAGCACACCGTGTTTTTCAGCGCCGACACAATCGCCGAGAAGGTGAGTGAGATGGCGGCGCGTATCGACTGCGATCACGGCGACGACGGGGTCGTGGTGATCGTGGTGCTGAAGGGCGCTGCGATCTTCGCCGCCGATTTGGTGCGAGCTATGGACACCGAGACCGAGCTTGCCTTCCTCACGGCCTCGTCGTATGTGGACGGGTTCACCCCGGGAGAGTCGTTGAGCCTGCGGGGCGACCTCGACCTCGAGGTGGGCGGCCGCGACGTGTTGATCGTCGATGACATCATCGACACCGGCCGGACCCTCAAGGAACTGTCTGCGCTGGTAGC
>CAXMSE010000040.1:0-21768 GCA_964196195.1 uncultured Gammaproteobacteria bacterium | reverse complement strand
TGGCACCTACGACGACGACGGCGGTGGCACCTACGACGACGACTGCGGTGGCGCCCACGACGACATCCGCGGTGGCGCCCACGACAACCGCGGTGGCGCCCACCACAACCGCGGTGGCACCCACCACAACCGCCGCGCCCGCCACCGGTTCCAAGAGTCACTCGGTCGCCATGCCGTGCCCGAACGCATCGTCATCGACGACGATCCTGCTCGACATCTACATCCCGATGGGTGTGATCGGGCCTTCGCACTCGTTCCCAGACCCGCCTGGCTGCGCCGACACCACCTTCACCTTCTCGGCTCAACTCATACCCGGATCACCAGAACCTGGGAGGGACACCTACAGGATCACCATCGGCATGACGGGAGGCCCAAGTGCAACCGGTGGAACCGATCCTGTCACCGCCACGGTGACCTGGACGAACCCCTGAGAGACCATTGCTGTATTCATGATGGTGTGAGCCGCACCGTGATCGACCACCCGATCCGGTGAGCGTCGAGACGGTCGGTGAGTTGAGCTGAGCCCTTGAGAGTGGCCCAGATGATACGTGCCCCAAAATGTGACCTGGGTTTGTGAGACTGACGGCACAGAACCGAAAAGGAATCTGATGCCTTTCACCTACTCGCCCCAATATCGGGCCATGGTCATCAACCAAGTCCACGACGGCAAACCCGTCGCTGTGATCGCGGAAGAGCTCGGTCTCAATCAATCGACAATCTTTCGTTGGAAGAAGCAAGACCGGGTCGATCAAGGACTTGATCCCGGCACACCGTCACATCAATCAAGTGAGTTACGAGAAGCTCGACGCCGTATTGGTGAACTCGAAACCGAGTTGGCCGCCACGAAACGAGCGGCAACGTTGTTCGATGAGGGCCGGGTGGCGCGCCCAAAAGACCTGTACCCCATCATCGAGACGATGGGGACTGAAGGGCACTCGCTCAAAGCCTGCTGCCGGCTACTGAATATCGCATCATCTGGGTTCTTTGTCTGGCGGACCAAGCCCCCGTCAGTGAGGTCGATCCGCCGTGCGTGGCTCCGCGACGTCATCACAGAGATCTGGGAGAGATCGCGACGCACCTATGGATGGCGCCGTGTGCAAGCCGAGCTCGACGACATGTACAACCAACGCGTCAACCACAAGCTCGTCCGTGCAGTGATGCGCGAGCTTGGGATTGGGGGCCTCCCGAAACGCCGAAAAGGTCGTCCGAATATCAAACACATCGCCACAAGCGAAGACTTCGTGAACCGCGATTTCGGCCGTGACGGCCCGAACCAGCTATGGATGTCAGACATCACCGAACACCCAACGCGAGAAGGGCGAGTGTTCTGCTGCGTCGTGCTCGATGCCTGGTCGCGAAGGATTGTCGGTTGGTCGATCGATGCCAGACCCACAGCCGCGATGGTCAACTCTGCGCTCGCGATGGCTATCAACGCTCGAAAGCCTTCGCTGGGGATGGTGGTCCACGCGGATCATGGGCCGCAATACACGTCGTGGGCGTTCAGCAGCCATGTCCGTTCCGCTGGATTGGTTCAGTCCTTGGGAACCGTCGGAGACGCGTATGACAACGCGATGGTTGAGTCGCTCTGGGGCCGGATGCAGACTGAGCTGCTGAACACCAAGAAATGGTCGACCAGGCTCGAGCTATCGGCCGCCATGTTTGATTGGATCGAAGGGTTCTACAATCGGACTCGGCGACATTCAGCCCTTGGGAACATCTCCCCGATGGAGTTCGAGCGCCGCCATCGCCAGCTCAAAAGTGTTGCCTGACTCGCAGAAGCCGGGATCATGTCTTGGGGCACGTATCAAGATGTTGTGCGGTTTCATTGTTTCGATCCATTGTGGTCGGGCAGGAAGGAACCGGCACCAATGTCACGACGTAGAACGGTGTCCGCCCGGGCCTCACGAACGACAAGTGATCCGAGAACCGCGAACCGAAGAAGCGGTTGCGGTTGCTCGAGCAGGAGAACGAGGGCCTGCGCCGGGCTGCTTGTCAAGTTCCGGTAGCTGTGTTCCGGTTTACTGCGGGCGTAAATCACGCGAAAACGTCGAAACCCCAGGCCGACCGGACAATGCCCGTGACCTAGGGTTTCTCGTGGTACACCCCCTGGGACTTGAACCCAGAACCTGCGGATTAAGAGTCCGATGCTCTACCAATTGAGCTAGAGGTGCATGAATTTCTGACTGCAAATTCTACGGGTGAACGAGGGGATTCGAACCCCCGGCCTCCTGGACCACAACCAGGCGCTCTAACCAACTGAGCTACGCCCACCATGCTGGAGAACCAGCAGGACCCGAAGTGTACCGCCTAGCCCTGCTGCGGCGTACCCTGTTTTTGCCTCCGTAGCTCAACTGGATAGAGCACCGGGTTTCTACCCCGGCGGTTGCAGGTTCGAGTCCTGTCGGGGGTGCCAAGTCATAGCCCATAGAAGAGAGAGCCTCATGAGGATCGCTTCGAAAATGGTCGGCTACACCCGCGACTGGGTGGTGGGGCATCGCGAGCCAGACCTGCCGAGCCTCCGACTCTCTCCTACGGTTGCCGCGAAGTGGGCGTTCGATGAGTGGGCCCTACAGGCCGAGATCCTGCGTAGTCGGGTGCGGGTCCCCAACATGGATTTCCGCCGCCGCCTTCGAAACGAGCTGGGCGACGCGGTCGACATGTACAACGAGCGGGGCTGGGTCGACGATCCGAGGTCGTACCACCACACGCCGCCTGTGCTCGAGCACCCGGAGCTGGGGCCCCACGACGCGTGGGGGATGCCGTTTGAGCATCTGAGCTTCGAGAGCGGTTTCGAGCCTCACGAGGATGAGCCGGGCCGCGATCGTTGGCTCGGATACGAAGCCAACGCCACCGGTCATGCCTGGGTGCTTCGCCACGAGGGCGAGCCACGACCCTGGCTGATATGCATCAACGGCTACCGCACCGGTTCTCCGGCCGTCGACCTCTGGGCCTTCGAGGCCAAGCGGCTTCATCACAAATATGGCCTCAATCTCGCCTTCCCCGTTCAGCCCCTCCACGGCCCCCGCTCGGTGGGAATGTCGGGTGATCGGGTGCTCTTCGGCGGAGCTATGAACCTGATCTACACCGCGGCCCAGGGTCTATGGGACATCCGCCGGCTCAAGTCGTGGATCCAGAACGATCAGAAGGCCACCGCGGTGGGCGCCTTTGGCCTGTCTCTCGGTGGCTACTTCACCGCCCTCACCGCCTGCTTCGAAGACGACCTCGCCTGCGCGATCGCGGGTATTCCCGAGCCGGACCTGGTACGGGGGATGCGCCGCAACGTCGAGCCGCTCCTGCCGCCCTGGTACGAGCAGTGGGGGCTGAGCTGGCGCTCTCTCGAACGGGCCAACCGGGTGGTGTCGCCGCTTGCGATGGACCCGGTGATCGATGTCGACAAGCGCTTCATTTTTGCCGGTCTCGCCGATCGATGGGTTCGGCCCGGCAACGTCAAGACTCTCTGGGAGCACTGGGATCAGCCGGAGATCCTGTGGTACCAGGGCGCCCACCTTTCGTTCGCCTTCGAGCCCAGCGTGCGTCGTTTCATCGACGATGCCCTCCACTCCACCGTGCTCAGCGGCTTCGAGCCCCATCGCGAGCCTGAAGGCCAGCCGACATGAAACAGCTCACCGGGCTCGATGCCGCGTTCTTGTCGATCGAGACACCGAACTCATTCGGCCATGTGAGCAGCGTGGTGGTCTACCAGCGACCCGACGACCCCGACTTCAGCCCCTACGAGGCCTTCCACCGTCAGCTCGAGAAGAGACTCCATCTCCTCGAGCCGCTGCGCCGCAAGCTGGTGGAAGTCCCCCTCGGACTCGATCACCCCTACTGGATCAACGACCCCCATTTCGATCTCGATTTTCATGTGCGCCACATGGCCCTCCCCAGCCCCGGCACCATTGAGCAGCTGTCCACCCAGGTGGCCCGCATCATCGGCCGACCCTGCGACCGCAGCCGACCCTTGTGGGAGGTCTATGTGATCGAGGGCCTCGAAAATGACGAGTTCGCGATTCTCACCAAGGTGCACCACGCCACCATCGACGGTGCATCGGGCGTGGAGATGCTGATGTTGATGCTCGACAGCGACCCCGCCGGCGACGAAATCGAAGGGGATGAAGAGGGCTGGGAGCCTGAGGACGAACCCCACAACCTCGAGCTGATCGGCCGCACCGTTCTCAACATGGCTCGCACGCCCGGCCGTGCCGCTCGCGTGCAGATGCGGATGCTGCGCCGGCTTGCCGACGCGAGCAGGAGCAGGGGAGTGGCCAACACCGTCGACCAGCTGCGCCGCCAGCTTCCTTCGAAGCTAGGCGGGCTCACCTCGGTCGAGCGCGACAGGCGTCTGCCTCAGGTGCTTGCTCCACCCACGCCGTTCAACCGTTCGATCGGCCCGAACCGCCGTCTTGCGATGGGCTCGGCTCCATTGGCCGACGTCAAGGCGATCAAGGCGGCCCTGGGCGCCACCGTGAACGATGTGGTCATGGCGGTCACCGCGGGCGCCCTACGCCGCTACCTGCTCTCCCACGACGCACTACCCGACGAGCCCCTCCGGGCCATGGTGCCGGTGTCGATCCGGACCGGCGAGGAAGCCGACCGCTGGACAAATCGGGTGTCTGCGGTCTTCGTTGCCATACCCACCCATCTCGAGGATCCACTAGCCCGCGTGCAAGCCATGCACGACTCGATGAACCGGGCAAAGCAGCAGTTCGACATGGTTCCCGCCGACACCCTCGTCGAGATGGCCGACTTCGCGACGCCGGCGATCGTGAGTCAGGTGTCTCGCCTCGCGGGATCTCTCCACCTGGCCGACCGGGCGGCGGGTTCCCCGGTCAATGTGGTGATATCCAACGTGCCGGGCCCCCGCCAGCCGCTCTACATGGGTGGCGCGAAGATGGTGCGCTTCTTCCCGGTGTCCACTATTACCGAAGGGATAGGGCTCAACATCACGGTGCAGAGCTACCTCGATTCGCTCGACTTCGGACTGGTCGCGTGTCGTGAACTCGTGCCCGATCTCGATGATCTGCTCGATCACCACCTCACTGAGATCAAGGTGCTGGCGGAAGCTGCCGGCCTGGGACCGGCTTGATATTCGGCGTCGCCCGGCGGCTGGGACTCCTCGACCCTGTCCGTGTCGCCGCGAGCGGGGCAGGTCTGCTCCGCTGGGGAGCGACGCTCGGTGCGGCCACGGCGGCCGCGGCTCTGCGTCATCCCAGGCGGGCTGCAGTAATCGACCATCGCGGTGAGCTGAGCTACCTCCAGCTCGATCGGCGATCCAGCGCCCTGGCAGCAGGGTTGGCCGACCTCGGTCTCGAACCCGGCCACCACCTGGGAATCCTCTGTCTCAACCATCGCGACTTCGTGGAGGCGTCGGTGGCCGCGGCCAAGGCATCGCTGGTGCCGGTCATGCTCAATACCGGCTTCGCTATACCCCAACTCGATGCAGTCCTCTCGAGGGAGTCGGTCGCAGCCCTCGTCAGCGACGAGAGATTCGGTCCGGTGGTGGAGGCCACCGGGTTCGTCGGGCCGGTGGTGACGTCCGACGGCGTCGGGGATCTCACGCTGCACGATCTCCGCCACCGGCGCCGGTTCGCTGCCCCTCACCGGCCCCGCATGCTGGCACCGGTGCTCCTCACATCGGGCACGACCGGTACGCCGAAGGGAGCCCGTCGCGAAGCTGCCATCGACATGGCTGCCGCGGTCGGCATCCTCGATCGCCTCCCGGTTCGCAGCGGCGACGTGTTCGTCATCGCCCCGCCTCTCTTTCACGCATGGGGTCTCGCTCATCTCACAATGGCGATCTCGTTGGCATCCACCGTTGTGCTGTCGCCCACCTTCGACCCGGCGCAGACCGTCGCAATGGTGATCGACAACGATGCCACGGTGCTCGTGGTGGTTCCCGCAATGATCCAGCGTTTGCTCGGCTCCGACGACCTCAGCACCGGAGATCTCGCCCGCTTGCGGATGGTCGCCTCCAGCGGATCCGCGCTGCCGGGCCCGGTAGCCGAGGAATGGCTGCGCAGGGTGGGCCCCAACCTCTACAACGTGTATGGATCTACCGAGGTGGGGCAGGCGACGGTGGCCACTCCGGAGGATCTCGCCGTCGCCTCCGGCACCGCCGGCCGGGTGATCCCGGGCACCACGGTGAAAATCTTCGACGATCAAGGTCGGCCGGTCCCGGCCGGGGAGGACGGTCGGATCTTCGTCGCCAGCTCCGCCCAGTTCGAGGAATACACCGGTGGCGGCACCAAGGAGATGATCGACGGGCTGATGTCTTCGGGAGACATCGGACATTTTGACGACAACGAGCGCCTGTTCGTCACCGGCAGAGCCGACGACATGATCGTGAGTGGCGGAGAGAATGTCTTCCCCCGGGAGGTGGAAGATTTCCTGCTCACCATCGCCGGTGTCGCAGACGCGGCGGTGGTCGGCGTCGACGACGACAAGTTCGGTCAGCGACTGGTTGCGTTCGTGGTGCTCGGCGACCAAAGCCTCGTCGAGTCCACGATTCGTCGCCTGGTGGGGGAGTCGCTCGCCCGCCACAAGGTGCCTCGTGAGGTGGTGTTCATCGATGAGCTCCCCCGGACAGAGACAGGCAAGGTCTTGCGCCACCGACTTATCTCACCAAGCGCCGACGGCTGAACTACGCTCACCGAGATTCAGAAGCGGGGGGACGCAAGTGGCCGATACCGCCGTTCATGTCGCCGAGGGGTCGAGCGGAGACTTGAAGGAGCGAGAGGCAGTGGCGCGATGAACGCCTTGTCGCGCACCGGGGTACTGACCTTCCTCTTCACCGACATCGAGGGTTCGACCCAGCGATGGGAGGCCGACATCGACGACATGAGCCGTGCTCTCGAACACCATGATCAACTCCTCGCGGGGGCCATTGGTGACAACGAGGGCGACGTGTTCAAGCGCACCGGTGATGGGTTCGCGGCCGTGTTCAGCTCTCCCCAGAAGGCGCTCGAGGCCGCGATGGAAGGCCAGCGTCGACTCCAGACGGCTGACTGGCGCGGCCGGGTCCGCCTCAAGGTGCGAATGGGCCTCCATGTCGGCGAGGCCACCGAGAGCTGCGGCGACTATTACGGGCCGCCGGTAAACCGAGCGGCGCGGGTGACCGACATCGCCAACGGGGATCAGATCGCCGTGTCGGACACGGTCTCCCGGTTGGTACGGGGGATCGAATTCGCAGGTCAGGGCGAACACGTGCTGAAGGGGATCGGCACCGAGCAGATCTCCTTCGTCGTTTCCAGCGACCTATTGGAGGACCATCGACCCCCGCGTTCGAGAGTCGCTCCCGTGCACCGCCCCCTGCCCACCCAGCCCAACCGGCTGATCGGCCGAGACACCGACGTCGCGGCCGCCGCGTCTCTGTTCGACGATCACCGCGCCATCACCCTGGTCGGCGCCGGAGGAGTGGGTAAATCCAGACTGGCGATCGATGTCGGACGCGCGCTGACGGCGCGCTACCCGGAGGGTGTGGTCCTTTGCGAACTGGCGCCCATTGGCGATGGGGCTGCGATAGACGACGCGATTGCCGACGCGATCGGTGCTCGTACTCAACCTGGCATGACCCTGGTGCAGAGCATCGCGAGCTTCCTCGAAGGGCGACAGATCCTTCTCATCCTCGACAACTGTGAGCACGTTTCCTCAACCGTCAGACCAGTCGTCGAGGCAATCCTCGCGGTGGATGGGCCCGGGATTCTTGCCACGAGCAGGGAGTCCATCGGCATGGTTGGCGAGCAGCTCTACGGGCTTTCGCCCCTCGATCCCGACTCGGCCGGATTCGATCTGTTTTGCGAGCGCGCCCTCGAACGCGATGCCCATTTCCGAGCTGAGGCCGACGATGTAGAACACGTCAAGGAGATATGTCGTCGTCTCGACGGCATGCCGCTGGCCATTGAGCTCGCCGCGGCGTGGGTGCGCGTGCTCACCCCGGCCCAGCTGGTCGACAAGCTCGACGACCGTTTCCGGGTGCTTCGTGGCGGCCGTCGAGGAGGTCGTCACGAGACCCTTCGCGACACGATTCGATGGTCTTACGAGCAACTCGATGATCGCCAGGCGTCCCTGTTCGATCGGCTTTCGGTGTTTTCTGGTGGCTTCACCCTCGCAGCGGTGGAGTCTGTCTGCCTCGATGACGCCGCCGACAGCATCGAGACGCTCGACGTTTTGATGGCGCTCGTCGACAAGTCGATGGTAGTTAGCCAACGCGGCGTCGGCCGCATTCGTTTCACCATGTTGGAGACCCTTCGCCAGTTCGGCCAAGAGCAGCTCGACGTCAGCGGCACGAGTTCCGCCTATTTCCTCCGCCACGCCGACTATTACACCGAAATGGCGGCTCGCCACGGCGATGCTCTCCTTTCCGCCGATGAGACCGATATCTGGGATCACCTCACCCGCGAGTGGGCCAATATCCGAGCAGCCTTCGAAACGAAGCTCACGATGAGGGAGCTCGACGAGGCGGCCTCGCTGGTGCTGGCCCTGGGCCACTTCGCGAGTTTCGCCATGAGGTTCGAACTGTTCGCCTGGCTCGACGACCTCGGGTCTGAACCGTTCGAGGACCGCGCCGAGGCAGGAAGTCTCTACGGCCTGAAGGCCGTCGGGGCCTACCTCACCGTGAAGCCCGATGTGATCTCACTGGCCGAGACCGGGCTGGACATGGATCCGGTCGACCGTCACGGCTTCTGCCGGATTGCCCTCTCGGCGGAGTACCTCAACAATCTGCTTGACGCCGAGAAGAGCGCCACCGTCACCGAGGAGTGGGTCGACAACCTCGATGAAGCCGTTCTCGGTAGTCGATTGTGGGCCCACGCGATGCGCGCCTTTCACCTTGCCGCATTCGAACCTTCGCCCGCGGCAGCCGAGCAAGCGGTTGAGGTGAGGATGATCGCCGATGCCACGGGTAGTGCCACCGCGGCTGCCATCGCGTGCTGGGCCGAGGGTCTCGCCGCGTCCATCGCGGACCGAGACGAGGCGGTCAGGCGTTGGGACGTCGGGCTCGACAAGGCCCGATCGATCCATCCGGTTCACCTCGCCGTCCATCTGATCGTAGGGTTGGTCATCCATTTCTCGGCGTCGAGCGACGATCTGGCACTGGTGCTGAAGCGGTGCCGTGACAGCCTTCAGGAGGCGCTCGAGCACCACTATCTCGCTGGTACCAGCCACCTGTTCGGTGTGACCGCAATCGTGCTCGCCCGGGCCGGCGATGCCCACACCGGCGGGCGTCTCCTGGGTGCGATGGAGGGGAACGGCCATAACCCCCGGGCCAACGCGAGTCGGGCGATCAGCCAGGCATTGGGCGCCCAGGCGTCGGGCTGTATCGATGGTGGACGCCACCTGTCGATCAAGGCGGCGGCCGCTGAAGCGCGGGCTGCCCTTGATGCGGCGATTGACCGGGCGAACACGAGCCACTGAAGCTAGATGGCCGCCATGACTGCACGCCAGGCTGGTCGACCACTGAAAGAAGCGCGATAATCATCTGACGACACGTCCGGAGGTACCCAGCATGCAGGCGGAGAAGTTCATTCGCGACACCCTCGAGGAGCTTGGTGTCGTCATCGGCGGCGATGGTCCGGCGGACATCCACGTCCACGACGATCGCCTGTACCAACGCGTGATTCGCGATCGCGAGCTCGGGCTCGGAGAGGCCTATCAGGATGGCTGGTGGAGCGCCAACCAACTCGATGAGTTCATTGCCACCGGGCAGGAGGCGAATCTGCGCGACATCTTTCGCCCCAGCGCCGCCCTCCTGAAGCTCGTGGCCACGTCGCGGCTCACCAACCGACAGACGGTGAAGCGAGCCCAGAAGAACGCGTCGGCCCACTACGACATCGGCAACGATCTGTACGAACGCATGCTCGACAAGCGCATGATCTACTCCTGTGGTTACTGGCGCGATGCAGACGATCTCGACACCGCTCAGGAGGCCAAGCTCGATCTGATCTGTCGCAAGCTCGGCCTCGAAAGAGGCATGCGGATTCTCGACATCGGTTGTGGCTGGGGCGGATTCTCCCAATTCGCGGCCGAACGCTACGACGTGCACGTGACCGGAATCTCGCCGGCCATCGAACAGGTGAAAGTCGCTCGTGAACGCACCGCCGGTCTGCCGGTATCGATCCAACAGGCCGACTACCGAGACCTCACCGGGACCTTCGATCGAATCGTTTCGGTGGGGATGATGGAGCATGTGGGACCTCAGAACTTCCCGGAGTTCTTCGAACGGTGCAACGCCCTGCTCGATGACGACGGGATGATGTTGCACCACACCATCGGGTCCAACGAGTCGAAAACCCACTCCGATCCTTGGTTCGACAAATACATCTTCCCGGGCGGTGTGCTGCCGTCGTTGGGCCAGATCTCTCAGGCCGCGGAGGGCGCATGGACGATCGAAGATGTCCACAACATCGGTCCCGACTACGACCGCACCCTGATGGAGTGGAACGCCAACATCAGTGCCCGGTGGGACGAGCTCCCTCATTACGACGACCGCTTCCGGCGTACCTGGGACTACTACCTGCTCGGATCCGCGGCCAGCTTCCGAGTGCGGGTGTTTCAGCTGTGGCAGGTGGTGTTCACGAAGGCGCGTCGACGCAATCCGCTTTATGTGACGGTTCGCTGAACGCAGTGATCACATAGGCGGTCATCACCGGGGCGATGGCTCGGCTCACGTCGAAGAATCGCCACCAGACCTGTTGGGTGAGCAGCACCGCGACGATGATGAATCCTGCGGCTCCCCAGGCCAGCGCGTTGGGGCGGCGGATCGCATGTACGACCAGCAGGGGCATCACCACGATGAGCCCGGCGATGACACCGAGATCGACGGGATTGTCCAGCCAGTTCGAGATCGAATCGAGCATGCCGCCCAACGGCGGACCGAACTCCTGCACCTCATCGACCCCGTCGTGGGAGTCGAGTTGGATGCGCACGTAGAGCGCCCATGTCGCCGCGGCCAGTGCCGGGACCGCGCCCAGCAGCCAGGGGATCTTCCGCGTTCGCCAAAGGCGGTAGAGACACACCCCGGCCAGATAGAGAAGCATCACCTCGCGGGCCAGTACAGCCGCGGTGAACCAGATGATCGCCGATCTGAGCTTGCCCTCCTCGATGGCGAGGGTGCCCCAGATCGCGGCTGCGAACGCCACAAGACCCGCTCCCGATATGTCGAACTCGAAGATGACCCCGGGATTGAGAGTGAAGGCCAGGCCGAGCCACGCCGAGCCGCCCAGCCGACGAGCCAGACGACCTGCCCCCACCGTTCCCACCGCGAGCGCAGCGATGTTGGTGATGGCCATCGACCAAAGGAGTGCTTCTGCCGGCATGAGACCGCCGACGCCGGCGATCACCGGAAACAGCATGCGCTGAGCCCGGTACACCGGCCGATCGAGATACACAGCGTGCTCATCGCCATCCAAGAAGAAGGGGTCGAGCCCTTGGAGGAAGAACATCGATCCGTCGTGACCGAGCAGGTCGACGGTGGCAACGTCTCGCCCGAGTACGTCTTCGACGTGGGCGGTCCGTTCGGCGACGGAGTCGCCCCCACCGAACTTGATGAGTCCCGCGATGTCGCCGTCGTGGCGGAGAAGCGAGGCGGCGACGATCAGGACACCCACGACCACCGCGACCAACGCGAGAGATCGATCATGGGAGCGTCCAGGACTGGTGGTGTCCGGACGCGTAAGGGTCGACAGGTCGGGCATACACCCAACCTGTCGGCTCCTGTCGCCCGTCTGTGAGCGCCGGGTGCCGGCTCAGAGCAGGGGATCGGCGGCGATCGTCAGATAGTCGCAGAGCTCGTCAGCGAAGGTGACCTCGTGCAGAATCCGACGCGCTTCGGTGAACCGGCCCGCCGCCCACTCATCCTCACCGAGTTGATCGCGAAGGAGATCGAACTCTTCATCGAATATCCGGCTGAGCATGGCGTCGTCGACCGTCATGCCGTTCGACAGGGCGACGCCGTGATGACGCCACTGCCAGATCTGTGTTCGGCAGAGCTCAGCCATCGCCGCGTCTTCGAGATTGTCGTCGATCACCACCGCGCCGTTGCCCGTCAACCATTCACCCAGATAGTGCAAGGCGATACTGACGTTGCGACGCAGCCCGTCTTCGGTGCGCTCCCCGCGTGTCGACGCCACGGCGAGGAGGTCGCCCGCGGTGACGTAGACGTCGTCGCGTTGGAACTCGACCTGGTTGGGCCGATAGCTGAGCACGCGATCGAACTCTGCTTCGGCCACGTCGACCAGGCCGTGGTGGGCGATCCGCGTGCCATCAAAGCCGTCGCCGGCCTCACGCCTCTTGTCGACGGCCATCGAACGCAGGCTGGGGGCCGTCCGAGTCGGATCGACCGAGTCTGGGACTACGCCGGACATCCCGCCGATGGCGTGGGCGCCGCGGCGGTGACAGACAGAAACGAGCAACTCGGTGAAGGCCCGGATGAAGGGAGTGGTGGCGTTGAGACATTGACGGTCTGGGAGAATGAACTCTGGGTCGTGATGGAACGTCTTCGCCATGCTGAAGAGATAGTCCCAGTTGCCGGTGTGGAGGCCGGTGACGTGGTCGCGCAGTTCGAAGAGGATCTCGTCCATCTCGAAGGCAGCGAGGATCGTTTCGATCAACACCGTGGCCCGGATCGTTCCCTGGGGCAGTTCCAGCGTCTCTTCGGCCCATCTGAAAACTTCTCGCCACAGGCGGGCATCGGCGGCGCCTTCGACCTTGGGCAGGTAGAAGTAGGGTCCCGAGCCCGAGTCGAGCGCGGCTCGTGCATTGTGAAACAGGCAGACACCGAAGTCGAAAAGTGAGGCAGCGATGGGCTCACCGTCGATGGCGAGGTTCCGCTCGAGCAGGTGCCAACCGCGAGTGCGGACGACGAGTGTGGGCGGCTCGGCCGGCGTGGCACGAGTCTCGACTCGGTCTTCGTTAACGAGGGAGCCGGCGTAGGCGTACTTCAGGTTGAGTTGGCCCTCCAGACAGTTGGCCCACGTGGGCGAGGTCGTGTCCTCGAAGTCGGCCATGAACACGCTGGCGCCGGAGTTGAGTGCCTCTACCATCGCCTCGCGGTGGACGGGGCCGGTGAGCTCGGTTCGCCGATTCCTGAGATCGGCTGGAGCAGGTGCGATGTGCCAGTCGCCCGAACGGATGTGGGCGGTCTCGGGGGCAAACGAGGGGCGCGCTCCCGCATCGATCGATGTCTGGCGCTCGATCCTGTTGGTCATGAGCTTGCGGCGTTCGGATTCGAAACGGCGATGCAACCCGGCCAGAAAGTCTTGTGTCTGCGGGGTGAGGATCGCGGCCGTGGACGGGTGTTCGGTGAAGGAGATGCCCTGCTGAAGAGAGCCAACCGCGGCCATATCGCAATGATCAGCAGGCACGAAGAAAAGAACAACATGACTTCCGTCACGTTGGTGCGGAATCGTTTGCGTTATTCGAAAGATCTGTCAGAGTTTAGGCAATGGCGGAGGAGCTTGACCTTCTTGTACTCGGTCAACGGGTCCGCTACGCCCGCCGCCGCAAGGGAGCAACGCTCGCCGACCTCAGTGAACTGGTGGGCCGACCGGTTCCTTACCTGTCCCAACTCGAGAACGGAAAGGTTGAGCCCAAGCTCGGCCTCATCGGCGACCTGGCCACCGCACTCGACACGAGCACGATCGCCCTCCTCGAAAGCACCGCGCCTGATCGTCGGTCGGAGCTGGAAATCACCGTCGAACGGGCCCAGGCCGACCCTCGCTACGTATCGCTCGGCCTGCCCCATCTGAAGCCGTCGGCCAAAGTTGCCGACGACGTGCTCGAACACATTGTCACCCTCTGGCATGCCCTCACCGAGGCCGAACAGCCGATGACGGCGCACGACACCCATGTCGGCCAACTGGCCCGGGCTGCCAACAACGAGCTGCGCGCGGAGATGCGGCAACGAGACAACTACTTCGCTGATGTGGAGACAGTAGCTGCGCGTGCTCTCGACGCCGCCGGCTACTCAGGCTCGGGCCCCATCAGCGAACGGGTACTCACCGAGCTTGCGGCTTTCTGTGGCTTTCGAATCGAGCGCGTCGATCACATGCCTCGATCGGCCCGCAGTATCACCGATCAGCGCGACAAGATCATCTTCATCCCCGACCGCGGTGGCCTCAAGATTCGGCAGGCGCGAAGCGTGGTACTCCAGACACTCGGCCATTTCGCCCTCGACCACTCAGACACCGCCGACTTCGGTGAGTACCTCCGCCAACGCGTCGAGTCGAACTACTTCGCCGCCGCGGTGCTTGCGCCCGAAGCCCCCGCCGTGGAGTTCCTGCGCGAAGCCGACGGGGCAAGCGATATCTCTGTGGAGGACCTCAAGGAGGTCTTCTACATTTCCTATGAGATGGCAGCTCATCGCTTCACCAATCTCGCCACCCGCCACTTCGACATCCCCTGTCACTTCCTGCGCACCGATCGGGAAGGAGTGATCGACAAGGCCTATGAGAACGACGGCATCGAGTTCCCCACCTCGAGTGACGAGGGCCATGAGGGCGAGCGTGTACCCCGCCAGTGGGGGAGTCGCCAGGCCTGGAACGCCACGGGCAGCTTCCTGATCCACAGCCAGTACACCGTTACCGATCACGATGAGTTCTTCTGCACCACCTACATCGAGACGGAGACCGACCGCACTCCTCATTCGATAACCCTCGGTACCCCCGCTCATGTCGCCCACCGATTCAGGGGCAGCGACACCTTGCGGCGCGAATACGCCCGAGAGCGCGAGATCCAGCCCGACCCGGTGCTGATGGAGCAGTGGGCCGACCATGCCTGGCCGTCGGCCGCTGAGCGCAGCCATGTGCTCTCCGCCCTCCCGCCATCGAAGCGGGAATTCAGCCCATTCCCCGGTATCGACCTGCTCGACGTCTACCGCTTCCTGGAACGACAGAGGCGCTCCCGGCGATCCTGAGCGTCAACGTCTCAGGATCACTACATGGTCGAGCGCCGCCACCGCTATGTGCACTAGCTCGCGGCGGGGCCCATCGAGCTCGATCGCTGTGACATCGAAGCCGGCCGATTTCAACTCCCCACGGATCTCCTCGTTGCCAACCGCGGCCACCACCGTGGGGCGGTCGGCCGCCAGTTCGACAAGGGCGTCCGCCAGCATCAACTCGAAGGCGACGGGGCGGTCGCCGGTGGGAGCGTCGTCGCCGGGCGCTGCCCTCACTGTGGCCAGTTTGCGGACGGGCACGATCACGTCGCCCAGGCGCTTCTCGCGGATGATGACGAAGTCGGCACCGATCGCCGCGGCGGTGCCCCGGCTGCGGTAGCCCGTCATGGTGGTGAGCGTCAGGGCCCTGCCGCGCTCGGCGAGGTCGGCGAGCACCCCCATCACCGTCGCCTCCTCCGCGGCCTGACGTTCGAGCCACTTCTGGCGCGCGCGGGCCCGCGCCGCGGCGTCGACGGACCCTTCCGCTACCCAGCGATTGAGACCCGCCAGGGGGTCGCCGGCGCTGAGACTCACGGGTCGTCGAGGGGGTTGAGCTGCCATGTCCACGATCCTCAAGCGTAGTGAGCGGTAAACGTCTGTCGTCAGGGGAGCCTTGGGCGGTACCATCGCGACAGACGATGACCGATTCCAACACCACCATCCGCGTCCCCGGCAACCATCTCATGAGTGTTCTGCTCGGGGAACACGATCGGCATCTGCGACGTATCGAGGAAGCCTTCCCCGACACCGACATCATCGTGCGCGGCAACGAGGTCCACCTCGCCGGCTCCGGCGCAGGCGTGGCGGCCACCCTGTTCGAGGAGTTGGTGGTGCTGGCCGAGAAGGGCCATCGCCTCGATCCTCGCACCCTCGATCGCACGATCGACATGGTCCGCGCTGATGAGCGCCCATCGTCGGTATTCAGCCACGAAATCCTGAAAGCCGACGGGGGCAAGGTGATCCGCCCGAAGTCGAGTGGTCAGAAGACCTACGTCGAGGCGATGGATTCAAACGTCATCACCTTCGGTATCGGCCCTGCCGGCACCGGGAAGTCGTGGCTGGCAGTTGCGGTTGCGGTGAGGGCTCTCCAAGCCGGGGAAGTGCAACGGATAATTCTCACTCGCCCCGCGGTCGAGGCGGGCGAGCGCCTGGGTTTCCTTCCCGGCGACATGATGGCGAAGGTCGACCCCTACCTGCGCCCCCTTTACGACGCCCTGCACGACATGGTCGGCGGCGATGGCATGGAACGCATGATCGACCGTGGCCTCGTCGAAGTGGCTCCCCTCGCCTTCATGAGGGGCCGCACGCTGAACGAGTCGTTCATCATCCTCGACGAGGCCCAGAACACAACTCCTGAACAGATGAAGATGTTTCTCACCCGCATCGGTTTCGGTTCGAAGGCCGTGATCACCGGCGACGTCACCCAGGTGGATGTGCCCAACAGCCGTACCGGGCTGGGTGGGCTGGAGACCATGCTGGGGGAGGTGGACGGCATCGGGTTCGTGCGCCTCACCGGCCGCGATGTCGTGCGGCATCGAATCGTGCAGGACATCGTCGAGGCCTATGAAAAGGCCGCCACCGACGACCGTCCCGCCGGATCAGACCCCAAGTCGTGAGCGACAGCGCCGGCCCGATCGTCGTGGCCGTCGATGAGCAAGCAGCTTTGGTGGTCGACCTCCAACGCTGGTCGGCGCTCGCCGAGGCCGTCCTTGGAGGCCAAGGAGCGATCACCGGTGAGCTCAACCTCTTGTTCGTCGAGGCCACCGAGATGCAAGATCTCAACCGCACCCACATGGGCAAGGACCGCCCCACCGACGTCTTGTCGTTCCCTCTCGACGGGGCCGAGGCTTCCGGCGCCGATGCCTTGATAGGTGATGTGGTGATCTGCCCCTCCCATGCTGCCCAGAACGCGGCTGAGCATGAAGGAATCGACCATCACACCGGAAGCATCGAGGATGAGATCGCTCTCCTGGTGGTGCACGGCATGTTGCACGTTCTCGGCCACGACCATGGTTCACCCGACGAAGCCATTCAAATGGAGGCGCTGGAGCAGGAACTCCTGGCGGCCTACCACCGATGAGCGGCAGCCTCGTTCTCGCTGGGGGCGTGGTCCTGCTGCTCACGGTCATCGCCGCCTTCGTCGCAACGGGAGAGACGGCGCTCACCGTCATCAGTCGTACTCGAGCCGAGCGACTCGCCTCCGAGAAACTCCCCGGCGCGGCATCGCTTCTTGTGGTGCTCGAAGACCGTCAGATGAATCTCGCGCCCCTGTTGTTCGTGCGATTGGCTTGTCATGTAGGAACCATCGCGGTTGTGGTCACCATCGTGGCCGACCGGGCCGCATCGGGCTGGATCGCCGGTTCGGCTGTGGTAGCGGTGCTGGTGATCTACCTGCTCGCTGAAGCCCTGCCGCGCACCTGGGCTCTCCAGCACCCCGACCTGGCCGCTCGCAGATCAGCCCCCCCTCTGCGGGTGTTGCTCCGGGTGGCACCGCTTCGTTGGGTAACACGAGCACTCAACGGTGTGGCCAACATCCTGCTGCCCGGACCCGCCCGTGCCCCGGTCGTCTCAGAAGACGAGCTGATTGCTCTCGCCGAGGCTGCCGCTGCGGGCGACGTGATCGACGACGAAGAGCGAGATCTGATCGAGTCCGTATTTGCCCTCGGCGACACGATCGTGCGAGAGGTGATGGTGCCCCGCACCGACATGACCACTGCTGCTGTCGACTCCACCATCACCGACGTGATGGACCTTGCCGCGGCGAAGGGGTTCAGTCGCCTTCCCGTGTGCGGCGAAGGCATCGACGACATCGTCGGTGTCTGCCTGGTGAAAGACCTGTCGAGAGCCGAGCGGGCGGGCGGAGGCGACCAGCTGGTCGCCTCCTTGATGCGCCTGGTCCGTTTTGTGCCCGAGACCAAGCACGCCGACGACCTCCTCCGAGAGATGCAGGCGGGTCAGCACCATCTGGCGGTCGTCATCGATGAGTACGGCGGCACTTCGGGCCTTGTTACCCTCGAGGACCTCGTGGAGGAACTGGTCGGCGAGATCGTCGACGAATTCGACAACGAGGAGCCGCTGATGGAACCGGTCGCAGAGGGCGAACTGCTGGTGCATGGCCGTATGCCGGTCGACCAGCTCAACGGTTTGGTGGAGGCTGAGCTCGCCGAGGGCGACTGGGACACCGTGGGAGGACTGATCTTCAATACGCTAGGGCACGTGCCCGAAATAGGTGAGTCGGTAGACAACGGCCGAGTGCGGTTGTGTGTAGAGCAGATGGAAGGCCGGCGCATCACCCGCGTTCGCCTCACGAGGCGCACCGATGCCTGAGTATCGGTCCGGGTTTGTCACGTTGGTGGGCCGCCCCAACGCGGGAAAGTCCACCCTGCTCAACCAGATTCTCGGCCAGAAGGTGTCGATCGTCTCCGACAAGCCACAGACCACTCGCACCCAGGTGCGTGGAGTACTCACGCGGTCCGATTATCAGCTCGTCTTCGTCGATACCCCCGGAATTCACAAGCCACGCAGCGCGCTCGGATCCAGTCTCAACGCCACAGCCACCGCCGCGACCCGCTCGGTCGATGTGGTCTGTTTCGTGGTGGATGCCACCGCACCGTACGGACGCGGTGATCAGTTCATCGCCGAATCGCTCCCGTCCGACACGGTGGTGGTGGTCACCAAGGCCGATATCGCCAAGCCCCAACAGGTCCTCAACCAACTGAACGCCACCGCTGAGCTCGAGGCTGCGGCCTGGTTTCCGGTGTCGGGCAAGACGGGCGAGGGCACGGATGCACTCATCCAACACCTCCGCGACCGGATGCCGGAGGGGCCCCAGTACTACCCCGACGACATGGTCACCGATGTTCCCGAGGCCTTCTGGGTCGCGGAGTTGGTGCGAGAGCAGCTGCTCGCTGTGGCTCGCCAAGAACTACCCCACTCGATCGCCACTCGTGTCACCGAGTGGGAATGGCCGCGGATTCGCTGCGAGATTCTCGTCGAGCGTGACTCCCAAAAGGCGATGGTCATCGGTAAGGGAGGGGAGAACCTCAAGAAAGCCGGCATCGCGGTGAGGCGTCAACTCCCCGAGGGTGTCTTCATCGAGCTCTTCGTCAAGGTTGAGAAGAACTGGCAGCGGCGCCCCGAGTCGGTGGCCGAGCTCGGCTACTGAGCCGCTCAGCTCCGGGCGGGGTCGTCGGCGGTTTCTTCGCCGTAGCGCTCAGCGTAGGCGAGCCATTCGACCAGCCAGGCCGCGTAGACCGCTTCGTCGGGTTTGCCGGTGGCGGGGTCGAGGGCCGCATCCGGGAGCGGGGGAGGGCCACCGGCGGAAACGCTGGTGAGGACCGCTGGTTCCGGCTCCGACGGTACGGAAATGGCTGTCGGAGTTGGTTCGACGGGGTTGAACGGATTCTTGCACGGCTCGAATCGTGGCAAGTCGGGAAAGTCGAGGTCCTCGACGCGTTCTTCTTCCTCGGTGGCCGGACCGAACAGGTCGCGCTCCTCGGCGAGGGGCTGGGACGTGTTGTTGCGGAAGGGGTCGATCGACTGCTGTTCGAACGGATCGTTGCTCGAGCGGTCTACCCAGCCTCCGAGTTCAGGGGAGTCGTCGCCGAGGGGTACCGCGGCGAACGGGTTGGAGGTGAAGGCAGTCCTGGCAGTGACTGCAGCGGCACTCACCGGAAGCGGTTCGTCGAGCCCGGTAGGGGCTGCGGGCTCACCAACCGAAGCGCGGCGCGGGAGGGTCGACGCCGATTCGACCGCGAGCTGAGGTGATGATGTGACGTCGGGGATGGGCAGGTTCTCGAGGCGATAGCGCATCTCTTCGAGTATCTCGAGCTCGCTCGGCCGTTCTTCGCCGGGCGGAGTGTCGTCGCTGTTGCGGAGCCTGATCGAGATAAGGACAACGACGATGACCGAGCCGAGCCCGGCGACCAACCAGGTAAGGGGATTGTCGACGTCGGTGCCGCCAAGCCAGGCGTGATAGGCGCCGGTGACCATGGTGACGATCGACAACAGATGGATCGAGCGCCAAACGAAATCACTGACGTGCTCGCGTGCGAGAGAAATGAGATGAACAGCCACCAGCGACCATGCCGCGATGATTCCCCACGAGGCTGCTTCTGGCTCCCAGGACGATTCGCCGGGGATGAGGAGTTCGCGCCAGCCGAAGCCGGCGGTGGAATCGATCCAGAGGGTGGCCAGGTGGGTGACCAGGAAAACCAGCGACACGCCACTCAGGAAGCGGCGGAACTCAGCCAACCACGGCCCGGATCGAGCACGGATCGATGGGAATAACAGGGCGACGCCTATGACTACCGAAGCGATGGCTGTAGCCAACGTCATCAGCCCCGCTACACGGGTCGCGTACCACCAGATTTGATCACTCACGGCATATCCAGTCGGCAGCTCGCCGACAAATGCGAGGGATCGGTTGAACTAGCGACGATTCGGTCGTGCCGGCGGGTGACTTTGACCCGTTCAGGTGGTGTCGCGCAGTTCGCGCAACAGGCTTTCGGCGTCGGCGAGATCGCGTGTTCGACGCATCGGCGGGAGGGCTCTGATCAGTTCCCAGCGGTAGCTGCGAGCGGTTGCGAGCCTGGGGTCGAGAACGGCTACGACACCCTGGTCGGTGGTGGATCTGATGAGTCGCCCGGCTCCCTGCGCGAGCATCGTGGCGGCACGAGGTAGATCAATGGTTCGAAATGCGGCCTTGCCCGCTCGGTCTCGACGGGCCTGCAGCACGGGATCGTTCGGTCGAGGAAACGGGAGCCGGTCGATGATCACCAGGCTGCACGTCGAACCGGGAGCGTCGACCCCCTGCCAAAACGACATCGTGGCGAAAAGGGAGCTTTCGTCGTTGTCCACGAACTCCTTGAGAAGAGCAGCTTTGGATCCCTCGCCCTGCATGAGGATCGGCCACGGCAGCCGGGGGGATAGCTGCTCGACCGCGTCGCGCATCGCTGCGTAGCTCGTGAACAGGGCCAGGGTTCGTCCCCCGGCAGCAACCACAAGGGATTCGATCTCGGTGTGCTGGGCTTCCCTGAAGCCGTCGGCGCGGGGATCGGGGAGGTGGACGGGGCAGTAGAGAAGGGCATTCTTCTCGTAGTCGAACGGGCTGCCCACATCAAGTGTCGTGGCGTCGGGAGGGAGGCCGAGTTGGGCGGCGGCGCGAGTGGGCAGGGTCGCCGAGGTGAGCACTCCGGTTCGTTTTTCCCACAGACTTTCGGCGAGCAGTTCATTGATCGCGATGGGGGTGGAGCGCAGGCTGGGGTTACTTGTCGGCCCGTCGACCCAGAGCACCTCGTCCTCGATCGGCCACCGGATCGCGTCGATGTCGTCGATCAGGCCGGTGGCCATCTGGCGGGCTCGGATCGCTTTCGCCTTGGTGGCGGCGGGTGCGCTGTCTGGTACCGCTCGGAGTGCGGCGAGCAGGGCATCGACGCGCGTGCGCGTCATGTCGAGGGTGGTGCCCAGCTCTTCGGGCGGGCCCTCCAGGAGGCGGTCTCCGATGAGCGTTTCGAGGGGGCCATGTAGTGCGGCGGCGGCCTCCTCTGCGCCTTGCGGTGCGTCGCGCTCCACGAGCACTGCCGCTGCGCTGCGTGCTGTCGCCTGGATCCGGGCCGGGCTGATCTGGCGTCCCGCGGCCTCGGCCATGATGTCTTCCAGTTGGTGTGCTTCGTCGATCACCACCACCTCGTGGTCGGGGAGTACCCCTTCCACCATCACGCTGAGCGCATAGAGGTGGAGGTTGACCACGAGGATGTCGGCCGCTTCGGCTCGCCGTCGCGTTCGCTCTGCGAGGCAGTCGTCGCCGCGAGGGCAGCGGCCTGCTCCTGGACATTCGT
>CAXMSE010000039.1:0-266131 GCA_964196195.1 uncultured Gammaproteobacteria bacterium | reverse complement strand
AAAAACAATTCCAGGGAACGAGTTCTCGGGCGTGGTCGAGGCGGTCGGGAGCGACGTCACCCGCTTTCGCGTCGGGGACCAGGTCTTCGGCGTTCTCTGGGGAATCGCCTTCGCCGGGGCTAACGCCGAGTATGTCTGTGTCCCCGACGACGGGATGGTCGTGATCCGACCCACCAGCACCAGCCACCAACAAGCCGCGGCGCTCCCGGTCGGTGCGCTCTGCGCGCTCCACTTTCTTCGCCGTAGCGGCATCCACCGAGGTCAGCGAATCCTCATCCACGGCGCCTCCGGCAGTGTGGGCACTTACGCCGTGCAGCTCGCTCGCCACTTCGGCGCCGGTGTCAACGCAGTGTGCGGACCCAACAGCGTTGAGCTGGTTCAATCGTTGGGCGCCGAGCGGGTCCTCGACTACGCCAAGGTGGACTACACGACCACCGGCGACACCTACGACTTCGTGTTCGACGCCGCCATGAAGACGTCGTTCAGCGAGGCGAAGGCCGTCCTCGAACGAGGCGGCACCTATCTAACGCTGGATTGGCCTATCCGCGAGGTGCTGCGGGCCGCGCTCGATCGCGACGCGAAGGTGGTGATCGGGATGGCGCGCAAGAACTCGGAGGATCTGCGCTTCCTGACGAAGCTCCTCGAGGACGGAGTGATCCGACCGGTGATCGACCGCTGCTACCCACTCGAACAGACCGCCGAGGCGCACCGCTACGTCGATGCCGGCCACAAGCAAGGAAATGTCGTCATCAACATTGGCGGCGACGACGAGTCTGGGTCCGACAGAGCCGCTGCCCGGGTGGACGAGACACTGCACAAGCTTCCGAATCCGTCATGAACCGGCGACTGGCACTCGCCCTGCTCGGGACCATCGCCTTCCCCTCCGAGCCGGGGGCCGGGCCTCGACGGGATTACTCGACACGTTGGCCAGCAACGCCGCCTGTACGGACTCTGGCGCAATCAGAGGGCCCGTGTATCCCCGAAGGGCCTGTCGGGAATACTCGACAATCTCACCCGCAACCCGACATGGACGGTCAGACCACCGCCCTACTTCGGCCCAAGCCGAGCACTGCATAGTCCAGGCCGAGCGTGACCGAATGCGCCGGCGATGCGGCGCGACGGGTGGCGACCTGTCTCGGTGTTATGCGCTAGCTCATCGACCACCACCGCCGCCCGATCTCACGTGCCGTTCTCGCGCTGGGCAGGATGGTCGAAGGCTGAGCGATATCGAGCTGGCTTCTCCGTGCTCCAGTCAGGTCCGAGGCGTGCTCAGCTTCGGCGGCGGGCGAGCATTTGCTCGTCCTCGATCCAGGTGTGGCCACCGTTGGTGGAGTACTCCCCGACCCAGGTGAAGGACTCGGACTGGATGTCGCGGAAGGTCCATCGCATGTGCGGCTCGCCGTCGACGCTCAGCAGCACAATCGCCCCGTCGCGCTCCTTGCCGATGAACTTGCGGACTCGTCCGTTGACAGGTTCGATCCACGTGGAGCGCCAGGCGTCGATCTTCGGGTCGAAGAAGCGGATGGTCGTGCCGTGGAAGCCGTGTCCTGCGATGCCCGGGTCGCCGGGCACAGCGGGTGGCACGTTCCACACGTCCTGCACGGCCCGGCCGTCGAGCACCCACCCGAAGCTGAGCCGACCCCGCGCTGTCGCGGGCGCGTCGTCGGCGGTAGCGCCGCGCCAATCTAGATCCCAGTCGCCCACGAATCTTCCGAAGGTTGCGAGACGGTCCGATGTGGGGCCGCTGGCGAGGAGGCTATCAATGAGCGAATCAGTCATCCCGTCATGCTATTGATTGTGGGCATGTGAGAGCCGAGCAGGTCCGCTACGCGCCAGGGTTGGTGGCCGTGCGCCCGGCGAGGCTGCGGCACGCGGCACAACCAGCCCGCTCGGTAGTTACGCCACCGCCCCCCCCCGAAGAGGCCGCCCATATCCGGCAGAGAGCTGCCGGGTGTGCTCGCAGGTCGCGGCAATCGACGCGCGCGATATTGCCGCCCCATAGTCACGCAGACGACCACAGCGGTCGCGCCGCAGAACGGCCCAAGTGCAGCGCCCGATATCCGCAGCGGAGACACACTCTTCGACCCGAGCGAGACCCACTGAGACCACAGGCAATACCGAGCGGGCTCGCGTCTGATCCGCGTATGTCCCTGGGTCCTCGTATGCGCTCGATATCACTCGGGCCTCGTCCTGGCGCGATCGCATCGCGGAGAAATCAGCCGGGGCCGGGCTGGTTACGTGACATCCGGCATCGTGGGCACCCAGACGTCTCCAATATGGTTCCGGCCGCACAGGCGATGTCGCGTCGAGCAACGTTCGCGCGCCTTCCCTTTGCATGAGAGCCCACTCCAATAGCAACATGCGCCCCTCGGTGCGCCAGCACCCTGATCTGACCAAGAACCCAGCCGGCGACCTTGTGGAACTGCTCGACGTGCACGACCTCGCCCTGGTCCTTGGCGTTGGTGAGCGCTACGTCTACCGACTGGTGAACGAGCGACGGGTTCCGTTCGTGAAGCTCGGACACTATGTGCGCTTCGATCCGAACGAGATCCAGGAATGGCTCGACGCGGCGCGGGTGAGCGAGACCGTTCGGGGCGACCACTCGACCGGCCGACCCGGACCCACCGCACAACGTCGTCTGCCGTGAAACTTGCGGGACCTTGCGATGTCTCGCAATTCGAGAATGCTCTCCACCAGCCTGCTCCAGGACAGGCCCGCGCCACTCGCCCGGCGATCGCATCAGGTAGGGGACGCATGAAACGGCCCTCCTCGGTTCACGTGCTCAGCACCGCATCGATACGTTCGTTGGCGATCTTCTCGTCGCCCTCGATCACACCGACATACGTGGACACGAGAATCTCCACCGAATGCCCCAGCCGACGGGCCACCTCGGCCAGCGGGACACCGGCACGAAGCCACGTGGCGGCTGCCGCGTGACGGCAGTCGTAGACGCGCAACGAGGGGTGCCCGATCTCACGAAGGGCCCTCTGCCACGACCGAGCCCAGTTGGAAGCGGTGGGACGGTGTCCCGTGCGGGTGCGAAAGAGGAGATCGCCTTCGGCCAGATCGAGATCGGTGATCCGCGCCCTCAGCATCTCAACGAGCACGGGCGGGATCGGTACCGACCGGGGACCGGTCTTGGGTTCCCCCGACTCGTCGAAGGAGATGTCGGCCTCCCGGACCTCGAGAGCACCCCATCCATCGTCCGGCAACACGAGCGCCGAGCAGCGCAGCATCACGACCTCGGACGGGCGCAGCCCGGCGTAGTAGGCAACAGCCGTCATGGCCTGGTAGGTGGCGCTGGCGGGCTGGTGGGTGATCATCGCCGACAGCGCTCGAGCCATGGTGTCGGGATCAGGAAGGGTGCGGACGTCGACCGTTCGCCGAACCCGCACCGCCTTGCGCTGCGACCGGCCTCGCATGGTCGGCGGCCAGGGATCGGCGGGGATGATCTCCAGCTCGAACGCACGCCGGATGCACGACTTCGCCGTCTTGCGAAACCGACTCGACGTAGAGGAAGCCAGCTGAGTTCCGTCACGACCTTGCCCGAGCTCGACTTCGATACCGGCCAGGGCCTCGCGGCTGAGATCGCTGAGCCGGAGCGATGCCTGACTGAGCCACGCTTCGATGTCGTCGTCTCGCTGCGCATCGCCCGGAGGCAGCGTGGCGGCGAGATAGCGGCGCAACTCAGCCGGAGCAGCAGGCACATCGCTCACGACAGCGAGAGGGACGAAGCGAGCCAGCGCCTCGACCGCAGAGAACCGAGTGCGCGGCTGCCACTCGTGCCACTGTTCGGCCAACCAGCGCCGGGCCCATTCGTGGCATTGCACGTCGCTGGCCTGAGGCGACCACGACTCGGGCTCACCGTTGAAAATCGAGAAGGGCTCGCCGCGCTGCACCGCCTGCACGACGAACGACCGGAACCGGTCGGCCTCGACCCTGGTGCGAAACGCTCGACTGTGCTGAGGCCCTTCAACCGACCAACGCACGATCCAGGGACGTTTTGTTCGCCCCGTCTTCGCCCGGTGCTGGATGCCGAACACCTTCACGTCCTGGACCGGCCGACTCGGTGTTCGGCCCGGCTTTCCTGCTCCATTCATTGGGAGGGCCATGGGAGGAGACTATCCTCCTGTCACATCAAAACCCTTTGACCAGCAGTTTTAGGCAGATAGAGCAACGGCCTCCGGAGCCGTGTGCGGGCGTTCGAGTCGCCCCGAGGGCGCTCCATGAAAACCGGCCCTGACCAGCACATACATGCAGATCAGGGCCGGTGCCGTTTTGGCTGGACGGCCGCGATCGTGCTAGCGCTTGAACGTGGAGATCTTCGATCAGCAGCCACCCCGGCCCGGCATCGGCCCCGTCCGGCCGACCCGACCCAGCCCTGTGTGGCTGTTGTTCGCGACGACTCTCGGCGCGTTCGCAGGCGGAGCAATCGTCTACTTCTCGGTCGACACCTCACCGGAGAGCGCTACCACGGCGGGAGACATCCCGACCGTAACAAGCACCAGCGTCGCCCCTGAGGAGACCACCACCACCACAACGCCCGCCCCCATCGACTCTGCGCTCGACTTCGCCTACCAGGCGACCTACCCGGTGGAGGGCTCCAGCACCGGCTTCATCACACTCACCGACGGAATGGGGCAGGAAGATCTCCCCGACTCCGAGTCGTCTCTGACCGTCAACATCCTCGACGCGATGTCTGCTGATCTCGATGGCGACGGCGTTGAGGACGCCGTTGTATTGCTCTCCGTCAACACCAGCGGTACCGGCGTCTTCCACTTCATCCACGGGGTGTTCACCGACTCCGGGGGAACGTTGGCGACCGACGGTGTGTCGCTCGGAGACAGGATAGCTATCGACGACCTCTCGATAGATGCCAACACGGGCTCGGTGACCGTGCGTTACCGAGACCACAGCGACCAGGTTGGTTTCACCGATCCCCCCGACCTAATCGTGGTCTCGGACCTGCAGATCCTGACGTTCGGGGCCACCGAGGTCGGGCGGGGGGTGATCGCCGTGGCCGATGCCGACGACGCCCAACTCACCGCAGCCGCCACGATCACCACCGGAGGGCTCGGGCCGGTACGAGTCGGGATGACCGCGGAGGAGGCCACCGAGGCCTCCGGTCTGGTATTCGTCGCCCCTGCGCCAGGCGTGGTGGAAGCGACTCCGGGATGTGGTTTCGGCAGAGTCGACGGATTCGACGGGGTCGGCTTCATGCTCATCGACGGAGCGATAGCTCGTGTCGACGTCTTCTCCGGTCCCACCGCCACAGCATCGGGGGCCATGATCGGGAGTACCGAGGACGAGATCAAGACCCTGTTCCCGGGCGTTATCACCGTGTCGCCTCACCAATATGTCGACGGCAACTACCTGACGCTCACACCGACCGCAGAGAGCCTCGTCGATTTCCGGGTCGTGTTCGAAACCGACGGTCAGGTCGTGACCAGCTACCGCTCCGGTCGAACCCCCGAAGTCGAGTGGATCGAGGGCTGCGCCTGAGCGGCACATTTGGGTTCTCCGGGGCCCAAGGGGTCCATACCGCTGACCAGGTGAAACGCAGAGACGAGGTCGGCGCAAGCGGTAACCACCTTCAGTTGGCCCGCCGATCAAGGTGAGCGGCGAATTCGTCGCCCTGAGCGACGACAGACGATGGTTGGCTATCCCCGACGGCCCCGGAATCGGCATCTGGAGCCTCGATCCGGCCGACTGGACCGACCCCGCCTGCCGGATCGCGGGCCGCAATCTCACCCAAACTGAGTGGGACCGCCACCTCCCGTCAGGCGAGCCGTATCACGTCACCTGTCCGCGCTGGAATCCACCTACTGACTAGCGCCGGCACCGAATCCCCGAAGCTTGAGCGCGGTCTAAACTGTAGCCTTCGCGACTATCGCGAACGTTGCCGGTCGCCGGGGTCGTTTCCCCTTTCAGCGAAACAGTTCAAAGGGACCAGCAATGAGCAACTTCACGGTGTCGAAGCGACAGAGGCAGCGACTCATCGGAGGGTCCTTCGCCGTGCTCGTAGCGATCGTGATCGCCGTCGTTTCCCTCGGTGGGGGGGGCGACCTGGCCACACCCGCCACCTCCGACGAAGAAGCCTTCGACGCCGAGTTCGCGCTCTTCGACGGAGGCTTCTCCAGTTTCGCGGCCTTCCGTGGCCAGCCGGTCGTGCTCAACTTCTGGGCATCGTGGTGCCCCGCCTGCGTGGGCGAGCTGCCCGACTTCCAGGCCGTGCACGAAGCCATCGGTGACGACGTCACGTTCATCGGGATGGCCAACGCCGACACCCGAGGCGCCGCCCTTGACCTCGCCAACGACATCGGCCTCACCTACACCCTGGCCGACGACCCCCAGGGTGAGCTCTTCCGCTCGCTCGGCCTGTTCGCCATGCCGAGCACCGTGTTCATCACCGCCGACGGCCAGATAAATGAGATCTTCGGCGGCCAGCTCACCGACGACGCTCTACTCAGCCGCATCGAAGAATTGAAGGCGGCGTCATGATCGACGCACCGATCGGCCTCGCTTTCGCGGCTGGTCTCGTCGCGACGGTGAACCCGTGCGGGTTCGCCATGTTGCCGGCCTACCTCTCGTACTTCATGGGACTCGAGGGTTCAGAAGAGGATGCGGAGAGCGGTGCCAGCGTCGCCCAGGCCCTCAAGGTCGGCGGCATCGTGTCGCTTGGTTTCCTGGTGGTGTTCGGCACCACTGGCCTTCTGATCAACGCCGGCGTCCGCTCGATCATCGACTGGATCCCCTACGTCGCTCTGGGCATCGGCGTGATCATGGTGCTGCTCGGCATCGCCATGTTCCGGGGCTACCAACTCTCGATCGGGTTCCTGAAAGTTCAAGGCGGTACCGGCAGCCGCGACAAGAAATCGGTCTTCACGTTCGGCGTGTCCTACGCGCTCGCATCACTTTCGTGCACCCTGCCGGTCTTCCTCTCGGTAGTGGTCGGCTCGATCGCCAGTGCCAATTTCATCTCCGGATTCCTCACCTACATCGCCTACGGACTCGGCATGTCGGTGCTTCTGGTGGCGGTCACCTTGGCGGTCGCCTTCGCCAAACAGGGGGTCGTCACGAAACTGAAGTCGATGCTCCCCTACGTCCAGCGGGTCTCCGCCGGGTTCCTCATCGTCGCCGGCGTCTACATCACCTGGTTCTGGGCCGACGATCTGACATCGGATGCCGGTGATCAGGGAGCAGCGGCCGGAGTAGTAGATGGCTGGTCTGCCTCGCTCACCAACTGGATCGGGAGCAACTCGGGAACGATCGGGCTGGTGCTCGGCGGTCTCGTCGTGATCGCGATCATGTCATCTGCTCTAAAGAGGTACGAGCCACCGGCCGAGCCATCCCAATCGTCGCCCGACGCCGGCAACGCCGACGATCTGGCATCTGACCGTGAGCCCTCTCCGGTTTGATCATGGAGGTTCTCCGATGAATAGGAAGCGTTTGACGGCTCTTGCCGTGGGAGTCGCCATCACGGCGGCCGCCTGTGGCGGAGCGGCTGGGAGCAGCGACTTGTCGACCGATTCAGAGGCCGCGCCCGACGATTCGGTCGAGGAGTCCGATGACCCCACGACTGAGCCGGCCGGCGATGGTGCCGATTCAACCGACGACACCCCGGCTGTCGGCGGCAGCCTCGTCTCCCCCACCGAAACCGACCGACCGTTCGACCTGGCCGGCGGGGCCACGAGCTCCGACGAAGGCGTGACCATCGTGGCCGAAGACACTGAACTCGGGTTCAGCGGCGACGTCGGACAGGCGGTGGCTCCGTGGACCACCGACTGGTCTCGACGAACCGTCGACCTCAGCGAGTTCCTCCTCGGGATCCGCCGGGTCGATCCTCGCGACTCGATACCACCGATCGATCTGCCCAAGTTCGAGCCGATCACAGCGGCAACCTGGCTCGACCCCCGTGAGCCGGGTGCCCTGGTGCGCTTCAACGACGAGGTGCGCTTCTACCCACTGTCGATCCTGACCCGACACGAGGTGATCAACGATCGATTCGGCGACATACCGGTTGTCATCACCTTTTGCCCTCTCTGCAATACCGCAGTCAGCTTCGACGCCCGAGTGGATGGTCAGGCACTTCGCTTCGGCGTGTCAGGCCTCCTGCGCAGAAGCGACCTCGTGATGTGGGACAGTGCCACCACCTCCCTCTGGCAACAGATCACCGGCGAAGGTGTGGTCGGCGAGTTCGCCGGCACTCAACTCGATCTCATCCCGACGTCGATCGTGTCGTACGGCGACGTTCTCGACAGCTTCCCCGATGCGCTCTCACTTTCCCAGGACACCGGATTCGGAATCGCCTACGGCTCCAACAGCTATGCCGGATACAGCTCAAGCCAGACCCCGTTCGGCTTCGACGGTGAGCCGGACCCTCGTTTTCCAGCCCTTTCGAGGGTGGTTGGCGTTTCAGTCGACGGCATCGAGAAGGCATATCCGTTCAGCCTTCTGAGCGAGACCCCTGCGGTGAACGATGAAATCGCGGGGCTACCCGTGGTGGTGCTCTGGGGCGGCGACACCGCCGATGCACTCGATGCTCGCACCGTCGCCGACGGCCAGGCCATCGGCACAGGAATCGCTTTCGACCGAAGGGTCGGCGACCAGATCCTGACCTTCACCAGCATCGAGGAGAACCGCTTCACCGACAGTGAGACCGGAACCGTTTGGACCCTCCTGGGCCAGGCAGTCGAAGGTCCGCTCGCCGGCGAGCAACTCGACACCGTTCAGCATCGCAACGAGTTCTGGTTTGCGTGGGCGAGTTTCTTTCCCGGGTCCCCGGTCTACGGCGAGTAGGCCGAAACACGCTACCTCACCCGCGCCGCTCCACTCTTCGGAGAAACTGCCGACAAAAGGGCTGTGGGGGAACCGATTCGTCACCGACAGATCAAGCTGGAGTGGCCCGACGACACGCGTGCCGCGTGGCAGCCCTTGAAGCCTGAGTTTTCCGCGGCCTGCAATGGCCTGTCGCTCGGGATGCCTTTCGGCGAGCCGTACGTGATGGCCGCGGTGCGCGATGCCCTCGATCAGATCGACGACCCTCAACTGATCGCGGACGTTGAGGGCTACCTCGAACAAGAACGAGAACATTCGCGACAACACCGTCGATTCAATGCCATCATCACCTCCCAGCACCCGGCCCTGAAACGGGTCGAGAAGTGGATTGGCCGGTCGTATCGATTCCTGCAGCGACGAGCAGGCAAGAAATTCGCCGTCGCCTACGCAGCGGGCTTCGAAGCGACCGCGTTCGCCGCCGCGAGGTGGATGGACAGTCGACGCCACGAGCTGTTTCGGGGTGCCGATCCGGAGCCGGCAACCCTGTACCTGTGGCACCTGGCCGAAGAAGTGGAACACAAGACGGTGGCCCACGACGTATGGGCAGCTGTCGACGGCAGCCGGCTTCGTTATGTCACGGCGATGGCGGTCTGCTTCACGATGCTCGTGTGGTTCATCTTCCTGAGCACTGTGGTGCAACTCACTGCGTGGCGCCGGGTACTGAACCCGGTTGCCTGGTTTCGGCTCTGGAAGTGGGGATTCGCCTTCGCCTTCGAGGTGATGCCGACCATGGCAATCACGGTGTTGCGAGATCACCACCCCTCCCAGCAGGCAGATCCAACCTGGATGCCCATGTGGCTGGCCAGCTACGACCCCGTCGCCAACACGATCCCGAACTGGGACGCGCCAATAGATGAGTATCTTCTGGCTCCCATCGGCTGACGAATCGGCCCCGCGTAGTGAGAGCGAGCGGCAAAGCGCCGACTAGGTTCTCACCCATGGCCGTCACAGAGACCTCCGCTCCCGCCAAGAAGGAGCGCTGGAGCTACCAATGGAAAGAGCTCCACGATGAAGTGATCACCACTGGGCTGTGCACGGGCTGCGCCGGTTGTGTGATCTCATGTCCCCACGATGTGATCGGTTACGAACACGAGCCCGGCGCCTACCGCCCATTCCATCTCGAGGAGGAGTTGGGCGCCGACGACTGTGTCCACGGCCAGAAGGGCTGCACGTCGTGCACCCGTGCGTGTCCTCGGTTCCGCATGTGGGAGCCCGAGGCAGACATGCACCTCTACGGGCGTGAACGCGAGCCCGACGAGATGGCCGGGGTCTTCTCCGACATCCTGCTCACCCGTGCGAGCGACGATTTTGTCTACGAAACGGGCCAGGACGGCGGGCTGGTGTCCGCGATCCTCATCTGGTGTCTGGAGAACGACATCATCGATGGTGCGCTCACAAGCGGGGTCGAGACCCTCCCCAACGGCGAACCGGGGTGGAAGGCCTTCCCGATGGTGGCCACCAACCGCGATGAGGTAATCAGGGGAGCAGGTAGCCGCTACACCTACTCGGCCAACACGATGGCCTTCGGCGACGCCAAGGAGAAGGGCCTCGATCGGCTCGCCCTGGTGGGGATGAGTTGCCAGACATCGGTAGCACCGGTGATGTGGCACCGCCGGGTCGGCAAGGTCTCCAAACCTTTCAAGCTCAACGTCGGTCTGCTCTGCTCCAAGTCGTTTGACGACTCACTCTTCGACGAACTTTTCGAGGTCAAATACGGACTCCAACGCGACAACATCGCCAAGATGAACATCAAGGGCGTCTTCCAGATCTGGACCAAGGACGGCGGCTACCACGAGATCAACCTCAAGGAATGCCACGCCTGGACCCGTGAGGGCTGTAATCACTGTCCCGACTTCGCGGCAGAACATGCCGATATCTCCACTGGCGGGATCGGCAATCTCACCGACTGGACACTCACCATCGTGCGCACCGAACTCGGCCGCGCGGTGATCGAGGCGATGGTGAGGGACGGGGTTATCGAGACCCGGCCGGGCGACGACGACCCCGGAGCCATAGCGTTGATGCACAAGCTGGCCCAAAAGAGTCGCGAGCGCTGGCCCGAATGGGCTCAGGGCGCGGCGAGGGTTGGAATACCGTCGAAATAGACGGGTTGGATTGAGCGGATCACCATCACCGGTGAACGGAGGAACGACAGCGATGGACATCGAATTCTGGGTCGACCCCATTTGACCCTGGTGCTGGGTGACGGCCCGTTGGGTCGTCGACGAAGTGATGCCGGCTCGTGATCTCAACATCACGTGGCAACCGATCAGCCTCCTGTTCAAGAACGAACCGGCAGAGGACTCCGACTACTACGCAGCGTCTACCTTCACCCACAACCTTCTGAGGGTGATGGAATCGGTGCGAAAGGAGCAAGGTGACGATGCCGTTTTCGCTCTTTACCAGGAGTACGGTCGGCGGATCCACCATGACGAGAACCGAGACTTCACCGCGGCGGAGGCGCTCAAGGCAATCGACTACGACGTCTCACATGCCGATGCGTTCGACGACGATTCGTGGGACGCCGAGATACGGACGCGCATGGATGTCGGCCTCGCACTCTGCGGCGACGATGTGGGCACGCCCATCATCGCCTTCGACGATCGCAACGGCGTGCGCCGGGGCTACTTCGGTCCCATCATCACCCGCGTTCCCCCCACCGAGGACTCACTAGCCATGTGGGATGCACTGGTGACAATGATGAACGTGGATGGTTTCTGGGAACTCAAGCGCACCCGCACCGAGCGGCCGGAGTTCGGCAGACGGCCCTGATGTCGTCGCCGGTTCGAGTCTTCCTGACCCACAATCCCGAAGACCTCGATGCCTATTTCGGTCGCTCGCTCGCTCCGCTGAGTGCCATTTCCACCGTCGTACGCAACCCACTCGACCGAGACCTCACCACACCCGAACTACTCGACGCGAGTGCTGGCTGCGACATCATCGTGGCCCACCGCTCCACACCGGGAGAGGCGCACCTTTTCCAGACCTCACCCGAGTTGGCTGCGTTCCTTCGCACCGCCGTCGACATCAGCACGATCGACGTCGATGCGGCCACCGCCGCGGGTGTGGCGGTGGGACAGGCCGACAAGAGCTTCGTCGCATCCACGGCCGAGCTCGCTCTCGCGCTGATGCTCGACGTAGCTCGCAACGTCAGCGAGTCGACGATCGACTATCGGCGCGGTCGATCGGCTCCCCAGCGCCCCGGTCGACAGTTGAGAGGGCGGACAGCCGGGATAATCGGCCTCGGCGCGATCGGGTCGTACCTGGCCACCACCCTCGTTGCGCTGGGAATGAAGGTCGTGGCCACCGACCCCTACCTCGACCCCGGCATTGAAATTCCCGGCGTCACTATGATGGGATTCCGCGAGCTCCTCGCGAGCTCCGACTTCGTGCTGCCACTCGCACCTTCGATTCCCGAGACCGACGACCTCATCGACACCGAGGCCCTGGCCGCAATGATTCCAGGGGCGATCCTGATCAATGTGTCGAGGGGCGAACTTCTCGATGAGGTAGCGGTCCGCGCTGCACTCGACTCGGGGCACCTCGGAGGCCTCGGCATTGATGTGGGGAGCGGGCCAGACCAGCGCCCAGCCGCGGAGTTGGCAGCACTACCAGGGGTGGTGTCGACACCCCATCTCGGTGGGCTCACCCCCGAGAACGCCGACGCCCAAGCGGCGAGCGCGGTCGAGCAAGTGACCGCGATCGTTCGGGGCGACATGCCGCCCCGAACCATCAATCCGGATTCGGCCACCAGACTTCAGACGCTCTGGACTCGGACGACAGGAGACCCACCATGACCACCCACACGCCTCTCTACGCGAAGTTTCCTTCTCTCGAAGATGCTGCGGTGTACATAACCGGCGGCGCAGCCGGGATCGGGCAGTCACTGGTCACCTCCTTTGCGGCTCAGGGCAGCCGCGTCGTGTTCTGCGATATCAACACGGCGAAAGCCGAGGAGACGATCGGCCGTTGTGTGGATGCGGGGGCAGCCCATGAGCCCGTCTTCCAGGAGATCGACCTCGTCGACATTGCTGCCCTCCAAGCCGGGGTGGCCGGGGCGGTGGAACTCCTCGGAGGCCTCGATGTGTTGGTCAACAATGCGGCCAACGATGAGCGCCACGACTGGACCGACATGACGGTCGATTACTGGAACAATCGGCTCAACACCAATCTCCGCCACTATTTCTTCGCTCTCCAAGCCGCCGCGCCGAGCATGCTCGAGCGCGGCCGCGGCTCGATCGTCAACATCGGCTCGAGCAGCTACATGATGCAAGAGGACTGCTTTCCCGGCTACGCGATCGCCAAGTCCGGGGTGGAGGGAATCACCCGCACGATGGCGCGAACCTTTGGGCCACATGGTGTACGCGTCAACACCGTGATGCCCGGCTGGGTTGCCACCGAACGCCAGCTCGAACTCTGGTGGACGCCCGAGGGCGAGAAGCAGACACTCGACGACCAGGCCATCAAGCGGCGGATCGGCCCGGACGAATTTGTCCGAATGGTGCTGTTCTTAGCCGCCGACGATGGCGCTGCGTGCACAGCACAGACCTTCATCGTGGATGGCGGTCGTTTCTAAACCCGGAGACGGCTAGCCGAGCACGCTATCGAGCACGTCGATCGCCCGCCCCACTTCGCCGGGCGTGTTGTAGTGGACCATGGAGAGACGAACTACTCCATCGTCGGGGTCGAGGCCCAGTGCCGACACCAGGCGATGGGCGTAGAAGTGACCGTGTCCACAGGACACCTCGGCCGCGATCAGAGCGCGGTAGATGTCGGCTGAAGAGGCCTTCGACGACCAGAAACCGATGGTGGGGGCCCTCAACTCGTGGCTGGCCTCGGTGCGGCCGACCACACTCACCCCATCTCGCTGGGTAAGGAGGTCGAGGAGGGGTGCCATCAGGCGTTCTTCGTAGTGGGCAAAAAGGTCGAACATCGCCGATGCCGCATCGAACCCAGAACGGTCGACACCCGGGAAATGATGGGCATGAAGAGTGTCGTAGTAGTCGGCGATCCCGGCTGCCGCGCCGATCAAGGCATGGTCCGGTCCGGCCGGGGTGAGCCGAGTGGTGCGGATCGACTCGTTGAAGTAATGCCCCTGATGGGCGACCTCATCGAGCAGGTCGGCCTTGGTGAACATCATGCCGATGTGGGGGCCGAAGGTCTTGTAGGCGCTGTAGAGGTAGACATCACAGTCGAGAGCCTTCACGTCGACCATCGCGTGCGGAGCGTAGGACACACCATCCACCACGATTCGCCCGCCCACCGCGTGAACGTCGGCCGCGAGTTCGGCGACGGGGTTGATCGTGGCGGCCACGTTGGAGGCGTGGGTCATCGCGAGAAGGCGGGTCCGCTCGGTGATCAGTTCTCGCGCCCGGGTCGGGTCGAGAAGTCCGGTGGCCGGGTCGACCTGCCACTCCTTCACCACGATGCCCGTTGCGGCCAGGCGTCGCCAGACACCGGAGTTGGCTTCGTGGTCCTGGTCGGTGACGATTATCTCGTCGCCCTCGTTCCATGTGGGCCTCAGCGCCTGGGCCAGCACATAGGTGTTCTGGCTGGTGGACGGCCCGAAATGGATCTCGTCCGGCTCGGCGTTGAACAGCTCCGACATCACCAGCCGGGAACGCTCCATTGCCTCAGATGCCACCGCCGACGGGCCGAACGCCCAGCCCGGCTGACACTTGTAGTGGGCGAAGAGATCGGCGAGCAGATCGACGACCTGGCTCGGGACGTAGCTCCCACCGGCATTCTCGAGATGGGCCCAACGGCCGGTATCAGGATGGGCGAACGCCGGGAACTGGGCCCGGACGAATTCGATGTCGAATTGGGCCACGCGATCTGACGATAGGCCCATCTGCTGCTCAGCCCTTGGCTCGATTGGTGCAACCGGTGAGCATGGCCTCAATGTCGGTGGGGATCTGCTCGGGGTTTTTGCGGAGATCGGCTTCGAGAGTTTTGAATGCGTCGAAGTCGCGCCCCTCAGCCGCGGTGGCAACCGCGGAGATCGTGCTATCGGGAGCGATCGCTCCACCGAAGTATTCGACGATCTCCTCGAACGCGCATCCGCAGTAGTTGCTGGCCTGGGCGGCGGTGAACTCGACATCGCCCCCTTCAGCGTTGGCCTCGGTGCAGGCTCTGATGAAATTCGGGCGCAGATTGCCGTCTTCCTGGGCTTCTCCCCAGGTTTCGGGCGTATTGCTCTGGCTGCAAGCGCCGGCAAACACCACGAAGGCGAGAACGATCAGCAGCAGGGAGGAATGGGGACGGTTTCGACGTGCCATGACGGCGCCGAGGTTAGCGCCGCCGACAAGCCAAACGGTGGCCTCTGGTCAGACGATGCTGCCGAAGATGGAGGCGAGCCGGCGACATCCGGTCGCGCGATACACCCCGAGGTCGAAGACATGGCGGGTCGGCTCGTCGGCTTGGTGCCCGGTGGGCTGGAGGTTCAGAGCGGCGAGAAGGGCCCTGGTGCCCTCAGGATTACGCTCGGCGTAGTCTCGACACAACATTGCACTCTCATCGGTGAGGTCCAGATCGATCACTCGGTCGGCATCGGAGGGAGAGGATCCCCCGTCGGTGCCGGTCGCTGCGAGACGGATGGTGGGTGTCATGTACTGACTGTCGTCGCGCCGACACCTCCACAACAGAGTCGATCGAACCATCCCGGTTGGATTCGGTGCGGACGACCCACATCCGTCGTGGCGAAACAGGCCGCCCGCCCCATATCGGCCCTGACGGAAATGGGCTAATCGGCCCCCAGTTCGCGCGCCCGCGTGAAGATGGCGTCGAGCATCGGTTCGGTGAGACGCCCCGTGAAGGTGTTCTGCTGGCTCACATGGAAGCTGCACAGCAGGGTCCGATCGTCTTCGAGCGTCACCTCCACGCCGTGCCCGAACTTCGGTCGGGGCCTGATCCCAAGTTCCTGACATGCCACCTGGTAGCCGAACCCGCCGAGGACCACAATCACCTTCACCCCCGCCAACGCCTCGAGCTCACGTCGGAAAAAGGGGCGACAGGCGTCGCGTTCACCAGTGGTGGGTTTGTTGGCCGGCGGTGCACATTTCACCGGTGATGTGATCCAAGCACCATCGAGGGTAAGTCCATCGTCGGCAGCGGTCGACTCGGGTTGTGAGGCGTAGCCCGCCCGCCAGAGAGCCCGGTACAGCCAGTCACCGGACCGGTCGCCGGTGAACATGCGGCCCGTGCGATTTGCGCCGTGGGCGGCCGGGGCGAGCCCCACCACGAGAAGGTGAGCAGCCGGGTCGCCGAATCCGGGTACCGGCCGAGCCCAGTAGTTGTCTTCTCGATAGGCCGCACGCTTCTCGCGACCGACCTGCTCTCGCCACTCGACGAGCCGGGGACAGTCCCGGCAGGACACAACATCGCGTTCGAGGAGTCGGAGGGCAGCCGACGGGGACGGACCGGAACGGGAATTCACGGCTCGCAGGCTACGTTGACCAGACGATGTCCCGTCGATCCGCTCCCCCGAAACCGACCCTGGTCCTGTTTGTGCGTCACGGCCAGACACCCACCACCGGCGCATCATTGCCGGGCCGGGCGCCAGGGCTACACCTCGCCGAGAAGGGCGTTACCCAAGCCGAGGCCGCCGCCTCACGTATCGCCGAGCTCCCCACGGTGGCCGCGGTCTACGCCTCTCCGATGGAACGCACCCGCGAGACCGCCGCCCCGATCGCTCGGGCCCGCAAGCTCAGGGTCCGCCAGGCCAAGGGACTGATCGAATGCGATTTCGGCGACTGGACCGGGCGCAAGCTGGCCCAGCTACGCAAGCTCGATGCGTGGCGCACCGTGCAGCGGTACCCGAGCGGATTCAGGTTTCCCGGCGGGGAGTCGTTCACCGAGATGCAGTCGCGCTCTCTCGATGCCACCCACGATCTGGTGGCAGCCCATCCAGGCGACACCATCATCGCAGTGTCACACGCCGATGTGATCAAGGCCGTGGTCGGGGCAGCCACAGGAACCCACCTCGATCTCTTCCAGCGGATCGTCGTATCTCCCTGTTCGATCACGGCGATCCTCTACACACCCGACGGGCCTGTGGTGCTCACCGTCAACTCCACCGGCGAGAGCCTCGCCGGTCTCGCCCCATCATGACCGAGTCGTTTTCGTTCGAAAATGTCGAGTTCTTCACCGTCGGAACTCTCGGTCCGCGCGGGGAGCGAGTGTTCTTCCTCCAGGGCCGAGCGGAGGGAAGCCTGATCTCGCTTCGACTCGAGAAGCAGCAGGTCGCGGCCTTGGCCGACTATCTCGATCAGGTCCTCGAGGATCTCCCCGACACCACCGTCGGGCCCGCTCCCGCCGACCTCACCCTTCGAGAGCCGGTGGTTGCGGCCTGGACCATCGGGGCTCTGGGCGTGGCTTACGCCGCCGACGAAGACCGGCTCATCGTTCTGGCCGAAGAGCTCCTCCGCGACGACGATGACGACACCGGAGAACCCGCCCATGCACGATTCTCACTGAGCCGTGAGCAGGTCATGGGCCTGATCCACCGGGCCCGCGACGTGGTGGCAGCGGGTCGGGCCCCATGCCAGTTCTGCGGCCAACCCCTCGACCCACGCAACAACGACTGGTGCGCGTGCAGCAACTGAACCGCACGCAGACACCCACACCATGAGCGACAGCTCCCCCTTCCTCGAGCGTCCCCCGATTGCCACAACGAGAGCCCTGACCCTGCTGGCCGAGGGCGAGACAGATCTGATCGGCCGGATGCCCTATTCGTCCAACGCCACATTCCTGGTGGACATCCACCACGACGACATCGACGCCCAGGCCATCTACAAGCCTCTGGCCGGTGAGCGCCCACTCTGGGACTTCCCCGATGGCCTCTATCAGCGCGAGGTCGCCGCGTTCGTGGTTTCGGAGGCGCTGGACTGGGGGCTCGTACCCCCCACGGTGGCCCGCGACGACCTGACCCACGGTGTCGGGTCGCTCCAACTCTTCATGCCTTCGAATCATGAGGAGCATTACTTCTCGATGCATGAGGGGGGCAACCGATACGACGATGTGTTTCGCCAGATCTGCGCCTTCGATGTGGTGATCAACAACACCGATCGCAAGTCGGGTCACTGCCTTCTCGGCAACGAGGGACGCATATGGGCGATCGACCACGGGGTGGCCTTCCATCATGAGTTCAAGCTACGTACGGTGATCTGGGACTTCGCCGGGGAGGCAGTGGCCGACGAGTTGTGCGACGACCTCTTCGGCCTGCTCGACCGCTCACTGCCGGCCGAGCTCGATGAGCTGCTCAGCCCCTTCGAACGTGACGCACTTCGGACGCGGGTGAAGGCTCTGGGCACCGCCCGACGCTTCCCTGAGGACGACACCGGCGGCCGGCGCTGGCCGTGGCCGCTCGTCTGATCCCTCGCTGAGAGGGCGCACACAGTGGCGCCCCACAGCTGGGGAAAAACCTGTGGATAACGACGCGCGAGCCGCGAGCCCAGCGAAATTCAGACCGAATTTCGGGTGATCTTTCGCTGTGGAGCGAGAAACTTGAGAAGAAATCCCGCCCGAGCCGGCATCAAAATTCGATCTGTGCTATGGTACTTTCTACCGCATCGCTTCCTCGGTCTTCACCGGGGAAGCGATTTGTGGTTTTGGGGCCAGTCAGCGATTGTCGAGCGCCTCGATCAGCTTCGGCAGAACCTTGTGCACATCGCCCACCACACCGAGGTCGGCCACCGCAAAGATGGGGGCCTCAGGATCCTTGTTGATGGCAATGATGTTCTTCGACCCCTTCATGCCAACCAGGTGTTGGGTGGCCCCGGAGATGCCGGCCGCGATGTAGACATCGGGCTTCACGACCTTCCCGGTCTGGCCCACCTGGGAGCTGTAAGGCACCCAGCCGGCATCGACGATCGCACGACTCGCGCCGGCGGCCCCGCCGAGCTGCTTGGCCAGTTCCTCGATCATGGCGTAGGCCTCTTGCTGGCCCAGCCCGCGGCCACCGGACACCACGATGTTGGCCTCGTCGAGCTTGGGTCCGGTGGACTCCTCCGCGAAGCGTTCGACCACTCGTGCGGCGCCGGCAGCACCAGCGTCGGGAACATCGAGATCCTCGACATCAGCCTCGGCCCCGCCGACACCCTCGGCCACGAACGACTTCGGCCGTACGAGAAAGATCCCCGACTTGCCCGAAGTGTTCTTCGTTTTCACATCCACGGTGCCGCCGAACACCGGCTCCGACCCGATCAGCTGGTCTCCGTCGAGCTCGAGGTCGACCACATTGGTGATCACGGGCGTGTCGAGCTTCACCGACAGGCGAGCGGCCACATCGCGCCCGTCCTGGGAGGTGCCGAGCAGGAAGGCGTCGGGGGCGTCGCCGGATTCGATGGCCGCCGCCACCGCGGAAGCGACCGCCACGCCCTGCATCGCGCCATCGAGATCGCCGGTGGCGTAGACGGCGTCGGCGCCGTGCTCGCCGAGTTCTTCGGCGTAGTCGGCGCCGTCGCCAGCCATGAACACCTCTACGGTGTCGGCGAGCTCACGGGCCTTCGCCAGCATCTCCAGGGTGATCGTGGCGACCTTGTCGCCGTCGCCCTCGCCGAACACCCAGATCTTGTCGAGTCCCATCGATATCTCCTAGAGGATCTTGAGTTCGTCGAGGAAGGCCACGATGCGCTCGTGGGCATCGCCTTCGTCCTCGATCACTTCGCCTGCTTCACGAGCGGGAGCTTCGTCGACGGCGACGATCTCCTGGCCGGCGCCGGCCCATCCGACTTGCCCCGCATCGATGCCGAGCGCGCCCAGATCGAGCTCGTCGACCGGCTTGTTCTTGGCCGCCATAATGCCCTTGAAAGACGGGTAGCGCGGCTCGACGACACCTGCGGTGACCGATACCACCACGGGGAGCGGGCACTCGACATCGTCGTAGCCCGCTTCGGTCTGACGCTGGATCTTCGCGTCGCCGCCATTGATTGATATCGACTTGGCAAAGGTGACCGACGGCAGCCCCATCAGCTCGGCAACCTGCTCGGGCACGACCCCGGTGTAGCCGTCGCTGGACTCGGTGCCGGTGAGCACAAGATCCGGCTCCTGGCGGGCGATGGCAGCAGCCAGCACCTTGGCGGTGCCGAGAGCGTCGCTTCCGACGAGCGCGTCGTCGCTCACGATGGTGGCACTGGATGCCCCCATCGCGAGTGCGGTGCGAAGGCCGCTGACCTCATGGTTGGCAGCCATCGACACGAGGTGAACTTCACCATCACCTGCCGCATCGACCAGCTGGAGAGCCATTTCGACCCCGTAGGAATCCGACTCGTCGAGGATGAGCTTCGTATCCCGCTTGAGAGTTTTGGTCTCGGGGTCGAGCGCACCTGGATCGGCCGGATCCGGGATCTGCTTTACACAGACAACAACCTTCATAGCGCGAGAGTCTGCCATCCCTCGCTGAGAATCCCTATGTCCGGCGACGGTGAAGATTTCCGGTTTCTTTCGGCCACCGATCCCGCTGGTAGCGTTCGAGCCCTTGCGAATCCTGTTCATCGTGAACTCGGTTGCCTCGTCGGTGACCGCTCGCCGCCGAGTGGTCATCCACAAGGCCCTGTCCGCCGACCACGACGTCACCCTGGCCGAGACCAACCGGCGTGGGCACGCAACCCGCCTGGCCCAGTCCGCAGCCGGCAACAAGTACGATCTCGTGGTCGTTCTCGGTGGCGATGGCACACTCAACGAGGCCGCCAACGGGCTGGCCGGCACCGATACCGCCCTCGCCACCCTGCCCGGCGGGTCCACCAACGTCTTCGCTCGTATCCTCGGCCTGCCCGACGACTCGGTGGACGCGGTCGGCGTCCTCCTCGAAGCGATCGACCGAGAGTCCTTCCAGCGGATAGGGCTGGGATCGGTCGAGGGCCGCTACTTCCTGTTCCACTGCGGAGTCGGCTTTGATGCCGCGGTGGTGGAACAGGTCGAAAAGAGAGGGCGATGGAAACGCTGGGCAGGCCATCCTCTGTTCATCTACGCCGCTACCGACACATGGCTCCGTCGGGTCAAGCGGAGTCGTCCTCCCCTCACGATCGTGGGGCCCGAGGGCAACGACCTCACCACCGGCTTCCTCACGATCGTGATGAACGCGAATCCCTACACCTTCCTCGGCAACCGGCCCTTCAACATCGTGCCCGACCTCACCCTGGCCGACCCGCTGGCGGTGGTCACACTCCAACGTCTCGATCTACGCACCATCGGCCCGGTGGCAGGAGCCGCTCTCACGGGTCGAGATGTGGCCTCACGACGGGGCATCGATCTGCGTACCGATGTGCGTTCGATGGTGGTGGAGGCCGATCCGCCTGCGCCCTATCAAGTCGATGGAGACCACCTCGGCTCGAGCAAGCGGCTCCGGTTCACGTGGACGCCGGAGCACCTCAACCTGCTGATTCCCTGACCCTGTCAGGAATGCTCGATGCGGTCGACCACCGCTCTGGCGAGATCAGGCACATCGGTGCATATCCCGTCGACTCCGTAGCTGATCAGCTCCTCCATGCGAGCCGCGTCGTTGACGGTCCAGACATTGACCTCCAACTCCGCCTCGTGGGCACGACGAACGACCGACGCATCGACCAGTGGGTCGTAGGGGTGCACCGCGCTCATCTCGTGGGCGACGGCGCGGTCGATACAACTCGCCGGGCTCCCGATCGCATAGAGGAGGGCGAGCGGGATCGTTGGATCGACCTCGTGGAGACGGTCGAGAGCGTCGATGTTGAACGAGGAAACGAGAGACCGATCGGGACCGAGGTAGGCCTGGACCAGTCCGGCGACCGCGTCGCTCACCAGATGCGCCGCGTCGTAGTCGGGATCGTCGCGCACGTTCTTTATCTCGATGTTGACGCCCATCCCGTCGCACTCCTCGAGTGCTTCAGCCAAGCTCGGCACCGACTCTGGCAGCTCGTCGCTGGTGAGTTCGGCCAGGAGTCGGCCGTCGTCGAGGTGGGCATCGTGGTGTACCACCACCATCCCGTCGATCGTGCGACGAACATCGAGTTCGACCCAATCAGCCCCCATCTCGCGGGCAATCCGGAACGCGGGGAGCGTGTTCTCCATGGCTGCCTGGCGGGCACCGCGATGAGCGATCACTTGGGTCATGAGACGAGTCTCGCGCTTTCATGTCGGCTTGTTGGCGCATCATCGGATTTGGGTGGTGCCTGTCCGATCGGAAGTTGTATCAACTTTCCCTTGCACAAAAGTAGAACCGGTTCCTAATATCTGTCGGTGACCGGGACACGCCCCGGATCGCTCTGGACCTGGGGAACACACGTGGCCGTCACCGCTGACGCATTCGCATCCACGATCGACTGGCGCAGCGACGCTGCCTGCCAGGACACCGATCCCACCCTCTTCTTCCCGATCGGATCCACCGGACCGGCCATCGCCCAGATCGCCCATGCCAAGCAGGTCTGCTTCAACTGTGCATGCCGAGACGCGTGTCTCGAGTTCGCTCTCGTCACCAACCAAGACACGGGAGTGTGGGGCGGCACGTCCGAAGAGGAGCGCCGCGCCATTCGCCGTCGCCGTCGGGCCCAGCACCGGGCCTGAGTTCACCCCAGCGGTAGAGGATCGGAGCGGCGGGGCACCCGCACATCTACCACCGCACCCCGTGGCTCGGTGTCGTTGGCGGGTCCTATGGAAATCGTGCCCCCTAGATCGTGTACTACAAAGGTGCGAACGATCGTGAGCCCGAGTCCCGCGTCGCGGTCCAGTGAGAAGCCATCGGGAACTCCAACGCCCCCGTTCTCGACCCGCATAAAAATATCCTTACGGTTCGAACGCAATGCCACCGCCACCTCGGCTCCATGCGGTGCGGCATGATCCACCGCGTTCTGCACCAGTTCGGTGAGCGCCACCGCCAACGGCATGGCGACGTCGCCGGCCAACTCGCCGAGTGATCCGTCGACCTCCACCCTCAGGGGCCGTTCGGGGCTGTCGAACCCCTCCTCCACCATCCGCACCACACGGGTGACGACATCATCGAAGTCGACCACGTCGGTGGCATTGGTGGACAGGGTCTCGTGGACGATCGCGATCGACTCGATTCTTCGGGCCGACTGCTCCACAGCCGAGCGCGCCTCCACCGACTCGAGACGCCGCGACTGAAGCCTCAGGAGAGCCTGAATGGTCTGCAGGTTGTTCTTGACCCGGTGGTGAATCTCTCGAATGGTGGTGTCCTTCGACATCAAGAGGCGGTCGCGGGAACGAATCTCGGACACGTCGCGCAGAACTACCAACGCTCCGGTGGCGCGCCCGTCCTCGATGAGGGGATGACAGCGCACCACGACGGTGAGGTCGTCGCCGTGTTCGAGCTCGGTAACCGTGCTGTTTCGTTTCGCGAGAGCGCGTCGCACCACCCCATCGTCGACGCCGACATCGGCGAGGGTGCGCCCCTCGACATTGGCCTGCACCCCGAGCCGGTGCAGCGCCGACAAGGCGTTGGGTGACGCGAACTCGACATGACGCTCCCGGTCGAGGACGATCGCGCCATCGCCTACTCGCGGCTCACGAAACTCCCCCTCACGTTCCTGGGTCGCCAGGGGGAAGGTGCCCTGGGTGATCATGGTGGCGTAGCGCTCCCACACCCGCCGGTAGACCGTCTCCGACGCGCTGCGATAACGGATGAGACCCGGCTCTGATTCCCGTGTGAGCACCGCAACCACGCTCTCACCCATCCGCACCGGCACATGGTCGATCACGAGGCGGCCGACGAGCCCGGGCAGGAATACGTCCTCCTCCACCGTGTCGTCGCCCGCCAACGAGACTTCGCCACGGGCCGCAAGGATGGCTTCACTGCGCCGGCCCTCGCGAAGACAACGAGCCAGCTCGGGCCGCGCGGCGGCGGTGACACACTCGGACACGGGATCGACCTGATGCACGGTTGCTCCGGTGGCGGAGCGAACATGGCCGAGCACGATGAATTCGGAGGCCGACTCATCGAGCGGGGCGTACAACAGCAGATCGGCGAATGACAGGTCGCACGGCAAGGCCCATGTGGCGACGAGTCGCTGAAGATGTGCGATCACCGCTTCGTCGAGCCCGGTCCGGGCTCGCGCGAGCTCGGAGAGGCTGGCCACCCGGTCAGCGTAGACCGGCGACCGATGCTTGGATCAGCTGAAGCCGATCGGGTTGGTGCTGCCCTCCGGGCCGACTTCGATGTAGGCGATCTTGGTGGCCGCCACGGCGATGTCGCGACCCTTGTCGTCGGTGAGCCAGAGGGTGGAGGACTCGCCGGCGAGGGCGGCCTCGATCTCGGCCTTCAGGGCGTCGCGGTCGGCATCGTCGGCGAGCTCCAAGTTGATCTCGCGAGGGCTGTCGGTGACGCCAATACGGATGTCCACGAGATGGTCTCCTGGGGTAGGTCGCTCCGGGAAAGCGGAACGGGTCAGTTGATCTTGAGTTCGGGGTGGGTGCGCTTGCTCGGTGCGTTGGAGAGTATCCACTCTGCCATCTTCACAAACGCCAGCGACGATTCTGATGAAGGATCCACGGCCATTATCGGGCGACCGTGATCAGACCCCTCACGCATGGCGATGGTCATGGGCACCTGTCCGATCAGGTCGACTTCGAGTCGGTCGGCCAGTTCCTGACCACCGCCGGAGCCGAACAGGAGGTAGCGCTTGTCGTCGTCGCCGGTGAACCACGACATGTTCTCGATCACGCCCTTCACCTCGATGTTGACCTGCTTGAACATGAAAGCCGAGCGCTGGGCGACGGTCTGAGCCGCCGCGTTGGGGGTGGTGACCACATAGGCCTCGCTACGCGGCAGGAACTGGGCCAGCGACAGCGAGATGTCGCCGGTGCCGGGAGGCAGATCGATGAGAAGGAAATCGGGGTCGTCCCAGTAGACGTCGGTGAGGAACTGCTCGAGTGCCTTGTGCAGCATCGGACCACGCCAGATGACCGGCTGATCCTCCTTGGCGAAGAAACCCATCGAGATGGAGCGCACTCCGTGGGTCTCGGGTGGCACTATCAGATCGTCGATCACTGTCGGGGCCTGATCGACCCCCAGCATCCGAGGAATCGAGAAGCCCCACACGTCGGCATCGATCACCGCCACGGAATGACCCTGCTGGGCCAGCGCGATGCTGAGATTGGCAGTGACCGAGGACTTCCCCACGCCGCCCTTGCCGGATGCGATCAGGATCGTGCGAGTGCGATTACCGGCCTGGGCGAAGGGGATGGCGCGTCCCTCGGCATGGCCGTGGGCCTGCTGGCTTCCGGCGGTGGCGGCCGGATCTCCGTGGACCATCTCTCGAACCTTGGCGCGCTGCTCGTCGGACATCACTTCGAAATCGGTGGTGACGACGCTTACTCCGTCGAGGGCGGTCACCGCCTCCCCGACGCGATTCTGGATCTCGTTGCGGAGTGGACAGCCGGCGATGGTTAGATCGATGCCCACCTCCACGTGGCCGCCGTCGATCGTGATGGAGCGCACCATCCCGAGCTCAACTATGCTGCGATTCAGCTCAGGATCGTCGACAGGCTGGAGCGCCTCGATCACCTCGGCATCGGTCACGGTCATGGGAACTCCGTTGAGATCGGCCTCGAACAAACAGGGGCGAGGGATTTCCCCTACAGCGATAGGTAGAATACCGGGGTGGATGGCACCTCCCCCCAGCCCGGGTCACGCGAACTCAGCCCCACAGAGTTCGCGTCTGCGGTCACCGCCATCACATCCGCGTTCGGTGATCCCACCCGCCGTGAGATCTATCTGTACGCCCACCAACATCCCGACGGCGTAACGGCGAGCGAGACCGCCCAACGTTTCGAGCTCCACGCCAATGTCGCACGGCACCATCTCGACAAGCTTTCCTCCGGCGGATACCTCGATGTAGCCGTCGCCAAACCCTCCGGCGGGGTGGGCCGTCCCTCCAAGCGTTACCGCGCCACCGCCCCCGAGGTGAAACTCGAGGTGCAGGTCCGCCACGACGACATACTCGTCTCCCTCCTCGGTCGAGCACTCGCCCTGCTCCCCCACGAAACAGCCGAGCAGATGGCAGAACAGGTCGGAGTCGAATACGGCAAAGCCATGGCCGACGCGATCGAACCGGGCGAGACCCAACGGTCCTTTCGCGGCGCCCTACACGCGGTGGCCGATGCCCTATCTGCCCACGGCTTCGCGGCGCGGGCCGAGAAGGCCGAGGGCGACAACCTGCAGATCGTCGCCGAGCATTGCCCCTTCGGCGATGCGGTGGTCGAACATCCGGTCATCTGCGCCGTCGATCGAGGCATCGTGCAAGGAATGCTGAGCCATCTCTACGGGCCCACAGCCACCGACACCGCATCATCAAAGCCTCAAGGCGACGCCATCTGCATCACCCACGTGAGTCTCTGAGCCGAGTCGGCTCAGACGCTCACCTTGAGCGTCCGGCGCAAGCCGTCACGTCGTTCCCACCCCACCTTGGTCCAGTCCTGGTGCAGGCGCCGATCGCGCCCCGAGCGGCGATCGCTCTGAACGGTGCCGTCAGCCACATGCAAATCGATCCAAGTGTCGAGATCATGCAGGATCTCCACGATGGAGCCGACACCGCTACGGGCCAGCACCGCGAACGCACCGACCGCCCCGAGCTCGGTCGGAGCCCAGCCGTCGGCCACCACCAGCACAACCTTCGAGGCGGGACTCAGATCGTGAAATCGGGCGAGCAGCTGCCATCCCTGCTCGCCGGCGAGCTCGTTTTCGATGACGATCACGTCGGGCCGCACATATTCGATCATGCGTTCACCATTGACGCCGGTGCAAGCCACTCCCGCAACGAAATACCCGGCCGATTCGACCAGAGGCTCAAGCATGTCGAGGTTGCCCGCCACGATCACTGCAGTTCGATTTTCGTCACTCATCACAACTACCTCGTACCCATTAGACCCGGGCAGATGTTCCCGCCACATGAGGCAAACGGTCCTTTCTCAGAGCAGCTACGATCAGCTCACTTTGGCTCTGTACCTAGTGCGTCACGCAAGCGCCGGCGACAGGAGTCGCTTCTCCGGCGACGATCTCGATCGGCCTCTCAACGACGTCGGGTTCGAGCAGGCCCAGGCACTCGTGCACTATTTCGCCGGCGCCCCCATCCGAGCGGTCTGGTCATCGATCGCCACCCGGTGTATGCAGACCGTTGGCCACCTAGCAGCCGACCACGGGGTCGAGGTGGAACCTCTACCGATGCTCACTGAAGGCGCCAGGTCAGTCGAACTGGTGGAGGCCCTGCGTCAGCAAGCACCGACCGACGGAGATCTGGTGCTGTGCAGCCACGGCGACCTAATCCCCGAAGCGCTGAATCGACTGCTCAGGGATGGGATGAGCGTCATAGGTGCACGCGGTTGTGAGAAGGCGTCGGTGTGGACCCTCGAAACCCGGGGCCGCGACATCGTGAGCGGTGTCTACACCGCAAAGCCCGGAGTCAGCGGTCGCTGATCACAGCCTCGAGCCCGGCCTGATCGAGCACTCCCACTCGGCGATATCCGGTCTCGATGAGACCCTTCCCCTCGAGTCGCCTCAAGGACTGGTTGACGCTGGTGCGACGTGCCCCCAGCAGGCGGGCGAGGGTCTGCTGGCTCACCGAGATGCCATCGGTGCCGGCCTCGCGCAGCAGCCAGGACGCCACTTGGCAGTCGAGGCTGCCCGACAGGAGATCGCTGACCCTGTCCTGCATCTCGGCCATGCGTTGGGCCACCGAGACCAACCAGCGCCGAGCGAGCATCGGCTTTTGGCCGAGTAAGGAGAAAAGGGTGAGCGAATCGATGGCCAGCACCGTGCTGTCCTCGACCGCACGGGCCGTGGTGGGTTCGCCGGTGCGCAGGAACAGGGGGATGTCGCCGAAGACGCTGCCCGCCCGTAGGAGCTGCACAACGACCCGCCGACCACCGATATCGCGAGCGAGCTCCACCGTGCCGCTACGAAGGATGTAGACGTGGTCTGGCAGCTGGTCGCGTTCGTAGATGGTGGTGCCGCCGGCATGGCGGCGTTCTTCGAGGTGGGTGGCGAGCTCCTCGAGGTCGCCGCAGGACAGGGGGGCGAGTTCGCCGCGTCCGAGGCAGGTTCCGAGCCAATTGACGAGGTCGGAAGGTGGTGCGCTAACAGTAGTCATAATTGAGAAACCCCTAGCTGGACTGTCTTGTTCCCGACTCTTTGACGGGATGGCGATCACGGGCCTGAATCGGCCTCGAGAATCACCGCGTCGGAGTCGAAGGCCGCGATTGCGAACCAGAATGTGTCGAGATGTTCAACTGTCTCCAGCCGAACGTCGGAAGCGTCGGTGGCGTGACCGAACACGTCGAACGTGATCCCTCTCGCCCGGTCGAGGAACCCGTCCTCGGTACGGATGAGATCGAGCGGTTCGCCATCGAGTTCGGCTACGAACACCGCCGCGGTGCCCTGATCGAAACCGAGCTCGACGAACTGGCCGTCGAGAGGACTCGCTGTACCCGGATCGACCACGGCGATGAGATCACGCCCGTGAGCCTCGAACGCCACCACACCCGCCTGGAACACCTCGGCCAGAGGGAGCACCACCGCAGGATCGTCGGGGTCTCGGACCACTATCACCCTTTGCTTCGGATCAAGGCGGGAATCGATGTCGCCGTCGAAAAGGAAGGGGCGATTCTCGGCGGTGTCGTAGCCCGCGTAGGGATTGCGGCCGTAGTCGCGAGAGAACCCGGTGACCCGACTCAGGACCTTGCCATCGGGATATGCCTCTCGGAAGCTCTCCCACGAAGCCATCTGCACCGAATAGGTGGTGAGTTGTTCACCGGTCAGGTGGCCGGCCACCGCCTTCGCATCGAAGTGGGTCCACAGGCTCTCGGTCTGGCGGTCGTACATCACTAAAGAGGAGTTGAACAACTCACCAGAGGTGCCGAAGTCGAGGCTCCGGTCGTCGAGTCGGCGGTCGTACGCCAGAGCCGAGTTGCACAGGGGGCAGTAGGCCACCGTGACGGGCACTCCGCCGACCACATCGTTGACGATCTCGTGCCAGGTGAGGATCTGCACTGGGTACGCCCGTGCGTCACCTTCGATCTCGAGCACGATCACCGCCTCGACGCCCGTGAGCCAATTGACTCCGGCCGCGTTCTGGAAGCTCGGCTCGTCGAGGGGAGGAATACCGTCGGGGGGCGGACCTCCGGATCGAACCCGATTGAGATCGATGAGAGGGGCGGGGAACGTGGAGTCGTTGCGATCGCCCCGCAGGGCCGACTCCACATCCTCACGGTCGGTCGACTCAATGCGCTCGCCGGGGAAGACCGACGCGTCCACGGCAGGGTCGAGGGCGGGGAGGTGGGCTCCGTCGGTACCAGTGTTGCCCCGGAAGTCGCCGCGAGTGTCGATCGGAGGAAGGCTGGACAAATCGTCACCGGCTGAAACCGAACTGCAGGCCGACGCGAGCACGGCCAGGGCGACGAAACCGGCGGCTACTGTTCGGGTATTCACAGGCAGGCAACCCCACACGGTTCAGATCACTTCCGGCCCGACGCCGCGAAGGGTGCAATCGTCGACAATCTCACATTCGTGAACTCCATCACCATCGCCGGTGTTTGAGAGTCAGAACGATCAAAAGGAACTCTCCCCATGACTATCGAACACCACAACCCGCAGCGTGACGCGAGCGCCAGACTCGGCGATGGATTCGCCGGTCGCGTCCTGGAGCCATCGCCCCCCGCCGTCACCGAAGCTCCATTCTTCTCCGACGACCCCGCCTCGGTCGGTGCCGATGCCGAAACGGTGGTCACGCCCACCACCGCGGGCTCGCTCACATGGGACGACATCGTGACCCAGAGGCCCGAGCTCGCCGACTACGCCCGCTCCCACTGGCTCGGCAATCGCAAGCACCTCGACCCGGTGCCCGACGACTACTCCACAGCCCGCGAGGCCTTCCACCGCCTCGCCTTCGCCGTGGTGGCCGAAGCCCGCCGTGTCGCCAACACAAAATTCGGCCTCCGCTACACCCACGGAGGCTACGGCACTCCCTTCTTCGGAGCCGATGAGCAGGTGAGGATCGAGGGCACCACCCTGGTTCGCCAGACCGCGGAGGCCGTTGACACCCTGCCCATCACCACCATCCGGGCCGCTGCCGACTTCGTCGGGGTTGCTCCGGGCACCGAGGCCGCCGAGCACGATTCCCCACCGTTGGGTGATGTCGACGAGGTTCTCGAGGTGAGCGATGCCTCGGGCGAGTTTCTGGGCGACTGGTTCGGTTTCGCCTGGGCCGTACTCGAGGAGCTTCGCCTCACCGAAGGAGCGGCCGACGTCGATCGCCTCCAGCTGTGGCCGGGCCATTTCGATCCCGCGCTGGCAATGGGCGACGCCGAAGCCGGCGGGCGAGCCACCTACGGCATGTCCCCCGGCGACCAGTCGTCCGATGAGCCCTACCTCTATGTGGGTGCCTGGGGAGACGTCGATAGCGACGACCCCTTCTGGAATGCCACCTCGTTCAACGGTGCCCTTCTCTCATACCCCGACCTGCGCGCTGCCACTGATCCCCATGCCGCCGCACTGGAGTTCTTCCACACCGGCTACGCCAAGCTCGCTGGGTGATCGGGCGTCGATTCAGTCTGGCACCACACGAACCGTGGAGAAGCACATCTCGTCGACGGTGCCCTCGTTCCAGGTGACGTAGCGGGGCTCCTCGAAGAAGTTGAGTGAACGATCCCACCAGCATTCGAACCGGATCGTGTCGGACCGGTCGATGTGCACATCGTCGACCGGCCGGTAGTTGAGCTGCCACTCGAAGCTCCACACCGGGATGTCGAGCAAGACCAGTTCATCGGCTGTGCCGGGATTGAGAGTCATCCGATAGGCCGCTCCCAATTCGTGCATGTGGCCAAGCACCGAAAACACCGTACCGCTGTTGCGCACACCGAGATCACAGGAGCTGTGCCCCACGGTGCCGTCGAGATCGTCGTAGTCGTCGACCGAGCCCCCGCACTGGCCGATGATGAAGTCGGGAATGAAGCGGGCCTCGAAGCCGTACTTGTCGGCGATCTCGGCAAGGACGGCGCTGCGATCACACAGGGGACCCTCCTCCTCGGGCGTGCACGGGATCTCCGCCGGCGTGATATACGACGAACCCTGAATCGGAGTCATCCCGGCGGCGATTTCGGCCTCGGTGGCGGTCTGGAGCACGATCGCAGAATTGTCGAGCGGGGTGTCGTGGTCGAAGTGGTAGTGGATCTGATTGACGATGAGATCGCCGGGCTCGAGATAGAAGCCCACCCCGTCGGGATAAATGGTTGCTTGCTGACCGGGGGCCCAGCCGGCTATCGAGTAGACGCCCTCCGCGCTGAGATTGGAGCGCCCGAAACAGGTCCAGCCCGGCCTCCCATCCGAACCATCCTTGGCATCGACCTCGCCGCGCGCCGCGGCAGGAACCCGGTAGGTGATGGCATGGTGCACCACCGTGGTCTCGTCGGGCTCGAAGGCGAATCCGGTCACCCAGGTGCCCTTGCCATCGGCATCGTCGACCTCATGGACCTGGCAGCGATAGTCGTCCGGCTGGTCGAGCGAACCCTCATATTCCTCGCGCGCGAGGATGACGAGATCACGGGTGATCGGGTGGATCAGTTCGGTGTCGGCGACCAGCGGGGTGTCGGGTGAGACATCGAGGCCGCCGCCGTCGGCGGCCCATCCAGCCAGAGTGGCGAGCTCATCATCGGATAGTGACCAGTCGTTGTGGAACGGCAGGCTCTCGTCTGAAGGCAACCAGGGAGGCATGTAGCCGGCTCCGGTGACAAGGGCGATATCGTCGGCGATCGCGGCCACATCGGCTGCGGTCTCCATGGCCAGTGTGCTCCAGCCCGGCCCATCGGTGGTGTGGCAGGCCACACAGCGGCTCTCGAGTATCGGCTGCACGTGCTCAGCGAAGGCGCCGCGGGCGACCTCGTCGGGAGCGAGGTCTCGCGCCAGGTCGGAATCGCCGACGCCGGGCGAATCGAGATCGACCCGGTCGGCCACCAGGTCGAAGATCAGCGTGATCTGATCTTCGGTGTGGGCCAGGCGGGCGATATGGATGGGGCCGACCCCAAACTCCGAGCCCAGGATCGTGGCCGACATGCTGGCCGTGAGCTCATTCTCGGCAACGGTGACGGGGCCGCTGAAGCTCACTTCGAGGGTGGTTTCCTTCACCGTGAGATCGCCGATGATGGTGAGTTCGTGGGTAGCGCCATCAGCGAACGAGGCGGGATAGCCGTCGACGAGCCTGGGTTCGAAACGAGCGAACGGCCAGTGCGTCGACTCCAGGAAATCGTGACGGATCCTCTTATCGCGCAGGTTCGAGTCGGACTCCAACATCTCCACGTTCACCACGATCGTGCCGACTCGGCTGAGGGAGGGGTCTTCGACGTTCACCACAATGTCGCCGGCCAGCACCGATGATGCACCCCGGGTGGTCTGCGACGACCCGGCCAGGCGCTCCTCCACCTCGTAACGCGCCACCGAGCCATTGTCGGGGGTCACCCGGTAGAGGCGCTCGTTGGCCTCATCGACATCGTCGACGTCGATGGTAGGGGCCTCGACGTCCTGGGTCTGGGCCTCTCCGGAGCTGAATACCCAGTCCCACTGATCCCTGGTGAGCAGGGTGACCGTGCCGATGGCGAGGACGGCGAGCAGGGCGAGACGTCCGAAATCGAGTCGTCCAAGGCCCTTCATCGCAACAGTGTGCCCGATCGAGTGGGGGGCAACGAGTCAGCTGCGCATGTCGGCCACGGCCACTCAGTCGATCTGACCCCTCAGGTCGAACACTTCGATGAGCTCGAGAAGGTCGGAAGGGGGTGAGTCGATTGCTTCGAACGCAACCAGATCGGCAGCCGCGAGCTCCGGCTGATCGAGGAAGGCGAAGACGAACGCCCGGTAGACGAGCGCCTGGGGGTGGGCGGGAGCGATGAGCAGAGCTTCACCGAGCCGATCCGCCGCGAGCTCCGCCGGCTCTGGCCGCTCGGGGGTGGCAGTCCTGGCCAAAAGCCAGCCATAGCCGGCGAGTAGATCAGGGTCGCCAGGTTGATCGGTGACGACCTGCTGCACCAATTCGAGCGCCTCGACGACACGTCGGCCGGCGGCAAGCGCCTCCGCGGCCAACAAGACGTCGTCGACTGTGAGGTCGGTATCGCCGAACTCAGGAGGGTTGTCGACCATCAGCACCGACTCCACCCGGTCGAGGGCCTCGGTGTTGGCCAACAGTTCGATGCGGGAACGAAGTCCTTGTTGCTCGACGAGCTGGGCCATGAACGGCGGCGCGTCGAGGGTGTCGAAGACATCGAGGTGGTTCTCGGCCAGGTCGGTCTCGCCGAGATCGAGGGCGATGGTGGCGCCGAAGACCCGAGCATCGGGGTAGTCCGGATCGATCGCCACGGCATCCTCGATGAGTGGCAGGGCCGCCTCTGAATCACCCGAGAGGCGAAGCATCCAGGCCTTGTAGGCGAGAGCTTCGGTGCTGGAAGGTTGGATCTCGAGCACCTCGTCGTAGATCTCGATCGCCCCTTCGAGATCTCCGCCACCAAACGCCTGCTGGGCATCCACCAGCAGCTCTCGCGAGGTGGTGCGGATGTCTCCGGTGAGCGAATCACCAGCCGACCGGCTCCCGGAGAACTGGGCCACCAGCACCCCGGCAATGGTGGCAATGAGCACGACTCCCACGGTCCACGCACCCACTCGTGCCCAGGAGTGGGGGGGAGCAGATTCAGCCGCCGCCTTCGCCTCGATCGCGCGGATCACGCCGGCGGCCCGAGTGGTGTAGTTGGCCTTCAGGGCACGATAGTCGGAGTGGTCGAGGTCGCCGGCCGCATACTCCGCCTCCAGGTCGTCGAGTGAGGTGAGGAGGAACGCTCGCTGCTCCTCCAATCCGGTGGCGCGGTCAGCCACGATCCTGGGCTTCACGCCGGGCCGCGGCCACCAGGGCGACATCGGCATCACTTGCTTCCTGTTCGCCCTCGAGCCGCCAGCGACGGAAGACCACTACCAGACCGGCACCGGCACCGGCCGCGCCCACCACCGGCAGGATCCAGACCAGGCTGGTGATCCCGGACGCGGACGGCGTGTAGTCGATGTCTTCGTTGTAGAAGCTCACCAGCTGGTCGCGGACATACCCGTCGGTACGTCCCTCGTCGACCCACACTCGTATCTCACGTCGTATGTTGCGCGCCACCGGAACGTCTGACTCCGCCACCGATTGGCCCTGACACACCGGGCACGCGAAATCCTTGGCCAGGCTGTAGGCGCGGTCGGCGTTGGTCGCCGGCTCGCCACCGTCGACCGCGGCGAAAAGCAGCGCCGATGCGCCCACCACGAAGGCTGCTGTCCAGGCCAGAAGATTACGACTCATGCGCCAGCGGCCTCGATCAGGCCGGCGATGCGGCCATCGAGTTCAGACGCGGTGATCCCGCCGATGAGCTTGGCGGCCACCACCCCGGTGGGGGCGACGAGATAGCTCTCGGGCACTCCGGTGACGCCGTAGCGCACCGCAAACGTGCCGGTATCTTCCACCAGCACCGGCCAGTCGCCACCGTGTTCCGCGAAGAAGTCGATCACGTTGGATGCCCGGTCGTCGAAGGTGACCGACACGACGGTGGCGTCGCCGACCGGTGCGTGACTCTCCTGGAAGGCCACGAGCTCGGGATGTTCCTTGATGCACGGCACACAAGTGGTGGAAAAGAAGTTGACCACCACCCACTGACCCCTATGGTCGTCGATGTCGAACCAGTCGCCCTCGATCGTGGGTCCCTCGATCAAGGGAGCGACCGCACCGAGCAGATGGCTGTCGACCGCCCTCTCCGCAGACGGCGACCTCGTGGCCAGAAGCACCAACAACAGCGCCGTGGCGACGGCCACCGGAAGCACGGTCCACAGGGCTGTGCGGGTTACCGCAGATCGGGCCGGCTCAGTCATGCCATCGCCTTCTCGGGGATCGGGGCAGACGTGGGCGCGGTGGGTTGGCGGCGCCGCCCTGGCACCACAGCCAGCACCGTGCCGGCGGCCATCACCAGGCCGCCGATCCAGAGCCAGATGATCAAGGGCTGGATCGTGACCCGCAGGATCACCGCATCATCGATGCCCTCGGGGAACTGGAGCACCGACAGCGCAATGTCGTCGATCGGAGTGGACCGCACCGACGGAACACCGATGGTCTGGCCTGCGAACGGGTAGGTGGCGATCCCCGGCTCATAGACCTTCGCTCCGTCGATGTTGATCCGAGCAGTGCGCTCGGACCGGTTGGGGTACTCGACGAAATCGGATCCCTCATAGGTGAGCGTGTGGTCGACGAACTCGACGGTCTCGCCCGGCTGAAGGGTGAATTCACCCTGACGGACATAAGCGTTGCTCGCCGCAAACGCGACAGCGATGATCACGACACCCATGTGCACGATCATTCCCCCGTTTGTTCGCCCGACGAGGCCGCGCCATCCTTGGCGACGGGAGGCGAGAACGACCTGGCGCAGGGCAGCCCCGCCCGCGAACCCGCCGAGACCGAACGCAAGCATCGGCGCCCATCCCCGAGCACCCACCACGAGGGCGAACACCATCACTCCGACACCTATCCACGCCGGCCAGATCAGGCGCTGGCTGAGCACCGTTGTGGAGGCTTTGCGCCATGGAAGCACCGGTGCCACCGCCATCATGAAGAGGAGCATGAACCCGATGGGCATGGTCATCCGCTCGAAGTAGGGGTTTCCCACTGAGATCGTGCGACCGTCGATCGCTTCTACGATCAAGGGAAACACCGTGCCGAGTAGCACGATGAAGGCGAACGCGGCAAAAAGGACGTTGTTGGCCAAGAACGCCCCCTCCCGTGAGATCGGCGAATCGATTCGGCCTGGGGATCGCAGCTCGTCGCCCCGCCAGGCGATGAGCCCTAGCGAGACCAGCACGATGAGGCCGAAGAAGCCGAGAATCGCGGGACCGATCCCGGACTCGACGAAGGCGTGAACGGACTGGAGCACACCCGAGCGGGTGATGAACGTGCCGAGAATCGTGAGGGAGAAGGTGGCGATCACCAGGGAGAGGTTCCACACCCTCAACATGCCCCGTCGCTCCTGAACCATCACCGAGTGCAAGAACGCCGTGCCGGTGAGCCAGGGCAGGAACGAGGCGTTCTCGACCGGGTCCCACGCCCAGTAGCCGCCCCAGCCGAGGGTCTCATAGCTCCACCATGCACCAAGAATTATTCCAAGGGTGAGATAACCCCAGGCCATCACCGTCCATCTGCGAGTGGCGAGCAGCCAGCCCTCGCCCACTCGGCCCGTGACGAGAGCGCTGATCGCGAACGCGAACGGCACCGTGAAGCCCACATACCCGAGATAGAGCACCGGCGGATGGAAGGCCATCAGGATGTGGTTCTGAAGGAGAGGGTTGGGGCCCCTGCCGTCGTAGCCGACCGGCGGATCGAACGACCCGAACGGCGCCGCCGGGCCGAGCATGAGCAAGAAGAAGAACGAGCAGACAACGAAAAGGGTGAGAAAGGCCCACGCAACCATCGCGTCGTCGCTGCGACGACGAAACTTGAACACCACGGCGACGACATAGCCACAGAGGATCAGGGTCCAGAGAAGGATCGACCCCTCGAGCGCAGACCACAGGGTGGCGACATTGAACAAGGCAGGAGTACGGCTCGACCCGTTCTCCGCCACGAACGCCACCGTGAAATCGCGGGTGATGAGGGCTCGCTCCATGATCACCACCGCCGCCACCGAGGAGGCGGTCATCACCGCGACGAGGCGAACGACGTCGGCGAACCACCGGGGCCGATAACCGGCCAACCCCAGGGCCACGATCACGATGCCCGCCAAGGCGGTGGCGGCCCCCAGCGCGACCGCCGCAGCACCCAGCGAAGAGTTGCTCATGTGGTGCAGGCGCCGGCGGCGTCGGCGCGCGCCTCTCCGCTCTGCACGATCCTCTCGTCGTAGCCTTCTTCGTTGATGTAGTCGTTGTCGTGCTTGACCCGCATCCGATCGGACGCGAAGTGCCAGCCATCATCGGCAAGGCCGTGGAAACCGTCGACCGGGGCGATGCCCTCGGCCCAGGCGCCGTCGAGCACTACCGCCACGTCGGGCTGGAACAACTCGGCCGGATCACCGAAGTGGACAACATCGACTGTTTCCCCCCCGAACGTCACGCTGAACGCCACCACCGGGTCGTTTCCATTGAAACCCTCCACGATGGAGCAACCGATCGGCGCGCCCTGCAGGGTGAAGCGCTCATCGCCGAGCTCCGAGCGCCGCTCCACCGCCTCATCGGCGTTGTAGAAGAACAGCGAACCACTGACGAGGTTGAAGACGAGTCCGATCACGACAACGAGCACGGCCACGCCGATGAGAACCGGGAACCAGCGCCGGCGACCCTTGCGGGTGGGGCGCGGGGCCTGGGGTGAGAGGTCGTCGCTCATCGTTCGTCCGCCGAGAGCCAGCGGCGACGTGTGGGGGGTACTCGGGCCGCGAGGGTCCGGCCTCGACGGACCAGATGGAGTGAGTACAACACTCCGCAGCCGATCGTGAACCCCCACCCCACGAGCAGGTAGCCGAGGTGGGTCATGAGCTTGCTCCGCTCTGGAAGTGGTCTATGAGGGCCTCCGCCCTGCGGGCCGCTATCGCCTCGTGGAGATCACCCGAGCGCAACTCGCGCTCGAGCCAACCGATGCGGAACCGGTGGATCATCGCCCATGTGAAGAACAGGCCCCATACGACGATCCCCAGCACGAGCGTGAACAGGGTGAGGTCCTCCAGGTTGCCGTCGGTGAGCGACGACTTCTGATGCAGGGTGCGGTCGAACCACCACTCGACGGAGCGATTCACGATCGGGAGATTCACCGCGGCGATGAGTCCGATTATCGAAGCTCGGGTGGCAGTGGCGTCGTCGTCGCCCATGGACCTGACCGACAGGTAACCGACCATGATCAGGAAGAGGATCAGGGTGGTGACGAGGCGAACGTCGCCCCAGTCCCAGTAGGTGTTCCACGTGGGTCGGCCCCAGATCGAACCGGTCACCAGGGTGAGACCACAGAACATCACCCCGATCTCCGCCGCGGAATGGGCCACGATGTCCCACCAGACCGACCGCTTCCACAACCACATGACCGAACCCAGCGCGGTGGTGGCGAACGCCACGTAGGTGAGTAGCGCCGACGGAACGTGCACGAAGATCATCCGCACCGCGTCGCGTTGCTGATCGTCCTCGGGAGCACCGAAGAAGCCGAGAAGCACCACCGCCACGACGCCGACAAGGACCACCAGCCCCAACCCCATCGTGGCACGCGACCCCGTGGACGCCGGAGCATCGGCAGAACCCTGATCAGCTGCTTGGGGCGCTATCGGTTGGGTCATGTCTCCTCCAGAAGAACGCCGTAGGCCAATGCTCCCAGCACCACATTAATAACGCCGAAGCCGGCGAGAAGGCCGAGCCAAGCCCAGCCATCGACAGCCACCGACCCGAGAGCGTCATCGAACGCCCTTGTCGCACCGATGAGCACCGGCGCAAGAATCGGAAGCAGGAGGATCGGCAACACCGTCTCCCGCGCCCGAACCCCTGCAACCAGCGCACCCAGGACACTACCTGCCGCAGCGATGCCAATGGTCGCGACAACACACGTGGACACGAGCAGGCCCCACGACTCGATGCGGGCGTCGTAGAGAACGACCACCCCGGCAACCAGCACGAGCTCGACCAACAACAATTGCACCGCCACCGCTATCAGCTTTCCGACAAAAACCGCGGCCGGCTCGACCCCGGCAAGCAGCAGCGCTCGCCGCGCTCCGTCGCTGGTCTCGATGGCCGTCGATCGCTGCACCGCCATGGTAGCCACGAACATCACAGTGACCCAGAACAGGCCTGATGTGGCGGTTTCGAGGACTGGCCGGTTGGCATCGAGGGCAAACCCGAAGAGCACGAGAACAAGACCGGCGAACGGGATCACCTGGCTGACGGTGACCCGCGAGCGGAACTCGATGCGGAGATCCTTGGCCGCCACGAGGCGGATGTCAGCCAACATCGTCGACCCCACCTGTACCGCCACCGGGACTATCCGATGTGACCGTTCCACCCGCGACAGTGATGTGGCGGGTGGCGAGATCGACGGTGCGATCAAGCTCGTGGGAGGCCAGCATCACTGTGGCCCCGTCGTGGGCCGCATCGGTGACCAGCTGGTCGACGAGGTCACGGCCGCCCTGGTCGAGGCCTGCATGAGGCTCATCGAGCAGCCACAGCTGGGGTCGTCGCACGACCACCGCGGCCAGCGCGACCCTGCGGCGCTGACCGGCCGAGAGCTTCCCGACCGCGACATCGTGCAAGCGACTCGGCAGACCCAATCGCTCGATGGCGGGACCGACTCCAGCCTCCTCGACCCGAGAAGCGAGAGCCCAGAAACGAAGGTTTTCGACAACCGACAGGTCGTCGTAGAGGGCGGTGTCGTGACCGAGCAGGCCAACCGACCGTCGCACCGCCGCCCGATGAACGCGAAGGTCGTGGCCAAGCACCTCGGCCTCGCCGGATTCAGGTCGGAGCAGGCCTGCGCACAGCCTCAGCAGGGTCGACTTGCCTGCTCCGTTGGGTCCCTGCACGAGAACGATCTCGCGAGGACCGACTTCAAGGTCGATTCCGGCAAGTGCAGGAAACCGCCCCAGCAGGGCAACGACTCCGCTCAATCTGACGATGGGCACCCACCGAACGCTACCGGCGCGACCCGCTTCGACCGTTGTTGGCCCTACCATCCGCTCAGGACAAGATGCCTGTAACCGATGAACCCGATATGGACGAGGTCATAGCGCCTAGCTCCACCCCGCGCCTGGCGGTGGTCCTGGGCGTGCTCGGCCGGGTGATGATCATCACCGGCATCGTTGTGCTGCTTTTTGTCGTTTTCCAGCTCTGGGGCACCGACATCCAGGAGGCCCGATCCCAGAGCGATCTACGCGACGAGTTCAACACCCGGCTCGACGCAGCCGCTGAGCTCATCGACTCTGCAGCCGTAGACGACTCGGGTACCGCGCCCGATGCTCCTCCGGAGACCAGCGCCCCGCCCACCACGGCGGTCGAGGCCCAACCGGTCGACGCCGAGCAGGCAGAACCACCATCCACCACCGTCACCCTGCCCGGGGGCTACGACCCGGACAGCCTCGCCCTCTTCTTTCCCGAGGATGGTGATGCCCTGGCCGTCATCGGGATCCCGGCGATCGACGTCGAGAAGGTGGTGGTTCGCGGCGTGGCCGTGGCCGACCTTCGCAAAGGGCCTGGCCACTACTCCCAGTCTTCGATGCCGGGCACCACCGGCAACGCCGCGATCGCCGGCCACCGCACCACCTACGGCAAGCCTTTCAACCGCATCGACGAACTGATGCCCGGCGACGAGATCGTCACCACCACCGTGCAGGGAGAATTCCGCTACCGGGTGCTCGACCCGCTCGAGGCGTTCTCAGAAGAGCTCGACCTGGTCGACTCGATCGGCGAGGGCCACATCATCGTCGACCCCAACGCGGCCTGGGTCCTCAGCGATTTCGGTGACGACCGGCTCACCCTCACGGCGTGTCATCCGAAGCTCTCCTCGAGGCAGCGCATCATCGTCGCCGCGGAGCTGATCGACAACGTGGTCGAGATCCCCGACTGGGCGGTGGAGGCCGAGCAGGCGCAGCAGGCCGCCGCTCTGGTCGAACTCGCCAGCGAAGACCTGCCCGCCGAGGCACCCGAAAGCCCGCCCACGCCGAGCGACGACACCGACGCTGGGGCCACTCCCCCTACGACGGCGCCCCCGCCGCGGTCAGCCGCCGACCTCGACGAAGGCCTCAACGGTGAGCGCGGCGCCATCCCGGGAGCCGCGGCGTGGATGATCGCCGCCGTGGCATTCTGGTTCTTCGGTGGACTGGCCGGACGCCTCTGGATGACCGGCCGAGGTGGCCGGCTGGGTCTGCGTTTCGCCGGCCTGCTTCCTGCCGCGATGTGCCTCTGGTTCTCGTTCGAGATGATCGATCGGGCCCTTCCCGCCGGCTGATCCGGCCATGCCGGTCGGCCGACGGATCGGCGATCTAGCCTGATGTGCCTGTGTTGAACACCGGCACCGCTATAGCTCTCTCGCTCGCTGGCTCACCGCGCCTCGCCGCCCTAGTGGCCGGGGCGGCGATCTTCGCTGCCTCATGCGGGTCGGGCGACGGCGCCGGTGCCCGTCCGAGCGATCCGGCCGCCGCCGCCAGCGCGGCCCTGGATGAGCAGTCGACCCAGCCGGCAAGTGGCCCCGGCGCCGCCACCACCTCCGATGACGAAGAGGCCGGCGACGAGGGTGAGCCCGACGGCGCCACCACGCTCCCTCCCGACCTGTCGGGCGACGAGCCCCGCGACCCCACCACCATGCCGGGCGCCGTCATCAACCAGTACGTGCTCAACATCGACCAGTGCTTCGACCGGATCGAGGACCTGGTATCGGGCAGAACGCGCATCATCACCACCCTGCTGCCGTGCTCGAGTTCCCACCGATTCCAGATCTTCGGACGGCTCGACTACCCCGCTCCTCACCCTTCGCTCTATCCCGGCGACGGCACCATGGAGAACTTCGCTCTCGACTCCTGCTACCTCCGCTTCGAGGACTGGGCTGGTATCGCCTACGAGATCAGCGAGCTCGAAATCGGCGTCCTCACCCCCGATCGAGAGAATTTCGAGGATGAGCTCGCCGCGTACCGCGGTATTCACTGCTGGGTCGGAGCGGTTGATGGGGAGCCCCTCGTCGGTACGGCTCGAGGCTCAGAGATCTGAGTGTCCGCCGACTCTCACGCTCGACTCACTATCCTCTGAAGCGGTCGGCGGGCACGACCTGGAGGATTCTCCTGTGGCCATCGCGCCCATAGCCGCCGCCGTTGTCGTCGGCTTGATCATCGGCCGCCTCCGTAGAGGCCGCATCACCTCTGTCATCCGCACCAAGCTCCGCCTGCAAGCCTTGTTCTTGATCGCGTTCGGATGCGGACTCGCCGTCGATGTGATCGACCTACCCAACCCGGGCGTGTGGGCGATCGTCGGCTTGTCCGCCGGTCTCGTTTTCGCAGTTCGTAATCTGCATCTGGTCGGCATGGTGGTGATCGCGGTGGGCATCACGGCAAATCTCCTGCCTGTGGCCTTCACCGGATCCACACCTGTTCGGTCCTCAGCTCTGGTGGAGGCGGGCATGGTGGCCGAGGCCGACCTCGACCGCGTCAGCCTCAGTGGTGCCCGCTCCCTCGTCGACGACGACAGCACCTGGGTGATGTTCGGCGACACCATCCCAGTCGCCGCTGCCGATCAGGTGATCTCCTTCGGCGACCTCATCGTGCTGATCGGGCTGGTGAGCGTGGTTGCCAACTTGATGCTGCAACGCCGACCACGGCGCGTCCCGGCCAGCGCCCTGCCATCGTTGGAAGTCTTCGGCTGGCGCGAAACGAGCGCCGGAGAGGGCGCCATAATCGAGCTCGCCACCGAACTCCGCCCCGTCGACGAACCCACCGAGCGCCGTCTCGTGGGGGCATCGGCGCGCCCGATGCCGAGCCCGGTCCAGGTCTGAAGGACCCCTCCGAGACGCTGGGTGGATACCGTGAGCGGGCAATGACCGCCCAGGACCCGGCCGAAGACCCCATACTCGCTCGCCGCGCCCGCGCCGCGCGATGGGCCGAGTTCGGCCAACGGCTCGGCTACACCCTCTACGGGTTGGCGATTCTCGTGTTTCTCGTCGGCCTCTTCACCGACTTCAACGACACTGCGGCACGGCTCATCATCGCCTGCCTGGTCGTCGGATCGATCGTGCTCGCACCTGCGATCGTGGCCGGCTACGCGGTGAAGGCCGCTGTCCGCGACGACATCGAGCACGGGAGAGAAATCAGCTGATGGCGCCACGGATGCCAGGCCCCGAACGTCGGGCCCAGCTCATAGGCGCGGCCCTCGTGGTGTTCGGCGGCGAGGGCTACCAGGCCACCACCATGGATGCGGTGGCCGCCGAAGCCGGCGTCACCAAGCCGGTCTTGTATCAACACTTTCCTTCCAAGCGCGACCTCTTCGCGGTCCTATTGACCGATGTCGGCCAGCAGCTCAACCAGATGGTGGCCGAAGCGGTGGCCGAAGCCGAGTCTCCTCGCCAACAGGTCGAGCTAGGGTTCGACGCCTACTTCCAGTTCGTGTCGGATCACCCGGAGCGCTTTCGTCTGCTGTTCGGGGAGGGCGTTCGCGCCGACGCTGAGTTCTCCGCCCAACTCGTGCGCGTCGAACGAGCCATCGCCGACTTCATTGCCGAACACATCGCCATCAAAGGACTCCAACCCGACGAACGCCTCATCCTCGCTCATGGCGTGGTCGGCCTCGCCGAGGCCACCGGACGCCACCTGGTGGCCACCGATCGCTCCACCGATCACTCTGCCTTCGCCACACGCGTGGCCGATCTGGCTTGGAGTGGCCTACGAGGTCAGCCCGCCGACGCAGTCGACGACCAGTCCGGCTAGGGGTGGCAGCGCCCGCCGTGCTCGAGCGGTGGTGTGATGTCGATGGGTTCGGTGGGGAACTTGCCGGCGAGCAAGTCGGGAAGGAACTCACGGAGCCGGTAAGGCACGGTGAGGTCGTCGGCAGCGAGGAGTTCGGCCAGGGTCCACCACTTCGCACCCGTGAAAGCCGCTTCCTCGAGCGCCTCGAGGCCCTGAGGGTTGTATTCGCCGCCATCACACCAGGCGACATGGATTCGATCGTCGGACTCGAAGTGGTATCCCGCGAACGTGTATTCGGTCTGCTGCACCCACACACACGGGCCCATCTCCACGTCGGGAATACCGGTCTCCTCGTGGAGCTCGCGCAGCGCCGCGGCTCCCGAGTCCTCGTTCCACCCCATCCCCCCACCGGGGATCTCCCACCACGGCGGCTTGCGGGGGTCGATCGGGTCCTCGGCGCTGATCAGCAGGATTCGTGACTCCCGATCGAGGAGAACGCAGCGTGCCGCAGGACGGCGCAGGGTGAACGTCATGACGACGGCGACCCTAGCGAGCGCTTCGACACCTCCTCAGCTCCCGGGCCGACGGACACGCAGGAGTACCTCCTGGTTGACAGTGGCGATGTGGATGCCATCCCTCGACCAGAGCTCACCGGTGGCTACGCCGCGAGCCCCGTGCACTCCACTGGCCCGAAAATCGTGTAGCACCCAATCGTCGGCGGGGGCCAGCCGATGAAACCACATCGTGTGGTCGAGACTCGCCCCCATGTATTTGCGCGAGTCGAAATCGGGGGTCCGGTCTCGCCCATCGGGGTGGGCGAACTCGACCGCTTCGGTGGGGAGAACGTCGCTGGCAAAGGTGTGGGCGATCGCATGCCAGAGGGGGCGGTCGGAATTCTCTCCGGGAACCCTCACCCAGGCCCGAGCACGGTTTTCGTCGGCAACGCGTGATTCGAACAGGAAGGCTCTGTCGGAGTTCGCCAACTCCTCGGGCGACGCCAGCTCCGTGGGCATCTCCAACGAGGTGCTGTCGGGAGCCTCCTCGACTGCATGGAAGGAGGTCGACAGGTTGAGTATCGCTCCACCCGATTGACGGGCCACCACACGCCTGGTGGCGAAGGAGCGCCCATCACGGATCCGGTCGACCTCGAACCGAATCGGTTCGTCGATCATCCCACCCCTGATGAAATAGGCGTGGAGGGAATGGGGCACGTAAGCGGGATCCACGGTGGAGGCGGCGGCCCACAACCCCTGGGCTGCCACCTGGCCGCCATAGACCCGTCCCCACGGATAGGCCGCGCTACGCGCGACCCACACGTCGGGTCCGTGTGCTGCCATGTCGAAAAGGTCGGCGAATGTCTCGGCGGGCTCCACGGGCGGCGACCCTAGCGAACGCGCACTAGGTTCACCTCACCCCGACTCGTGGAGACCCAGCCATGGCCCCACCCCATGTCGACATGATCTTCGACGGCCCGGTCGCCGAGCTCTACGACCGCCACCTCGTGCCCCTGATCTTTGAGCCCTATGCCGACAACCTCGCGGGCCATGTCGCTGCATTCGCCCCTCGCCGCGTGCTCGAGGTGGCGGCGGGCACTGGCGTCGCCACCCGAGCCTTGTCGCGAACCCTGACCGATCACACCGAGTTGACCGCCACCGATCTCAATCAACCGATGCTCGACCAGGCGGCTTCGATAGGCACCGAACGACCCGTCGTGTGGCGCCAGGCCGACGTGATGGAACTGCCCTTCGGGGTCGACGAATTCGATGTGGTCGCCTGCCAGTTCGGAGTGATGTTCTTCCCGGACCGCGCCGACGCCTACCGAGAGGTGGCCCGCGTGCTGGCCCCGACAGGCCATTTCGTGTTCAACACCTGGGACCGGCTCGAAGCCAATGAATTCGCCGATGCGGTCACTGCCGGAGTCGCCAGCGTCTTCCCCGACGATCCACCACAGTTCCTGCCCCGCACCCCACACGCCTACCACGATGAGTCTGTCATCCGAGAGGAGCTGGCCACCGCCGGGCTCCAGATGGATGCGATGATGATGCTCGAGGCGAGGAGCCGCGCCGAGACCCCTGAGATCCCCGCCATCGCCTACTGCCAGGGCACCCCCCTCCGCAACGAGATCGAGAACCGCGATGCCGATTTGCTGGGCGCCGCCACCGCGGCGGCCGCCGCCGAGGTGAAACGGAGATTCGGCTCAGGGCCTGTCGACAGCCTGATCCGAGGATTCGTGGTGACCGCCACTCTCGCGCGGTGACACCACGGGGCAACCAACTCCACACGATCATGGTGGGCGACTCCAGCTCCTCATGGACCGGCGCGGGGTTTGCGGTACACGATGGCAGTGTGCATCGGTGCCATCACCGTGCACCTCGTGGGCGGCGAACAGATGGCGAACCCCGCCGCCAGGCCTTCTTCTGGCTCGGCGACGTAATCCTCGAACTCGTCGGCCGCGACGACCTGGAACGTCCCGGCCCCGCACGCTTCTGGGGTCTGGCGGTGTCGTGCAACGACCTCGATGCCGCGGCAGCCCTTCTCGGCCGGTACCTGGACGCACCGAAGGCCGCCGTTCAGGCGGGAAGAACAATCGCCACCCTGCAAACGAGCGAGCTCGGAATCTCGGTCCCGATAGCCCTGATGTCACCCCAGGCCGCTGACGACCAGTAGAGTCCGACAGATGCGCCGATATTCCCTGGTTCCGCTGCTGGCGACGGCGGTACTCCTGGCCGCCTGCGGCAACGACCCTGCCGAGGAACCGGATCCCACCACGACATCCACGACCACCAGCACGCCGGCACCCGACGACTCCACCACCACGGCCCCGGGCGGCGATTCTGGCACCACCACCAGCCTCGCTCCCCCCCTCAATCCCAACGACCCCGACTACCCCACGGTTCCACCCACCCCGCCAGTCACCTACCCCGAGACCGGCGGCTGATCACCAGCATCGGTCGGGCGTCGGCGAGCAAACCCACCAAGCCCACACATAGTCCTTCAGGACTAGGTCGAACGGCCCGAAAACGCGCGAGTGGAAGTTTGGCTACAAAGCGGGTGCGGCGCGGTGGCGCACGGCCCCGGCGGGCGTGACCCGCATCAAGGTGTCGGGGCCGGGTTCGCCTTCGACTTCGGCCGCACCATCGACGATCAGGCTCATCCTGTGGGTGCCCGAAGCGGGCCACAGCAGAGAAACCTGAGGGTTTTCAAGGGCTGCACGCGATGCGTTGCCACCAACCACCACCTCGATCACATCGCCGACGAAGCGCGGCGAGACGTGGGTCACCCGGGGGGCGCCGTCACCCGCACCGCTGACGACGTAGGCCGTGGAGCCATAGCTCGCGGCCAGAGGGCGGAGTTCGTCGAGAGGCACCTTCATACTCACGCCCACAACCGTATCCCACAGCCTTTCCCGGCGCCCTGTTGTGCCGATGGAGTGCCATAGTGAAGCTCGTCTCCTCCCGGTGGGGCCGCCACGGTCGGCCCGCGGCTGCCCTGGTCGCCATCTCACTCGCCGCCGGCGTGGTGGTGAGCGCCGCCCAAGCCCAGGACGCGACCGACCTCGCCTCAACTCCCGACCCAGCCGAGATCGCCTCCAACGGAGCCGCGGTCGAGGCTGCACTCAGCCGGATCGGCCTCGACGCGGCGTGGCGCGCTGCCACCGACCTTGGTGAGATTTCGCGGGCGATGGAGGTCTACTACACCGCAGAGAACGGCCAACCCGTTGCCGACCTGCTGTCCACCACAGCAGCCCTCGAATCCACCGAGTCGCTCCACATCGAGGTCGTCACCGAGCTTCGGCTCGTGGCACTGGAAAGAACCGAAGCCGTCGCCGATGAGAGGGCTCGACTCATCGACCGCAACCGCGCCGATGCCCACCTACGCGGCGTGCTCGCGCTCCTACGCTCGGTCGCCCTCGACATGTTCGCCGGAACCGGCGCAGCCGATGATGTGCTGCTCGGCACCGATGGAGATGCCCTCTTCGATGCCCAGCGAACCGTCGAGCTCCGCGGTCACACGCTCGAGGAATTCCTCGAGCGGAGGGTGATCGGGATGGCCGCCCTCACCGACGCCGAGCAAGCACTCGCCGAGGCCATCGCCGATCGCCAGCGCCTCGATGCCGCCCACCTCCGGCTCCATCGCGAGGCAAATGCTCTCGCCCGATCCCGAAACGAACTGGAGACCGAAGCCAGAGACCTCCTACCTGTGGCCGCGGAGGCATTCCTCCACGCCGGAGTGGCCCATGCCTCCGGCTTGAGCCCTCGGTCTCTGGAGTCCTACATCAACGCCGAACTGGCCCTGACCGCCGCTTCACCCAGTTGTCGGATCTCCTGGCGCACCATCGCTGCGGTAGGCGCGGTCGAGGGAGCCCATGGCACCTACAACGGCCGCGAGATCGATCGTCATGCCGTCCCCGATCGTCCGATCATCGGACTCGCCCTCGACGGCATCAGCATCGACAACTTCGGCGAGGTGGTGGCCGCCATCCCCGATACCGATCGTGGCCGATGGGACCACGACAGCACCTACGACAGGGCGGTCGGACCGATGCAGTTCATCCCCGGGACCTGGGCGCGATGGGCCCATGACGGAGACGGCGACGGCCTGTTCGACCCCCAGGATCTCGACGATGCCGCACTCGCAGCCGGTGCCTACCTCTGCAATTACGGCTCCCAGCGGCGCTGGGAGAACTGGAAGAACGCCGTGTTCGGCTACAACCATTCACCGGCCTACGTGGCCTCCGTAAAGAGCGCGCATAATCGGATGCGCCGAGTTGTGTTGCCCGAGATCGACGACGGGATCGAACTCCAGCCGGCGGCTCCGTGGGATGCCTACATACCCATGCCGATTCCCGACCCCGAAGACCCCGCGATCGAAGAGCCCACCGGCTAGCGCAGAGAGGGGATCAGGTCGCCGTTGTCGCCGCTCACCGTCCATGAGCCGACGCCGACGAAAACGGCTAGATCATCGAGAGCACGCCGGAGGCCGTCGGCAACCAGGGAGCGTTCGGTGCCCGCTTCTGAGAATGCGCCCAACACGCGAAGCACACCATCCACTCGGTCGGTCTTGAGGTCGACCCTTCCCACCACGTCGTCTCCAAGCAGGAAGGGCAGCACGTAGTAGCCGTATTTCCGCTTGGCCCTCGGCGTGTAGATCTCGATCTTGTATTCGAAATCGAAGAGCCGCTCCCCCCGCTCGCGATGCCAAACCACGGGATCGAACGGCGACAACAAGGTGCACGCCTCCACCGACCGTGGCTCGAGAGCATCCGGGTGCAGATAGGCCTGGCGAGTCCAGCCCTGTACCTGCACCTCGATCAGTCTGCCGTCGGCCACCAACTCGAGCACACGCTCCTTGGCCGGTCGCTTCGGTAGGCGGTGGTAATCGACGAGGTCGGGTAGCGCAGCCACACCGAGGCTCGCCGCGGCGCGCATCAGGAGCTCGCGGTGAGCATCTTCCTCGGACGGAGCAGGCTGACTCCTGACGTGGGCCGGAACGATCCGGTCGAGGAGATCGAACTCTTTGGCGAACCCCGGCTTGCGACGGATCCCCACCTCGCCGATGCGAAAAAGCCAATCGAGAGCCAACGAGCCGAGGGAGCGGCTGCCCCACCATTCACCTTCGTGGGGGCGTGGATCGTCGAGCTCGCCCGCGGCAAGGGGCTGATCACGGACCTGGTCGAGCACCGCCTGGACATAGCCCGGGTCCTCGCGGGCGAGGCGCGCCAGGCCCTGCCAGGTCTCTCCGTTGCGAGCCCGGTCCTTCGACCAGCGCAGGAGAGGTTCATCCTCGACGGGTAGGAGAGATGCCTCGTGGCACCAGGCCTCGAACCACTCATCGTCCTGGTAGGCGATGCGGTCGAGCAGATCGGGGTCGTAGGGGCCGAGTCGAGAGAACCCCGGCATGTACTGGGTGCGGATCACCACCGGCACCGAGTCGAGTTGGAGGAGTTGGAGTCGACCCATGACTCGCCGCAGGTGGCGTCGATCCACGCGCCCCCGCGGCCTCGGGTCGCGAAATCCCTGGGCCGCCAGCGAGATGCGGCGTGCTCGCGGGGTCGATAGCCGTGGCTGCTTGGTGGTCATGGGGCAAGGTGGCGGTCCAGGGCCACGACATCGGGGAGTCGCCAGTGAGGGTGGTCTTCGTGGAGGCCGAGAGGATCGAGTTGCACCACCGGCATTCCTGCCGCTTCGGCGCCGAGTACGTCGGCATGCACGGTGTCGCCGACATACAGCGTGCGGGAGGGGTCGGTGCCCAGGGCCTCGATCGCGGGATGGAAGATCCGTGGATCGGGTTTGGCGATCTGGATCACGCCCGAGTCGACGATCGTGGCCACGCGAGGAAGAGGTCCGTCGTCGAGTTGGCAGATGGCGTGATCGAGACACTGCTGCACCGCCGTGCCGTTGTTGTTGGTGACGATCGCCACCGGTCGTCGGGTGGAGATACGAGCGAAGGCGTCGATGTTGTGCTGCAACACCAGGGTCCACACATTCTCGACCGACTCGGCCCGCCGGGCCCGGTCGCGGGCCTCTATGGCGATGATGAGGTCATCATCGGATAGGCCGAGGGCACCGAAATAGGCGCGGTCGTAGTGAGCCCAGGTGCTCAGGTCGCGCTCGTCGACCGCGTTCTGAGCCAGGAGTTCGGTGATGCCCCTCACCCCTGTGTAGTGAGCACGACTGGCATCGTGGCCGTCGAAGTCGATTTCGACGCCCGCATCGCACAGAGCGCGCGCCACCGGCTCAGGAGCAGGCACCACAAAAACCCCGCCCATGTCGAACACGACTGCATCTATTTCAGCTGGCGCAAACACCCGGTGAGTAGAGCACGCGGACGACGTCTGTGCCATACATAGACTCGCTCGGTGCATCGCTCGGCCCCGGCAGCCTCTTCTCCCACCGATCACCGGTTCTCCGGCTGGCGAATCCTGGCCCTCGCGACCGTGGCCATGGGTATGACAGGACCCGGGCAGACGATCGGTGTGAGCGTTTTCATAGACCACTTCATCGACGACCTCGACCTGTCGAAGAACGCGGTCTCTGCCGGCTACGCGGTGGGCACGCTCACAGGATCACTGATGCTGCCATCGGTCGGACGATGGATCGATCGGTTCGGGGTAAGGCGGGCGATGACAGTCATCGCGGTCGGCTTCGTGCTCGCGCTCACCGCGATGGCGGGTGTACAAGGCTTGGTCAGCCTCACCGTCGGTTTCGTGTTCATCCGGATGCTCGGGCAGGGAAGCCTTTCTCTCGTCAGCATGATTTCCATCTCCCTGTGGTTCGACCGCCGACGAGGCCTCGCCCTGGGAGTGGCCATGACCATCTCCTCGGCGATGATGGCCCTATTCCCCGTAACCCTCACCTATGTGATCGGAGAAGCAGGCTGGCGATCGACCTGGCTCATCGCAGCCGGTGCTGTCGCGACGATCGTGGTTCCGCTCGCCTGGTTCGGGATGATCGACAGACCCTCGTCGGTCGATCAGTTCACCGATGGGATCGCCCCCGAGCAACACACCAAGGCGCGGGGGCCATCCGTCGACGCGAGCCTCGACCGGTCTACGGCACTGCGCACACGGTCGTTCTGGATACTTGCCAGTGCGGTCGCCATGAGCTCGATGCTCGGAACCGGTCTCATCTTCCACCAGATCGCGCTCCTCGGAGAATCCGGCTTCACCGAAACCGAAGCGGCGATCATGTTCCTCCCCCAAGTGATCGGCACTTTCGTGGGATCGCCTGCCATGGGTCTGGCGATCGACCGGATCGGCTCTCGGCTGGCCCCTGCCACCACCCTGGCGATGCTCGCCTTCACCCTGTTGCTGGCAGGTTCGGTCTCCTCCACCGCCGCAGTGATCGGTTATGCGGTGATGTTCGGCCTCACTGCCGGAGCCACCCGCACTCTCGGCGCAGCCCTGATCCCAGCCTGGTTCGGGGTTCGCCACATCGGCTCGATCCAAGGGGCGCTCAGCTTCATCGGAGTCATGGGATCCGCAGCAGGGCCGATCGCGTTCTCCCTCACTGAATCTTCCAGCGGTAGCCTTCGCGATACCGCCATGATCTGGGCGGCGGTGCCCCTCATAGCCGCGGTTTTCGCCGCCTCCGTTCACCGTTCGGAGCGTTCATGAGCTCGATCACCACGGTTCCCCGTCCCCTTCTTCGCGGCACCTCACACCAGGTGGCGTTCATCTCCGCCCTCACCGTCGCTCCCCTGCTCATCGCCACCACCCCCGGCGTGGTCCCGCGCCTCATCACCGGTGTCTACGCCGTGGCGATCGTCGGACTTTTCGGAATCAGTGCCCTCTATCACCGCGGACCCTGGGGTGATCGAGGTCGTGCCGTCATGCGCCGACTGGACCATTCGATGATCTTCGTCGCCATCGCGGCCACCTACACGCCAATCGCGGTGTTCGGGCTGCCCGCCACCACCACCCGGTGGATCCTCCCGACGGTGTGGGCCGGGGCGGCGATCGGGGTAGCCGGGCGCCTGCTCTGGACATCCGCTCCTTCAGTGGTGGTGGCCCTGCCCTATGTGCTACTCGGATGGGTCGCCATGATCGCGGCCGATGACATGCTGGACGGACTCGGTGTGGCCGGCTTCGTGCTGGTGCTCACTGGCGGCGGCCTCTTCACCATCGGCGCGATCGTGTATGCCCTACGACGGCCCGATCCGTGGCCCCTCTGGTTCGGCTATCACGAGATCTTTCATCTCTTCGTGATCGCCGGGGCAGCCGTGCACTATGTGGTGATTGCCTTCTTCGCCGTGCCCCTGGCCTAACGCGGCTCTCAGCTCCCCGACCAGTTGGGAGCACGCTTCTCGGCGAAGGCGACCGGACCTTCCTTGGCATCGTCGGAACCGAAGATGAGGGTCTGCAGTGGGCCCTGGATCTCGAAGAGTTCGTCCTCGGTATGGCCCTGGGTGGCCTGAACCATCTGCTTCGATGCGGCCACTGACAGAGGGGCATTCAAAGCTATCCGCTCAGCCAACTCGAGCGCGGCCTCGACCGCGCCCCCCTTCTCGGTGAGCCGTGAGATGAGGCCCGCGTCGAATGCGTCCTCGGCGGTGATCGGATCGCCGGTGACGGCCATCTCCATCGCCTTGGCGTAGCCGACTCGGCTCGGGAGCCTCATCAGGCCTCCGCCCGCCGCGAGGAGGCCGACCTTCACTTCGGGCACGCCGAGCTTGGCTCCGCCCGAAGCCACCAGGAGGTCGCACGAGAGGGCCAGCTCGAGCCCACCCGCCAGGGCGAAGCCTTCGATTGCAGCGATGAGGGGCTTCTCAGCGCCCGCCCGGATGAACTTCAACATGGGCCCGATGTCTTCACCGCGGGCGAAGGCCTTGAGGTCCATGCCCGAGCAGAAGCCTCGACCCTTGCCGGTGAGCACACCGGCAGTGAGACCGGGGTCGGTGTTGAGCTCCTGCACCGCATCCCACAAGCCGTTGGAGAGAGCGCTGTTGATGGCGTTCATCTGGTCGGGCCGGTTGAGGGTGATGATCAGGACGCGGTCGCGGCGCTCGGTGAGTACCGCTGGTTCGGTTGATTCCTCGGTCATTTGGCTCTCCTACTTGGGCGGCATACGGATGCCTCCATCGAGGCGGATCGTCTCGCCGTTCATGTATGGGTTGGTGATGCACTCCATCACACCGAAGGCGAGCTCCTCACCGCTACCGAGCCGCTTGGGGAACAGCACCGACTGGCCGAGATGGGCCTTGAACTCCTCAGAAGCCTCGCCCTCGCCGTAGATCGGAGTATCGATCAGGCCGGGGGCGATGGTGTTGACCCGGATCCCCACCGCGCTCAGGTCGCGTGCGATCGGCAGAGTCATTCCCACCACACCGCCCTTCGACGCGGAATAGGCGCACTGGCCGATCTGACCATCGAAAGCCGCGGCCGATGCCATGTTGACGATTGCACCTCGCGACCCGTCGGCGTCGACCGGTTTGGTCTGCGCCATCACTGCTGCGGAGCGGCTGAGCATGTTGAAAGTGCCGATCAGGTTCACCTTGAGAACAAAGCTGAACTTGTCGAGGTCGAGGGGCACATTATTGCGGTCGATGGTGCGACCCGCGTAGCCGATGCCGGCGGAGTTGACGAGGGCCCGAAGGGGTCCCATCTCCGATGCTGCGGCCACTGAGGCGTCGGCATCGGTGACGCTGGAGACATCGCACTTCACGAACAGGCCACCGATCTCGGAGGCCACGGCCTGGCCGAGCTCTTCGTTGAGATCGGCGACGACCACCCGGGAGCCGGCTGCGGCCAGCTCGCGGGCACATGCTTCGCCGATGCCTGAGGCACCGCCGGTGACGATGGAGGAGCTCCCCTCCAGGTTCATTCTCGGCATCAGGAATCGATCCTTTCGATGATCGTTGCGTTGGCGAGTCCGCCGCCCTCACACATCGCCTGGAACCCATAGCGGCCTCCAGTGCGCTCGAGTTCGTGCACAAGGGTGGTCATGAGCTTGGCGCCAGAACACCCGAGGGGGTGCCCGAGGGCGATGGCACCGCCGTTGACGTTGACCTTCTCGAGGTCGGCGCCGGTGGCCTTCTGCCAGGCGAGTACCACTGAGGCGAAGGCTTCGTTGATCTCGAAGAGGTCGATGTCGTCGAGGGAGAGATCGTTCTTGGCGAAGATCTTCTCGGTGACCGGGATCGGGCCCTTCAGCATGGTGACCGGATCGGTACCGGCGAGGGCGAAGGAGTGGAACCGCGCCATCGGCTTCAAGCCGAGCTCGGCGGCCTTCTCGGCGCTCATGATCAGCACCGCGGCAGCTCCATCGGCGATCTGGGAGGAGTTGCCGGCAGTGATTCGTCCGTCCTCCTGGAAGGCGGGCTTGAGGTTGGCGAGCGCCTCGGCCGTGCTTCCGTTGCGGATGCCCTCGTCCTGGGTGTGCAGCTCGCTGGCGCCGTCGACCTCGATGGGCACAGGCACGATCTCGGCATCGAAGCGACCCTCGTCGCGGGCTCTCTCCGCCCTCTGTTGGCTCTGGGCGCCGAAGGCATCGAGCTGCTCGCGGGTGATCTCGAATTCATCGGAGATGAGATCGGCGCCGATGCCCTGAGGAGGCAGGCCGGTGTCGGCGTAGCGCTCCAGCATCGATGGCGGGAAGGGCATGCCCAACTCGCCGTTGACCGCTGAGGCTCCCATCGGGGTGGTGGTCATCGACTCGACGCCGAGGGCCACGACGATGTCGTAGACACCAGCCATCACGCCTTGGGCGGCGAAGTGCATCGCCTGCTGGCTCGACCCGCACTGGCGGTCGACAGTGGTGGAGGGAACCGACTCGGGCCAACCGGCAGCGAGCACGGCGTTACGGCCGATGTTGAAAGCCTGCTGGCCGACCTGCATCACACAACCGGTGATGACATCATCGACCGCTGAAGGATCGAAGCCGTTGCGCTCCTCCAGTGCCTTGAGCACATGGGCGCCGAGGTCGGCCGGATGCCAGTCCTTGAGCCGGCCGTTGCGCTTGCCCGTGGGGGTGCGCACTGCATCGACGATGACGGCGTCTGACATTGTTTGCCGAGGAGTTGTGGGTCTAGCCATTTCCTGTGTCTCTTTCAGTTCGGGAGTTCTCGCGGGTGAGAGTGATGTTGGAGTCGAGCCGTTCGAGTAGTTCAGCCAGCAGTTGGCGTTCGCTTCGACTGATCCCCTGCCTCAGTTGCTGTCGGAACTCGGCGTCTACCGCGTAGAAGCGGTCGACCACTTCTCGGCCCGCATCGGTAGCAGCCACCAACCAGACCCTCCGATCGGCGGGGTCGGGTAGACGCTCGAGCAGGCCTCGGGCCTCGAGTTGGTCGATCATGGTTCCGATGGCGGCTCGCCCGAGATCGACCATCTCGGCCAGTTCGGTCTGGGTGCTCTCGCCGAAGTCGGCCACGTAGGCGAGCAGGCTTGCCTGGTTGAGATTGAGGTCTAGCGGTTCGAGTCGTTGGTCGAATGCGGAACGAAGTCGGCGGGCGGTGCCCATGATGGCGATTTCGAAACGGCGCCAAGAAGGCGTGGCTCTGGTTGACTTCGGCTGCAACACAAATCATATGATTCCATACAATCTGTACTAAGACAATATTGTATCATATGGCATCGGTCACACGGCGTGTCCATCATCTTGGGTAGGCCCCGTTCGAGATGATGGCGTCGCTCCTCCCCATGAGGGCGTTATGGCAGCTACGCCCGCGACCGTCGACTCCGACGGCTCCGCGAGACCACCGCTCCCGACACCGGCTCCCAGCGGAACCGCCTCAGAGCGACAACCGCCCCCACTGCCAGCCAGGCCACCATCACAGCTAAGTTGTCCCACTCGAATGCGGGGCTGTCGCTGAATGGGCTCATTGCCTCGGAGAACGAGATGGCGAAGTGTTTGAGCGGGAAGATATCGCCGACGATCTCCAACCAGGGGGGACTGTCGCTGCCGAAGCTGACGAAGACATTGGAGATGAAGCCGAGTGGCAACAGCGAGGCGCTGGTCATCGATTGGGCCGACGCGGCGGTCTTCGCCAGCGACGCCACCGCCACCCCCAGGGTGGCGAAGCAGGCCGAGCCGATGGCGAACGAGACAACCATCGCCGGCACCTTGGCGGCCTCGATGTTGATGCCGTAGGCCACCACGCCGATTCCAACCATCACCACCATGGAGGCAAAGGCGATGATCATGCCGGAGATCACCACCGCCGACATGTACATCCACGGCGCCACTGGAGTGCCCCGTACCCGCTTGAGGATGCCGAGGTCGCGGCGGTTGGAGAGATTCATCCCGATATTGGTGTAGGTGGCCGATGCCGCCGCGAACACCGCCAGCCCGGGGGCGTAGAACTGGGACGTCGAGATGGGGCCGTACTGGGTGTCGCCGAGCTCGTCGTTGCCGAACATGGCCACGAAGAGCACCAACATGATCAGGGGCAGGCCAATGGTGAAGAAGGCCCCCACCGGGGTGCGGGCGAAGATCCGGTTCTGGGCCCCAACAAAACGGAGAACGATCCGCAGATCTCTCATGAACCGGCCCCGCTCTCCTCCACCAGCTGGAGATAGACACTCTCCAGATCACGTGACGCCACCGAAAGGCCACCCAACTCGATCCCCACGTCGATGGCCCAAGCGGTGATGTGGGCAAGATCGGCAGTGGGAGCCGACGTGACGATCTCGACCGCCCGATCGCGCCCGGTGACGGTGCCCGAGAGGGGATCCAGCAGGCCGGCGAGGGGAGCATCGACGGTGGGCAGATCGAATCGGATGGTGGTGCTCGCATCGGCCGACGCCCTCAGCTCAGCAGGCGTGCCCTCGGCAACAATACGCCCGCCGGCGAGAACGATGACCCGGTTGGCGAGGTATTCGGCCTCATCGAGATAGTGGGTGGTGAGCACGACGGTGCGGCCGAGGGAAGTGAGGTTGGAGATCAGGTCCCAGCTGCGGCGGCGAGCAGCCGGGTCGAAGCCGGTGGTGGGTTCGTCGAGGAAGATGAGCTCCGGATCACCGATCAGGCCGAGCGCCAGATCGATTCGCCGCTGCTGTCCGCCCGAGAGGCTGGCCACCCTCTCGTCGGCCTTCTCCTCGAGCTCCACCAAGGCGAGCAGCTCATCGACGCCGCGACGCCGGGAGTAAGCGAATCCGTAGAGCTCGAGCACTTCTCGGACGGTGAACTCCGAATCTACGCCCGCCGACTGGAGCACGATGCCGATCCGGTCGCGGAAACGACGATCACCGGTGCCAGGATCGACGCCGAGCACCTTGACCCGGCCGCTGTCGCGTTGGCGGTGGCCCTCGAGAATCTCGACGGTGGTGGACTTCCCCGCACCATTGGGGCCGAGGATCGCGAGCACCTCACCCTCCTCGACCGAAAATGAGATCCCGTCGACGGCGCGAAACTCGCCGTATGTCTTGGTGAGGTCGCTCACCTCGATGGCTGTTGTCATGGCTTGGTCACCCTAGCGAGGCCAAGGGGCTGCCTCGGTCGTCAGAACAGGGCAGAATCAATAGATGCGTCCCCTCCCCGGAATGGCGGTCATTGCCGAGTACACCACTCGCTTCTCGGCCGACGTCGCCGTCGCCCTGCTCTGGGACTCCGGCTACGAGGCCACGATCCTGAGTGATCCGGCCCACTCAGTTGCTCCTCATCATGTGACCGACCCCATGTTCCTGGTGGTTGTTCGCGAAGAGGTGGCCGACCACGCCAGCGAGATCCTGATCGACGAAGCCGTCAACTCCGAGACCGAACAACTCGACGCCCAATATCACCATCGCCCGTTCCACCACCGACCCGCCTGGTTTCGGTGGGCGGCGTGGAGCGTGTTCTGGTCGATTCCGGGCCTTTTCATCCTGGCAATCCTCATGATCGCCTGGGTCCTGCTCGACGGCTTGTTCCCCTAGGTCAGTCCATGCCCTGGCCGCCGGAGGTTTCCGCCACCGACTGCTTCCCGGCTGAGATCCACGGCATCATCGAACGAAGATCCTTACCGACGATCTCGATCGGATGGCTGTGCCCGGCCTCTTCGAGGGCGTGGAATCGCGCCCGACCCGACCGGCTCTCCTCAACCCAGTTGGCTGCGAAAGTACCGTCCTGGATCTCGGTGAGGAGCTGTTTCATGGTGGCCTTCACATGGTCGTCGATGACGCGGGGACCCGATGACAAGTCGCCCCATTCGGCGGTATCGCTCACCGAGTAGCGCATCCCCGCGATGCCCTCCTCGTACATGAGATCGACGATCAACTTGAGCTCGTGGAGACACTCGAAATAGGCGACCTCGGGCTGGTATCCCGCCTCGACGAGGGTCTCGAACCCGGCCTGCACGAGGTGGGTGGCGCCTCCGCACAGAACGGCCTGCTCACCGAACAGATCCGTCTCTGTCTCCTCGGTGAAGGTGGTCTCGATCACGCCTGCCCGGGCGCCTCCAATCGCGTCGGCGTAGGCGAGAGCGAGCATCTTGGCTGCTCCGGTGGCGTCCTGCTCAACGGCTATGAGAGCGGGCACGCCGCCGCCTTCCACATAGGTGCGTCGGACAAGGTGGCCGGGGCCCTTGGGGGCCACCATGCAAACGTCGATCCCCTCTGCGGGCGAGATGAGATCGAACCGGATGTTGAACCCGTGAGCGAAGAAGAGCGCGTCGCCGTCCACGAGGTTGGGAGCAACCTGCTCCTCGTAGATGAGCGCCATCTCGGTGTCGGGCATCAGCATCATCGCGATATCGGCCTCAGCCACCGCAGCCCCGATCGAGAGGACCCGAAGGCCAGCTGCCTCGGCCTTGGCCACCGATGACGAACCCTCGCGAAGCCCTACTCGCACATCGATCCCGGACTCCTTCAGGTTGAGGGCGTGCGCATGGCCCTGGGAGCCGTAACCGAGAACGGCAACCTTGCGATCGGCGATCGCCGAGCGATCGACGTCGGATTCGTAATAGATGTTGGCCACAGCCAGTCCTTCCGTGTTTTCTTCTAGTGTCCCCGCGACGGGGAATTCTCAATCGAGCGAAGGCAGGGCAACCCTGCCGGTGCGTTGGAGCTTGACGATCCCGAAGGGTCGTAGCGATTTCTCGAACTCATCGAGTCGGGCCGGGCGCGCTGACAGCGACAACATGATCTCCGAGTCGTTCTCGCTCAAGACGAAGGCCCGCCAGTCGTCGATCACTTCGAGCAGGTGGCGGCGGTGGCCCGCATCGGCAGACACGGTCACCAGCATGAGTTCTCGCTCAACCGAATCGAGCGGATCGAGCTCGCGGATCTCGACCACATTGATGAGCTTGTTGAGCTGCTTCACCACCTGGTCGAGGGGTGAGCCCTCGACATCGACGGTGAAGGTGATACGGCTGAACTTCACGTCGTCGGTGGGGGCAACGGCGAGGGAGTGGATGTTGTAACCGCGACGCGAGAAGAGGCCGGCGACGCGGGCCAGCACGCCGGGCTTGTTCTCGACGGTGGTGACGATCGTGTGCCAACGCTGGGTGGGCGTGGACGCGTTCATCGCAGGAGCCCTTCCTGGCTCGGATCGACTTGGATCTCCGAGTTGGTCTTCCCGGCCGCCACCATCGGAAACACGTTTTCGCGGGCATCGGTGCGAAACTCCACCACCACGGATCGATCATTGATCTCGTTGGCCCTGGCGATCGCAGGCTCGACCTCTTCGGGCGACTCCACCCGGATGGCCTCACATCCCATCGACTCAGCCCACATCACATAGTCGGGCACCCGGTCGGAGAGATGGACCTCGCTGTAGCGCTTGTCGTAGAACATCTCCTGCCACTGGCGCACCATGCCGAGATAGGAGTTATTGAGCAGGGCCACCTTGATCGGGATGTTTTCCACGGTGGAGGTGACGAGCTCTTGAGCTGTCATCTGGAAGCAACCGTCGCCATCGATCGCCCACACCCGCCGGTCCGGCATCCCTGCCTTTGCTCCGATGGCGGCGGGGATGGAGAAGCCCATCGTGCCGAGCCCACCGGAGTTGATGAAGGTGTAGGGATGATCGAACTTCCACCATTGGCTCGTGTACATCTGATGCTGGCCGACACCGGAGCACACGATCGTGTCGCTCGGGTTGTTGTCGCGCAGCTGCTCGATGACGAACTGGGGCTTGAGCTTCTCACCCGGCGCCGACTGTTGGTAGACGAGCGGGAAGCGCTCCTGCCAACCGGACACCGTCGAGCGCCAGGCCCGCCGGTCGGCATGGGTGTCGGGACCGCCGAGCTCACGCAGAGCCTCGATGAGCGACTCGATCACCAACTTGCAGTCGCCCTGGATACCCACATTGGTCTGGCGGACCTTGCCAAGCTCGGCAGGGTCGATATCGACATGGATGATCTTCGCATCGGGAGCGAAGCCATCGAGCTTTCCAGTGACCCTGTCGTCGAACCGGGCACCGAGCGAGATGAGGAGGTCGGACTTCTGGATCGCGGTGACGGCGGTGTAGTTGCCGTGCATCCCCGGCATGCCCAGGCAGAGATCGTGACGATCGGGAAATGCACCGCGGGCCATGAGGGTGGTGACCACCGGGATCTGCACCATCTCGGCCAGCTCGAGCAGAGCCTCCGCGGCGCGGGCCCTGAGGATTCCGCCGCCGACGTAGAGAACGGGCCGTTCGGCATCACGGATCATTTCCGCGGCCTGGCGGATAAGGCCGCGGTCGCCTTCGGTGACCGGGTTGTAGCCGGGGAGTTCCATGTCGGCATCGGTGGCCTGATACCAGTTCATCGCCGCCCTGGGACTCGCGGGATCGACGATGTCCTTGGGGATGTCGACGAGCACCGGGCCGGGTCGGCCGGTGGTGGCGATGTGGAAAGCCTCATGGATGATGCGGGGGATGTCCTGGGCATCGGAGACCAGGAAGTTGTGCTTGGTGACCGCCATGGTGATGCCGGTGGTGTCGCACTCCTGGAAAGCGTCGGTGCCGATGGCGGCATAGGGCACCTGGCCGGTGATGCACACCATCGGCACGGAGTCGAGGAAGGCATCGCACAAGGGGGTGACCATGTTGGTGGCGGCAGGCCCACTGGTGACCATCGCGACACCAGGGCGACCCGTGGCATGGGCATAGCCCTCGGCCATGTGGCCGGCGCCCTGCTCGTGACGCACGAGAACATGGCGGATCGACGACTCGATGATCGGGTCGTACACAGGAAGTATCGCGCCGCCCGGAAGCCCGAACATCACGTCGACACCCTCATGTTCGAGGGCCTTGACGAGAGCCTCGCCGCCAGACATCTGTTGGTTACTCATGGGATCGGATTCCAAAGGTTGGAGCGCAAGAAGCGAACGGACAAAAACTATCGGCCTAAAACACGAAACGACCTCCCAGAGGGAGGTCGTGGCGCACGGTCAGTCGATTTGGGGACGCGACCGTGCGCTAGCGAATACCTACTACAAGGAGTCGCTGAGCACGGTTCACAGCGCCAAGTATGACCCGCTCGGCTCCCCATGGCAACGTGGCCGCCATGGCTGGCCTCGGTGTTTACCCCGGATCGTTCGATCCCCCCACGCGGGCTCACCTCCAGATCGCCCTGTCTGCATGCCACCATCATGATCTCGAGAGGGTGGATCTTGTGGTGTCGACGGTGGCTCTGGGCAAACCCGACGCCCTCGTCCCCCGATTGGAGGATCGCCTCGCGGTGTTGCGCGAAACCGTCGCCGACATCGACGAATTGGGGGTGAGGGTCACCCACGCCCAGATGATCGTCGACATCGCCGAGGGCTACGACCTGGTGGTGATGGGAGCCGACAAGTGGGCCCAGATCAACGACCCCGCCTGGTACCACGACGAGGAAGCCCGCGACCGGGCTCTCCACCGGCTCCCCATCGTGGCGCTGGCGCCCCGCCCGCCCCACTCGATTCCACCCGAACACGCTCTACCCATGCCCGCCGACTTGATGGAGATATCGTCGAGCGCCGTGCGTGCCGGTCGGGTGGAGTGGATGACAGATGCAGCTGCCCGGTTCGACGCGGCCACCGGCGCCTGGACCGACCAGGACCGCTACCGACGCTGGCTCCAGCGCTGAAAACCCCGACGACGATGCCGTCCATCCCCAGACCCAAGTGGACCCAGACCGACCGAGAAATCCTCCGACTGGCGGTTCCCGCGCTCGGAGCGCTCACTGCCGAACCCCTCTATGTTCTCACCGACACTGCCGTTGTCGGACACATCGGCACCCCCCAACTGGGTGGGCTGGCTCTCGCCTCGTCGCTCCTGCTCATCGCCTTCGCGATCTTCATATTCCTGGCCTACGGCACCACCTCAGCGGTGGCGCGCCTGGTCGGTGCGGGGGAGCATCGCCGCGCTGCTCACCAGGCCGTCCAGGGGGTGTGGCTGGCCCTGTTCGTAGGTGTGCTTGCCGCCATCGTGGGCCTGTTCACCGCGGAATCTCTAATCTCCCTCATGGGAGGCAAGGGCGAAATCGCCACCAACGCCCTCGTCTACTTCCGTATCTCACTGCTCGGCCTGCCCCCAATGCTCGTGGCCTTGGCCGGGGTCGGCTACCTGCGTGGCCTCCAGGACACCAGGCGCCCCTTTTATGTGGCCATCACCACGGCAGTGTTCAACCTCGTTCTCGAGCTGATCCTCATCAATGGGTTCGACTATGGGATCGGTGCCTCGGCGCTCTCCACCGTCTTCGCCCATTGGTTGTCGGCGGGCCTCTTTTCCTGGTGGATAGTCCAGGCGGTGGCGGCTCACGACGTGCAGCTCACACCCCACGCCCGAACAATCACCCGTCTGGCTGGTGCCGGCCTCGAACTCATGGTGCGCACCACCGCACTACGAGGGGGTCTCCTCGTCACCTTGGCCGTGGCCGCCCGAATCGGCGACGACGACCTCGCCGCCCACGAGGTGGCGTTCCAACTCTGGAGCATCCTCGCCCTGAGTCTCGATGCCGTGGCGATAGCCGCCCAGGCCCTGATCGGCCAGGCGCTCGGCTCCGGCAACGCCGACGAGGCCCGACGACTCGGCCGACGCATATTGTGGTGGGGCTGGTGGGCCGGGGTCGGGTTGGCTGTGATCGTGCTCGTCACCTCTCCGATCGTGCCCGGAATCTTCTCCGACGATCCTGCCGTCACCGGTCTCGCCGGATTCCTTCTCTTGCACGTGGCGCTCTGGCAGCCCGTCAACGGGATCGTCTTCGCCCTCGACGGTGTACTGATCGGCGCGGGCGACCTGCGATTCCTCGCCTACGGCATGGCGCTCGCGTCGGCCGTGCTTGTTGCCGGCGCGCTGATCGTCCTCGAGGTCGATGCCGGTATCGGCTGGCTCTGGGGCGCCATCGGCGCATGGATGACAGTGCGGGCCGCCACCCTCCTCTACCGCTTCTGGGGCTCGGCCTGGCAGGTCACCGGCGCAGTCCGCTGAGTCAGCCCTTCGCCTTGTGGCCGAGGATCTCGGCGACGGCGCGGCCGTCGGCCTGGCCTCGGGTGGCCTGCATGATCTGGCCGGTGAAGAAGCCCTGCATCTTCTTGCGATCACCATCATCACCACTGGTGAAGCGGGTCCATTCAGCGGGGTTGTCGGCGACCAGTTGATCGACGAGCACCTCGAGTTCATCGGATGCCATCGCCTCGAAGCCGAGATCGGCCGCGATGGTCTTCGGCTCGCCGCCGCCGCGGGCGAGTTGGGCGAGCACCTGCTTGGTCTGGGTTGCGGTGAGCTCGCCATCGGTCTCCATCGAGATGAGCACCGCGAGACTCTCGACCGAGACCAGCGACCAGTCGTTGATCGCGAGATCGTTCTCGATACGGGTGAGCACCTTGTCGGCGTCGGCGCCCGCTTCGATGACGGCGATTGCCAGGTCATCCTGGCCGCGCTCGACAACCGTGGCGATCGTGTCGGTACTCACTGTGGCCCGCGCCGCGAGCCGCGTTCGGCGGGCGGCGGGCAGCATCGGCAGGCCGGCATCGATGGCCGCCACCACACCGGCTGACGGGCGCAGGGGCACCAGATCGGGTTCCTGGAAGTAGCGATAATCGTCGGCGTCCTCCTTCGATCGTCCCGGGGTGGACCGGCCACCGGCTTCGTCCCAGTGGCGGGTTTCCTGGCGGGGTGCCTCGCCGCTGCCGTAGAGATCGACGTGGCGCAGCGCTTCGTACTCGATCGCCCGCCCGAGCGACCGGATCGAGTTGATGTTCTTGATCTCACATCGGGTCCGGAGCTCATCTGAGCCGACGGGGCGCACCGACACGTTGGCATCGACGCGCATGGATCCTTCTTCCATCTTGGCGTCGCTCACCTCGGTGGCGAGAAGGATGTCGCGCAGCTCCGAGACGTAGGCCTTGGCATGGTCGATGGTGCGGATGTCGGGGCGGCTCACCACCTCGACCAGGGGCACGCCCGCACGGTTGTAGTCGACGAGGGAGTACTCGGCGTCGTTGATCCGACCACCACCTCCGATGTGGGTGGTTTTGCCTGCGTCCTCTTCGATGTGGGCTCGCTCTATGCCGACCACAGCGCCGTCGCCCAACACCAACTCACCGTCGATGCTGGTGGGCTGGTCGTACTGGGTGGTCTGATAGTCCTTGGCCATGTCTGGATAGAAGTAGTTTTTCCTCGCCATCACCGACGGCTTCACCTCACAGCCGAGCGCACGACCGAGGCGCATGGCGAACTCCACTGCGACTGCGTTGATCACCGGAAGCGAGCCCGGCAACCCCACACACACCGGGCACACATTGGTGTTGGGGTCCGAGGTGAACTCGTTGGCGCAGCCACAGAAAAGCTTCGTGGCGGTGGCGAGTTCAACATGCACTTCGAGGCCGACCACGAGCTCCCACCCGTCGGGCAGTGTCTTCTCGCCAACGTCGGTCATGACGCACCTCCGGAGTTGGCGGCCGCCTCGAGTACCGCGCCCACCCTGAATGTCTGGGCATCCTCGGTGGCCGGTGCCAGCACCTGCACTCCCACGGGCATGCCGTCGTCGCCGACCCCGAACGGCACCGAGATTCCCGGATGACCAACCAGGTTCGAGGGGATCGTGCACACGTCGTTGACGTACATCGTCATCGGATCCTGGGATCGCTCGCCCATCAGAAACGCAGTGGTGGGCGCGGTGGGTGTGATCAGTACATCGACCTTGTCGTAGACCGCCGCAAAATCGTTGAGCATCATCGTGCGCACCTTCAACGCCTTGCCGTAGAAGGCGTCGTAGTAGCCCGCAGACAAGGCATACGTGCCGAGCATGATCCGCCGCTTCACCTCTTCGCCGAACCCGGCGGTGCGAGTGGCGGTGTTCATCTCGCCGGTGGTGGCGCCGTCGACTCGCAGGCCGAAGCGAACGCCGTCGTAGCGAGCCAGGTTGCTCGAAGCCTCGGCGGGGGCAACCAGGTAGTAGGCACTGAGCCCGAGCGTGGCCGACGGCACCGACACCTCCTCCACCTCGGCACCGGCCGCGGCGAGTGCTTCCACCGCGGCCTTCGTGCGTCCGATCACGTCGGGGGAGATCCCTTCGACCGATCCGGGCCCGCCGGACAGCTCGCGCACGACTCCCACTCGTAGGCCATCGACGCCCTGGTCGAGGGCCGCTCCGGCCGATGGTACGAAGTCGGCGATGGAGGTGGTGTCGCGGGGATCGTGGCCCGCGATCAGGTCGAACAGGGCCGCGGCGTCGGCGACGTCGGCGGCAAACGGACCTATCTGGTCGAGCGAGGAACCGAACGCGATCAGCCCGTAGCGGCTCACCGCTCCGTAGGTGGGCTTCATCCCCACCACACCACAGAACGCAGCCGGCTGGCGCACCGACCCACCGGTGTCGGAGCCGATGCCCAGTGCGGCGAATCCCGCCGCCACCGCAGCGGCGCTACCTCCGCTCGATCCACCCGGCACACGTGACAGATCCAGCGGGTTGTGGGTGGCTCCGAACGCCGAGTTCTCGGTGGAGGAGCCCATCGCGAACTCGTCGAGGTTGGTCTTGCCGACGAACACCGCACCCGCGGCCGCCAACTTGGTGACCACCGTGGCGTCGTAGGGCGGGATCCATCCCTCGAGGATCTTCGATGAGCAGGTAGTGGGGATCCCGCGGGTGCACATATTGTCCTTGAGCGCCACCGTCACGCCCGCCAAGGGACCGGGATCTCCTCCTGCCGCCACCGTCGCGTCGACCGCCTCAGCCTGGGCTCGGGCGGAATCCTCGGTGACCAGATTGAACGCGTGGATCTCCGCCTCGCGGGCCTCGATTCGCCCCAGATGCGCTTCCAACACGTCTACTGCGGAGCGCTCGCCGGCGCGAACGGCCCGAGCTGTCTCGATCGCGCTCACGGCTCCTCCCCCAGCACCGGCGGAACCCGGAAATGGCCGCGCTCGACGAGAGGCGCCTGGGCGAGCAGTTCGGCACGGTCGAGCGATTCCACCAGCTCGTCGGGGCGGGTGACATTGACCAGGGGGAGGGGGTGCGCGGTGGGCGGGATGTCTCCCACGTCGAGCGATTCCACATCCGCCGCGTGATCCAGCACGTCGCCCAGCTGTTCGGTGAACCGTTCGATCTCGGCCTCGCTCAGCTGGAGACGGGCGAGTCGGGCGACGTGGACCACGTCGTCGCGGGTGATGCGTTCGGACATGAGGCCAAAGGATAGGCAGGCGACGCGTCTACGCTGCGCTGCGTGCTCACCCATCCGTTCCTAAGCCCCGAATGGATCGGCGCGGTTCGCGAGATCCGAGCCGACTACGCCGGCCGCACCGGCCCCGTCGAATTCGATGTGGCGGCCAACGTCACCGTCACCGACCCTCCATTCGGCGATGGCCCGGTGAGAGGCCACATCGATGCCACCGGACCGGCGCTCACCATCGAGGAGGGTCATCTCGACCACCCGGACTTCTCGATCGAGATCCCCTATGAGGTGGCCCGACAGCTCTTTGTCGAGAGAGATCCTGCCCAGGTGATGCCTGCGCTGATGGGAGGTCGGGTGAAGCTCACAGGCGACTCCTCCAAGATCCTGCTGCTGGCCGGCACGATCGCTCCTCCACCCGGCGACGATGAGCGCGTCGGTCTCGCTCGCGAGGTGCTGCACCGGATCGACGCCGTCACCACCTGAGACGTCGCGACTCAGCCGGTGAGCTCGGTGGCGATCACGATCGTCTTGCCCCGCTCATGAACCTCTCCGGCCGGTGGGTCGGTGGCGAGCACCGGCAACGAGGGGCTGCCCTGCACACCGGTGACGACGAATCCGGCCGTCTCGAGAATGTCGGTGGCCTCGTCGACGTCGAGCCCGATCACCGCGGGCACCTCCCTCGGTTCCGGTCCGTCGGAGATCACGATCGTCACCACGGTGTCGGCCTCCACCACCGCACCGGTGGAGGGTTCGAACCGGATTACCTCTCCGGCCGGCACATCCTCATCGAAGGCGTGCGCCTCCCCCGGCGCGAGCCGGAGAGCCAGGAGTTGCTGGGCCGCGACCTGCTCTGTGAGCCCTTCGGATACGTCGGGCACCGAACGCCGACTCGGGCCGCTCGACACGACTACGTCGATCGCGGTTCCCGGCTCGAGCCCGGTGACGCCGGCCCCGACGATCACCTCGACCACCAAGCCCGCGGCAACGAGTTCGTCCTCTCGTTCTCGGACAGCGCCGAGCGTGAGCCCGTCGGCTTCGAGCCTGGTTCGGGCATCGTCGAGCGGCAGGCCTTCGAGATCGGGAACCGTTACGGTGGGTTCTCCGAGAGAAACGAAAATAGCCAGCATCTCGCCCTCTTTCAGGGCCTCGCCTGCGACCGGTTGGGTGGCCACCACCTCACCCGCTTCGGTTCCCGGCTCGCGGGTGCTGCGGAAGTCGAGCTCCCAGCCGAACTCGACCAGATCGAGTGTGGCCTGACCGCGGGTTGTGCCGATCAGCTCGGGAATCTCGTGGCTCACCGGCCGACTGTTGAGCCAGCCGACGGCCCCGGCCACGACGCCGGCGGTAATCGCGAGTGCGGCCACGATGGCCCACGGCCAGCGGCGGTGGGGCCCAGACTCGACGGCCGAGTCGACGGCGGGATCACTCGGGCCAAGGGCGTGGATGGTGCCGTGCTGGGTGGAATCCATCTCGGCGACGTCGCCCAATACCGGCCCCACCAGAGGCAGGGGATTGGGTCGGGCGAGATCGCCGGCCGAAGCCATGAGCGAGGCGGCCAGCTCACCCGCGGATGGGCGCCCGGCGGGGTCGAGATCGCCGGCTCGCCGTAGGACGCTCTGGAGAGGCCCGAGATCGTGGTGGGGCTCGAATGGCGTGTCGGCTCGTGCCATGAGGGTGCTGATGGCGGTGTCGCCGGCGAAGGGGACTTCGCCGGTGACACATTCGTTGATCGCCAATGCGAGTGCGTAGACATCTGCGGCCGGGCCGACGCGCTCGCCCCGGGCCTGCTCGGGTGCGGCATAGCGAGCAGTCCCCACCAGAGATCCGTCCTGGTCGGTCCAGCCGGCTTCCGCGATGGCCCGGGCCAAGCCGAAATCTGCGATCCGTAGACGGCCGGTCTCGTCGAAGAGAAGGTTGGCCGGCTTGATGTCGCGATGCACGAGGTCCTGGCTGTGGGCATAATCGAGACCACGAGCCGACTCGAGCCCGACGAGCAGGGCCTGCGACAACGACAGGCGATGACCCGCGTCGAGCATGGATCGCAGGGAGCCGCCGCCCAGATACTCGCTGACCAGATAAGGGACCTCGTCGTGGCCCCAATCGTAGACCCCCAGTACGTGGGGGTTGTTGAGGGAGGCAGCGGCCTGGGCCTCGGCGCGGAACCGACGCAGGAACGCATCGTCGGCGGCCAGACCCTCGTGGAGGACCTTCACCGCCACCCGGCGCCGCAAGGTGACGTCGTCGGCCAGGAAGACCCTCGCCGACGCTCCCCGCCCTATCGGCGCGATGACGCGGTAGCGGCCACCGAGGACGCGACCTACTTCACCATCGAGCGACGTGGAGACCATCGTGTCAACGGTACCGTTCCTCCGACCACCGACGGTGACTCCCCCCCGGGACGCGTCCTGGCCCGCCGTCGGTCGACACCATCTGACAGGATCAACCCAATGCACAGACGCCACAAGCTCGTCATGGCTGCCTTCGTGGCCGCGGGCCTCGCGTTTTTCGTCGCGGCCGGCCTGATCGGCAACAGCGGCACCGACGACGTATCAGTGATCAACAACCCTGCCATCGACGCCCTGATCCCCAACCGCGGCGATGGAGTACTCCAACAACAGCAGGTGGGTATCGATCTCGCCGCCGAGTTTCGCCTCGTCCAACTCACGATCTCACCCGATGCCCGCTGCAATTTCCCGGTCGACGTCACCGGCCAGACCCGTCACGTCGAAGGCCTGCAGCAGTACATCTACGCTCCTCGTGAAGGGCTCCCCGTGGAGCATCTCTCATCGGAATCCAACTGCGCGGTGGCCACCTTCGAGGAGATCGCCCGCCCGGGTATTTTCGAAGAGATCGAGTGGTCGTTCACGGTCAACTGACACGGGGCAAGGTGATCGGTCGACAATCCGATACCATTGGGCGCTGCTCCAGCCGGGACATCCGGTTGGTGGGTTCGCAGACGGGCGTTGGTTCTTCCGGTCAAGGTGAACCAACCCCCGAAGAATCCCGACCTCACCACACCGCGTGAGGCGTCACGAACCCATATCCGCGCGCTGAACGCGCGCCAGGAGCCCCAATGACTCCCTCATTCGCCCAGCTGGGCGTACCTGAATCGATCTATACCGCGCTTGAACGCCGCGGCATCACCGAGCCCTTCGAGATCCAGAGCGCCGCGATCGGCGACGCTCTCAACGGTCGCGACGTTTGCGGCCGTGCTCCCACGGGCTCGGGCAAGACCCTTGCCTTCGGCATCCCCCTGGTGGCCTCCGCCACCCGCGCCGCGCCGAAGCGACCCACCAGCCTGGTACTCGCCCCCACCCGCGAACTGGCCGAGCAGATCTCAACCGAGATCCGGACCTTTGCCGGTTCGGTGCGGGTCGGCGTCGTCTACGGCGGGGTCGGCTACGGCCCCCAGTTGAAATCGCTTCGCCAGGGCATCGAAATTCTCGTGGCCTGCCCAGGCCGACTCGAAGACCTGATCCAGCGCGGCGACGTTCGCCTCGACCAGGTCGACCACGTCGTCCTCGACGAGGCCGACCGCATGGCCGACATGGGCTTCACCCCCGCTGTGCGCCGCCTGCTCGATCAGACCGCCACCGACCGCCAGACCGTGCTGTTCTCGGCCACCCTCGACGGCGACGTCGCCAAACTCACACGCGACTATCAGCGCGACCCCGTTCGCCATGAGGTCGGCGACGAGACTCCCGACATCACCGCGGCGCATCACGTTTTCTGGAACGCCGAGCAGAGCGAACGCATCGACATCACCGCCGGAGCCGTCAACGCTGTTTGGCCGGCGATCATCTTCTGTCGCACTCGTCACGGAGCCGACCGCCTCGCCAAGCAGCTCGGACGCCACGACATCAAGGCCGCTGCCATCCACGGCGGACGCAGCCAGAGCCAGCGCACCAGGGCTCTGGCCGACTTCTCCAAGGGACGGGCGCACGCCCTGGTCGCCACCGACGTCGCCGCCCGCGGCATCCACGTCGACGGAGTGGCCTCGGTCATCCACTACGACCCTCCGGGCGACCACAAGGACTACGTGCACCGGTCCGGCCGCACCGCCCGCGCTGGCGAAGGTGGCGTCGTCATCTCCCTGGTCCAGTCCCAGCAGCGCAAGGACATGCGCCGCCTACAGCGCGACGTGGGCCTCGATGAGGCACTCACCGATCCGGACGCAGCGGCGCTGCGCGAACTCTCCAACGCTCCCACCCGCACTCTCCAGCCCGCCCAGGAGCCGCGAAGCCGACCCGCGCCACGCTCGGGCGACAAGCCCACTGAGGGCCAGACGCGCCGCAGTGGTCCACGCCGGGGAAGCTCCCAGAAGGACCATCACCAGCCAAAGCACGGCCAGAAGTCGAGGAGCGGCCAGAAGGCGGCCAAGCCCAGCGACAAGAAGAAGGCTGCCGCCGAAACCCGCTCCGAGAACAAGGGCAGGGTTGCCAACAAGAAGAAGAGTCGGCATCCCGCCAAGCTCAACGCCGATGGTCAGCCCAACCGCAAGGCCCGCCGCGCCCACCTGCAAACCGGAACCCAGGAGAAGCGGGCCAGCTAGCTCCCCTGAGGGAGTTCGCCGGTATCGAGAAGGACCACGAACCCGTCCTCGTCGATGATCGGCACGCCGGCATCTTCGGCCTTGGTGACCTTCGAGGCGCCCGGGTCCGCACCAATCACCAGCGCTAGGGTCTTTTTCGACACGCTGCCCGGGGACTTGCCGCCCCGGGCGACGATCGCCTCCTTGGCGCCGTCGCGGGTGAAGCCCTCCAAGGTGCCGCTCACCACCACGGTCTTGCCTTCCAGAGTCTGATTCTCCGACCTGTCGATCTCGGCTGCCTCCATCGTGAGACCGGCGGCCCGGATGCGGTCGATCAGCCCGCGGGCGGCCGGTGTGGAGAACCACTTCTGCACTGCCTCGGCGATCACGGTGCCGAAACCGTCGACGGCCGCGATCTCCTCCACCGAGGCATCGACGATCCGGTCCATCGAGCCGAACGCAGCGGCCAGAGTCTGGCCATTGACCTGGCCGATCTCGGGGATCCTCAGTGCGAACAGGAGATTGCCCAGTGGTCGGGCCTTGGACTTCTCTATGGCATTGCGGAGATTGTCGACCGATTTCTCTTTGAACCCCTCCAACTCGAGAACGCGCTCGAAATCGAGGGTGTAGAGATCGGCGACATCCCCGAGCAGGCCGAGGCTCACAAACCGGTCGATGTTCTTCTCGCCGAGAAACTCGATGTCCATCGCGGTGCGGCCCGAAAAGTGCTCGATTCGTCCGCGTACTTGTCGAGGGCAACGAAAGTTGACGCAGTTCGTGGCGGCGGCCCCTTCGTCACGCACGAGTGGCTCACCACAGACCGGGCAGGAGGTGGGGAACTCCCACGGCACCGAGTCGGCGGCACGATCCAAGAGCACCGGCCCCACGACTTCGGGGATCACATCACCGGCGCGCCGTACGATCACCGTATCGCCGGGCCTCACGTCCTTGGCCGCGACCTGATCCTGGTTGTGCAGGGTGGCCGTGCCCACCGTGACCCCCCCGACAAAAACCGGCGCCAGCACCGCGAAAGGGGTGGCCTGGCCGGATGGCCCGATCGACACTTCGATATCGAGCAGGGTGGTGGTGCGTTCCTCGGGCGGGAGCTTGAAAGCGATGGCCCAGCGGGGGGCCTTGGCGTCGGCACCGAGCTCGCTCTGGAGGCGGAGCTTGTCTACCTTTACCACGACGCCGTCGAATTCATAGTCGAAGTCGTGGCGCCGGGCCTGGAAATCCCGGATCCGTTCCTCGACCGCCTCGATCGAATCGAAGGCCTTGGTGTGGTCGTTGATGGGGAAGCCGAGCCCCCCGAGCCATTCGAGCGTCTCGGTGTGTGATCCGAGCTCTGGTCCGCCCTCGACGAGTCCGAGTTGGTAGCAGAAGAACGACAGCTCCCGGTCGGCGGTGACCCCTGCATTGATCTGGCGCAAGGATCCTGCCGCGGTGTTACGGGGGTTGACGTAGAGCTTCGCTTCCTTACCTGTGCCCTCAGCGATCTCGATCTGGCGCTGGTTGAGGGCCCCGAAACTCGACAACTTCATATACACCTCGCCGCGCACCTCGAGCAGGGGCGGGGCCGCCGCCGGTAGCTGGTGAGGGATGTCGGCGATGGTGAGGACATTATGGGTGACGTCCTCACCGACCTTGCCATCGCCGCGGGTGGCGCCCTGCACAAGGATGCCGTCCTCGTAACGAAGGGATATGGCGAGCCCATCGAACTTCAGTTCCACCGCGAACTCCGGTACCGGCCGCCCTTCGAGGCGCCGCTCGGCCCTGTCGTTCCATGCCCTCAGTTCGGCGAGGTCGAATGCATTGTGAAGCGACATCATCGGCGCCACATGGGTGACCGGCGCGAACGCCGTGTTGGCCGGACCGCCCACCCTCTGGGTCGGTGAATCGGCGCTGATCAACTCCGGGTTGGCCTGCTCGATGTCGTCGAGCTCGCGCGCTAGGCGGTCGTAGTCGGCGTCGGGGATCTCGGGCGTGTCGAGCTCGTAGTACGCACGAGCGTGATGAGCGACGGTCGACCGGAGCTCGGCAACTCGCTGGGCTGGATCATCTGGGGCGGCAGGCATCGAAGGGCAGGATAGTTTGAGCCCAGTGACAGGACTCCCTCGAGACCCTCAACGTCTGCTCCATGGCCTGGTGCTGGCCGTATGGATCGCCCAACCATTCACCCTGGGACCACTTCTCGACGACGCACTGTCACCAGCCACCGACCCCTTCCGATCAAGCGCTTCGGCCGGAGCATGGGCAGCATGGTTCCTGGTGCTGGTGGCCATGGTGGTGGCCCGACCGGCGACCCTCACCATCGCCCGTACCGGCGCCCCCGCGGCGCTGCCGATCGCGGTTTGGGCGGCCTTCGAGATCGACGACAACACCACGATCCTCATCGGCATCATCGGTGCTGCCGTGGCCGGCCTGCTCGTCATCCTCCCCGCCTTCGGCGACCGCTTCGTCGACGGCGTGAGCTATGGCGATGAGCGTCGCTTCTTGCTCAGGGCCCCGGGCCCCATCCTCGTCATCGTCCTCGTGCCCACCTGGGTCGCCACCGTGGCCGGCACCCTCGCCGGCCCTCTCCTCTTGGCCGACGAGAGGTGGGTGATCGGGGTGATAGCGCTGGTGATCGGCTTGCCGATCGCCGGCCTGGGTCTTCGCGCCATGCACCGCTTGACGGCGCGATTCGTGGTGTTCGTGCCCAACGGCTTCGTGGTGCACGACGGCACCGCAATACGGGAGCCGGTGCTGTTCACCGATCACGAGATCATGGGGATCGGTCCCGCGGCAGCCGACACCACCGCCGTCGACTTCACCGCTCAGGCACTCGGGATCGCGCTCGAACTCAGGCTCCGCCAACCAGTGAAGATGCCAGTTGTGATCGACCGAGCCACCACCGCGGAGGAAATGGTGGAGGCAATGCTCATCTCCCCCACCCGGCCCGCAGCGGTGATGCGATTCGCCCGACAACGGGGCCTGCCTATCATCTGAGCAGGCTCAGCCCCGCCCGGCCAGTCCGCCGCCCACAACCACATCGTCGACATACGCCACCACGCTCTGGCCTGGCGCGATCCGCCGATGGGGCTCGATCCATTCAACCCGGCCCGCACCGATTTGGGCAGGCGCCGGTGCTCCATGAGCCGAGCACTGGACCTCGACCATCGTCTCGATCGGGTCACTCACCCACTCCCACGATTCGAGCGGGCTGTGCTGCACCAGCCGGTCGTGTGACTCTCCAACGGTGACCACTTGGGCCTCCGGATCGACATCGATCACATAGCGAGGATCTGTGCCCCCGGCCATCCCGAGCCCCTTGCGCTGACCGATGGTGACGAGTTCGATCGAATCGACCGCACCAACCTGAACGCCTGAGCGGTCGACCACCCTGGCCGGCTTCAGAGCGATCCTGTCGCCGAGGAAGGATTTCCGCCCGTGCTCACTGGTGATGAAGCACACATCCTGGCTCTCGGGCTTGGTGGCGGTGCGCAGATCGAGATCGGCAGCGAGTCGGCGCACGTCGGCCTTGGTGATGGTGCCAACAGGCAACAAGAGGCGCTCGAGCACCGGCGTTCCGAGCACGTGCAGCACATAGGACTGGTCCTTGGCGGGGTCGGCTCCCCGGGCCAGTCGCGGGCCTCCTGCCGCGTCCACGATGCGGGCGTGATGACCGGTGGCGATCGTGGCGAACCCGAGGGCGTCGGCTCGGCGAAAGAGGCGGTCGAATTTGAGGTGGCGGTTGCACTCGATGCAGGGGTTGGGCGTGCGGCCTGCGGCGTGGTCGGCCACATACGGGCCGACCACATCACGCTCGAAGTCGTCGCCGAAGTTGAAGGTGTGGTGCTCGATGCCGAGATGGTCGGCCACCCGGCGAGCATCTTCCACATCGCTCACTGCGCAGCAGCCATTGTCGCTCGGCCCGCCCCACAGCTTCATGGTGACACCCACCACCTCGTGACCGGCGTCGAGGAGCAGGGCTGCGGCAACCGAGGAATCGACCCCGCCCGACATCGCCACCATCACCGGTCCCGCCGCCATCGTCAGCCGCCTCCGTGCCCGGCCAGCCGGACGACCGCGGGAGGAATGACCCTCAGCGCGGCGTCGATATCGCTACTGGTGCTCGAGTGACCCAGCGACAAGCGCAGCGAACCCTGGGCGACATCGCGGGGAACTCCCATGGCGGCGAGGACGTGGGACGGATCTTGAGCACCGCTCGAACACGACGACGCGGCCGAGGCCCGGATGCCCTCCTCGTCGAGGAGGTAGAGGAGGGCTTCGGCCTCGATACCGGGAAAGCAGACGTGGGCGATCCCGGCGACCACATGGCTCGGATCGAATTGCAGGACGGTGGAGAGCACACGATCACCGAGTGCCTCGATGAGTCCGTCGACCAGGCGATCGCGCAACCCCCGCAGGCGCGGCACTGTTTCTGCACGGCCCGATGCGACGGCGCCGACCGCGGCGGCGAATGCCGCTGCGCCGGGGACGTCGGGAGTGCCCGCCCGCCTTCCTCGCTCCTGGCCCCCTCCGAGAATCAGGGGGTCGAGGTCGATGCCTGCACCCACAAAAAGGCAGCCGGTACCCACCGGGCCTCCGAGCTTGTGGCCTGTGATCGAGACGAGATCGAAGTCGGCCGTAGCCGCGCCCGCATCCAGCCAGCTCATCGCCTGCACCGCATCGGTGTGCAGGAGTGCCCCGGGAGCATGCATGCGCACTACCTCGGCGAGAGCGGCCAGATCGTTGATCGCGCCGGTCTCGTTGTTGACCGCGATGAGCGACACGATCGACACGTCTGACACACCTGCGAGCACCGCGGCCAACTCTTCGGGTCGAACCCGGCCGTCCGCGCCGAGCGGCACTGTCAGCCCGCCGGAGTGCTCGACGGGCTCGAGCACGGCATGGTGCTCGCCGGCCGTGCACACCGCGGTGCCACCCCTGGCCCTGAGCACCCCGCGCACAGCAAGGTTGTCCGCCTCGCTCCCTCCACTGGTGAACACCAGCTCCGCCGGAGGACGGGCCAGTGCGGCAGCCACGGAGTCGCGGGCATCGTCGAGAGCCCGACGCGCCGCACGTGCTGAATGGTGAGCGCCGGTGGGATTGGCGTGATGGGCGTTTGAGGCCGCGAGCCAGGCATCGCGTGCCTCGGCCCGCATCGGCGTGCTCGCGGCGTGGTCGAGATAGACCTCGGCGCTGTGCATGGTGTGAGCCTACGAGGGCGCCACCAAGCATTCCGCCGCCGGGCACACTGGGTGTCGATGAAGGGCTACGGACCGACGAGCTATGGCGAGAGCTTCGCCGATGTCTACGACAGCTGGTATCACGACGTGAGCGATGTCGGCGCGACGGTTGCGGGAGTGAGAGCCCTGGCGGGGGGCGGTCCGATTCTCGAGCTCGGTGTGGGAACCGGGCGTCTAGCGGTGCCACTGGCGGCGGCCGAAGAGACAGTGGTGGGCCTTGATGCCTCGTCCGCCATGCTGGCGCGGCTGGCCGCCAAACCCGGCGGACGCGACGTGATGTGCATCGAAGCCGACATGGCCGCGCTTCCCTTGGCCCCTCAACGGTTCTCGGTGGTGTTCGCGGCGTTCAACACCTTCTTCAACCTCACCGACAGTTCCTCCCAGCAGCGATGCCTCGACCAGGTGGCGGCAGTGCTGGCGCCCGATGGATGCCTCGTGATCGAAGGATTTCTCCCCCCGGCGGAGGGCCTCGACGATGGTGGAGTGTCGGTGCGCAACGTCGACGTCGACACCGCGGTGGTCACGATCTCGCAGCACGATGCCGGAGAGCAGCAGATCCGGGGGCAACACGTCGAGCTTTCCGAGGCCGGGATCAGGATGCGGCCGTGGATGCTCCACTACCGCACCCCCGAACAACTCGACTCCGCAGCCGGTGCCGCGGGCTTCCTACTCGAGTCGCGCTGTGCCAACTGGCAAGCGGCTCCCATAGCCGACGACAGCGAGATGCACGTGAGCGTCTACCGACTCGATCCCGTGAGGTGACGGGTCAGAAAAGGGGATCCATCCACTGTGCCGCGGCCCAGAGGCTGGCCAGGAAGATCACCACACCGAAGGCTGCCGCGCCAGCCGCGGCCCACCACTCCGGGGTACGGGCACGGACCATGGCCACGTAGAGAACACCCACCCCTGCCCCCGCGACGAGGCCCCCAACGTGCCCGCCGATCGAGATCTGGGGGATGGCGAAGGTGAGAAACAAGTTGATGGCCAGAACCGGCCCCAGCCCGCCCGCCCAGATACTCAGCCCGGCCGATCGTTGGAGTACCGCGGTTGCGCCGAACAGGCCGAAGACTGCTCCCGATGCGCCCACCGCGGGGGTGAGTGGGTCGAGCAGCAAGGCACCGAAGGAGCCGCCGATCAGGGACACCACATAGAGGATGAGGTAGCGCGAAGGCTTGAATATGCGTTCCAGTTGCCCGCCCAGCAGCCAGAGCGCCCACATATTGAAACCGAGGTGCACAAACCCGTCGTGGAGGAAGGCGGAGGTGAACACCCGGTACCACTCACCGTCATCCACCAGGGGGCCGAACAGCGCACCCTCCTGGAAGGGCCTGCCGCCGAGACGGGTGAGGCTGCCGCCCCAGACGCCCGCCAGGACAAAGGCCGCGACATTGAGACCGACGAGCACCTTGGTGAAGATGGGGTCGAACACCACGGGTCCCTTGATCACCCGCTGGCCGCCGGTGTGTGCACAGTCGGGGCAGTGGAAGCCGACAGAAGCGGTGTTCATGCACTCCGGGCAGATGGGCTTGTCGCAGCGTTGACAGACAATTCCCGCTCGACGGTCGTCGTGCCGATAGCAACTGGTGAAGTCTGAATCGCTCACACCGGCGACGGTACCCGCATCTTCGCCACCAACGGCAGTAGCGTCGCTGGTCGTGGCCCCGGACTTTCTCACCGAATCTGAGCTCGAGAACACCCTCGCCGAGATTGCCCGCGCCCCTCATCTCCTGATCGCCTGCGACTACGACGGCACGGTCGCGCCGTTCGTGGCCGACCCGATGAAGGCGCTCCCCTTGAGGGAGACGTCGGTGGCCTTGCGGAGCCTCGCCTCCCTGCCCCAGACCAGTGTGGCTGTGATTTCTGGTCGTTCACTACGCGATCTGGCCATATTGAGCCGCCTCCCTGCCGAGGTTCACCTGGTCGGATCCCACGGCACCGAGTTCGATATCGACTTTGCTCTCGACCTCGACCCGGTTCTCAAGGAGAGGCGGGTGCGGCTCGTCGACGGCCTCGCCGAGATCGCCGAGGCTCATGAAGGCGTCAGTCTCGAGAAAAAGCCGGCGTCGGTGGCTGTCCACTACCGCAATGTCTCCGATGCGGCAGTCGACGCTGTTTTGGAAGCGGTCAATGTGGTCGCAACATCGGTCGGGGAGCTCACGGTTCGCCACGGCAAGATGGTGTGCGAGTTGCTCCTGGTCCCCACCGACAAGGGGCGCGCCCTCACCAAGGTGCGTGGGTCGGTGGGTGCCACCGCCGTGCTCTTCATCGGCGACGACATCACCGACGAGGACGCGTTCGCCACCCTCCACGGTCCCGATATCGGGGTGAAGGTAGGCGACGGAGACACTGCGGCCGCCACTCGGGTGCGTTCCACCGATGATGTGGCTGTCCTCCTCGCCACCTTGTGTGCGCGACGCTCCGAATGGCTCGCTGGTGCCGGCGTGGTACCGATCGAGCATCATTCGATGCTTTCTGACCAGCGCACCGCCGCCCTCGTCACGCCCGACGCGCGGATCACGTGGCTCTGTGTGCCCCGCATCGATTCGTCGGCGATATTCGCCGAAATGCTCGGCGGACCCGGCGCTGGCCATTTCTCGATCCGTCCCGAAGAAAGCAGCGAAGACCCAACCCAGACCTACCTCGACGACTCGTTGGTCTTGGCCACCCAGTGGCCCACGATGTCGGTCACCGACTATCTCGACTGCTCCGATGGTCGCCCCAATCGCACTTCGGGCCGCAACGATCTGATACGAGTGATCGAAGGCCATGGTCGAGCCATCATCGAGTTCGCTCCCCGACTCGACTTCGGACGCTTCCCCACCCAACTCGAGATTCGCGAGGGTGGCATCGAGATCGTAAGCGCCGCGGATCTCGTGGTGCTTCGCTCCCCCGGCGTGGAGTGGACCATCGAAACCAACGGGATCGACCACACGGCCACCGCCATCGTCGATCTCGATGCTGGTCCGGTCGTCCTCGAGCTGAGGTGCGGTACGGCATCTCTTCGGCCCGACCGCACCGACGAGGCCGCGCGCCGCCAGCACACCACCGCCTTTTGGCGCGACTGGGCTCAATGCCTCGAGATCCCCGACATCGAGTCCGACTCGGTGCTGAGGAGCGCGCTCACCCTGAAGGCGCTCTGCTATGGCCCCACGGGAGCGATCCTCGCAGCCGCCACGACAAGCCTTCCCGAGTTCATCGGAGGGGTGCGAAACTGGGACTACCGTTACTGCTGGATCCGCGACGCCTCGATGTCGGCCGGGGCATTGGTGAAGCTGGGGTCGATCGAGGAGGCCATGGATCTGCTCGATTGGCTCCTCCAGGTGATCGAGACAGGCCAGCTCGGCGCCGAGCGCCTAGCCCCCCTCTACACGGTCAGCGGACACTCCTTGCCTTCTGAAGCCACCATCGAGGAACTAGCCGGATATGCGGGTTCGCGTCCGGTCCGGGTGGGCAATGCCGCCGATCACCAAGTTCAGCTCGATGTGTTCGGACCCGTGGTCGAGCTCATCCACCAGCTAGGGGAGGTCGATGCGCCCCTGTCGGCCAAGCATTGGCGACTGGTCGAGGACATGGTCAACGCGGTGGATCAGCGCTGGAGAGAACCTGATCAGGGGATCTGGGAAGTGCGCTCCGCACCTCGCCACCACACCCACTCGAAGGTGATGTGCTGGGTAACTGTCGACAGGGCGATCCGAATCGCCACGAACGTGTTCGGACGCGATCGCCCCGATTGGCCGACCCTGAGAGATCAGATCAAGAAGGACGTCCTCACCAACGGGTGGGACGAGGAGCTCGGTTCCTTCAAAACGGCCTACGACGGCAACGATCTCGACGCTTCGGTGCTGGCAGTGGGACTGTTCGGCCTCGTCGAGGCCGACGACCCACGCTTCGTGGCCACCGTCGAGGCCGTCGAGACCTGGCTACGCACCGGTGACACCGTCTATCGCTATACCCATGAGGACGGGTTACCGGGCGAGGAGGGCGGCTTCAACCTCATGACGTCGTGGCTGATCGATGCCAAGCTGCTGATCGGCGATGTCGAGGGCGCGCGCCAGCTGTTCTCGGCCTATCTCGAGCAGGCCGGCCCCACGGGCCTGCTTGCCGAGGAAACCGATCCCGTGAGTGGTCGGGCCCTCGGCAACCATCCCCAGGCGTACTCTCACCTCGGGCTGATCACCAACGCACTCAACCTGAGCCGGGCTCAGAGCTGAACGGGGCTCTCGGCCATCCCGAGAGCATTGATCTCCACCACTTCGGTGACACCTTCGACGCGATCCTTCATGATGCGCTCGATACCCAACTTCAGAGTCTGGGTGGACGCGGGACAGGTGACACAGGCACCCTGGAGCTCCACGGTGACGAGGCCGGAGGCTTCCTCGACGTCGATGAGCGCGATATCGCCATGGTCGGCCTGAATGGCCGGTCGGATGGCGGCTATCACCTTCTCTACCTGCTCGCGCACCCTTGTTGCTCCGATCGAGACACTCGGCACCGCCACTACGACAGCGAAGCCTTATCATACGGAGATGGCACCACTCGACCTGCTCGCTCACAACGGTGGATGGGACGAGATCGTGTTGGTGGGTATGCCGGTACTGGTATTCGGCCTCCTGCTCTGGGTCGCTCGTCGCCGAGCGCTCGGCCTGACCGATCAGACCGAATCGCCAACCAAGAAGGACTGATCAGCTCGTGCCCACGTCGGCGCCCACGCCCCTCAGCTTGGCGGCGATGTCGTCGTAGCCGCGGGCGATGTGGTGGGCATCTGCCACCACGGTGGTGCCCTCTGCCCCGAGTCCGGCGATCAGGAGCGCCGCGCCGGCGCGTATGTCGTGGGCCCGCACCGGAGCGCCGGAAAGACGCTCGACTCCCCGCACCACCGCATGATGGGAGTCGGTGCGGATGTCGGCGCCCATCCGCCTCAACTCATCGATGTAGCGGAATCGGCCGGAGAACAGGTTTTCGGTGACGATGCCGACACCTTCGGCGGTGGCGAGCAGGCTCACCAGGAAGGGCTTGAAGTCGGTGGCCAGGCCGGGATAGGGAAGCGTCGAGCAGTCGACCGACCTGAGGCGGTGCGGTACGAGCGCCCAGATGCCATCGGCGTCGGGCGAGATGCGCATTCCCATATCGCCCATCTTCTGGCACAGCATCACCATGTGTTCGTGGCGTGCCCCTTCGACGATGATCTCGCCTCCGGCGATGGCTACCGCGGCCAGATAGGTTGCCGCCTCGATCCGATCCGACACGACGCTGTGGTCGGCACAGTGCAGGGCATCGGCGCCATCGACCCCTTCGATGGTGATTGTGGACGAGCCCGCACCGGCAATCTGGGCACCCATCTTGTTGAGCATCTCGCAGAGGTCGATGATTTCGGGCTCGCGAGCCGCGTTGTCGATGATCGTGGTGCCCTTGGCCCGCACCGATGCCATAAGCAGATTCTCGGTGGCGCCGACACTCGGAAACTCGAGCAGGACGCGAGCACCGAGCAGGTTGGCGCAGCGAGCATGGATATAGCCGTGGGCGGTGTCGAACTCGGCACCCAACTCGGTGAGCCCGCGGACGTGCATATCGATCGGGCGGGGACCGAAATCATCGCCTCCGGGGAGGGCCACACGCGCTTCACCGCAGCGGGCGAGCATGGGCCCGAGCACCACTATCGAGGCGCGGAACTGTTCGACGATCTCATAGGGGGCGACCGGCTCGATCACCGAGGGAACCACGATCGTCAGCTGGTGACCGTCGGGTTCCACGGTGCATCCGGTGGCCCGCAGCAGGTCGGACATCAGCTCGACATCGGTGATTCTCGGTACGTTGCGCAACAGGTAGACACCCTCGGCGAGAAGGGTGGCTGCCATCAGCTTCAGGACGGAGTTCTTGGCCCCTCCTACCCTGATGGTTCCTTCCAGTCGGGCGCCGCCTCGCACCACGAGCTGGGGTGGGGCTTCGGTGAGTGAGTGCTCGTCAGCCATCACCCAAGAGTCTGCCAGCGTATGGCTGCGCTAACTGTCATGGCCACAAGCACGACCAACACGAACGGCATCCGTCGAAGCACCGCCAACGCCCCCGCGGCGACGCCCGCCGCGCGCGCGTCGATCTGCAGGCCTCCACCCGCCTCGAGTGTCTGCACGGCAACGAGGGCCGCAAACAGGGCCGCTGGCACAAGGGCGATGAGCGACTGGAAGGCCGCTGCCGATCGGTCACTGATTCGGGCCAGAACGAACACACCGAAAAACTTGAACCCGTAGGCACCGGCGGTCATCACCACAATCGCAGTCCAGCTCACAGGGCCCTCCGGTGCACCAGCCACCCCGGCAGGACCGCGAGCGAAGCCACGAGGAGGGGGACTCCGGCAGGAGCGATCGGCACTGTGGCTATCGCCAGCGCCCCACCGCCGATGGCGGCCACTCGACCCGGCCTGGTGCGGACGTGAGGGGCGAGCAGGGCGACGAAGGCAGCCGGAAACGCCGCGTCGAGCCCCCATGCCTCGGGGTCGCCGATCGCCGAGCCGACGAGGGCTCCTCCGACCGACCCGAGGTTCCAGAGTGACCACAACCAGATCGCCGTCCACCAGAACGCATCAGCGGCTGTGTCGTCTTCGTCCTGCATTGCCGCCATGGCGGTGGTCTCATCGATCACAAAATGCGAACCCACCACTCTCACCGCCGTCGAGGAGCCGAAGAGCCGAGCGACGACCGGACCGTAGAGGGCGTTGCGGGCGGCCAGAAGCAGCGCCGAGCCGACCGCGGTGTAGCCCGTACCGCCACCGTCGATCACACTGACCGCCGCTAACTGGGATGCACCGGTGAACATCAACGCCGACATCACCATCACCTGGGGGATGGAAAGGCCGGCGACATCAGCCAGCACCCCGAACGTGACCCCAACGATCCCCACCGCCACGGCAAGAACCAAACCCTCGCGTCGATGAGCCGGCATCAGAGCCCCAGGGCCGGCACCAGAGCATCGACGAGTACCGCAAGCTCGTCGATACAGCGATCGAAGTCTTCCTGCTCGCCCGACGCCGGATCGATCACTTCCTCCCATGGCTCGATCTCACGACCCGCGAGACCCAGAGCGGCGACTCGTTCGGCGAGCGGGCCTGGGGCGATCCCGGGCAGTTCTCTGGCCACCCGTTTGAGCATCCCGGTTATCGGTAGACCAGCCGGCAGTTCTCGTTGGAGCCACTGCACGTGGTAGCTCTCCATCACGAGCAGGAGTGAACTCCGAGTGATGTCGGCCGGACCGATCTGGTGGCTGCGATGGAAGGGGTCCTTCAGCCCGTGTCGGGCCAGCGCCTTCCTGGTGCGCACGCTCATGGGCTGGCCGGGGAGCACGAGGGTTCCCCCGCTGATCACCTCGAACGGTGCGTTGTCGTCGAGTCGGTCTCGAAGGAGAGCGGCCGCCATCACCGACCTCGCGGCGTTGCCGGTGCAGACGAAGTTGATCACCGCCGGCTCTGCGCTCACCGCTTGGCCCTCAGAAAGATCGCTTCCGCCTGGGCGGTAATCCCCGACCGATCCGATTCCATGTCGGCGATCACGCAGTCGGCTTTCACTCCCACCCGCCGCGAACGGTCGTCATCTATCCAGGCGCGGAAAACAAGATCGGTGCCTAGAGGCGTGAGCTTCCGGTAACGAATCCTGAGCCGACCGGTGACTCCGCCCTCACGCCCAGTGAGGCGTTGGGCCGCACCCATCACCTCGTCGAAGAGGCCCGCCACCACCCCACCGTGAGCGCTGCCGGGGGGACCCTCACGGAGCCGGTCGAGGCGAACGCGGCCCAACATCGCAGGGCGGCCGTCGAGGAGCTCACCCACCTCCAGAGTCATCGGGGGTGAGGCCACGTTGAGGGCACCCGACCAGGGCGAGAGGTCGCGGTTGCGGGCCCGCGGGCCGCCGCCTTCGTCCTCTTCGTACCACCGGAGGCGTCGCTCTCCGCCGGTGAGGAGCTCGGCCGCAAGTTCCAGGTGTTTCAGAGCGGCTCGCATCGCGTCGCCGTCGAAGGTGCCGGCATGGAGTTGGCCGGCGATCAGTCGGAGCTTGGCGGCCACTGCCGCTTCTTGGGGGTCGATCAAGATTCAGCTCCGAGCCGGTCGAGGAGGGCCAGGGTGGTTTCGCGTAGCGACTTGGCGGCGGCGGCCAGATTGGCAGTGAACTGCTCGGAGGTGGAAACCGGCGAATCAACGAGATCGGTGATGGCCTTGACGGCTCCCACCGGGATTCTGTGCAGATGGGCCACCCACGCAACCGCCGCCGCCTCCATCTCCTTGACCTCGGCTCCGCTCGCCCGAATCCGCTCCCGGTCGACGCTCGATTCGTCGAGGCTGTCGCCGGTGGTGACGATCCCGGTGCGACAGCCGAGGGCAGCCGCGTGGTGTCTGAGATCAGCGGCGGCGAGATCACCGCGGGCGAAAGCGTCGAACCCGGGTATATCGATCCGTCTGTCGTGGCACACGAATCGATCCCATGCCATGTAGACGTCGCCGATGTGGGCTCCTGAGCGCACCCAGCCGCCCGCGGTTCCGACGGATAGCACTAGGTCGATCTCGTTGTCGGGGTAGGCCGCCAGCACGGTTTGGGTGGTGAGAGCGGCGGCAGTGGAACCGATGCAATCGACGCCCGTGCGAGGATCGACGCCGTTCACGGCGAGCACGATCTCAGGGCGCGACGCCGTGGCCGGGGCAGTATCGAGGCGGCACGGGAGCGAGCGAGCCCATGACGGCAACTCTGTCGGGTCGGCATCTATGGCCTCACGCAGCGGTGCCGCCTCTGCTTCCATTGCCATGATCACCGCTACCCGTCGCACGGCGGGAGCGTACGCCGCTCGGTGACCGAGGTCACGTCAGGTGACGTCGATCACCCGCGACCGGTACAAGCGTCGCCAGGCGATAGCCTGTATTTCGATCTGAACGGCACTCAGAGCAGGGCTGCCCATCGACTCCCGCCTATTACGCGGACATGTGGCTTCAGCCCCTCACCGAGTCCCTCGACCAAGGACGAATCTCTCATCATGCAGAACATCCTGCATTTCCCAGCACGAGTGGCCGTGACCATCGCTGCTCTGACCATCCTCTTCACCGTTGCCGCACCTCCGGCTGGGGCAGCCAGCGGTTTCGGTGATGTCGACGACGACACCTTCTTCACCGAAGCGGTGGCATGGTTGGTGACCGAGGACATCACCGTCGGTGTCGAACCCGGATGTTTCGGCCCGAACGAGGCCGTCAGCCGGGGCCAGATCGCCACCTTCTTATTCAGGCTCGACAGGGCTCTCGGACACGAGCCCCAAGCCGCACCACACCCGTTCGGCGACCTGGTCCAGAGCTATCAGCAAGAACCGGTCGGCTGGCTCTACGACGCAGGAGTCACCACAGGCACCTCGGCCACGACGTTCAGCCCCGATCTCGCAATCAGCCGAGGCGACTTCGCCACCATGCTGTGGCGCTACGCGGGCGAACCCACCGGCTCGCGCCGACATCCGTTCACCGACGTCACCCGTAGCTACCAGCAGGCTGCGATCTCCTGGCTGGCGGCAGAGGAGATCAGTACCGGCACGACTCCCTCCACGTTCTCCCCCACCCGCACCGTGACCCGCGCCGAGGCAGCCGCCTTCATATGGCGCTTCGCGGCACCGGACGGGGCTGTCGAGGCGCCCGAGGAGACCAACTGCCTTCGTGTTCTGCGCTCCACCCTCGTGGCGGGTGGTCTTACCTCAGCCGAAGCAGCCTGCGCGGCACCATTCCTCGGAGATTTCGAGACCCACTATCTGGAGTCGGTGGTGAGCGGCGAGGTTCCCGCCGATCTATCCCTGCTCGTGGCTGTGGTGGAGGTCGTGAACGCAGGCTGCATCAGCCCTGCTCGACTGCCTGTCCTCGTGAAGCTGCTTATCTGAGCACCACCGACCGCTCGGGTGAGCAGTCGTAGAGACCTGGTGTTTCCGGAAGTTGGCGAATGAATCCCCCGTCGACGACCCCCATCACCACCACACAAGGGTCGATGGAGCCATCGAAGTCGTAGGGGCGATGCAGACCGCCTGCGGTCCAGGCCTCGGTGAGTGCGGCCGCATCCTCGAGACATGAGCGCGAGAGGTCGGAGCCACAGTGGTCGACAGCCGATGCCCAACGCCAGAATGCCGAGGAGGCGAGCAGGGCGTCACCGGTGACAGGAGCAGACAACTCCGAGAGCATCCGGGCATAGGCCGTAACGACCGGCGCATCGACGGGCCCGTCCTCGAGGGGCAGGAACGGCAACTCGATCATCAAACGCTCGATGCCGCGCCCCTCGGTCGCGGAGCCGACAACACACTCCGTGTCGTAGGCCGATGGTCCGGCCAGCACAACCGGCGACCAGCCCAACTGTTCCGCTGATCGAAGAAACGGCACCACCACCGCCTCACACGATCCGTCGACATGGACGAGGCCGGCTCCGGCCTCGAAGGCCTCGAGGGCCACGGAGTCCCACCCCGGGTCGTCATCGATCGGGTAGGAGATCTCGGCCACCACGACGAACTCGACACCGGATGTTTCGAGCGCAGACCTCCGAAGGGCCCGCCGACTCTCGCCGCCGGGGGTTCGCGGCCCGACCAGGGCGACCTGGCCGGCCGCCGGTTCGAGGAAGAATGCCAGGAGGTGGCCATGGATCGGAAACGGTTCACCTGCCACCAATCCTTGGGGCCACGCGGGATAGGAAGGGAGCGCACAGAGGGCGCGCACATCGGTGGCCGCAGTTGCGTCGAGGTAGCCCTGACCGACCACCGCGAACACCTCGTCGCACTGCTCTGTGGCCCTATCGGCCGCCTCGACAGCCGCCGCGTCGTACTCGACGACGAGGACGTCGCGACCGGCCAGCCCTCCGAGACTGTTGCAATAACCGGCCATGACCTCCACCGCATCGGGGATACCTCGCCCTGATCCGCCGGTGTACAGGCCGCCCCGATCGTTGCCGGTGCCGATGATGATCGACATATCGTCGATCCCCGCCTCGCCTGCGACCGAAGGGGCGCGGCGATCCGCCAAGCCGCAGGGAACCTCCATTTCACCGAGTGTCGGCCTGAGGGCCTCGGGCGGATCGGTGGGCGTGGGAGGCACCAGGGTGGTGGCGGTGTCGTCTGACTCGTCCGCGTCGGAGAAAACCGGGAGACGCGTCTCGGCATCGTCACTACAGGCGCCGGCGAGCAGGACGAACGCGATCCCAACCAGCACGAGCTTCAGATCGATCAGATCGTTGCGAAGGATCACCCTCACCTCGCGCTCCCTTCAGCAGACCTGCCGAGCCGCCCGCACCTCGTCGACCGTAGTGTGACATGTGCCCCCATGCGACCATCGACAACGCCTGCATGAGTAGGGTTTTCGTCATGCGCCAATTCATGATCCTGATCACTGCCCTCGGCCTGTTGGCAAGCGCTTGTGGAGGCGACGGCAGCGCGAGCTCGAGTGGGTTCGGCAGCAGCGACGACTTCTGCGATTCCAACGCGGAGATCGAAGCCCGGCTCGATGGCATCGACGTCCAGTTCGAGGAGGCGTTCTCGAGCGGCGACTTCAGCGGCCTCGGCACCTACTTCGAACAGGCGCTCGAGTTGATGCAGGGCGCCGCCAACGGTGCCCCGTCGGAAATCAGGGGCGACCTCGACACCGTGGTGGACGGATTCGAGACCTTCGTTGATCTGCTCAGCGACTACGACTACAACTTCTTCGAGATCCCCGAAGACGATCCACGCCTGGCGGTGCTCGAAGGTCCCGAGTTCGATGCAGCCTCAGATCGGCTTGATGCCTATTGCGGCATCGACTCCGACTCAGACTCGAGCACCGATTCCAACCCTGATGCCGATCTCGGCGAGACGCCCGATCCGGTCCCCGCCGGCGTCACCGACGACGACTCGGGGCTCACCGACGACGACACCGGAGTTAGCGACGATGAGCTCACCGACATCGTCGCCCAGGCCCTGGCCGACAGCTTCGGAATCGAGCTCGACCTCGCCCGTTGCATCGTGGAAGAGGCGGGCCTCAGCTCTCCCAGCGCCATCGATGCCAGCGCCTTCGAGAATCTGAGTGCGCCCATCTGCGGCACCACCTGGGGTGCTGTGCTCGGCCTTGGATAACGCTGCACTGTGGCGTCTGACTCCCCTCTCGATGGGCCGGGCTCGCTGGCAGGCGGATGGCGCTGGCTACTGACCCTTGCCGTTCTCGGTGCCATGGCGATCATCCTGATCGAACCGGTCAGCGCCCTGGGAGCCCAGGTGACCGACCCCGATTATCTCGACGATGCCGGCCGCATCATCGGGTCCCCGGGTGCGGGCCCCAAGCCGGAGAACCCTGGCGACCGCGGGGGCTACGCCCAACTCCTCACCCTGGCCGTGATGGTGGGTGGCGTCGGTTTCATCGGCTGGCGAGTCACCCGCCATTTGAGGAACTGAGATGGCCGCGCCCGCCTTCAACACCGAGTTCGACCCCCACTACGGTGAGCCGGTGGAGGTCTCCTCCCTCCTTCGCCGGGTGGTGTGCAACAATCCCTCGAAGTTCACCTTTCACGGCACAGGCACCTACCTGATTGGTCATGGTGATGTGGCCGTGGTCGACCCCGGGCCGCGCGAGCCCACCCACGTCGAGGCTCTCTTGAAGGCCCTCGACGGCGAGACCGTTCGTCACATCCTGATCACCCATACCCACGGTGATCATTCACCCGCCGCGGCCGCACTGGCCGACGCAACCGGCGCCCCGGTTCTCGGTTTCGGGCCTCATCCCGCCCAGGCTGCAGATGAGGGAGACCTCGACGATGATGATGATGATGATGATGATGAGGACGACGGGGCGATCAGCGACGACCCCGATTTCGCCGAGAAACATCGTCCCGACATCGACTTCCAGCCCGACACGGCGCTGAGCCACGGTGATGTGGTGGAGGGTCCGGGCTACACCGTGGAGGCGCTTCACACGCCGGGCCACATCTCCAACCACCTCTGCTTCGCGGTCCGAGAGGAGAAGATACTTCTCTCCGGCGACCACGTGATGGGCTGGTCCACCACGATCATCCCACCGCCTGATGGCGATATCGCCGCCTATCTGGGGTCACTGGAGTTGCTCCTCGGCCGCAACGACCGGCGCTTGTACCCCACCCACGGCGCACCGATCGATGATCCCCGGCCCTACGTGGAGGCCCTGCTCGCTCATCGGCTTGCTCGCGAGGCGGCGATCCTCGGCCAGCTGTCGGAGGGTCCGAAGTCGGCCACCGAGATAGTCGCCGTGCTCTACGCCGACGTTCCCAAGATCCTCCACAAGCCTGCGGCCCGCTCAGTGGTGGCCCACCTGCGCAAGCTCCACGACGACCACATGATTGCGCCGGCGACCGAGGGCGCGTCGACGCTCAAGTCGAAGACCATGTGGGCTCGAAGCTGAAGGGCATCGGCTCAGAGAGCTACGGCCACCTCCACGGGATGGTGGCAGGCCACGAAGTGATCGCCGCCGATCGGCGCCATCTCGGGTTCGACCGTGCGACACAGATCGGTCACCCGAGGGCAGCGGGTGTGGAAACGACACCCGGCCGGTGGATCGATCGGTGACGGCAGCTCGCCGGCCAGATCCCCCCCAGCTTCGCCGGCTGCTCCCGGAATCGCGGCCATGAGAGCTTGCGTGTATGGGTGGGCGGGCTCTGCATAGAGGGTGTCTGACGGGGCGACCTCGCACGTCTTTCCCAGATACATCACCATCACCCGGTCGCTGATGTTCTTCACAACGGCCAGGTCGTGACTGATGAACACCAGGCTGACGCCGTATCGCTCCTTCATGTCCTCAAGCAGGTTCAGGATCTGGGCCTGCACCGATACGTCCAGCGCCGATACCGGCTCGTCGCAGATGATCACCCTCGGGTCGAGCACGAGAGCTCTCGCGATGCTGATTCGCTGGCACTGACCTCCCGATAACTGATGGGGCTTGCGCTCTCCGTAACGGGAGTCGATACCCACTGCCTCGGTCAGCTCATCGATGCGTGTCTCAGACCAGGCGCCCCGCGCTCCCCAGTAGCGCAGGCCCTCGGCAATAATCTCGCGCGCCGTGCGACGGGGGTTGAGTGACGAAATCGGGTCCTGGAAGATCATCTGGAGATCGGGCCTGACCCTGCGCATGTCCGCCGCACTGAGCGACGAGATCTCCTCGCCCTGGTAGTAGACCGAGCCGCCGGTGGGTTTCGGTAGCTGGATGACCGCTCGAGCGGTGGTTGACTTGCCACAGCCGGACTCACCCACAATGCCGAGTGTCTCGCCTTCGGCCAGATCGAAGCTCACGTCGGACACGGCGTGTACCACACCGCCGGCGATCGGGAACTCGACGACGAGGTTCTCGACGCGAAGGAGAATGTCGGGCCGATCGCGAAGATGGGCAGAACCAGAACCGGCCATCAGGCGACCTCCTCTCCCGAAGCGGTCATGTCGAGCCCAGCCGGGGTGACACCGGCCGAGAGATTGCTTGCTAGCGCCTTCTCCCCGCCAGGGGTGCCCACCGCGTGGTAGCAGGCCGAGAGATGGCCGCCAGTCCATTCAATCAAGGGAGGCTTCTCCGAAACACAGTCGGCCTGTGCATAGTGACAACGAGCGGCAAAGGCGCAGCCGGCCGGGGGACTGAGGAGATCGGGCGGCCTACCGGGAATCGGTTCGAGCCGGGTGTGGCTCGGCAGGTCAACCTTCGGAATCGACCGAAACAGGGCTTCGGAGTAGGGATGGCGCATACTCTCGAACAGCTCGTCGGCGCGGGCCACCTCGACCAGCCGCCCGCCGTACATCACCGCGATGCGATCGGTTCGCCCCCGAGCCACCCCGAGATCGTGGGTGATCAGGATCAGCGACATGTGCCGCTCCTCGCGCAGTTCATCGATCAGATCGAGGATCGTCTTCTGCACGGTGACGTCGAGTGCGGTGGTTGGCTCATCTGCGATGAGCAGATTGGGTTCACAGGCCAGGGCCATTGCGATGACAACCCTTTGGCGCATCCCTCCCGACAGTTCGTGGGGGTACTGGCGGAGTCGCGCCCGGGCCGAAGGTATGTGGACCTGGTCCAGAAGTTCGATGGCCCTCTCATCGGCCTGTTTTTTCGAGAAACCGAGGTGATAGCGGATGCCTTCGGTGAGCTGGGCCCCGATGCGCTTGACCGGGTTGAGCGAGGTCATCGGGTCCTGGAAAACCATGGCCACCTCGACACCGAAAAAGTGTTTGCGGTCGGCGCTGCTCAGCTCATCGATGTCGCGACCCCCGATTCGAATCGTGCCGGTGCGGGTGCCGTTGCCGGCCAGGATGTTGATGAGGGCTCGCGCCAATACCGACTTTCCCGAGCCGGACTCGCCGACGATTCCGATGGCCTCCTGCTTGGCCAGAGAGAGATCTACACAATCAACAGCGCGTAGGGTGCCGTTGGGGGTGGCGAAGTCGACCACGAGGTCTGCGACTTCCAGCATCGGGGCCTGGAGATCGGTCACAGCGCCGATTCTCTGATATCGAAGCGCTTCAGCAGGTGATCTCCGACGAAATTGAGACTCAACACGGTGAGGAAGAGAACCAGGGCGGGAAGAAACACCATGTGAGGGGTCTCACGAAATGAGATTCGCCCTTCGGCGATGATGGATCCCCACGTGATTGTCGGTGACTCCACGCTGAGTCCGAGAAACGAAAGAGAGCTCTCCGCGACAAGAACGATCCCGGTGGTGAGAAAGGCGAACGAGACGAGGGTGGGCATCACGTTGGGAAGCACCTCACGAATGAGAATCGACATCTTCGGGGCCCCGATGACTTCGGCCGCCTTCACGTACTCACGATCGGCGACCTGCAGGGTGCTGGCCCTCACTATCCGGGCCAGGGCGGGAATGGCAAGCAAAGAAACTGCGAGGATCACATTGAAGAGCGACTGGCCACGGACGGCCACGATGAATATCACCAGCAGGAGTGCAGGCACCGACAAGGTGACGTTGATGAGCACGCGAACGGCGGAGTCGACCCAGCCCCGTAGGTAGCCGGCGACGAGCCCGAGGCCGCCGCCGATGAAGATGCCGACCGCGGTGACCACGCCGGCGACGAAGAGTGAGATCCGGCTGCCCGCCACAACCCGGGAGAAGACATCCTGACCGAACGTGGCGTTACCGAACCAGTGACTCCAAGATGGTCCCGCCTTGATCAGGTCGACACTCCTTTCGTTGGGGTCATCGACGAAGGGCAGCCAGGTGTTGAGGACGGTGACCACCACCACGATGGCCAGCCAGGTGACGGCGAAGACGAAAATGAAGTTCGGCCGGTCCCGCCGGGGCTGCTGGTTTCCGGTGGCGACCGAGGCCTCCATCCGTCCGATCGGGCCCAGCACGCCCCCTGCGTCGCTCATTTCTCATCCTCCGCTCGCACTCGGGGATCGACCGCGGTGTAGACGACATCCACCACGGTGTTGGTGATGACGAAGATCACCGACACGATCGCCACCAGGGTCTGCACGGGGAAGAACTCGCGGGCGGCGACCGCTTCGATCAGATAGCTGCCCATGCCGTCGAAGTCGTAGATGAACTCGACCACGATCGCTCCGTTCACGAGTTGGGCGATGTTGAGACCCACGACGGTGAGAAGGGTGACTGTCGAGGGTCGAAGCACATGACGAAAAAGGATGTGGGGGTCCGACATTCCCTTGGCCTTGGCCACCGCCACGAAATCCTGCTGAAGATTCTGGATCATGTCGGCCCGCAGCAGGCGCAGATAGACCGGCGACACCGCGAGCCCAAGCACCACTGCTGGTAGCCACACCGACGAGAGGTGAGCACCGATGCCGTCGGACCACGGGCTGTAACCGACCAGGTCGTACCAGTCGCGCTCGATCGCGAACACGAATCGGAGCGTCTCTGCGAGGACGAAGACGGGAATCGACAAGAACACGAAGGCACTGGTGTTGACCACACTGTCCGCGCCCGGTCCACCCCGGATCCCGTTGTATATGTAGATCGGCACGAGAACAGCCAGAAGAATCGTTGCCGACAATGTCCAGCCTCCGGCGAAGGACAATGCCAGCAGGATTGCCAGCAGGGGAAAGATGCCCCAGGCCGGAATCCGGCGGGGCTCCCGACCGGCCTGATAGGCCGACCAGACCCCGAGAGGCACTGCCACTGCAAGCGCGATGAGCTGGCTGTACAGGAACAGCCAGCCGCTTCGTGGGGCTCGATCCTTGATCACGCGGGTGAGAGGAATCTGGGTTCGGTACTGGGCGTAGCCCAGATCACCGGACAAGACGTCGCCGGCCCACGATTGGTATTGGCGCACCACGCTCTCGTCGAGCTTGCGATCAGTGCGGCATTCGTCCAATGCCTCCTCGTTGGCCGCGATGCCCAGCGCGGCGATGCAAGGGTTGCCCGGCACCTGACGAAGAAGGGCGGTGGTGCCGAAAGTAACGATCACGACGATCAGCGCCGCGCCCCCCAGACGCTTCACCGCGAAGCGCCAGCCGGCGCTGCGGACGATCCAGGTCGTCAGCAGTGCCAGCAGGGCAAGGAGCACCACGGCGACAATCACCGCGGCTCAGCCGGCGATTCGCCTGCGATTCGCAGCCTCAACTCAGCCCTCCAGCCAGGCCTCCGCCAGCCAGGTCCGACCAGCGACACCGGTTAGGCCAACATTGCCGCTGGGCAAAGACAGCACGCCGAAGCCGTGAACATCTGGCTGGAACGGATTGATCCACACTGTGGTTCTGAGCCAGAGGTTGTAGACATTCGCCGCGAACACGCGGTTGATTTCTTGGCCGATGCGATCGAGCTCGGCCGGATCGGTGGTGGTCCAGCTCTCCTCGAGCAGGGCGTCCATTTCGGAATCGACGATCCGACCGAAGTTGAGCGCAATGCCCGCGGCGTGGCGGCTGTGCCACCAGACCAACTCGAGCCCGGGGTTGCCCTGGCCGTGGTTGCGCCAGAGGAACAGCTCGAAATCTCCCGTGATGGCCTTGGTGATCAGCTCGGCTTGATCGAATTGGTCGATGTCGACGTTGAGCCCACAATTGGTGGACCACATGTCGGCGAAGAGCTCGGCCGTGAGCAGGTTGGACGGCACGTTGGTGGTCCCATAGACGATCGTGTCGGGCCGCCCGATTTCGTCGAGGAGGGCATTGCCGGCATCCGGATCGAATTGGGGGAAGCCGGGATCCTCGAGGTAGCCGAGGGAACCTTCGGCGAAGGGGCCATCGGCGATGACGTTGCCCGGCGCACGGAAGGCGATGTATTCCTCGCGGTCGGTGCAGAGGGCGAGAGCCCGGCGGAGATCGGGGTCGGACATGTTCTCGTTGGCATTGTTGATCAGGAGGTAGGTGGTCTCACGCTCTGGGGACGGCACGAGGATCTGGCCTCCATCATCGATCCATTCTCCCTCCCAGAAGGCTTGGTTCTCGCCGAAGTCGTCCATGTTGCCGTGGGCATCGCCAGCCTCCATCGTGGCCCTTCGAGCCGACACATCAGGGTTGGGGCGGAAGGTTATGGAGTCGAGGTAGGGCAGTTGCTCACCGGCGAAATCGCTGCGCCAATAATCGGGGTTGGCCTCCAGCACAGTCTGCTCGCCGCGGGTCCACTCGACCATCTTGAACGGACCGGTGGCGATCATCTGGGCACCGGCCCGCTCGGGGTTGTCCCAGTAGCTGGGGGCGATGAGCCAACCGGTGCGCTCGGCGATGTTGGCCGGGAAGGTTGCGAAAGGTCGAGCGAACTCGACGGTGACAGTCATGGGGTCGACCAGAACGACGCTGTCGGCTCCAGCGACGAGATCGGTGAGAACCTGACCCTGAAGCAGGCCTGCAGCCATTTCCTGGAGGTTGCGTTGCACCGCCGCACCGTCGGCCGGGGTGCCATCGTGGAAGGTGACTCCCTCGCGCATCACGAGGGTGTACATGGTGAAGTTGTCGTTGGCCTCGATCGACTCGAGGAGGTAGGGCTCGACCACGCCATCGGAATTCACGACGGTCAATGGGTCGGCGACAGCACGCATCACCGTGATGCACGAAACAGCGCAGTTGGCGCTCGGGATGTCCCAGGTGTCGCTCTCGGCTTCGAGCAGGTAGCTGAGGTTGCCGCCCCGCTGAGGCGTCATGGCGGGAGCGTCGTCGCCACCATCATCACCGTCGTCGCCACCATCATCACCATCGCCACCATCGCCACCATCGCCACCATCATCACCATCGTCGCCGTCGTCGCCATCATCGCCATCGTCGCCATCATCGCCATCGTCGCCATCGCCGACATCGCCGACATCATCACCTCCGGCATCGCCATCGTCGCCATCGTCGCCGCCGCATGCCGAGGCGATAAGGGTGAAGGCCAACAAGATCGCGAGCAGTTTCGCGATCAGCCTCCGCTGGGTCGTGGATTTCATGGCGTTCCTCCAGTGACTTCAGCGATCACACGCGTGCGACGCGCGGCAAAATGGTCTAGCAGATGGCCCAGGCAAACATAGAATCCCGAACTGGTGGAGATCAGGAGTAGCGAGAGACACGGCTCGGCAAAGGTCGATCCGATGGCAGTGCCTGTCGGCGGTTGGTCCGACGCGCGCAGGCTGCGCTGGGACGCTTGTAAGAGTCCCGTCTCAACCACTCTGAGTGTGCGAATCGCTCACCGCGCGTAAGCATCCACCGCCCGCGCGATTCCTGTGAGTACTTTTCGCGTGAGGTGAGACCCGCTCATTCTCCATCGCCCTCACGCCTACAGGAGCACTCTTGATCGAGACGCGCCACACCGTCGACGCGGCGGGCGACCGAGCCCGAACCGATGTCTTGACGCGCCTCGCCCACCTCACCGATCCCGACCTCGACGACCTCACGCGGAGCCTCCAGATGAGGGTGGCGTTGAGCCTGCTGTCGGGACCGGCCCTGCTCGTCGATCTCGACGGCACGGTGCTCGACGGCAACGACGCCTTGGCCGCACTCGACATCGACCGCGACTCCATGCGAGGCCGCCCCCTCTGGAACGCGGCTCTCTGGCACATCCCCGATGCCGACACCGTTCTCGCTCCTCTCATCGAGTCGTGCGCCGCCGGGCGGGCCGGGTCTCGCACCATCGACATAGGCAAGACGGTCGCCCGTCCGCTTCGAGTCGGCGTCACCCCGGTCAACGACGACACTTCCACCACCGTGGTGCTGCTGGCCGAACTCCACATTCTCACCGATCGCCGGGAAACCGAGGCGATCATCGCCGCCACGGCCCAGAAACTCGCCGAAGCCGAAGACATCTTCCAGGCAGTGGCCGAATACACCTCCGACCTCGTCTGCCTGCACGAGCCCGACGGCACGTTCACCTATGTGTCGCCCTCTGCTCGCCGCCTGCTCGACATCGACCCGGTCTCACTCACGGGAATCCATCCTGTCGATCTCGCCCACGCCAACACTCGCGACGCGCTCGTTCAGGCTCTGCAGGACTCGGTGCGGCGAGGCACCGAACCCACCCGCTTCCGCCACCGCCTTCGCCACCGCAATGGCAGCTACCGATGGTTCGAAACCGCGATCACGCCCATTCGTGATCCCGATGGCGAGGTCGGCCAACTCCAATCGTCGAGTCGCGACATCACCGCCCAACGAGAAACCGAGCAGAGCCTCATCAAGCAGGCATTCCACGACGAACTCACATCCCTTCCCAACAAGGCCCTACTACTCGACCGGATGGACCAGGCGTTCGCGATCTCCCGCCGCACCCTCCAACCCATCGGTGTGCTGTTCATCGACCTCGACGGGTTCAAAATAATCAACGACACCCTCGGCCATCAGGCCGGCGACACCGCCCTCACCAAGGTGGCCGAACGACTGATCGCCATCGTGCGCCCCGGCGACACCCTCGCTCGAATCGGTGGCGACGAATTCGTGATGCTCTGTGCCGGCACCGACGGTGCCCGCGGTGCCACTGCGGTCGCTCGCCGGATCCTCGGCGCCTTCGAGCGGCCATTTGCCCTCGACGGACGCGAAGTACCGCTCGGCGCCTCGATCGGCATCGCCACCTCACTCGGCCACGACAATCCCCACCAGGTGCTCGATCATGCCGATACGGCCATGTACGAAGCCAAACACGAGGGCCGCGGCCGTTTCGCCATCCACGATGAAGTCGACCAGAGCCTCGCGCTCGAGCGGCTCGACACCGAGGAAGCCTTGCGGAGGGCGGTCGAGAACAACGAGCTGCGCCTCCACTACCAGCCCGAGCTCGATCTCGACTCCGGGACCATCGTCGGTTTCGAGGCGCTAGTGCGCTGGCAGCGGCCCGACGGCCGCCTGATACCACCGGGTGAGTTCATACCCCTCGCCGAGGAGTCGGGCCTGATCGTCGAGATCGGCCGCTGGGTGATCGCCGAGGCGTGTCAACAGGCGGCCCGCTGGCGGATATATCGCACCCCCGACCAGGAACCGGTGCGCATCTGGGTGAATCTCTCGGCTCGCCAGCTCGGCGACCCCGACCTCATCGGCTTCGTGCAGAGCTCGGTGGCCGACGCGGGCATCACCACCGACGAGATCTGTCTCGAGATCACCGAATCGGCTCTGATGGGAGATGCCGAGTCGGCCACCGCACAGCTCGACGAGCTCCGGCGTCTCGGGATCAGTCTCGGGATCGACGACTTCGGCACTGGCTGGAGCCAGTTCGCCTACCTCCAGCGACTTCCGCTCGATGTCTTGAAGATCGACCGCTCCTTCGTTTCCGGGCTCGGCACCGATGCCAACGCGGCCACGATCGTCGCGGCCATCATCGATCTCGCCCACGCGTTGGGCCTGATCGTCATCGCCGAAGGGGTGGAAACCCGAGAGCAGCTGCAGGTTCTCGAAGAGCTCGACTGCGATCAGGCCCTCGGCTTCTACTTCTCAGAGCCCCGCGAACCCGCCGCGTTCGATCAGGCCCTCAACCAGCTCTGATTGGCTCTCCAACGAGCATCTTCGCGGCGTGGCGCAGTTCCTCGGCCACGCTGCCATCGGGAGCGATCCCGCTCACCCACCGCGTGAGTGCCGACGACCACACGTGGCCGATCACCCGAGCCACGCCGGCGGTGTCGATGTCGACGCCAGGGTCGAGGGCGGTGACCACGAGGGCATGTATCTCTCGCTCCACCTCGAGCTTGTGGGGCGACGCCGATGGGGCGGTGGTTCCGAATGCAGTGACCAGGGCCCCCATCAGAACCGGATAGCTGTCGGTGGATCGGGCCGACCGTTCGAGCAGGCGGGAGAGACGCTCTTCGTTGGTTGCGCCCTTCACGCCGCCGGCCTCGATCCGGTTTCGGGCCTGGGCCAACCAGCCGACCAGGCCAGCGATGAGGAGCTCGTCCTTGCCCGAAAAATATCGATATATGGTGCCCAGCGCGACGTCGGACCGCTCGGCCACCGCCCGCATCTGCACCGCCTCGTAGCCCCCTTCGTGAGCGAGTTGCATGGCGGCCTCGATCACGCGGCTACGGCGCTCTTCTTGCCCCTTGCTCCGTCGGGAGGACTCCATCGACATGGTCGGGAGTGTCGCGGATGACGGCGCCGGAGGCGAATCGACAGAAGCCTCAGGGTCCTTGAGTGGCGGATTTCTCGACATCCTGGGATCCGAGGCGCCCCGCTGGCGACAGAAGATGTGACGGCGTCGATTCGCGCGCGACGACGTGATCGGCGAGACATTGCGGCCATGGCCGGCACTCGTCGCCAGACCGCCAACCGGCCTCTCAATGCCGCCGAAGCCGACGGTGCCCTGCGTATCGGTAGGGGGCAATCGAAGTGCTCGACCCGTCGGCCCTGAACGCCCTTGCCCGCTGAACTCTCAATCGCCGAGTGGTGGCGGCGGAGGAGGCACGAGCGGCGAAACATCGCTGTCGTCGCGCATGCTCTTGAGGATATCGACCCCCGTGGCGGCTTCGATCTGTTCGGAGAGGCTCACCACCGCGCCGGGCAACTGACTCATCAGGGCCGGAATGCCGCCACTGCCGTTGCCTCCGTTGCCGCTGTCGATCACCGCCACACGGTCGATCGACACGCCGTTGATGGTTGAGACGATCTTGTCCACCAGCTCGGGCAACATGTTGAGCACGAAGATCCGCTGACCGTCGTCGCCGGCTAGCTGGTACTGCTCGGTGAGACGACGGAACACATCCACCTGGGCCTTGCCGTCCTCGATGATCTTTGCTGCGTCGGCCTGAGCTTGGAGCTGCTTGGCTTCGAGGTTGGCCTTGGCCGGGATGACCACATCGGCTTCGAGGCGACGGCGTTCGAGTTCGATCCTCTGTTGTTCGAGGTCTTGTTCGGCCGTGGCGCGGGCGATGTCGCCGGCGACCGAGGCCTGCTCCTCTTTGGCTCGGGCGATGGCATCGAGCTCGGCGGTGCGCACCCGGAGCTGGTTCCGTTCTTCGACAATGGCCTTGTCGGCCAGCACCTGGGCGATCTGGGCCTTCTCCCGCGACCGGGCCTCGGCCTGTTCGGATTCGGCCATACGTTCGGCCTCGGCTACGCGAGCCTGCTTCACCACCTCGGCTGTGAGGCGCCGGCCGACCGACTCCAGATAGAGATTGTCGTCGGTGACGTTCTGGATCTTCATCACGTCGAGCTCCAGACCGAGGGTCTTGATGTCGTCGTCGGCCTCGTCGATGAGCTGCTGGGAGAACTTCAGGCGATCCTCGTTGACCTCCTCGGGCGACATCGTGGCCAACACGCCGCGGAGGTTGGCCTCGAGGGTCTCTTTCGCGATCTGGCCGATCGTGTCGTTGGGAACACCCAGGAATCGTTCTGCCGCGTTTTCGATTAGAGCTTCGTTGCTGGAGACCTTGACGTTCGCGATGCCCTGCACGTTGAGCGGGATCGCGCCCGCCGAATAGGCGTTGGTGACCGATACCTCCAGCGGGATGGTGTTGAGATCCATCCAAGCCACCTTCTCGATGATCGGAATCCGCAAGGTTCGGCCGCCCTTGAGGATCCGGTAACCGACGGCTCGGCCGTCGGAGAGTACGCGGCTCCGTCCTGAGATCACGGCGACGCGGTTGGGCGGGCAGATGATGATCAGGGAATTCACGATCATCGTGATGAAGATGAGCGCGAACGCCACAACCAGGCCCAGTACGAGTGCGGTACTCATTGTCTGTTTCTCCTACCTATTCGAGCTCGAGATCAGGGCCGAGGGGGGCGACGAGTGCGACCCCTCGCTCGACACGGACGATAACGACGCGCTCTCCGCGCTCGATGGTGGAGCCATCGGCTGGTGTCGCTGTCATTTGTTCGCGTGCCCCCGCGATGTCGACGATGATCTTTCCCCGGTGCTCACTGCTCACCGGCAGTGCCACCTTGGCGGTCTGGCCCTCGAGCTCTCGGTCCCTCACCTCGCTGGACGTGGAGTTGTTCCGTAGCCATCGAAACGCCACACCATTGAGAGTGCCCGCAACCACGCCGATCACGATGGCGAGCACGAGAGCAAAAGCGGCACTGGCACCGGTGGCTCCCGAGAGCAGCCCGGTGAGACCGAAGAAGGCCATCACGAACGCTAGCGACGACAGGGGTATGACCGAAAGGGGGCCATCGGCATCGGCGTCGCCACCCAGCCCTTCGGCATCGGCATCCCCTGCGAAGGCAAACCACAACAGCAGGGGTCCACCAACCGCCAAGAAAAACACGTAGAGACCTGTCATACGCCCATCACTGTGCTCCACCGTAGTTGGAATTTTCTGAGTCGTTGTCGCGACCGCCCGCCGAACGGGTCGCTCGCCGAGCGTCGAGCTGGCACGCGGTCGTTTCCCCACAGGCGATTTCTGATAAGACTCTCCCCCATGAGTCTCACCGAACAGTTGGCCAGCATCGAACTCTTCTCCGAATTGACGGCGAAGGAACTCAAGAGGGTGGCGTCGTACATGACGCCCATCACGATCAAACCAGGCCGCGACCTCACCGTTCAGGGCACACCCGGGCGAGAGTTCCTGATCATCGTCGAGGGCGAGGCCTCAGTCCGACGCAACGGTCGCCTCATCGCCACCCTCGGCCCCGGTGATTTCTTCGGCGAGCTCGCCGTCATCGCCGGCGTGCCCCGCACCGCCACCGTCACCGCCGAAACAGAGATGGTGGTGGAGGCACTCAACCGTCGAGAGTTCTCCTCCCTGCTCGATGAGAGTCCCCGCATCGCGAAGAAGATTCTGGTGGGAGCGGTGAAGCGGCTCCATGAGATCGAAGAAGGCGTCATCCGCTGAATCCCATGGACGGCCCATTCGAAATTGTGGTCGTCGGCAGTGCCAATCTCGACCTGGTGGTTGATGTCGACGTGATACCTCTCGTCGGCGAGACGGTGCTTGGTGGCGACCTACGCCGTATCCCTGGCGGTAAGGGCGCCAACCAGGCAGTGGCGGCTGCCCGGCTCGGCCGAAGGGTCGCCTTGATCGGCAGGGTGGGCGACGATGAGGGGGGCGCCATCCTCCGCTCTGCCCTCGATGCTGATGGCGTCGGAATCGGTGAGGTCCGCACCGTCGAGGGTGTTCCGAGCGGGGTCGCGCTCATCGCGGTGGGGCGTGACGGCGACAATGCGATCGTGGTGAGTCCCGGTGCCAATGCTCGACTCAGCGGGTCTGATGTCGTCGAGGCCGCTCCCTTGCTCGCCGCTGCCACCGTCACCCTCCTCCAGCTCGAGGTGCCCGTCGAGGCCGTCACCGAGGCAGCCGTGGCATCGGCCGGCATCGTGATCCTCAACCCCGCACCCGCACCCCACGAGCCTCTCCCCGCCGATCTGATCGCTGCGGTCGACATCATGGTTCCCAACCAGACCGAGCTCGCCGCACTCACCGGTCACGAAGGGCCCGTCGACGCCACAACGGCAGCCCACTTGGCCCGCCGGCTCCCCTGCGACGCCGTGGTGGTGACCCTCGGCTCCGAGGGCGCTCTCGTCGTCGAGGGCACCGATACCACCCACGTCCCCGCTCCTCGAGTCGACCCCGTCGACACCACCGCCGCCGGCGACTCGTTCTGCGGTGCCCTCGCCGATGCCCTCGTGAGGGGCGCAACCGTAGTGGAAGCCGCCCATTGGGCGGTACGGGTGGGAGCAGTCACCACCCTCAGACCCGGCGCCCAACCCTCACTTCCCACCGCTGACGAAGTCGACCGACTCATCCCGTCGTAACATCTCACGATGGAACGTGTGCCGATGCTCATCGACTGCGACCCCGGAGTCGACGACGCTATCGCTCTCATGGTGGCCGCCCAAGGAGCCGACCTGGTCGGGATCACCACCGTCAACGGCAATGTGGGCATCGATGCCACCACCCATAATGCGCTGGCCGTGATGGAGGTGGCGGGACTCGACGTGCCTGTCCACCGGGGCGCGGGTCGACCCCTCATCTCTCCCACCGTCGATGCCCGCCATGTCCATGGCCCCACCGGTCTCGGTTCGGCGAAGATCCCCGAGCCACGCCGAGCCGAGGCATCTGCCGATGCGGTCGACTTCATCTGCGACACCGCACGCACCGTCGCCCACCTCCACCTCGTGGCCATCGGTCCCCTCACCAACATCGCCCTGGCGCTTCGCAAGGATCCAAACCTCCCGAGCCATCTGGGAGGCCTCACGATCATGGGCGGCGCCCATCGGGGCGGCAACGTCACCGCAAGCGCCGAATTCAACATCTGGGCCGATCCCGAAGCCGCGGCCATCGTGTTCTCGGAAATGGGGATGCTCACCATGGTGGGGCTCGACCTCACCCATCAGGTGCTCATGGGCCCAGCCGAACGCGACCGGCTTCGCTCCGCCGCCACGCCGTGCGCGGTGCTCGCCGCCGACCTGCTCGACCACGCGGTGGAGCGAGCCCGCGAGATCAGGGGCTGGAGCGGCGCTCCAATCCACGACGCCACGGCGGTGATGGCGGTGCTCGAGCCCGAACTGTTCGAAGGCCGCCACCGGCCCGTTTCGGTGGAACTCAACGGCCGCCACACCCGCGGTATGACCGTTGTCGACGAGCGGCCCGGAGGCATCGACGGCCGAACCGGGGCCAAGAACAACGCCAACGTCCTGCACACGGCGAAGGCCGAAGCCGTGGTGTCGTCGATCATCGACGCGGTGATCTCCCTCGACCAGCAGTAACTCATGGACCTCGACTCACTACTGTCGGGCGATCGGGTGATCTATACGTTCATCATGGCGTGGGTGCTGTGTGGCGTCGTCTGGGTAAGCCTCGACTGGCTGGGCAACCCCAACCGCGGCTCCTTTCGCCCCAAGGGCGACCAGTACTTCGGTACCCGTCGCGAGCGACGCGAAGCGCGACGGCTGAAACGGGCCGAAGACGACGCCGCGGTGAGATCCACGCTGCGCGATGCCTACGGCGCCTCGAGCCTGCGAGTGCTCTGGAACAAGCGACGCGAAGCCGAGGTGATCACCGCCGACGAGCTGCTCGTTCGCGGCGATCCGCTTCCCCGCCGTCGCCGGCGGCGGCGCCCGAGCCAGCTTCCCGAGCTCGACGACCAGGCCCCCCTCCTAACCCCCGATGCGATGCTCGCCACCTACGACGAGCATCACCCACCGACCCTCACGATGCCCCTGCCACGGGGGCGCTGGAGAGCAGGCGACAATCCCCTGATGCTCAACCGCAAGGGTGGGGCTCCCTCTGCGGCAACCATCCGGAGCCGGGTGTGGAAGAACCGGGCCGGCCAATCCGTGTGGGGTGAGCCCAACCAAGCCCGAATGCGCGAGGGGAACGCTCCTCGACGCCGCAATCCCATCAGCGGCCGCATCGAGACCGCTACCGTCGATCACACCACGGGAGGCCATCACTGGCGATCCGACGCGGTCGATCCCTTCGCCCCCGAGCGTGAGCCGGCCTCATGACCCCCACCGCCGACCGTTTCACGAGCGAAGAGGCTGATCAACTCGAGATCGACGGGCAGGTGATCCACGCCGCGATCACCGTCGAACTCGCGGCGAACACCACGATCACTGTCACCCGCCGCTCCGCCACGAGCTCACGCCCCCAGGGGATCGTGCTCGACAGCTCCGGACGCCTCAGGGTCGGCACCACCACCTCAAAACGAATCGTGCTCTGGGCCGACACCGCGCCCAAGACAGTAGAGGTCGAGGCTCCTTCCGGTCGGCTCAGCATCTGGAACGTCTGGCGTGACGATATCGAACAGGCGTGGCTGGGCTGGGCCGGGATCAGGCTCACCCACACCAACCAGGGCGACCTGCTGCTGGACTGTTCTGACGGGCACGAACCCGGCACCGCCACCGACATCGAGGTGGCATTGAGCTTCGATCCGGCACCCGTCTAGGTCGACGAGCGACAGAGACCCATGTCTCTCAGCTCCGAGTGACCGGGCTGTGAACCATCGCGATCCAGCTGTTTCCCGGCTCGACCATGGTGCGCAGGGTCGTGGCGGCCGTGATCAACCACTCGATCACCCGCCCCTCATCAGCCCCGGGCGGGAGCTCCGCCACCACCCCGTGCTTGGCATGGTCCTGGCGCTTGACCCAGCCGTCGGGGAGACCGATCCCGAGCTCAGCGAGGCGGGGCAACGCATTGGGGCCCGTGCCGTGTTCGAGCCCGATCTGGGCGTTGCGGGGCTTCGCGCCCACGGCCCGCGGTGTCCACGTGCCCATCGCCATGGCGGGCCCCCGGCCCGAGAACCAGGCCGCGAGCCCAGACTTCATCGGCACCCTGGCCTCTTCGTCTTCGGTCAGCACCGGTGAGAAGTTGATCCAGCCCTCACCGCTGCCCGCGGCATCGAGAGCCTGCATGGCGGCGACGACGGCGACGCAATCATGGCGGTTGAAGCGGATCTCTCGGAGCTCGATCGACACGATCGGACGATATCGCGTCGTCGCCGAACCCCTCCGAACGGGTACCGTTGTCGACGCGGGCGGCACATGCCGCCACAGGTGAACATGTTCCGCAGTTTTCGATCCCGACTCCTAGTGGTCGCGTCTACGTCCCTTGCCCTGCTTGCCGCGGGTGCTCCTGTCGCGGCCCAGGTCGAGGCCGACCGGATCGACCAACTTCAACAACGTCGCGACGAGATCACTCTCGAGCTGGCGACGGTCGATGCGGAGATCGCAGCTCTCGATGCCGAGCTGGCCGGACTCGACGATCGGATCGATGGTCGGCGGGTGGGGATCGAGCTGGTGGCCGATGAGATCGAACGCACGGTCGATTCTCGTCGTGAGCCGGCATCAACACGAGTGGAGATCGCGATTGTGGGCTTCACCAACGGCGACCCGCGCCAAAACGCCCTGATCGACGAGATCCAGGTGCTCGAGGGCGCCGACCAGTCGTCACAACGCCGGGAGCTCTATCGCGCGGTGATCGACGACGCCCAGGCCCGACTCGACGCGATCGATGAGCGGCTGGTGCTGCTCACCGGCGACCTGACGGCGGCCCGCGAGGCCCGCCGGGTGGCCGAAGCCGACCGCGATGCAACCGAGACGAGCTACAACGAAGCCGGCGCAATCCGGTCTGCTCTCGCGCTGGAGCTCGACGACACCCAGCGCGAGATCGAGTTCCTCGCCTCACTCGAGAACAAGGCGATCCTCACCGGGCTCAGCACCTTTGACGACCCCACTCGTCCGGTGCTCGCGGTCAAGATCGACAATGTGGTGGCGGCCCGACCCCAGTCGGGAATCAACCAGGCCGACATCGTCTACGTGGAGGAGGTTGAGGGCGGCCTCACCCGGTTCGCCGCCGTCTTCCATTCCACCGGCGTCGATGAGGTCGGACCCGTACGTTCGATGCGCACCGGCGACTTCGATCTGCTCGCCCAGTTCAACTCGCCCCTCTTCGCCAACTCTGGCGGCAACCGGGGTGCCCGCCAAGCGCTCGGTGAGTCCACCCTCATCGACATCGGCGCCGCGAGCCACGGAGGTCTCTACTACCGCAGCGGCCGAGCGGCGCCCCACAACCTGTACACCAACCCGCTCAATCTCTGGTCGGTCGGATCCGGGCCCGACTACCTCACCAGCACACCCTCGCCGATCTTCCGCTTCCGAGACGCCGGCGACCCGATCGTCGGCGACCCGGCCGCAGCGAGCGGGGCCACTCTCGACTACGGCCAGACCACCATCGACTACGAATGGGACGGCACCGGTTGGGCCCGCAGCCAGGACGGCTCACCAACCGTCGACAGCGCCGGGCTACGCGTTGTCCCCACCACCGTGATTATCCAGTTCACCAGCTATGTGGCCTCAGCAGCCGATGCCCGATCGCCTGAGGCGATCACCGTCGGCAACGGTGTCGCCTGGATCCTCACCGATGGCCAGGTGGTGAGGGCCCGCTGGCGTCGCAACGAGGTCGGCGACCAGATCGAATACGTCGACGGAAGCGGCAACTTCGTGGCGATCCTGCCGGGTCGAACATGGATCGAGATGCCTCGCACCGATGCGGTCAACCTCCGCTGACGCCCCCCACTAGGGTCGAGCGCTGTGCCTCAACAGTTCGTTCGCTGTCCGTCCGATCCAAGCTTCACCGCGGGGTTTCGCAGGATCCGTGAGCAACTCGATGTCCCGGCGTCGTTCTCCGATGAGGTCCTGCAGGCTGCGGTCGACGCGGTCGGTGCCGGCCCACTCATCCCTCCCGGCGCCCACTCCGATGTGATAGATGCCTGCCACATCGACCTGCTGGCCATCGACCCCCATGGCTCCACCGACCTCGACCAGGCCTTCTCGGCTCGTCGCCACCCCGACGGGTTCACGGTGTTCTACGCCATCGCCGACGTGGCCGCCCTGGTCATGCCCGGCAGCGTGATCGATTCCGAAGCACGGAAACGGGGGCTCACCCTCTACAGCCCCGATCTCCGCACCTCCCTGCATCCGGAATCGATCAACGAAGACGGTGGAAGCCTGCTCGAGGGCCGCGACCGGCGGGCCCTACTCTGGACAATCAGGCTCGACGATCACGGCGAGATCGTCGACGCCCGCCTCGAGCGCGCCGACGTCCGGAATCGACGCCAACTGTCGTATCGACAGGCCCAGGCCGAGGTTGCCACCTCCCACCCCGACTCTCCTCTCGCTCTCCTGGAAGAGATCGGCCGCCTGCGCCAGGCACTCGAGGCCGACCGGGGGGCGGTGAGCCTCGACCTCCCCGACCAGGAGGTGGTTCGCCGCGTCGACGGATCATTCGAACTGGTCTACGACGAGACCCTCCCGATCGAGAACTGGAATGCCCAGATCTCCCTGCTCACCGGGATCGCGGCGAGCCGAATCATGCTCGCCGGAGGGGCAGGACTGTTGCGCACGCTTCCGGACCCGGACCCTCGCACGGTTGGCCGCTTACGCCATACGGCGCGTGCGCTCGGCGTCGATTGGGCAGACGATGTGAGCTACGCCGAACAGGTGCGAGGCTTGACCCCCGACACGCCCGAACGCGCCGCGATGTTGTCGCAGGCCGCTCGCGGTCTTCGCGGCGCTGGCTACGTGTCCTTCCAAGATCACGATCTGCCGGCCGAGCCCCAGCACTCCGCCATCGCATCGACCTACGCCCACGTCACCGCGCCCCTTCGCCGGCTGTGCGACCGTTTCGCCAACGAGATCGTGCTGGCCCAATGCGCCGAGCGGGAAGCCCCGGCGTGGGCTCTCGAAGCGCTGGACGAACTACCGAGCCTCATGGGCGCGGCCAAGTCACGCGACCGGAACCTCGAACGAGCCCTCGTCGACTATGTCGAAGCAGTGGTGCTCGCGCCCCGGGTGGGCGAATCGTTCACCGCGGTGGTCACCGACATCGACTTCAAACGCGACCGTGGTCGCATCCAGCTACGCGATCCTGCAGTGGTGGCTCGGCTTCCCGCCGACGGTCTGGAGCTCGGAGCCGAGGTGACGGTGGTGTTGCAGGGGTCCGATCCCAACGAAGGCCGTGTCGAATTCAGCCTCGCCTGATCTCGGTTTCGGACAGGCGACTCAGTGGGTGACGACAGGGTCGAGCGTGCCGGCGTGGGCGACCCACCGCTCGACCTCACCCAACGACGGAGGCCGGCGAACCAGGTTGCGGCGCTTCGCGGTGTTCACCTCGTGCATCTTCGCGTGGAGGTTGGCGGAATTGCGCCTCCGCAGTTCCTTCACGCTATCGACCCCGGATCGCTCGAGCAGGTCGCTGTATTCCTCTCCGACGCCACGGACCCGCATGAGGTCGGCCCTGTTGACCCACTCCAGTAGTTGGGCCTCGGTGCAGCCACTATCGGCTGCACATTGTTTGCGCCCCTTCTTGGAACCCGCGGCGGCAAGCAGGGCGCCCGTCGACTTGATGCCCGCCTTGCGCAAGGCCTTACCGTTCTTGATACCAATACCTTCGATGGTCTCGATGGACGCCATCGTCTTGCTCCCTGAGGTGGCCGGATTAGCTGGTCGAGGCGATCTTAGGTGCTTGGAGCAAGCGGCGCGTCCTCAGGCGACCGCGGCCGCGACGAGATCGTGCGCGCACTCTCCCGCGGCAGTGACGGTGAGTCGCTGTGCCCCATCGGTTCCGACGATGAGCGTGTGTTCGAACTGGGCGGAACGGGTGCCGTCGACCGTGGCAGCGGTCCAGTCGTCGTCCCACAAGCCGGCATCGGGGGATCCGAGCGTGAGCATCGGCTCGATCGTGAACGAGGTGTCGACCTCGAGTCGGGTGGTGAGCCTTCGGTCGAAGTAGTGCGGGATCTGGAGATTGGTATGGAACTCGGTGCCTATCCCGTGACCGATGAACTCTCGGACAACTCCCAGACGGTGCCGGACGGCGTGGGATTCGATGGCTTTGCCGATCTCGCTCACGAGCCCTCCGGGGGTGACCGCAGCAATGCCGAGATCGAGGGCTCGCGCGGTCTCGCGCACCAGGCGCAGGGACAACTCGTCGACATCGCCCACGAGGAAGGTGGCCGACGTGTCGCCGTGGACGCCGTCCTTCCACAAGGTGACGTCGATATTGATGATGTCGCCGTCGGCGAGGGCGCGGCTGTCGGGGATCCCGTGGCAGATCACTTCGTTAACCGAAGTACAAACCGACTTGGGAAATCCTCGATAGTTGAGCGGACTCGGATAACCGCCGCGTTCGACCGAAGCGTCGTGAACAAACCGGTCGATCTCATCGGTGGTGATTCCAGGACGGACCACCTCACCTGCCCGCAGCAGTATCTCGGCTGCATCCTGTCCCGTGCGACGCATCGCCGCCAGCTCGTCTGGCGTTCGCGTGAGAGGCGAGAGCGACGGGCCCGGATCACCGGTGAGAGCATACGGCGGACGCGCTATCTCAGCCGGAACTCGGCGAGTCGAGCTCACAAGGCCGGCAGTGATCGGAGGAAGCGACGGTTCGACGCCCGCGATGGATCGTTGCTTCCTCTTGCGCTTGGCCATGGCAACTCACACTAGGCCGTTGCCGCGGGAACTTCACCGGAGCGCGCGGCTCGCCAACTCCACGAATCCACCCAGGCGGGTATCGCCGTCAACGGCCCGGCCGAACAGGTAACCCTGGCCGTAGAGCTCAACGATGCCTTCTTTGTCGCGAATGGCGAGCACGCGATCCATCTGCTCATCGGTTTCGACCCCCTCGGCCACCACCAACAAGTCGAGTGCGGCCGCCATGCTGAACACGGCGCTCACGATCGCTTCGGCGCGCGGATCGGTATCGAGACGACTGATGAATCCGCGGTCGATCTTCACCCCATCGACCTCGAAGGTCTGTAGGTAGGCGAGCGATGAGTAGCCCGTTCCGAAGTCGTCGATCAGGATCTTCAAGCCGAGATCGCGCATCGCCGTGACCTGACCCGACGCAGCCCCCGAAGAGTCCATGAGGAGTGTCTCGGTGACCTCGATTATCAGCCGCGACGGTTCGACGTCCGCCTCTTGAAGCCGATCCGAGATCCAGGGCGTCAGCGCTGGGTCCGAGAAGGTACGGGCCGACAGGTTGACCGAGATCGGTCGAGACCCGGCGTGGCTACCCAGGAGTTTGATGGTTTCCTCGAGAACGAAGATGTCGATTCTCGAGCTTTGGCCAGTGTCCTCTGCCAGAGAAAGGAAAGCCGAAGGAGCCAACAGACCCCGAATGGGATGCTGCCATCGAACGAGCGCCTCGAACCCGACTACCAGTCGACTGGGGAGTCCGACCACCGGTTGGAGGTGCACCCTCAGCTCGTTCTGTTCGAGCGCCCGCCGCAGGTCCTGGCTGACGATCATACGTTCTTCGACCTGATCGCGCAGCGCGTCGTCGAACACCTCCACCCCACCGCGACCTGCCTCCTTGGCCCGATACATCGCCAGATCCGCGTTGGCCAGCACCTGTTGTGCAGATTCGCCGCGATGAGCGCGTGCAATCCCGACCGACGCGGTGATCACATGCTCGATGTGTCCCTCGCTGATGGGCTCGCTGATCACGGCCTGAAGCCGCTCGGAAACCTCGACCGCACCCACCTCGGTGATGCCTTCGCAGATCACCACAAACTCGTCGCCGGACAGGCGGCCCACCACATCACCAGCACGGACCGAAGTCTTGAGCCGGTCAGAAACGACGGTGAGCACCGTGTCGCCGAAGGAGTGACCGAGGGTGTCGTTGGTGAGCTTGAACCGATCGAGGTCGACGAAGAGCAAGACGATCGGCACCTTGTCGGCAATACCGATCCGGTGGGAGAGAGCCGCCCGAATGGTAGGCCGGTTGGGCAGGCCGGTGAGCGGGTCGTGTTCGGCTCGATGACGCTCGCGGTCGAGAGCGTTGCGCATCGCGTCGGCGGAACGAGCATCCTGAAGCGCGAGAGAGGCGTGCTGAGCGAACGCGATGAGGGCCTCCTGCTCGGCGGGGCTGAATCGTCGAGCGGCGTTCACCGTTGACACGCTGAGACAGCCCACCACCTCGGCGCCCACCGCCACCGGCGCGGCCATCGCGGCGCCCTCGGCCTCCCGATGATCGGCCACGAGTCGATTCTCGTTGATGGCCCGCGCGATGGGTCCCTCAACAACACAGGAGGCCCGCATCGCGTCCTCCTGCTCGGGATCGAATCCCTGGCTCGAAGCGAGCAAAAGGGTGCCCGGTTGTTCCATGGGGATGATCCTCAGGCGGACCTGATCCACATCGAGGAGGTCGAGCGCTCCCTCGGTGACCGAATCGAGTACGGCCTGGGTGGGCGAACGGCGCAAGATCGACTGCTGGATACGAAAGAGGCGATCGAGGAGCCCTTGGCGCTCGCGGAGTTGGGCCACGAGGACTCGATTGTCGTCGACTCGTCGCTCGAGATCGACGCGTGTGCTTCGCTCGGCTTCCAGAGCCGAGCGCATGGTGGCCGCTAGACCCGCGATCCGGCCAATGGTATTGACGAGACCGAGCTCGCGGTCGGTGAACGGGCCCGTGGCGCGCAGCATCACGATGCTTGCCTCGGTGCCGGTTACCGGTGATCGGGCCACAGACACCGGCCCGACACCGCTCACATCGGCCTCCATCAGTTCGGACCGCGCGAGCGCCAGCAACTCCCGATCCGGACGGATCAGCTGGTCGAACCCGACCGCCTCAACGACGGAACGGGCCCCACATACCGCCGCGAAATCCACCCCGACCACCTCGGTGATCACTTGGAGCGCCCCGCCGACGCCCATCTCGGTGTCGGGATCGCCGAAAGTCGCTATCAACTCGGTCAGCGACAGCAACGACCACGGTGCATCCTCGATTGCCACATCTCTTCATCGGCACACCACCACAGCTTCTGAGCCTCGGGTTAGCCTCGTCGCTGAGCGTGATCGGGGCGGTCACCAATGGAAGGGCATCTAATGGCGGCAGGCGGTGGCACGAAGGCGATCGTTGCAGCCTTTTTCGCCAACCTGGGGATAGCGATCGCCAAGTTCGTCGCCTTCGCCTTCACCGGGGCATCCTCGATGCTGGCCGAGGCGATCCATTCCTGTGCCGATACCGGCAACCAGGCCCTCCTCTTGATGGGTGGACGTCTGGCCCGGCGCGAAGCCAGCACGTCTCACCCTTTCGGCTACGGGCGCGAGCGTTACTTCTGGTCCTTCGTTGTAGCTCTCGTACTCTTCACGGTCGGCTCCATGTTCGCTATTTTTGAAGGGGTCGAGAAGATCCGCCACCCCCACGAGATCACCAGTCCTGGGTGGGCGTTCGGCGTACTCGGTTTCGGCATCTTGCTCGAAGGCTTTTCGTTTCGTACAGCGGTGAAAGAGGCCGACCATCTTCGTCACGGTGCGTCTTGGCCAGACTTCATCCGGCGCTCGAAGGTGCCGGAGCTACCTGTTGTGCTGCTCGAAGACCTCGGCGCAATGGTAGGCCTCGGGCTGGCGATGGGGGCCCTCACCATCGCCGAAGTTTTCGATGCACCGATCTGGGATGGCGTAGGCACCCTGTCGATCGGAGTGCTCCTCGGCCTTATCGCCATCGTTCTGGCGGTGGAGATGAAAAGCCTACTAATCGGCGAAAGTGCCCAACCGCAGGTCCGCGAAGACATCATCGCGGCCATAGAACGCACAGAGGGCGTCGAGCGCCTGATCCATCTCCGAACCCAACACCTCGGCCCTGATGAATTGCTGGTCGGCGCCAAGGTCCATTTCGCAGATGGCTACGATGCCACCGAACTGGCCGGGGCGATCGACCGACTCGAGGCCAACGTCCGCAAGGAAGTTCCTGCAGCCCGGCCCATGTACATCGAGCCGGACGTCTATCGCGACGACGGTTAAGCCGACTCGGCCATCGTTCTCGGCTCGCGAATCTGGCGGATGATCCTCACAACGGACGCAATTCCGAAGAGAACCATCAGGAGGCCGATGATGATCCAAGCGATGAGCGGCATCTCGCCTGAACCTGCTCCCACGATGTAGGCATACGGCGCCAAGAACGACAATAGCGTTATCACCGCCCAGATCTGGACCTGCCCCCATTCTCGGCTCTTAGCCTCGTTGATGACTCTTACTTGCCCGTAGGCATAGGGCCAGGCGGTCCCCACGTCGATGGCCAGGAATACCAGTGGACTGACGCCATAGTCGCCCAGCGTTGGCCACACTACCGCGGCCCGAGCAATCGAATATCCGAAGACGCCTACGATCCACGCCTTCCCCAGCCACCCGACGCGGTGCCCCTTTGCCATCTCACCGACTGTAGGGGCAAACCGTTGCACCAGTCATGATCCTCTCGGCCAACCACTGCTCGTGATCGACTTGACGCACGATAGTTATCCACAGGTAGCATTCAGTGTCTCATGGCCTTGATCCCCCAGATTCCCGGACTCGAAGTGCGCGCTGTCGCCGATGCTGACGAACTCAGCGCGGCCCGGAAGCTACATGCAAAGTGCTATCTGGAAGCCGGCTATGTGGAGCGCGGGGATCTCACCAACGGGGTGATTGATGATGCGTGGGTGCCCTATAGCGACATGATCATCGCCGTCGACAGCGAGCAGGCCGAGATCGTGGGCACGGCGCGAATAATCAAGCCGTCAGTTCGAGGGTTCCCCGCGTTCGAGTTCTTCGATCCCCTGCCGGAGGCCATGTCGATCTTCGCCGAGTTGGATCCCAACCGATGCAGCGAGATCTCAGCCCTGTCAACCCCGCGCAACGGGCTGCAGAACATGGCAATCTCTGCCGCGATTTACGCCTTTGTCTGGCAAGAGTCGGTAAGGAATCGGCGAGCGTACATGCTCGCAATTATGGACGACCGCCTGCTGAGAATCATGCGACGCTGGTTTGATTTCCCCTTCGAAGCCATCGGACTCCCGATGCACTGGATGGGAGCGCGCACAACCCCGGTCGCCATGTACATCCCCCGCACCGTCGAAGTGCTCAAGCAGAGCAACCCCGACGCGCTTGCATTCTTCTCGGGAGACATCTCGTTTGCCGATCTCGACCTCGTATCGCTGGATATCCGCAACAATGTCAACGAACACCGCGCCACGGTGCTCGATCTCCGGTCGGCGAGCGCACCGGTCGCCTAACTCTCCGCTCCTCACTTTTTCCACAGGCTCGCCGATTAGCTCTTCATGGAGAGAGCTTGGTGGCTCACGCTGTCAACAGGCGTGTTTGCAGTAGTTGCAGCGGCGGTGCTGGGCGACGTCGCCCAGTCGGCCGTTCGGGCCGGCTCAGCGATCGTCCTGGTAGCCGTAGTAGCCGTGCAGTTGCGCCGCCGGCCGGAGATCACTCGCGCTCCTTGGGCCCTTCTCGCCACCGGTGGGGTACTAGCGTTGGTGTCCGCTATCACCCGGCTCACCCACGGAATCATCATTAATGAGCCCAACCCCTTCCCAAGCCCTGCGGAGGCCCCTGGTTACCTCGGCTACGTCTTTGTCATCGCTGCGGCCCGGAGTTTCTGGAAACACCGAAGTCTGGGCCGCGACATTGCGGCAGCCCTCGATGGCCTGCTGATTGCCGCCGCCGCGGCGGTTGTCGTCTTCTCAGCCATTCTCTCGGAATATCTCCGTGACAGTGAGGTGAACATTTTCGCCCGACTGGGAAATGTCGGGTATTCGGTTCTGACTCTCACCCTTCTCGGATTCGTGGCTCGACTTGCCGTCGGCCCCGGCGCCCGAAACACCGCGTGGCGGCTGATCGCCGGTGCCACCAGCGCGATTCTCACCAACGACCTACTGCTGCTGCTCGACACCACAGGCTCAGGCTGGGCGTTCACGGCAGCAAGCATCACCTCACCACTCGCCTTCTTCTTTGCAACCGCCGCGATCCTGCATCCCGAAGCCCACGCTCTCACCGATGCGCCGAGCTACACGGCCGCAAGACTGTCGGTGGGTCGAATCGCCATGCTTGGAGCGGCGCTGCTCACTCTGCCCGCCGCTCTTCTCTCCTCGCTAGTTCGAGGCACAGCCCCGGACTTGCCCGTCCTGGTCGGTGGATCGGCGGCGCTCGCCGTGTTGTCGCTGGCAAGAATCAGCCTCCTGTTCCGCGCGAATGAGCGCACAGTCGGCCTGGAAGTTGCACTCTCAGAGTCAGGGCGAGAACTTCTCGATGCATCAACTGCATCAGATGTCGCCTTGGCCGTTTCGAGCACCATCCGTTTGGTGGCCGGTGCTGAGGTCCGTTTCGCAGCGATAGTTCAAGGGACTGGGGGCGCCCGCCACCTCATCCAACGATCGATCCGGGGAGGAGAAATCGAGTTCGAAACCCTGGCGCCGGAGGCCGAGGCGGGCCCCTGGTCCGGTCTTGAAGGCCGCTCACAGATGGCTCGAATCGTCCACCTCGAACTCGGTGAGGATGCCGAGTTCGGTGAGATCCTCGTCGAAGTCCCTCCTTCGCCCGACGCCGCCTACAGCCTCGCCCTCCAGACGATGTCCGCCCAAATCACCCAGGCACTGACTTCACTCAGCCTCGCCGAGACCCGCTTCAACCAACGAGCGGAGCGCCGCCTGACAGCGCTCGTGGAACAGAGCACAGATTTGGTGACCGTAATCGACCAAAACAACGAGGTCACCTTCGTCTCGCCCAACGCTGCGCGCTTGCTCGACGTGGCACCCGGCGCCATGGCCGACAGCCATCCATCGTCGCTCGTTCATATCGCGGATGCCGGCGAGCTGAAACGCCTTGTCGAACAGCCCACCAAACCCCACGAGTCATCCCACGCCACCGAATTGCGCCTCCGTGCCGCGAGCGGCGAATACCGATGGTTTGACGCCACAGCCCGTGATTTCACCGACGACCCTGAAGTCGCAGGCATCGTCGTGACTGCCCGCGACGTCAATGACGAACGTGCCGCCAAGCTCGGACTGAAGCGAAGTGAACAGTGGTTCCGTGGACTTGTCCAGCACAGTTCCGATGTCATCGCCGTACTCGATGAAGCTGGCATCTTCACCTATGCGAGCCCCGCGGCCGAAGACCTGTTCGGTCTGCGGCCCGAGATGCTGCGGGGTCGGAGCTTCCTCGAGTTGCTCCCAACAGACGACCTCGAAAGCCTGGGGCGCGCCCGTCGCTCAATACACTCAAAGCCTCCAGGTGTGAGAAACCTGGAACTCGTCCTGGAGCGGCCCGATCAGACCCTCCGTACCACCGAGGTAACCATCACCGATCTTCGAGACGACCCATCCGTGAGCGGTCTCGTGCTCAATATCCGAGATGTCACCGAACGGAAGAAGCTCGAGGAAGACCTTCGCCATCAGGTCTTGCACGACGATCTCACCGGCCTCGGAAGCCGAGTTCAGTTCACGAACCAGCTCGGCGAGGCGCTGGGGCCAAAACGCAGCCCGGGAAGTAAGGTCGCCGCGCTGTTCATCGATCTTGACGCCTTCAAGAACATCAACGACTCACTCGGACACGCAGCGGGCGACCAAGTTCTGGTAGAGATCTCAAGCCGCCTACTCGGCGGACTTCGTCTCCAAGACAGGGCCGCTCGCTTCGGTGGTGATGAGTTCGCGGTGCTTCTCACCGACATCTATGGCATCTCCGACGTGACAGGCATCGCAGACCGCATCGTCGAGGAGCTGTCACGCCCGGTCACCCTGATGGGCAAGGAGGTCCAGCTTGGAGTGAGCGTCGGGATAGCTATCGACGACGGCCACTCCCAATCACCAGAGGATCTGCTCCGGTCTGCCGACGTAGCGATGTACGAGGCCAAGGCGCAGGGCAAGGGACGCTGGGCGATCTTCGAATCAAGCATGGCGGATCAAACCATCGAGCGGTTCGAGATTGCCAACACCTTGGGAGCGGCGATCGACAACGACGAGCTGATGGTCTACTACCAGCCCATTGTCGACCTAGCCACCGGACGCACCATCGGGGTCGAGGCGCTCGTTCGCTGGAACCACCCGGTACGTGGCATGGTCAGCCCCGCAGCCTTCATTCCTATCGCAGAGCGGAATGGTCTCATCGTTCCGCTCGGCCGATTTGTGCTCGAAGAAGCGACCCATCAGGTCGCCGCTTGGCGAAGCCAGGGCCACGACATCTACGCGAGCATCAATATCTCTCCCGTGCAACTCGTGCGCAACGGCATCGTCGCAGAGATCCTCGAAGTCGTCGATCGCGCCGGGCTCGAGCGCTCGGCCGTGGTGCTCGAACTCACCGAGTCCGCCCTCATCGCAGACTTCGAACTCGTCGTCGGCCGCATCGATGCCCTCCGCCAAGCCGGGCTACGGGTGGCAATCGACGACTTCGGAACTGGCAACGCGACCCTCAAATACGCCGAGGAGTTCTCGGCCGATATTCTCAAGATCGACCAGAGCTTCGTCTCTCGTCTCGAGACACACGACGAGTCGACCATCATCTCGACGGTGCTCTCGATCGCGAAGAGCATGGGGGCTTCCGCGATCGCCGAAGGTATCGAGGTACCAGATCAGCATCGCCGCCTCTTGGCCCTCGGTTGCCTGTTCGGGCAAGGTTACTATTTCACTCGGCCGGCACCGGCAGAGGTAATCGAGCTCACGCTCTCGCGCGAGCTCGAAGGTGAAGCCCTCACCGGCCACGGTCACTAACCCGCCGCGCCGGTAGCTGCTCTGCGTCGGTCCGGATGGACGCACTCCAGATCGCCTCGACGAGCGGCTGTGTTTCAGGAGGAACCTTCCGGCGATGGGCCATTTCGGTAGAGAGCGCCGTCGACCTCCGCTCCGATGAGAGCGGCGAGAGCCGAGAGGTACAACCAGGCCATGAGGGCGGCGACGGCGCCCAAAGAACCCAGGGTCGACTCGACCCGGCCGATGTAGGAATAGACCACACTCAGCCCGTAGGTACTCAGCACCCAGATGCCGGTGCCGGTGACCGATCCCACGCTGATGGCGTGGTATCGACCACTTCGAAGGCCCACCACTACCCGATAGAACAGGGCGAGGGCGGTAATCGAGATCACGACTACCAGTGGCCACCGGCCGATCGACAGGGCCCATCGGAACAAGCCTCCCACATTGCCCTGATCAAGCACCGGCGGAAGGACCACCACCAACCAGATCATCGCCGCGGTGGCCACAACTGCCACCATGCTGAGCTTGAGGGCGAAGAGTCGGCCCTGGACCCAATTGTGAGGGCTCGGCATCTCATGAGCGATTCGCACAGCCATGATCATGGAGTTGAGCGCACTCGAGACTGCCCAGGCCATACCGAAGAGCCCGATCGCCAGACCGACGGTCATCTTTGCGCCGGATACGGCAGTGACATTCTCGAACTGATCGATCAACAAGTCGCCGGCATCGGTGGGTAGGGCCTCCACCAGAGGTCTGAGATTCGACTCCACATCGGACGGCTCGGCGACAAGCCCGTAAACGGCGACAACGGCGATGAGGGCCGGGATAAGGCCGAACACGCAGGAGAACGCCACGCCACCGGCGACCAGCATGGTGTGGTGCGCCGTGATGTTTCGGGCCACGATCACGGCCCCATCTCGAAGTGCCCGCAGGCGTACGGCGGAATCCACTCAGGTGACGGTAACGGCCGAACCACGACTCAGCGTGCCAGGCACACACCCAGCGGCACGATCCGGCAGACTGCCCCCGTGGCAACAATCGGCACAACCCTGCAGTCCATCGAGTCCGGCGGTGTGATCCACGGATCGGTCGGCACCCTGATCATCGACAATCCGGCGCGCCGCAACGCGATGAACTCAGCCATGTACAACGCCGTGCCCGATGCTGTGGCCACGCTCACGGCCCAACCAGATCTGCGCTGTGTGATCCTCCGCGGCGCCGGGGCCGAAGCGTTCAGTGCCGGAAGCGACATCACCGAGTTTGCCGAACAGCGGATGGGCATCCGGGGTCATGAGTACGACAAGGCCGAGCATCGAGCATGGGAGGCCATCGCCGGCATCGACGTTCCCGTGATCGCCTCGATCCACGGCCCATGCCGAGGAGGGGGCGTGGCCATGGCGCTCCACGCCGACCTCAGGATCGCGGCCCACGACGCAAGCTTCTCCGTGCCGCCAGCCAGTCTCGGCCTCGCCTATCCGCCGGAGGCAACCCATCGCCTCGTAGCCCTCGTGGGACCCGCCGTGGCCAAGCAATTGCTTTACACCGCCGGGGTCATCGATGCCGACGAGGCGCGACGGATCGGTCTCGTGCAGGAGATCCACGCCCCCGACCAACTCGATGGGCAGGTCGACCACCTCGCCCGCCGAATCGCTCGCCTCTCCCCCCTTTCGATCGCGGCGGCCAAGCAGACCATCGACAGCATCACCACCACGGGCCGCGCCGACGCGGCCGCAGCGGTGGATGCCTGCTACCGCAGCGACGACTTTGCCGAAGGCGTTCTTGCGTTCATGGAGAAGCGTCCCCCACACTTCCACGGCCACTGACCTCCAGGAGTTCGCGTGCCCACCCCCCTCCACGTCACCCATACCGGACCCGAGGACTCGACAGTCTCTGTGCTGTGGATCCACGGCGTCGACTCCGATTCCCACGTCTGGGACCGCGCGGTCGAGTTGGTCGACCACGAGCTGCATTGTGTCGCTGTCGACCTACCCGGTCATGGCGAGTCGCCGGCGCCGGACGATTCCTCCGCCTACGAACGCGAGCCTGTTCTCTCCGACCTCGACGAGGTCATCGACACCCTCAGGGTCCACCATCCCGCTCGGGCGGTAGTGCTGGTCGGCCACAGTCTCGGCGGCTACCTCGGGCTGGCCCATGTCCTCACCCGACACGAGAGCGCCACCACGGTCGACGGGCTAGTCCTCGTTTCTGCCGGTCCCGGCTTTCGCGACCCTGCAGCCATGCAGACCTGGAACGAGCGGGTCGAGGCCAACAGCGACAATTACAGCGTCAGCCGGGTAGCCGCCTCGATTGCCTTCCACGTCGACTCAATGGTGATGGATCGACTCACCGACGTCGGCGTGCCGGTAGCGCTGGTGATCGGCGATGGCGACAGGGCTTTCCTCGGCGCCAACGACTACTTGGAGAAGAAGCTCCCCCACGCCCAGCGCACCACCGTCGAGGGAGGTCGCCACTTCGTGATGAAGAGCCACCCGGAATCGGTTGCGGCGGCGGTGCGTTCGATCGCCGCTGAAGTCGGGGCGGGGTGACACCGCCACCCGATGCACCAGGAGGGTCCGGCCTCCCCGTCGAGGCTGTACTTCCCGAGCTTCACGAGGCGCTGAAGCGCCAGCGGGTCGTGATCTTGCAAGCCCCGCCCGGCACCGGCAAGACAACCCGGGTCCCTCCCTCCTTGATCGGCCTGCCCTGGCTCGGTCAGGGGCGGGTGCTCGTGCTCGAGCCGAGGCGGGTGGCAGCCAGAGCCGCGGCGGCGCGAATGGCCGCCGAGCGGGGCGAGGAGATCGGTCGATCGATCGGTCTTCGTACGAGATTCGATACCCGGGTGAGCGAGGCAAGCAGGGTGGAAGTGGTCACCGAGGGTGTTCTCACCCGGATGCTGCTGAGCGATCCTGGCCTCGAGGGTGTCGGCGTGATCGTGTTCGACGAGTTCCACGAGCGGAGCATCCACGCCGACACCGCCATGGCGTTCGCACGCGAAACCGCCGATGCCCTGCGAGACGACCTTCGCATGGTGGTGATGTCGGCCACCCTCGATGCGGACTCACTGGCCACCCGCCTTCGCACCGACGCGATCGTGCGAGCCGACGCGGCGGTTCACCCCGTCGACACCATCTACCGTGCGCCTGCCCCGGGCCGCACAGTCGATCAGGAAGTACCCGACGCTGTGCTCGATGTGCTTGCACCGACGGGTCCGCCGGGTGATGTTCTCGTGTTTCTGGCCGGGGCGGGGGCGATCAACCGCGCCCAGCGAGAGCTGGCCCGACGCCTCGGCAGCCGCGCCCACGAGATCGCTATCACTCCACTCCACGGATCGCTCACTCCTGGCGAGCAGGACCGTGCCCTCCAGCCCGACCCGAACGGCCGGCGCAAGGTGATCCTGTCCACACCCATCGCCGAAACCAGCGTGACCATCGACGGTGTGCGGGTGGTGATCGATACGGGTCGGCGCCGCCGCCCCGAGATCAACCACGGGCGGGGAATGAGCCAGCTCCGCACCGTGGGGGCCAGTCGCGCGGCCACCGACCAGCGTCGGGGTCGGGCCGGCCGCCAGGCACCCGGAGTGTGTATCCGCCTCTGGAGTGAGTCGGAGCAAGGCCATCGACCGGCCGACGAACCACCCGAGATTCTCACCAGCGACCTGACAGGGCTCGCTCTGCAGATCGCGGCGTGGGGGGCGACCGAGCCGAGCGAACTTCCATGGCTCGATCCGCCGCCCACCGTCGCCTACGACGCGGCGCGAGCCACCCTCACGAGCCTGGGCGCGTTCGACAGCGAGGGTCGACTCACCAATCACGGACGGGCCATGAACCAGCTCGGGGCCGAACCTCGACTATCCCATCTCATGCTTCGTGGAGCCTCGCTCGAATCCGACGGCCTGGCGGGCGCCACCGCCACCGCGTGTGCCCTGGCCGCAGCACTCGCCGACCGAGACCTGTTGAGCGGACGCGACCGCCCCGTGGATCTCCGAACCCGCGTCGAGCTGGTGGCCCGGGAGCGCCCCGGCGATCGCGGCGATCGCGGCGCTGTACAACAGGCCCGTTCGATGGCTCGCCGATGGGAGTCATCCTTGCCGGGCTCGGAGAACGCACCGGTCGATCTCGACCTCGTCGGCGTGCTCACGTCCCTGGCCTTCCCCGACCGTGTGGCCCGCCGCCGCGAGGAGCCGGGGAGCTTCCTGCTCGCTTCAGGCGCCGGAGTAGGGGTCCCCGTGAGCGACGAACTGGCCCGCTCCACATGGCTGGCGGTGGCCGAGACCGAAGGATCGGGTGCCGATGCAAGAGTCCGCACGGCCGCGCCCCTCGACGACGACGACATCGAAACCCACCACCGCGACCGCATCGAAGCATCGATCCACGGTGGGTGGGATCGCCGTAAGCGCGACGTCGTGTTCGAAAACCGTGAGACACTCGGCTCGATCGTCGTGAGCCGGAGCCCGGTGACCGAGCCGAACCAGGGCGCGATCGTCGAGGGCCTGCTCTCCGGTGTGCGGCGCGAGGGTCTCGGGCTTCTCACCTGGGACCGACCCGATGAGCGCTACCGGGAACGCCTCGGCTTCCTCCACTCTCTCGCGGCCGACGAGTGGCCCGCCGTCGACGACGAATCGCTTCTCGAGAGACTCGAAGCCTGGCTCGGCCCCGCCCTCTCCGACGTGCGCCGCCGCAGTGATCTGGAGAAGATCAAGCCTCGTGAGGCACTCACCAACCTCCTCGACTGGCGTCAGGGGCGTGAGCTCGAGCGGCTCGCCCCAACTCACATCGAGGTTCCGTCGGGGTCCAGAATCCCGATCGATTACGGCCCCGAGGGTGGCCCGGTGCTCGCAGTACGACTGCAGGAGGTATTCGGGCTCAGCAAATCGCCCACTGTCGGAGGCGCCACACCCGTGGTGATACACCTCCTCTCCCCCGCCCACCGGCCCGTGCAGGTGACCACCGACCTCGCCTCCTTCTGGGAAACCGGGTACCCGGCGGTGCGACGCGAGCTCAGGGGTCGCTATCCCAAACATCAGTGGCCCGACGACCCCACCACGGCGCCAGCCACCGCACGAGCCAGGCGTCGGAGATAGCTGCGGTAAGGCGAACGCTCAGCCGCCGATGGCGCGTGAAGTAACCGCGACCACCACGGTGGAACCGCGCAGCGACGGCGCCGCCACCGCAACGGCAGCGAGGGCAGCAGCACCACTGAGCGAGGCCCGGATTCCCTCATGGCTGGCGAGCGCAGCCGCAGCCTGCTGCATGTGTCGGTCAGACACGAGGGCTGTGTCGTCGAGCGCGGCCGCCAGCGGCACCACGATCGACTCCGACGGCACTCGAACGGCCAACTCCCATGCGGCGGTGGACACCGAAGGGGTGGTGACGACGCGGCGTTCGCGGACCGATCGGGCCATGGCCGGCGCGCCCTCGGCGCCGACCCCGACCACCCGTGTGCGAGGCATCCGGGCGTGGCACCAGGTGGCGGTGCCCAGTGCGACCGTGCCCGAGCCGAGAGGCACGAAGACGGCATCGGGTGGTTCGTCCAGGTGTTGGATCTCGGCGGCCATCGTGGCCGCACCCTCCACCAGCTCGATGTGTTCGCCATCGAACACGAGCATGCCCTCGACCATTGAACCGTAACGACGAGCCTCTTCGCGTATGTCCTCGGGGTCGTCGGCATCGAGCCGAACGGTCGTGCCCGCGTGACGCAAGGCATCGACCTTGGCCCGGTCCGCAGAGGCCGGACCGAACAACTCGACCTCGACTCCGCGTGATCGGCCTGCGTGGGCCATGGCCATACCGAAGTCGTCGGCGGAAGCACACACCACGCGATGAACCGCAGGATGGCTCGCAAACCACCACTCGGCGGCGCGGCCCATGACCGACCCCGCCGGGTTGGTGGTCTCGATCTTGAGGATCACTTCGAGACCGAGCAGGCGACTGATGCCTTCGCTGCGGTACTGGGCGGTGCGAATGAACTGGCGGGGGATCAGCTGGGTGGCTTCCACCACTCGGTCGAGATCGACTCTCATTTCTCCCTCGACTGTTCCGGCCACCGTTCGACACCCTCCCGTTCCAGCCACATTAGTTCGCGTCGCTCAAGGGGCGCGACACAGGTGACATCCGGCCATCGCCGGATGTCACCCTTTGTCGAGTTCGTGCTTGGCCCGCTACGGGACGACGGTGATCCGGTCCTGAGGACCGGGGTCAAGCGGCGTAGGCGAGGAAGCCGCGAAGAACGCCTCCATGGCATCGGTGTCGACCTCACCGCCCACAAGATCCGTGCCGAGGGTCAACACGCTGAAGTTGTCGCCTCCGCCAGCGAGGAAGCTATTGACCGTCACCCGATAACTGGTGCCGCCGACAAGCGCGACCCCATCCAACTTGATCATCGCCGGATCGACATGGTCGCCGGCTGTGCCGGTGGAATCCCAGGTGTAGGTGAATCCGTCCGACACCTGGAGGATCCGATTGCTTCCGGCATCTGGATTGTCGAACTGCTGTTCGAGCAGGTCGTGGATCTGGGTGCCGGTGAGCGTCATCGTGATGAGGCTGTTGCCGAACGGCTGCACAGCGAAGGCCTCGGCGAAGGTGACGTCGCCATCGGCTTCGCCACCGCTGGCGATGAACAGCATGTCTGTGCGGATACCACCCGGGTTCATGAAGGCGATCACAGCCTCGCCGACTCCCACACCCGAGGTGGACGCCAGTTGGGCATCAGCGATCACATCGCCGAGGGCCGATTCACCGGCCGCGTTTCCGGCCCTGAGAATATCGGCGCTGATAGTGCCGACCACCACATCCGCGAACGGTGCTGCGAGAGCCTCGTAGAAGTCCCTCAGCGCGGTGAGCGCCGGAGCCGCCGCAACCACGCCGGCTCGGTCGTTGAGGTTGGGCACATTGTCGATCGCCGAGATAGTCATCTCGCCGGTCTGACGGTCGAGCATCGTGTCGCTGTCGGTGAACAGGCGGCCGGTGCCGTCGGCCATGGTGACCCACATGCCGTTGCGCTCACACACGAACTCGTCGTTGACGTGCCCGGCGATGACCAGGTCGACCGCCGTGTCGAAGCCATCGACGATGTCGGCCAGGGGACCCGTGAGCCCGCCGGTGCAGTCGTCGCCCTCCGCACCACCGCTGGAGAAGCCTCCCTCGTGCACGAGCACCACGATCGCTTCGATGCCCTTGGCCTGGAGCATGGGCACCAGGGCGTTGACGGTTGCGATCTCATCGTTGAAGGTGAGACCCGCCACACCGGCCTGGGTGACGATCGAGGGGGTGCCCTCGAGCGTCATGCCGATGAAGGCGACGTCGACACCCGAGATGGTTTTGACCGCGTAGCTCGGGAACAGGGTCTGGCCGGTTGCCGTGACCACGACATTGGCGGAGAGGAAGTCGAAGTCGGCTCCCTCGAACACAGTGCCACCGAAGTCTCCGTCGACGGGATGGGTGCCTCCGTTGGCCATGCGCAGCAACTCGATTGATCCCTCGTCGAACTCATGGTTGCCGACGCCGTTGATGTCGAGACCGAGGAGGTTCATGGCCTCGATGGTGGGCTCATCGTGGAAGGCTGCCGAGAGCAGCGGTGATGCACCGATCATGTCGCCGGCGGAAACGGTGAGTGAGTGGCGGGCTTCGGCTTCACGGACCCCCATGTTGGTCGCGAGGTAATCGATGCCGCCGGTGCCGCCGAAGCTGCTCGACGACCGGTCGAGGGCGCCGTGGAAGTCGTTGATCGACAGGATCTGCAGTGGTACCGGCTCGCGGTACTGCATGGTGACAGCCTGGGCCCGGGTGACTGCCGAGGCGGGGGCGAAGAGCGTGGCGCTGACGCCAGTGGTGATGCCCTTGGCCTTGGCCCAGTTGACAGCCTCCTCATAGAAGGCGCCGACAGGCACGTCGGTGAAGCCGGATGCCGCGTTGCCGGTGGGCGACCCGAAGGCGCGCCACAGGAAGGTGACGAACATCGCCCTCGAGGTGGTTACGTCGGGGCCGAACAAGGTGGCGGAAACACCGCCGGTGACACTGTTGGCCTTGGCCCAGTTGACAGCCTCCTCATAGAAGGCCCCTGCAGGCACATCGGTGAAGCCGGATGCCGCGCTGCCAGTGGGAGAACCGGCCACACGCCAGGAAATTGTGATGGCCTGGGACCGAGGCATGACGAGATCGGGCCCGAACGAGGTGGCCGTGACGCCGTCGGTGACACCCTCGGCGGCCGCCCAGTCGACAGCATCTTCGAAGAAGGAACCCGCCGGCACGTCGGTGAACCCCGACGATGGTGGACTCGCGGCATTGGCCGCGCCTGCGAAGGCCGCTAATAGCGCCACCGCCAAAACCGCAAACAGCATCCTCGTAGTTCGTTTCATGAGTCCTCCGACATCTGAATTCGCCTGGTGATGCCGGTCTACTCCATACCGAACCTGCCTACAAGCAATGTGCCAAAGGACCTCCTCCTACTCAGGCGGGGCTTCCTGCCAGCCGCCAGAGGAAGGTGGCCATCTGGCCCCGTGTCACCACGTCATCGGGTGAATAGCGGTTGGCGCCGGTGCCCGTCGTGATGCCGCGATCGAGGAGCCAATCAACGGCCGCTGAGTAGTAACGGCCCGGGGCCACATCGCTGAATCCGGACTGGGGCGCACCCGCGGGGGATCCCTCGAGGCGCCATAGAAAGGTGGCCATCTGGCCCCGGGTGACCGGATCATCGGGCGAGAATTTTCCCCCACCCGTGCCCGTGGTGATACCGGCGTGGAAGAGCCAGTCGACCGCCTCGGTGTAGAAGCGCCCGGCCGGCACGTCACTGAATCCCGACCTGGGAGCGCCGGTGGGCTTGGCCCTGTAGCGCCACAGGAAGGTGGCCATCTGGCCCCGGGTGACCGGATCACCCGGGGAGAAGGTGCCCGGCCCCGTCCCGGTGGTGATTCCGGTGGCGGCCAGCCAACCCACCGCAGGCGCGTAGTATTGAGAACTGTTGACGTCCCAGAAAAGGTTGAGGCTGGTGTCGCTGAAGAGGTCCAGGTGGGGGTAGCCGGCCCCCAGGATCTCTGCGTCGTCGGCGCCGAGCCATTGGCTGAGGATCGACGCGTACACCGACCTGAAGTCGAGGTGGTGGTGCATGTCGCCTCGGCGGTCGAGGTCGGTCAGCGAGGGTTGCCGGCCGTGTAGTCCGCCGTTGACCGACGGGCCGACCATCATCATCAGGCCGGCGGTGCCGTGATCGGTGCCCGTGCTGTTGGATCTCACCCGTCGACCGAACTCCGACGCGACCAACACGGTGGTGCGCGCCGCGAATGCGGGCAGCAGGTTGTTGAAGAAGGCATCGATACCTGCATCGAGCTCTGCGAGAAGGTCGTCGTGGTCGGGGCGCTGGCTGTCGTGGTGGTCGAAGCCGCCGAGATCCACGTTGACGAGCTGGGTTCCCAGGTTGAGGTTGATGACCTGAGCGGCCAGGCCAAGGTCGCGGGCCAGCCCGTCCTCGGCGAGTGTCGAAACGAAGGCCGGCGAGATCTCCTGGGCCGTGTCGACCGCATCACCGAAGGCCGCGGCCACCGTGTTGCCGTATGGACCGACACCGCCGCCGGCGACACCGAGGTCGCTGATCGCCTCGAAGGCGTACCGCTCCCAGGCCGATGATCGGTCGGCGCCGAACAGGGACCCGTTGGGGGGAAGGGCGACCGCGGTGGACGCACTGCCGTGGAGAGTGAGAGGTACACCGCCCCAACCGATCGCGACCGCGCCCAGATTGTCGAGCCCCACGCCGTCCTGGTAGCGACCCAGCCAGCCGGTGGCCGGGATCATGTTCTGAATACCGGACATCCATGTGGCCATCGACGTGAAGTGGCTGTGGTCGTCGGACTCCTCGCCGACACCCCGGATGAGCGCCACCTGGCCTGCGTCGAAGCGAGCCTTCATGCGACCGAGATTGGGATGCAGGTGCAAGCCCTCCCCAACTGAGGTGGAACCATCGACGCTGACCGCCAGTGAGCCACGGGCGGCTTGGTAGGCAGGGTCCTCGGCCGGAACGAGGGTGTTTAGGTGGTCGTTGCCTCCATTGAGGAACACGGTCACCAGAATTCTCTGATTCGGAGTCAGCGGCGTCGCCGCAGCTGCGATCTGGTCCATCACACCCGGGACGAGCCCGATTCCCGCGGCGCCGCCGACCGCCAGAGAGCCTTGGAGGAAGCGACGACGGGCCAGTCCGTCGGAGGAGTTGTCGTTGCGGGACAGGCGAACACGAGCGATGTCGGCCTCTGAGGGACGACTGAGGCGGGCGCGTTTGGGGGTGAGAAGATGGTGCATCAGTCGGATCCTCAGTAGACCTGGAACTCGGGAGTGAGGGCGCCGAGCATGAAACCCTGGGGTGGTATCGACCAGGGGTCGGTGGCGTGGGCCTCGTCGAACCACTCCTCGAGCCGCAAGCGCGTCTGGGACGACACTTCCTCCAGTCCGAACAGGTCGAGGAGCGTCTGCACCGCGTTGGTGGCCCCGCTGTCCTGCAGGTTGGCCAGGAGTCCGAGACCCGTCTCGGTGTCGGTAGCGGACCAACGCATACCGCTGGCGAAATGGCCGCGGCCCCAGGCCGAGGCGGTGGAGAGCCAGCCCAGATCGCTCCCCCACCCGGCGACGCTGGGAGGATCAAGGGGCACCTGCCCCATGTTGTACATCCGCCAGTGGAGCCCGAGGTCCCAGGCATCGGCGCCGGAGCGCCGCACCAGCGTGACTATGTAGTCGGTGGGGTTCTTCACCAGGCCCCAGCGGCTCGTCACGCTCCAGAATTCGTCGTGTTCGAGGATGGCGCGGAGAAGGGGGCCGATCGACATGTTGTTGGCCACGAGCACATCGGCGAGCCCCTGCACCGTGGCTGCTGATGGCTCACGGTGTGCGAACCAGGCAAACAGCTTGCGAGCGATCCGGCGGGCCGTCGGTGCCTGCCGAACACCGTGGACCAGCTCGTTGATTGTGTCGCGCTCACTGCCGTTCTGGGCGATCCCGTTCCAGTTCGCGCCGATGCCGAACAGGTTCTTGGTTCCGAAGTCGTGGGCTTCGGTGTCGTAGACGTAGGTGCTGTCCCAGAAGTCGTTGACGTTGTCCCAGCCGACTGTGTTGTGGCCGGTCCAGGCGCTGGTCATCGCCACCACATCTGCTTCGGTGAACTCGCCCACGCCGCAGGTGTAGAGCTCCATGAGTTCGCGTCCGAAGTTCTCCTGGGGTTCCGACACGGTGTTGTGCTGGTTGTCGAGGTGCACGAGCATCGCGGGGTGAACGGCGATGGTCCTCACCATGGCATCGAAGCTCCCCATCGCCATCCGGCGCAGGGTCCTGATTTGATCCCACATCACCGGAAGGTCACCCACCTTGTCCTGAGCGCACGCGAAGTGGTCGTGCCAGAAGAAGGCGAGTCGTTCGTAGATCGGCAGGTCCGCAGCGGTGGCCGGAGCAGGCGAGGGTGTCGTGGTGGGGTTGACGAGGGTGGCCATGCGATCCACCCACCACGAGATCACGTCGCTGTGGGCATCCCACTGCGACGCCTTGTTGACGAATCCGGGAACCCCGACATCCGGACCCAGAGGAATCGCGTCGGTGGACTTGAAGCCCATGACCGCATCCACGCATGCCCGCCGGTTCTGGCCGGTCAGCACCGTGATCTCGGCCTCTGATCCTCCATAGCCGGCTCGGCGAAGCAGATGCGCCACATCTGCCCTGGTGACCGTGTCGGTCGCTGGCATATAACCCTTCCCCACCCGCAGCTCGCGACCCGGCTGCGAGTCGCGGTAGTTCCATCGGCCCATTGCTTCAAAGGCTTGAAGGGAACCTTGCGCGGGCCGGTCAGGCCACCGAGACTCCCAGCGCACTGCCTATGAGGTAGGTGGCCGCGCACGCGAGCACCGCCACCAGTACCTGGCGCGAGGCGGTGCGTAGGGGGCTGCGTTCGGTGAACATCGCGAGGAGGAAGCCGACCACCGCGGCGCCGGTGACACCGAGGCCCACCGATACGATGGTGGCGCTGGATCCCTCCGAGAAGAGCCAGGGCAGCAGGGGGATGAAGGCACCCACCGTGAACGCTATGAACGACACCACCGCCACCTTCAGCGGCGACCCGATCCCGTCGGGGTCGATGCCAAGTTCTTCTCGCGCGTGTACGTCGAGGGCGACCTCAAGGTCGGACATGATGCCCTCGGCCACCTGTTCGGCATGCTCGGCGGGAAGCCCTCGCTCGCGATAGATGGCCGCCAGCTCGCGCTTCTCCGCCTCGGGATTCTCGGCCAGCGATCTGCGTTCGATCTCCAGCTCGCGTTCGACGAGTTCGTTGTAGGCCCGAACACTGACCCACTCACCGGCTGCCATGGAGATGGCACCGGCCAGGAGTCCGCTGATGCCGGCGAGGCGTACTAGTGAACCGTCAGTGGATGCGCCCGCGATCCCGATGATGAGGGCGACGTTGGACACCAAGCCGTCGCTTACCCCGAACACCGCAGCACGAGCCGTTCCACCCTGCACATCACGATGGGAATGCACCATGTGGTGATGGGCCGGTGCGTTGTCGGCCACTTCGTCGGTCGAGTCTTCGCCGCTGTGGTCGTTCACTCGTGCAGTCTGCCAGCCCCTGCGTCGAAATCGTGAGCCAGGCTGCGGTCCGGTGACGGGGTCGTTACAAACCAATGAATCCGGAACCCGAAGGCGCGACGGTTCGTCTGAATCCTCAGACCGATCGGTCGGCTCGCCTCTGGTGAGTGATGCCGGCTGATCAGCCTGCCGCCCGGGGCCTGGAGGGGAAACCCGGGCGGCAGGCGCATGTCGTGCGAGGATCAGCGCGTGAGTGTCGGCCGTTTTGCCCCCAGTCCCACAGGCGTCCTTCATGTCGGCAATCTGCGCACCGGCTTGGCGGCCTGGCTCTTCGCTCGAGCCGCGGGTTCCCGGTTCCTGCTTCGCTTCGAGGATCTCGACTCAGCCACCGTCCGAGCCGAACACTTCGACAGCCAACGCAGCGACCTCGAAACTCTCGGTCTCAGCTGGGACGGTGAGCCGATTCTCCAGAGTGAGCGCACCGACCGGTACGAAGCGGTCCTCTCCGATCTCGACCGGGCCGGGCTCGCCTACCGGTGCTGGTGCTCCCGTCGAGAGATAAGAGAGGCGGCATCGGCCCCGCACCACGCCCCCGGCCACTACCCGGGGACCTGTCGCCACCTCTCCCGCGCCGAGACGCGGGAGCGTGAGTCGTCAGGACGGCCACCGGCTCTGCGCCTACGCACCGATGGCGACGAAGTGGAGATCGTCGACCGTCTGCACGGCTCACACCGAGGCACCGTCGACGACCTCGTACTGAGACGCGGCGATGGCACACCGGCCTACAACCTGGTGGTGGTGATCGACGATGCCGCCCAGGGGGTCGAGGAGGTCGTGAGGGCTGATGATCTGCTCAGCTCGACCCCGCGCCAGGCCCACCTCATGGACCTGCTCGGGATCGACCGACCCGCCTGGGCCCACGTACCGCTGGTGCTGGCTCACAATGGCGACCGGCTGGCGAAGCGCCACGGCTCGGTGACCCTGCGCGACCGAATCGCATTGGGCGATTCTCCCGAGAGGGTGATTGGGGAACTGGCTCGAAGTCTGGGCCTGGCCGTGTCGGAGGCCGAGATTCGAGCAGCCGATCTGATCGATCGTTTCGATGCTTCGGCGATCCGGCTCGATCCCTGGACCCTCTCCCCCCAACAGATGACCGAATCCTGGTGAACCCGACATCTCGCCTTCTCACCCCGCGGTTCGTGTTCCTGTGCGTCGGCGTGAGCGTCTACTTCCTCGGGCTCAACATGACCCTCTCGGTCCTTCCTCTCTATGTGGGAGGCGAGCTCGGCGGGACGTCCACCCAGGTCGGCATCGCGGTGAGCTCCTTCGGCTTGGCCGCGGCTGCTGTGCGACCGCTTGTGGGGCCGATCGGCGATCGTCGAGGACGGCGGATTCTGATCGCGGTGGGTGCCACCATCGCCGGGCTGGCAACCATGGCCACCGTCACCGCCACCTCTATCTCGATGGTGGTGGGATTCCGCGGCGTGGCGGGACTCGGCGAGGCCGCCGTGTTCGTCGGCGCCGCCACTGCCATCCAGGACCTGACTCCCGACGATAGGCGCGCCGAGGCAGCTTCGTACTTCTCGCTCTCCATCTACGGCTCACTGGTCATCGCCCCGCCCCTCGGTGAGTTCGTGGCGGAATCGGCGGGCACCGACGAGGCCTGGCTGCTAGCCGGGGGCCTGGTGGTGCTCTCGGCGGCATTCTCTCTTCTGGCTCCCGGCGCGCCCGTAAATCCGCCACCCCGGCCGACAAAGCGGGTGCTGTTGCATAGGGCGGCACTGAGACCAGGACTGATGCTGTTCCTCGGCATCATCGGCTACATCGGTTTCCTCACCTTCGCCGCCTTGCACGCCGAGAAGGTTGGTATCGCCAACACCGGTACGGTCTTCACCGTTCTTGCCGCGGTGATCATCGTGTTGAGAACTCTGGGAGCGCGCCTCCCGGATCGACTCGGCCCGCTCACCACGACTCGGATCTCCTTGTCATGCAGCTTCATCGGCCTCCTCACCCTCTACGCCTGGCAAGAACCCACGGGGGTCTATGTGGCCACAGCGGTAATTGCGGTTGGCCAGACCTTCTTGTTCCCTGCCCTGTTCGCTCTGGTGGTCGACAACGCGCCCGAGGAGGAGCGGAGTCATGCGATCAGCACCCAGTCGATGTTCTTTGATCTGGCCTTCGGCCTCGGCGGCCCCTTGATCGGCGTGGTGGCCGACATCGCCGACGACCGCGCCGCTGGATTTCTCGCCGCGGCGTGTGTGTCGGGATTGGCTCTCATTTTCTCGGGGCGGATACTGGGTGACGTGCACCCCACCACAACCCAGGCTGAACTCGGCCTACGCAGCCGGCGATGAGCTCCAGGCCGATCGCCGCGATCGACGTCGGTACCAACTCGGTGCACCTGATGGTCGCCCGGCCCACCGACGGTGGGCCACCGGAGGTACTGGCCCGGGAGAAGGCTCCGGTGCGGCTCGGTTCGGGCAGTGCCGACATGAAACGTCTCGACCCCGTCGCGGTAACCCGTGCCGTCGCCGCTCTCGATCGCTTTCGACAGATCGCGGCAGCCCACGATGCAGAGCTCGTTGCCGTCGCCACCAGCGCGGTGCGCGAGGCCGAGGACCAGCGCGCCTTCCTCGATCGTGCTCGCGACGAGGCCGGGGTCGACGTGGAAGTTATCTCAGGGGTGGAGGAGGCCCGCCTCATACACCTCGGCGCACTCGGATCAGTGGCGGTGGCAGACCGCCGTCATCTGGTGATCGACATCGGTGGTGGTTCAACAGAGTTCGTGGTCGGAGAAGGCACCCAGCCTCTCCTCACCCGTTCGCTGAAGCTCGGCCACATTCGTCTCACCGATCGCTTCTTTCCCGGCGGCATCATCGAGCCGGGGTCGGTGAAGGCTTGTCGGCGGTATGTCCGGGCGTTTGCGGCGCCGGTAGCGCGCGAAATCGAGGCTCTCGGTTTTGAAGTGACGGTGGGGTGCTCAGGCACGGCCGAGACCCTGGCGCGGATGGCCGGTGACGACCCTGAGATACTCACTCGCGACGGCCTCGATGCCATCGTGGCCGAGCTGGCCACACGAGCCCGACCCTCCGACCGCGACCAACTCGAGGGCCTCGACGAGCATCGCCGCGACGTGATCGTGGCTGGTGCGGTATTGCTGCGCCAGCTGTTCAAAGGCCTTGGTATCACTGAGATGCTGATCTCCGGTGGAGCGCTGCGCGAGGGAGTGGTCCTCGACCGCGCCCAGCGCCGAGTCAGCACGACCGATGCCCTTCATCACCTCACCGACCTTCGACGATCGAGCGTGCTCGCCACCGCCCGGCGCTACGAAGACGACCTAGACCATGCCCAGCACGCCACCGACCTGGCCCTGCAGTTGTTCGACGAGACATCGGACCTGCATGGCCTCGGCAGCTACGAGCGCGAGATCCTCGAGGCCGGGGGGCTGTTGCACAACGTGGGCCGGTTCGTGGCGCACGCCGCCCATCACAAGCACAGCTACTACCTGATCCGCAATAGCGAGCATCTGTCCGGTTTCACCGAGAGTGAGCTCGAGCTGATTGCCCAGGTGGCGCGCTACCACCGCAAGAGCAACCCGAGCCCAAAACACCTCGAGTTCAGCCTTCTCACCGCACCCGACCAGGCGCGGGTGCGAATCCTGGCCGGCCTGCTCAGAGTGGCGATCGGTCTCGACCGCACCTACCGTCGCTCGGTGATGACCGTCTCGACCACAGCAACGAAAGACCACGTCGTCATCGAGCTCACCACTCGGCCCGGCGCCGACGTCGAGCTCGAGCTTTTCACCGGACGAGAACGGGCCGGCCTGCTTGCAGAGGTCCTCGAGCGCAGCATCCACATCGAGGAGAGCCCCTGATGAGCGAAGGGTCGACTGAAGCCCCGCCCTGGTTTCGATCCGCGGTCGCCACCGAGCCGCTGCGCCACACTGTCGAGTCCGGGGGCGCATCGATCAACTATCTCAGCTGGGGGGAACAGGGGCATCCGGGGCTGGTCTTCATCCACGGTGGCGCGGCCCACGCCCATTGGTGGAGCCATGTCGCCCCCAGCTTTCTCCCCGAATACCAAGCAGTGGCGATCGACCTGAGTGGCCATGGCGACAGCGACCGTCGCGACGACTACCAACTCGATGCATGGTGCGATGAGGTGGCGGCCGTAATCGCAGCGTGTGATTTCCCCGCACCGCCTGTGCTGATCGGTCACTCGATGGGGGGTTTCGTAACCATCGCCACAGCAGCGCGCCACGCCGAGTTGCTTGCCGGGGCGGTGATCATCGACTCGCCGGTTGTCGACGTCGACCCAGAGGTGCAACACGCCCACCGCACCGACGACTTCGCGAAAGCCAAGACCTACGACGATCCCGAGATCCCGATCGCGAAGTTCCGGACGATCCCTGCCCAGGCCATCTACCTCCCCTATGTGAAAGAGCACGTCGCCCGCCACTCGCTGATGCAGCTCGAAGACGGCTCGTGGACCTGGAAGTTCGATCCGACGATCTTCGTCCCACCCGGGCGCGAGGCGAGCGAACTGCTACCCCAGATACGGTGCCGGGTCGCCCTGCTACGTTGCGAGCACGGACTCGTCACCGACGACATCGGCGACTACATGTACGAACAGCTCGGGCGGGTCGCGCCTGTGATCGAGCTCCCGACCGCTGGTCATCATCCGATGCTCGACGTCCCCCTGATACTGATCACAGCCCTGCGTTCGCTACTCGCCGACTGGGACCATTCCCACCCCTTGCGTCGCAGTGAGAGCCCCTGAAATGGATGCTCGACCGGGTCAGCGAGGGGAGGTCGTGCGGCACCCACGAAGCCAGTCTCGTCGGCAAAGCCCTTGACGGAGACCGACTACCCGAAGGGGACGATCACCATTTCGCCGAATGCCTCCATCGATGCTTCTGGATCACGCATGTGCCTGTAGGCGGGCACCAGGAGGCGGTGAACTCCCCACGAAGCAGCTTCCTCCACCGCGGCTCCGGGGTCGTTACCGAGAATGCCGGGGTGTGATCCCGTCATCTCGATTGCCTCTGGGTCGCGACCGGTATCGGCCGCCGTCTGACGCGCGATCTCGAGGAGTTCGGCCAGGTCGCCGTTGGCCGGCAAGAAGCCGTCTCCCATCCTGCCTGCTCGTTCGGCTGCCTGGCGGCTGTGCCCTCCGATGTGGATCGGCACTGAGCCGGCTATCGGTTTCGGATTCGATGAAAGGTTCGCGAACTGGACGAACTCCCCCTCGAAAGAGACGTCGTCTTCGGCCCACAAGGCCCGCATCACCTCGGCGTACTCCTCGGTGCGCCGCGTCCGACCTTCCCACGGGATGCCGAGAGCGGCGAACTCCTCCCTGAGCCATCCGATGCCGATGCCGAGGATAACTCGCCCGTTCGCCATGGAGTCGAGGGTGGCAACCTCCTTGGCGTAGGTGACCGGATGGTGCTCCGGCAGGAGGGATATCCCCGTGGCGAGTTTCAAGACGCTGGTGTTGGCGGCAACGAACGCCAGCCACACAAGGGGATCGGGGATGGGTGCGTCGCCACCCCCTGGCATCTTCCCGTCGGGTGCGTAGGGGTAGGTGGACTCGTATCCCTCGGGATAGACGATGTGTTCCACCGTCCATACCGATTCGAAGCCTGCCGACTCTGCCGCGCGACCCAAACGGGCCGCGCCCCCTCCGGAGATGAAGCGGGCGGTATTGGCGAATGCAAGTCCGAATTTCATGGCGGCATACTGCCAAAGTGACACGGCTGCGACGTAATCGGCTTCAGAATATGAAACGACTTTGATTCTTGAACTAGATCAATGAGTCCGCTCGGTGAACGCCAAATCGGGTTACCTCTACGCGAAGCTGTCAAGAACGCCGGCCGGCTCGAGGACAAATAGATGCACATCTGCCCCACGCTCGAAACCGAGCGATTGATCCTCCGACCCTTCGTCGACGACGATGTCGATCGCTATTTCGCGATCCACGACAACCCCGAAGTCAGGGCCGCCCTGCACATCGCTCCGGAGTTCGATCGCGAGATGGCGTGGACCGGACTGGCGCGCTGGCTGGGTCAGTGGGCTTTGCGCAACTCCGGCAACTGGGCGGTGGAGTTGAAGAGCTCCGGCGACCTCGTGGGTAGGGCCGGGCCCCATCGCCCTGCCATCGCCGACTGGCCCGGCCTCGAAATCGGCTGGACCCTCGATCCCGCCCACTGGGGCCACGGCTACGCCACCGAAGCCGGTCGGGCATCAATCGACTGGGCGTTCGCCAACCACCACGATGAAGAGCTCTTCAGCTGCATCCTCCCCAGCAATACCGCGTCCCAAGGAGTGGCTCAGCGGCTCGGCTACACCCTCCGTGAGGAGAAGATCCTGTCGTTTCTTCCGTCGACACCGATCGGCATCTGGGTCCTTCCCCGCCCCGTCTAGGCTGCCGGCTTCATGACCTCGGCTCGCGATCGTTATGTCGACCTGCTCATGGCTTGCCTCACCCGCGAGCTCTTCCTCGACGAAGAAACCCACGACGTCGACCTCGAGGTCTGGCCGGGCCCCGGCTCACCCGCCGAGCTTCGTACGGCCCTACGGGCCCGAGGTTGGCGCCTCACGCGGCGCGGTGGCGACCCGACCAAGCGAGACGAGGGCAACGATTGGCCTCCCTCGGCCGAAACCATGGTGGGTCGACAGCGCCTCACGGACGTGCGCCGGTGCGTCGAAACGGTTCTCCGCGACGGGGTCCCCGGCGACCTGATCGAAACGGGGGTATGGCGCGGCGGCGTCACCATCTTGATGCGCGGCATCCTGGAGGCCTGGAGCGACGCCGACCGCCGAGTGTGGGTGGCCGACAGCTTCGAAGGACTACCTGCGCCTGATCTCGACACCTATCCAGAAGATGCCGGGCACGACCTGTCGAATGTGGCAGCGCTGGCCGTGTCGGCCGCTCAGGTGAGATCGAACTTCGAACGTTACGGTCTGCTTGACGAACGGGTCCACCTCGTCGAGGGCTGGTTCTCCGACACCCTGTCGGATGCCCCCATCGATCGCCTCGCTGTCCTCCGCCTCGACGGTGATCTCTACCAGTCGACGATGGAAGTGCTCGACGCCCTATACCCGAAGCTCAGCGTCGGCGGCTTCCTGATCGTCGACGACTACGGGGCCTGGGAGCCGTGCCGCCGGGCGGTCGACGACTACCGGACCCGCCACGGTATCAACGACGAGATCGTCGAGATCGACTGGACGGGGATCCACTGGCGGCGCACCCGGTGACGCTCCTGGCCGAACCGATCTCCACCTACTACGACCTACTCAGGCGCGTTCACGAGTTTCGCCGACCCGCCACCTACCTCGAGATCGGTGTCCACGAGGGACACTCGCTGGCCTTTGCACAGTCCGGCACCCGGATCGTGGGAGTCGATCCCCTGCCGAATGTCGCCGATCCCCCGCCCGACTGCACGATCGTGGCCCTTACCAGCGATGCGTTCTTCGCCGATCCGAGGGCCCTCCACGGCCGCCTCGTCGATCTTGCGTTCATCGACGGGCTCCACCATTGGGATCAAGCCCTGCGCGACTTCGCCAACGTCGAGAACCTGTCGACGCCCGACAGTGTGATCCTCATCCACGACTGCAACCCGATCGATGAGATCACGAGCAGTCGTGAGCGCACCACCATGATCTGGTCCGGCGATGTCTGGAAGACCATCGTGGCCCTGCGCCGCCATCGCCGCGGCCTCACCGTGCATACCGTCGCGGTCGAACCGACGGGCATGGCGATCATCACCGGCCTCGACCCCACGAGCACGGTGCTGCTCGACCACTTCGAAGACATCGTGACCGAGGTCGATCGGTTCGAATACGCCGATCTCGTCGCCGCCAACCGTGAGGACCTGCTCAAACTGATCCCGCCCGACTGGGCGCTGGTGCGCGACCTTCTCGACAGCTGACTTGGTGGAGATCTCCGTCTAGGGTGCTTGCCGATCCACCCCTGACCACGAAGAGGAACTCGAAGATGCCCCAGACCGTGAAGGGTGTTGTAGCGATGACCAAAGGCGCCGCGGTCACGATCGAAAACATCGTGATTCCCGACCCCGGCCCGGGCGAAGCGGTGGTGGCCATCCAGGCCTGCGGCGTATGCCACACCGACCTCCATTACCGCGAGGGTGCCATCAACGACGAGTTCCCGTTCCTTCTCGGCCACGAGGCCTCGGGGCTCATCGAATCGGTCGGCGATGGCGTCACCGACGTCGTGGTCGGCGACTTCGTGATCCTCAACTGGCGAGCGGTGTGCGGCACCTGCCGCTCTTGCGTGAAGGGCAAGCCCCAATACTGCTTCTCGACGTTCAACGCGGAGCAGAAGATGACCCTCGAGGACGGCACGGAGCTCTCCCCTGCGCTCGGAATCGGTGCATTCGCCGAGAAGACGCTGGTGGCCGCGGGCCAGTGCACCAAGGTCGACCCCGAGGCCTCGCCGGCGGCGGCCGGGCTGCTCGGATGTGGAGTCATGGCCGGCATCGGCGCTGCCATCAACACCGGCGGGGTCGGGCGAGGCGACAGTGTGGCCGTATTTGGCTGCGGGGGTGTCGGTGATGCCGCGATCGCCGGATCCAAGCTGGCCGGAGCCTCCACGATCATCGCGGTGGATATCGACGACCAGAAGCTCGAGTGGGCCAAGGGATTCGGCGCCACCCACACCATCAACTCCGGGGCCGAGGATCCCGTTGCCAAGATCCGGGAACTCACCGCCGGCAACGGCGTCGACGTGGCCATCGACGCCATCGGTCTTCCCGAGGTCTACAAGCAGTGTTTCGAGGCCCGCGACCTCGCCGGCACCGTCGTGCTGGTGGGGGTACCCCACCCCGACATGACCATCGAGTTGCCCTTCATCGAGATCTTCGGACGCGGCGGCTCACTCAAGTCGAGCTGGTACGGCGACTGCCTCCCGTCGCGTGATTTCCCGATGCTCATCGATCTCTACCGACAGGGGCGTCTCGACCTCGATGGCTTCGTCTCCGAAACCATCGCGCTCGACGAAGTCGAGGAGGCCTTCCACAAGATGGAACGTGGCGAGGTGCTGCGGTCCGTCGTGGTGCTCTGAGCGGGGACGGCCGATATGTCGATCGAACTCGTCACCACCGAAGGGGTCTTCGCTCTCGACGGCGGTGAGTGGGAAGTCACCAACAACATCTGGCTTGTGGGCGATCACCGTGAAGTGATGATCTTCGACGCGGCTCACGACCACCGACCGATCGTGGAAGCGGTCGGTGGGCGGCGGGTCAGCGCAATCGTGTGCACTCACGGCCATAACGACCACATCAACGCGGCAGTTCAACTTCGGTCGGCTGTCGACGCTCCGATCCTGCTCCACCCCGCCGATCGGATGCTCTGGGATGTGGTGTATCCCGACTCCGCGCCCGACGGCGAAGTCGTACCTGGCTCGCTACTGGAGGCGGGCGGTCACTCCGTGGGTGTGATCCACACCCCCGGCCACTCCCCTGGCTGTTGTTGTTTTCACGACGTCGACGCAGCGCGGGTGGTCAGCGGTGACACCTTGTTCTGTGGTGGCCCCGGTGCAACCGGGCGTAGCTTCAGCGACGAGCCGACCATCCTGCGCTCGATCCGCGACCACCTGCTCACGATGCCAGACGACACCGTCGTGCACACTGGACACGGGGATTCAACGGTGATCGGCGACGAGCGTCGGCGGGTGACGGACCGAATCACGGAGCTGGGGATCGACTGAGGTCAGCGCTCGACAAGATCGACCGTGGTGAGGTCGTCGCCAATCACGATCTCGCCATCGAAATGCGCTGCCGCCGCCTCTATCCACTCGTCGTACCCATCGAGTCGGGGCGCGGGAACCATGTGAGTGAGCACAAGGCGGCCGACCCGGTTGCGGGCGGCGGTCTGACCTGCCTGGGCGACAGATGAGTGGTAGTCGACGATGTCGTGCAGTCTTCGGTTGGGGACGGCCCGCACGAGATCCTCGAGGATCACCGACTGGACATACGCGTCGGCGTCGGCACACAGATCATCGAGACCCGGACACGGCGCGGTGTCGCCGGCGAGGGCCACCACATAGTGGCCATGCTCGACGCGGAACCCGACCGACGGCTCTACGGGAGCATGTTCGGTCTGGTGCACCGTCACGATCGATCCCCCCACATGGAAGCGGTCGCCAGCACCTACCTCAGTGACGTCCACCATGGGCTCCCAGGTGAGATCGTCATGGTGGGCGATCCGATAGCCGATATCTGCCGCCAGCGCGGCCATCGTGTGGCGGACGAAGTCGGCGATCCCGACCGGCCCCCAGATACAGAGCGGGGTGGGCTCGGGGGACATGATCCAGTGGGTGGTGATGACGTCGTCGAGGCCGGTGACGTGATCGCTGTGAAGGTGGGTGACGAGCACACCAGCCAGAAGCGACGGCAGGGACCCGGCACCTGCCATCCGCATGACACATCCCCGACCGGCATCGACGAGCACGTGCTCGGTCTGATTGACCTTCAGCAGGGTCGAGGGCCCGGCCCGGCGGGGGTCGGGCAGTGGCGAACCGGTACCCAGCAGCACGATCTCCATGATCAGATTGTGTCCGGTCGCACGGCATAGGGCCAGTTTTCGTTGCGCTCGGGCACCCTTTGCGAACGGGCCTCCGACAAATCGGCTTCGAGGGTGGACCGCACGCCGGAGTAGGTGGGGTCGTGGGCGAGATTCGTTGCTTCGAACGGATCTCGCGTGAGGTCGTAGAGCTCCCACTGGTCGGGGATCGGCTCAGTGCGGTAAGCGGGTCCGGCCGGGCTACGAATCGAGAGGTGCCTGACGTGGGGCTCGGACCAGGTGGCCGGATCGTCGAAGGTGCGAGCGAGCTTCCAAAGTCGTTCGTCGTGGCGGGCAACCACCGCTTCGACATTGGTGGCCGCGTGCGCCGGGATCCTGATCTGGAGAGGAAATGGAGGGTCGACGCGCCCTCGGGCCCGGGCCACGGCGCTGGCCGATCCGTCGCCCTCGAGCATGTTGTCTCTGGTGATGAGGTAGACGGGGGACGACGCCAACCCCGCTGAAGGGTCGGTTATGACACCGCTGAGGTCTCGACCCGGCAGCGGATGAACCTCGGAGTGGCGGGCGGTGAGATCAGCCACCAAGGCACCGATATCGGCGTCGGCAAACCCCAGGAGCGTGGGAAGCAGGTCGATATGGCTGGTGGGCACCTCGTCGATCACTGCGCCGATAGACGGCTGGGCGCCGACCCTCGCGACGGTGAACGGCACACGCACCGCCTCGTCGTAGAGCTGATACCACTTCTGATGCATCCCACCGTGGGCGCCGAGCATGTCGCCATGGTCGGCGCTGAACACCAGAACGGCATCGTCGGCGTTGTCGGTGACAGCCCTGCGCACCCTGTCGATCGGCCCGTCGACGTCGTGGTGCAGGCGGTGATAGGTGGAACGGTATTCGGCCGCCTTTCCGAGGTACGCCTTCTTCACGAACCTCGTTGGCCCGTAAGCCGAGTAGTAGGCGTCGCGGTAGGCGCTGTGGACCGCGGGCTTGGAGCGAAGATCTTCGTCGTCGGTGGGCGAGGGCGGCACCGGCGGTGGTGGGGCCAGGGTCGGCGACAGTGGGCTGCCCCGCCGGGCGTAGAGAGGCCACAAGACGATGTCGTGGGGATTCACGAACGAGCACACCAGCAGGAAGGGTCGGAGCGCTTCGGTGTCTCCATCGTCGCGCCGCCGAAAGCGGTCGTGGAGCCATGCCACCACCCGATCGGCGATGAGGGGATCGCGGATGAATCCACTGTCGGCCAGACGGCCACCATGGGGCTCAGGGCCGACCCAACCACTGAAGCCGTACTCATCGAGGGGATCGGCCTCGAGATAGGCGTCGACCGCCTCTGGGATCACCCTTCCCTCGTTGGTGTTGGTGGCCAACGGCCGGCCGTTCGCCATCAGATCGGCGTGGCTCACGTGCCACTTTCCGTTGTAGTGGGTGTCGTAACCGGCGGCTCGGAACCAGTGCCCCATCGTCGGCACCTCGCCGGCGCGCAGCCAGCGCATCCTCGTGTCGTCGTGGTTCTTACCCAGCCCATCGGTCTGGGTGACACCGTGCACGTCGGGGTACTGGCCGGTGAGCAGACTGGGGCGGCTGGGCACACACGCCGTGGCCGCCACATAGTGGCGTCGGAAGTCGATGCCGTTGTCGGTGAACCAGCGCCGTCCCGGTAGGTGTTGCTCTCTCCATCGAGTCAACTCGGGCGTCTCGTAGGGCGGCGCAGCCCTCTCCTCGTCGGTGAGGATGACAATCAGGTCGGGTTGGCTCATGGGACTCAATCGCCTCGTTCGGCTCTGGCGGCCAAGCTCGCGAGCAAGGCCTTGTTGGCGGCGGAGATGCGGCGAGCCACGACCCGAGCGAGGGCCTTCGACGCAAGCTTCGGGCGAGGCTCGATCGCCACGGTAAGGCTGACGTCGGTGCCCGATGCGGTCTCGGTGAGCACCCACCGATTCGACGCCGAGCCGATGAAAGGGGGCAGCCCCCCGAGTTCGTAGGCCAGGACCCGCTCCGGTTCCCATCGGGTGATCGTCTCCACCAGGGTGACTGCTCCGGCCTGCACGCGACGGGTCGCGCCAATCCCAGGTGGGGTCGCGGTCATCGGGCTGCTGTGAGTCACTCCCGCAGCCCAGTCGGCGAGATGATCAAAGTCGGCCAACACAGCCCACGCCGCCGAGGGCGCGGCAGTAATTGATCGATTGTTGGCGATCTCGATCACTGGGTCACTCATGTTCGGAATCGATCCCCTCGTGTATGTCATGGGTGCCCGACGGTCTACCATCCGGGCATGAAGAACAATATTGGCCTGTTCATCACCAAACGAGCCGAGCTCAACCCGAGCACCGAGGCAGTCGTCGACATAACGAGCGGCAAGCGGCTCACCTACCCAGAGCTCAACGCGCGCTGCAACAAGGCGGCCAACGGGCTCACCGCGGGCGGCCTCCAGGTCGGCGATCGCGTCGCCACCCTGCTGATGAACGGACCGGAGTTCGTCGAGACGTTCTTCGGTGCAGCCAAGGTGGGCGGGGTGATTGTTGCGCTCAACTGGCGCCTGATCGCCGACGAGCTCTCGTTCATTCTCACCGACTCAGGATCCAGCACCCTTCTGTTCGGCAGCGCATTCAACGAGGTGGTCACCGAGCTCCACGGCCGAGGCACCGACGGCACCCAGATCACCCGCTGGATCCATGTAGGTGATGCGGCCGGTCGCCCCGATTTCGCCGATGGCTACGAGGACATGATGAGCGGGGCTTCGAGTCACGAGCCCGAGTGCACGGCCTCCGACGACGACCTCCTTTTCATCATGTACACCTCGGGCACCACCGGCCTCCCGAAGGGAGTGATGCACTCCCACAACACGGCCCTGTGGTCGGTAATCACAGCCAACACCACTGCCGACACCCAATACGGCGACCGCTACCTGATCTGTCTGCCGCTCTTTCACGTAGGAGCGCTCAACCCCCTGCTCAGCATCGCCAACCTGGGGGGAACGGGCGTGATCATGAGCGAGTTCGACCCGGTGAAGATGTGGGAGGTGCTCCGCGACGAGAAGGTCACGGTCACGCTCGCGGTGCCCGTGATGCTCCAGTTCATGCTCCTCACCTACGATGCCGAAGCCCACCAGGTGCCTTCGTTGCGCTGGGTGATGAGCGGTGCCGCGCCGGTGCCGGAGTCGCTCATCCGCACCTACGAAGACATGGGGATCGAGATCCATCAGGTCTACGGACTCACCGAGACGTGCGGCCCGGCCTGCCTCATCTCGCCCGACGACGCACTCGAGCACGCCGGATCCACTGGAAAGGCCTTCTTCTACACCGACGTGCGGGTGGTCAACGAGGCCGGTGACGACTGTGCGCCGGACGAACCCGGTGAGGTTCTCGTGCGGGGACCCCATGTCATGACCGGCTACTGGAACCGTCCCGAGGCAACCGCAGAAGCGATCGTCGATGGCTGGCTCAACACCGGCGACGTGGCTGTCATCGATGCCGAGGGTTTCGTCTACATCCAGGATCGGGTGAAGGACATGATCATCTCCGGCGGCGAAAACGTGTATCCGGCCGAGATCGAAAACGCCATCCTGACGATGGAGGGCGTCAACGAGGTGGCTGTCATCGGCGTGCCCTCGGGAAAATGGGGCGAGTCGCCGCTGGCCATCGTGGTGCGGGCCGACGACACCGTTACGGCCGAAGCAGTGCTCCAATACACCGACGGCAAGCTGGCCCGTTTCAAGCAGCCGAGGGCGGTGGAGTTCGTCGACACGATCCCCCGCAACTCCACCGGCAAGACCCTCAAGCGCATCCTGCGAGAACAGTTCGCGGGCACCACCGTCGACTAGTCAGTCCACCCGAGAACTCAAGTAGGCACCCACCAGCACCACCGCGGTGCCGGCGATCGCCCAGAAGCTCACCGTTTCGTCGCGGAACGCCACACCGAAAGCTATCGAAACGATCGGAATCACGTAGCTGACGATCGACATCCGTACCGCTCCCACTCGCCCCGCGAGGGTTGCCGCCAACGAGTAGGCGATACCGGTGCCGCCGACGCCTACCGCGGCACAGGCCGCGAGTGAGCTCCACGAGAAGCTCGAGCCCGACAAGCCGAACAGGCCCAGGGGGGCTGTGAACACGGTGGCGAAGGCGAGGGAGCGGGCGATGACGGGGAGGGAGCCATACTGGCGCTGGAGGGGACCGGCGATGTTGACCGCCACGCCGTAACAGGCGACTGCGATCACGACCAGCAGTACTCCCGCGGCGTTGGTGCCTGCGGTGGCAGCCTCGGGAATCCCGATCAGCAATATGCCGACGAGCCCCACCGACACCCCGAACAAGCGCCGGGGCCCGGTGGGAGTGGAGAAGGCCGACCAGGCAATGAGCACCGTCAACAGCGGCATCGCACTGTTGAGCATCCCGGCCACCGACGAGTCCACCCACTGTTGGGCGATCGGAAACAGGGTGAGAGGCAACGCCATCCACATGAACCCGACCATCGCGATCTTGCCGAGATCAGCTCGAGCCACTGGACCACGGGCACCGGGGATGAACACGACGGTTGCGGCGCCGAGGCCTACCCGCAGGAACGACACGAGACCGGGCTCGAACGCGTCGAGGCCGATCGCCATGAACAGGAACGACGAGCCCCAGATGAGCGACGTCGCCAGCAGCAGACCCCAGTCGAGAGGTGCGAAGTGGACGTCCTCGGCGCGGACGGTATTCGAGGCCTGCGACATCAGCGGGGGCGTGGCAAGGCGGAGCGTTCCCGCTCACATTCCTCGCCGGCTGCGCATCCGGGGAGGTGGTCGTTGACCATCCCCATCGCCTGCATGAAGGCATAGACGGTGGTTGGCCCCACGAAGGTCCAACCCTTTTTTTTGAGTGCCTTGGCGATCGCACTCGACGTGGGCGTGATGCTCGGCACCGGCCACTCGCCACCGGGATCGCCCTCGAGCGCCTCTGGTTCCCAACTCCAGAACCAGGCGGCCAACGATCCCGCCTCCTCGACCAGTTCGATGGCCCGGCCCGCGTTGTTGATAGTGGAGCGGATCTTGCCCTGATGGCGGACGATGCCGGCGTCGCCCAACAGGCGTTCCACATCGGTCTCACCAAAGCTCGTTACCTTCACGAAGTCGAAACCCTCGAACGCAGCTCGGAAGTTGTCGCGTTTACGAAGGATCGTGAGCCAGGAGAGGCCCGCTTGGAATCCCTCCAGACACACCTTCTCGAAGAGTCGGATGTCGTCGACCACGGGGCGACCCCACTCGTGGTCGTGGTAGGCGACATAGTCGTCGTCGGCGCCGGGCCACCAACAGCGGGTGACGCCATCGGCGCCTCGGCGAACCCACTCGCTCATCGCGCCACACCCCGGCTCACAGCATCACACCGAGGAACAGGGCAGCCAACGATGCCAGCAGGCCAATCCCTCCGGTGACTCCCCGAACCGCGGCCGAGGGCGTGCGCTGGTGGAGAAAGGCGGCCATGCCCGAGAGCGTGACCGCAAGCAGCTTCACCCCGAGGGTTGCGTTGTACTCGGCGGACTGGGTGCCTTCGAGGGCCAGGATGTTCCAGATGCCGGTGATCATCGCCAGCCCAAAGAAGGCCCACGCCACCTGGCCGAAGCGGGCTGCGGCGAGGCGAGGGGCATCGGGGGCGATGCCCCTCAGGACGGGCACCAGTGCAGCCATCAGGATCTGTCCACCGATCCAGACGGTGACGCCCAGGAGATGGAGAGCAACTCGGATGGTGTCGAGATCGGCTGAGAGCATGGGCGCGAACCCTACCGAGCACGGTCGACTACATCGACGAAGAGGGCGTCGCCGACGGCCCCGAGTTCGGGATGCCACTGCACCGCCAGGAGATCGTGATGCCGGGCCTCCACCGCCTCGACCACTCCGCCACGGGTGTGGGCGGTGGCCACGAGGCCCTCGCCGAGTCTTCCGATGGCTTGGTGGTGCAACGACCCGACCTCGAGAGAGCTTGCTTCGTAGATCATCGAAAGGCGTGACCCGAGCGCGATGTCAATGGTGTGCAGGTGGGCGTGGTTCGTGGCCGGGTCGACCATCGGGTGTTCGGAGTCGTCGTCTGATCGCGCCTCTTGGATGAGGTCGCCGCCGAAGAAGACATTGGCGATCTGTAGGCCGCGACAGACACCGAGCACCGGCAGTCCCCGATCGAATGCTGCGGAGAGCAGGCGAAGATCTGCTACGTCGGCTTCGGGGCGCACGCCGATGCTCGCCTCGTCGAGAGCACCGTAGGCGGCAGGGTCGATGTCGTCCCCACCGGTGATCACAACGCCGTCGACCACCGCCAGCAGGGAGTCGACCTCGTCGTCATCGAGCGAGTGGGGGGCGAGCAGAGGCACCCCACCGGCCCGCCGCACCGCATCCACATAGGCCACGCCGAGCGTGATCAGATCCTCGTTGGCGTGCACCTGGGTGGGGAGATTCTGACGCCACGGCGAGAGGAGGATGCGGGGGATGCGGGGGCCGGCCATCAGCCGACCGTAGCTGCGGTGTTCATCGGACCCCGACACCCGATTCAGTCGGCGATTCCCTCCGTCGCTCGTGTCGCACCAGCACGATCTCCATGTCGGGGCACCGTATCTTCGGCCTACTGTGGTCACATGACAATCTTCGATCAATCGTCTGCGGCCGCCGTCAACGAGGCGGCCGCCGCCGGCCTCGAATCGGTGATCGAACTTCGTCGCGCCATCCATCGAGAGCCAGAGCTCGGAACCGACAATCCGATCACCCAGAATCGGATCACCGCCGCCCTGGCCGACCTGCCTCTCGAGATTCGACAGGGTGAGGGCGATATCACCTCCGTAGTGGCCGATCTCCGCGGAGGCGACGGTCCCACCGTCCTGCTCCGGGCCGACACCGATGCCCTGCCGATGGCCGAAGACACCGTGTCGGCGTACGCATCCACGGTTCCTGGCCGATCCCACGCCTGCGGCCACGACTCCCATGTGGCCATGTTGGTGGGCGCGGCACGCATATTGTCGGCCCGTCGAGGCGAAATCAGAGGTTCGGTTCGATTCATGTTCCAACCCGGAGAGGAGGGTTACGGCGGCGCCAGACTGATGATCGAGGAGGGCGTCCTCGATGGGGTCGATGCCGCGTATGCGATGCACGTCACGCCGAATGCCCCTGCCGGCATCGTGTCGTCACGAGCGGGGGCGATGCTCGCATCGGCCGACACCTTCAACATCGATGTGATCGGCCGCGGCGGCCACGCCTCGATGCCTCACTACACCACCGACCCGATCGCGATTGCCGCCCAGCTGATCACCTCGATCCAGACGATGGTCACCCGCGAGATACCCGTATTCGAGCCCACGGTCGTATCGGTCACCAAGATCAGCGCCGGCACCACCAATAATGTGATCCCGGAGCGTGCCCAGCTGGTCGGCACGATCCGTTGCGTGAGCCCCCGCACCCGCATCCAGGTCCATGCCGCGCTCGAGCGTCTCGTCCACTCGATCACTGCCGCTCACGACGCGAGCGCCGAGATCAGGATCGACGAGGGCTACCCCGCCACCATCAATGATTCCGCGTCGGTAGACCTCGTGGCCGATGTCGCCCGGTCCTTGTTGGGCAACGACGCCTACGTGCCCATGCCCAACCCGGTGATGGGGGCGGAGGACTTCTCCTACGTGCTCGAGAAGGTGCCCGGAGCGATAAGCAACCTCGGAGTATGTCCCGCCGACATAACCGATCCCGCCACCGCCGCCGGACTGCACTCCAACCTCATGCGCCTCAACGAATCGGCCCTCTCAGCCGGTGTGGCAATGCATGTAGGCACTGCGCTCGCTGCTCTCGATCAGCTCCGAGCCGGATAGATCACCCGGATCGCGCCCACCGCGAGGCCCGCACCGATCAATTCCATCACTATGAACATCGGGGCTGACCCCGGGTCGATCCCTGCGAAGGTGTTGCTGAGGGTTCGGGTCGCCGACACCGCCGGATTGGCGAAAGATGTCGACGACGTGAACCAGTAGGCACCGCCGATGTAGGCCGCGACGGCCGAAGCCGCCAGGTGGTCACGACCCGACCGCACCAGGGAGAAGATCAGGAATACGAGCCCGAAAGTGGCGACGACCTCGCCGAGGTACTGGCCGCCACCATCGCGCACCTTCTCGCTCACATTCACCGCATCCAGCTCGAACATGAGATTGGCCACGATCACGCCCACGGCACCACCTGCGAGTTGGGCGGCGATGTAGGGGGCCACATCAGACCACGGTCGGCCGCCTAGTGAGGCGTCGGAAAGGGTGACTGCTGGGTTGAAATGGGCACCGGAGACAGGGCCGAACATCAAGATGATGGTGTAGAGCACACCCACGGTTGCCCCGGCATTGGCAAGGAGCTGCAAGGCAGCATCGTCGGTGAGCCGTTCGGCCATGATTCCCGAGCCGATTACGCCGCTGAGCAGGAGGGCGGTGCCGATGAATTCGGCTAGAAGGCGACGATTCATGAGGTCAGAAAGGGCTTGGGCTCGGCCGGCGAATTCACGCCGACCGAGCCCTAGTTTCCCTGGAGGGGGATCGGGGACCGAAATCCCCGAGCTTGATGTCTTGCGGCCCTGCACCCGCTCAACATCGAACCCGGCTGGACCTTAGTCCAGATGATCAGGGATTTCATCCCGAGACGTAAACAAACCGCAAAGAGATAGCAAAGTGCGGGCCAAACCATCCCCCAGAACGTCATTACCGGCCATAGAAAGTGATTACAAATGCCTCTTCAAGGGTCAAAGGTCCCACACCAACATTGCAGTATTGAGACATTGAGACACAGCAGCATTCGGGCGCCCGGAGCCGCGAGATGCCTCCCGGGGGACTCCGACCAGGGTACGAGAAACAGCCGTGCCGCCCTCAAAGGGCGGCACGGCCGGGTGGTGGAGTGTCGGCAGACTCAGCTGTTGTCGGAACCACTTCCGGAGTCGTCGGAGCCATGACCCGACCCGGAGTCGTCATCAGCATCGTCAGAGTCATCGGAGCCATGACCCGAACCGGAGTCGTCATCAACATCGTCGGAGCCATGACCCGACCCGGAATTATCATCAACATCGTCGGAGCCACGACCCGACCCGGAATTATCATCCGAGCCATCGTCGCTTCGCGTCACGATGCCGTTCTCGACCCTAGTCTCGGAGTCGTCAGCCTCATCACGGGTGCGAACCCGCTCCCTCACCTGCCCATGTTCGAGTTCGACCTCAACATCGATGCGCACTGTGCCCTTGAGGAACTTGACCTCGACCTGGAGGCCGCCAGCCTGCTCGACGATGGCGGTCCAGCCATCTTCGACGAGTACCTCACCCACCGTGAAGCTGGCGCCGTCGAAGGAATAGGCGACGCTTCCTGCCGGGCCGGCGGTAACCATTCCATCGGCCGGAGTTGCGGACACAGGGGTCGTGGGCGTCGGTGCCGGCACATCGGTGCCTGCACAACGGGGGTCATCGAAGTGCTCGGCCTCATCGCAAGGACCTGAAACATCACCAGGCGATGAGGGGTTGTCGTCGGTCGAGCTGGACTCGGCATCGGGAGCCGAGGCGTCCGGGGTCGAGACTTCGATGTCTGCGCAGCGGGGGTCATTGGCGTGCTCGGCCTCATCGCAGGGGCCGGAGACATCGCCTGGTGTCGATGGATTGTCGTCGAGCAGGGGGCCGGGCAGGGCAACGGCGCCGACTGTCAAGGCGCCGACCAGGCCGAGAATCGCCAAGGCGATGGCGGGTGGTGACATGAGAATGCGTTTCATGGGGGTCTCCAGATGCGTGGCTAAGTGACATCACTTTCGACCCCGCTGGGTTAAGAGCACCACCTATCGTCCCCAAGAGTGGGAAAAACCCCGAAACCGTGAGGGTCAGGGCTTCGCCCAATCGACGGGCACGCCCTCGGATGCACAGGAGGTGTCGAGGCTTGTGCCGGGATCTGACACAAAGTCGAAAACGATCGAGCCTATGCAGTCGTTTCCGATCCAAATCCCGTGGCCTCTCCCCGCCTGGGTCACCACAGTGGCGTTGCTCAGCCTCGCTGCGGTCGCCTCCGCGAAGGCCGCCGGTGTTATCGGGTCGAACTCACCGGAGAGCAACAGGGTGGGGATATCGGAACTCACCGAGGATCCAGCGATGGCATCAGCCCCCGGCTGATCCCACGAGGAACACGACTCGATGATCGGAGCCGATGTAATCGCCGCCGGGAAGGGAGCCAGATCATCTCCCGGGCCGTCGGTGAAGGGAAGGCGATCGTTGCACTGCACGGCAAAGAAGGTGCCCTCATCGTTGGCCGCATAGGACAACACCATCGTTCGAGCCCCCACATTCGCCAGCCACCGAGCGGCCGATTCGTCGCCGGCCTCGATGCCTCCCAGCACCGCCGGCAGGAAACGGAGCCTCGCCTCGCTGTAGAGGAGCAGGAAGGAGAGCTCGGCGAGCCTGGTGCCGTCGATCACGACATCGATGGGCTCGGCGAAACCCGTCTCCCTAGTGCTGAGCCCCACCACCAGAGGCTCCCTGTCGAGCCGCGCCATGAGGAGTTCGGTGGTGGCCACCACATCGTCGGTGTAGCCCGAGCAGATCTCGCTCGCGGCGCACGCCCCCGCCAGCGTGTCGAGCGCCATCGTGGCCGATCGCGCCAACGCCTCGTCGATCCCGATGTCGGGCGGATAGACGCCGTCGAGCACGACGCCTGAGATGCCGGTGGGCTCGGCTCTCAGCAGCTCGAGGCCGATCGTGCTCCCATACGACACCCCATAGACCACGTAGCGCCCGTAGCCGAGGCCGCGCATCACAGAAACGACGTCGTCGGCATGATTCCGGGTGCTCGCGGTATCGAGGAGGGGGCTGGCATCGAGTCGTCGGGCACAGGCATCGAGAGCGTCGGTGCCGAGTTCTTCGGCCTCGGAGGCCTCCGAGGCCAGGATGTCGATGATCGCGGCGTCGTACTCTCCACAGTCGAAATCGACACTGCCGAATCCGGTGCCTCGCTGATCGATGAACACCTGGGTGAACGGTCGCTGGGGGAACCAGGCCGCGAAATCGCTGCTAGCCCCGCCCGGCCCGCCCTGGAGCACCACCAAAGGTGTGTCGATGGCGGGATCGGAGCCTCGCATCGTGGCCACCGTGATCTCGACAACACCTGGCGTCGGATCGGTTCGGTCGATGGTCACCAGAGCCGAACCGCAGGCCATCAGCTCGCTCGCGATCGCGCCCGGACAGTCGACCTGGCTGATATCAGCTGCCACCACCTCGCCGGGATCGGATCCGTCGCCGGCCCCGTCGCCCTCGTCCGGAGCGTCGACCGCTGTAGGCGTCGTAATAGTGGATGATGTGACGAGAGGGGGCACCGACTCGGGACTCGCATCGGAGCTACACGCCGCGGCCGCCAAGGCGAAGGCCACCAAAGTCGAGCCGAGGCGGGCCTTCACCAGAATCGCTCGCTGCGGGAGTCGGCGCGTTCGCCTCAGGAGTCGAACACCATCCGGCCGATCCAGTCGGCCACCATGGCCGGCTTGTCCACTCCCTCGATCTCGATCGTGAAGGTGCGGGTGCTATCGATGGCGCTGCCCTTGAGTTCGACGGACTTGACGGTACTCAGGGCGCGTACCCGCTTACCCGAGTTGACCGGGTTGATGAAGCGCACCTTGTCGAAGCCGTAGTTGATGCCCATTATCACCCCGGCGAGCGGCGGCGTGTCGCTGGGGACCGTGGAACTGAGGTGAACCAGCATCGACAGGGTGAGCAGGCCGTGAGCGATCGTTCCCCCGAAGGGGGTCTCGGCTTTAGCCCGCTCCTCATCGAGGTGGATGAACTGGTGATCGACGGTGCAGTCGGCGAACTGGTTGATCTGTTCCTGGGTGATCTGGAACCAGTCTCCGGCTCCTTCGTCGTTGCCGACTGTGTCCTTGAGGATCTCATATGCGGCGGCTGCGTTGCTCATTTTGTCTCCTGGATGTGACGACGCGGCGAGCCTAGGCGCGGAGCTGTTCTTCCAGCATCACGGCCGCCGGCGGCGGCGCGGAGCCTTCGCGAGTGGCGGTGCAGAGATGGCGAGACGCGATCACCCGGCCATCACCCAATTCGGAGCCGGCCTGCACGACCGGAAGCACCGTCCAACCGACGCCGAGACCCACCATCGCCCTCAACACCTCGGGCTGATTCGATTCCGCAACGATCTCCATCGGCGCACCGAGATCACGAAGAGCGCCGTCGATCACCGCCCTGGTGTGTGATCCCGAAGCGAACAGAACCCAGGGCCCCCACGATGCCGGGGGCCCCGCGGGCCGACCCTCAGGGGTGAATACGGCGAGGTCCTCGCCGAGAAGGTGCTGGAGCACCACACCTCGACGGGGCTCGATCGGCTCGACACACACGATGAAGTCGAGCTCTCCCGATTCCAACTCGTCGAGGAGTTGGGCCGAGGGAGCGACCCGCAGGCGGAATTCGAGTTCGGGATGATCGATTCGAAAGCGGCGCAACACCTCTGGGAAGTGACCGACCGCTGCGGCATCGATCATTCCCACCCTCAGTGCCCCTCCCCGGCCGGTACGGGTGCGGTCGGCCCAATCAGCGAGATCTCCGGTGAGGGCGACCACCTGGCGGGCATGGGCGAGGACCTCCGTCGCTCCCGGTCTCAGGACCCGGCGCCGACCCTCCCGGTCGAACAAGGGCACACCCACCCGCCTCTCCAGCTCGGCCAGACCCTGGGAGAGGGCCGAGGCCGACACCCCGACCTCGGCTGCAGCGGCGGCCCAGTTGGGTGATTCACTCACCGCCACGAGGTACTCGAGTTGGCGAATCGACAGGTCGGGGAGAGATCGGCTCACCCTTCGCACAATAGTTCAGATATTCTTCATCAACGTGCATAAGCGCGTTGACTTTCTTATGATTCAGCCATGACTGCACGAAACATCGCCCCCGCCACAGGCAAGCTCGGGGTCCTCACCCCGGGACTCGGTGCCGTGGCCTCCACCTTCATCGCCGGCGTTCTCACCGCCCGTCAGAATGGCGTTCCACCGCTCGGGTCGGTCAGCCAGATGGCCCACATACGGCTCGGCACCCTCGAGGACGACAACAACCCCCTCATCCGCGACTTCGCCCCACTGGCTTCGCTCGACGACATCGTGTTCGGCGGCTGGGACCCGATCTCGGCGAACGCACTCGAAGCAGCCCGAACCTGCGGAGTGCTCGACGAGCGCGACCTCGCCCCGATCTCGAGCGAACTCGAGGGCATCGTGGCCATGGATGCCGTGTTCGACCAGAAGTGGGTGAGCCGCCTCGAAGGCACCCGCGTGAAGGCCGAGACCAACAAATGGGATCAGGCCATGGCCCTCATGGCCGACATCGAGCGCTTCCGCATCGAGAACGACTGCGACCGACTCGTAGTGGTGTGGTGCGGTTCGACCGAAGCATTCCAGGAGGCGTCGGCGGTGCACCAGAGCGTCGCCACTTTTGAACAGGGCCTCAAGGACAACGACGACAACATCTCACCGTCGCAGATCTACGTGTATGCCGCGCTCCAAAGCGAGGTTCCCTTCGCCAACGGCGCACCCAACCTCTCCACTGACCTGCCGTGCATGATCGAACTCAGCCAGACCCGCGGCGTGCCGATCGTCGGCAAGGACTTCAAGACGGGCCAGACCCTCATGAAGACCCTGATCGCTCCTGGCTTGAAGGCCCGCATGCTCGGCCTGCGAGGGTGGTACTCCACCAACATCCTGGGTAACCGCGACGGCGAGGTGCTCGACGCACCGGAGAACTTCAAGACCAAGGAAGAATCGAAACTGGGTGTTCTCCACAAGATCCTCCAGCCCGACGTGTACCCCGATCTCTACGGCAACATCGATCATGTGGTGCGAATCAACTACTACCCGCCGCGTGGCGACAACAAGGAAGGCTGGGACGCGATCGACATCTTCGGCTGGATGGGTTACCCCATGCAGATCAAGATCGATTTCCTGTGCCGAGACTCCATCCTCGCTGCACCGATCGTGCTCGACCTGGCCCTGTTCATGGATCTCGCCACACGTGCCGGCGAGGCCGGCGTGCAGGAGTGGCTGAGCTTCTACCTGAAGGCGCCCCAGTCGGATGGCGATCATGATGCCGAACAGGATCTGTTCATCCAGCAGACGAAGCTGAAGAACACCTTGCGGGAGTGGATGGGCGAACAACCCGTGACCCACTCAGAGGCCGGCTAGACCGGCCGACCCCAGCCCTTCCTGGCTTCTGAGAGTTCACCTCGGTAGCGGGCGACGTTGGCGAGCTTCACCTCGCTGAATCCCCGGACCTGGTCGGCCAGACCGGCGATGTCGACCGCTCGCTCGTAGTTGTCGACGCTCAACGAACCGGCCAGCTCGTGCGCCAGGTTCTCGTATTCGACAATGAGGTCGCGCTCGATACGGCGCTCCTCGCTACGACCGAAGGGATCGAGGCGGCTGCCCCTCATCCGTTTCATCCGGGCTAGGGGGACGAAAGCCAGCGCCGAAGAGACGCGTCCGAACCCGATCTTGCGGTCGATCCCGAACTTGACGAGGCTCGGGGGCTTGAGCTGGTAGGTGAAACTGGCGCCGGCGCCGAATCGACCCTTGATCTCCTCGGCGAGTCCGGGCCGACGATGCAAGCGGGCGACCTCGTATTCGTCCTTGTAGGTCATGAGCCGAAACAGCTGCTGGGCGACGGTGTCGGCGAGGTCACTTCGGCCCGGCACTGCCACCTCAGCACGGCGCACAAGCCCCACCGTTTCGAGGTAGCGGGCGACCCAGCTCCTGCCGCCGTAGGCGACGAGCTCCGGGATTCGCCATGCGAGTGTTTCGGCCAGGGCTTCGTCGGTGTCGATGCTGGCGAGCAGCTCACTGTGGGCGGCGGAGAGGGCAGGGGGCGACTCGGTGGTCGGGGTGTCGATCTCGATCTCGGCTGCGAGCTCAGGATCGGCCGCGAGACGGCGACCGAGCCGGAACGCCTCGGTGTTCATTTCCACCGCGACGCCGTTGAGTTCGATCGCCCTTTCGATCGCTCCACCGCTCACGGGCACGAGTCCCTTCTGGTAGGCGACGCCGAGCACGATGAGGTTGGCGGCGGGCTGAGATCGAAAGACGCTCGTGGCGATCCCCTCAGCGTCGACCCACTGATTGGACTCGGCCCGCGTGGTGCGGTCGATCTCATCTCGGAAAGCCTCTACCTCGGGGAAGTCGGCGAGAGCCCGCTTGGTGACCATGTGGCCTGTGGGCATCCTCGAGGTGGACACGACCGCAGTGGTTCGGTCGGACGCGGTGCGGGCCAGGTTGACCGGCGACACTCCGGCCACGAGGTCGAAAACGAGATAGCCGTCGGCGCTGCCTTCGGCCAGGCGACTGGAGCCCACGTCGGCGTCGGGGCCGATGCGCAGATGTGAGACCACCTGTCCGCCCTTCTGGGCCAGACCAGTTTGGTCGAGGCTGGAGGCCGTCTTGTCGTCGAGGAGGGCCGCTGTATTCAGCAGCTGGTTGACGGTTACCACCCCGGTACCGCCGATACCGACAATGAGGAGCGACGCCTCGTCGGGCACAACCGGATCGGCCGGCATCGGCCAGGCCGCCACCGTGGCGCCAAGCGGGGCACCGTGTTCGCCGGCGGACAAATCCGATTCATCCACCGTGACGGTGATGAAGGCGGGACAGTCTCCGCCGAGACAGGTGAGGTCGAAGTTGCACGACTCCTGATGGATGCGGGTCTTGCGGCCGAACGGGGTGGTGACGGGATGCACGCTGATGCAATTGGAGATCTCGCCGCAATGACCGCAGCCGTCACAGACCGCCTCATTGATGAACACCCTGGTGGTGGGGCGCTCGATGCGACCCCGCTTGCGGCCTCGCCTGAGTTCGGCTGCACAGCCCTGGTCGTAGATGAGCACCGTGGTGCCCTGCATCTCACGTAATTCGAGCTGGATGTCGTCAAGCTTGTCTCGGTGGACGACCTTGGTGCCCGGAGCGAACCAGGCGTCGGATGCGTACTTCTCGGTGTCGTCGGCCACCACCACCACTCGTGCCACACCTTCAGCATCGAGTTCTCTGGTGAGTTCGGGCACGGCCAGTTCACCAGCGGCATCCTGCCCTCCGGTCATGGCCACGGTGCCGTTGTAGAGGATCTTGTAGGTGATGTTGGCCCCCGACGACACTGCCTGGCGGATGGCCAGGATGCCGGAGTGGGCCAGGGTGCCATCGCCGAGGTTCTGGAAGCGGTGAGCCTCATCCACGAACGGCGACAAGCCGACCCACTGGGCACCCTCTCCGCCCATCTGGGTGATACCGGTGGCGCGGCCCGGCATCAGCAGGGCCATTCCGTGACAACCGATTCCGCCACCGGCCACCGAACCTTCGGGAACCCTCGTCGATCGATTGTGAGGACACCCGGAGCAGAAATACGGGGTGCGACTGGGGAGGGTGCTGCCCACGGCCGAGACGGCGATGCGCTCCCGTTTCGGAGTGAGCCGATCGGAGCCGAGTCGGGGCTGGAGCAGGCGGCGGAGCGGCTCGACGAGCTGATCGGGCTCGAGCGCCCCCGCGGAGGGAACGAGAGGGCGGCCTTCGATATCGAACTTACCGATTACCTCCGGAGCATCTGTCGACCCGTAGAGCTGGTTGCGGACCTGGTCCTCCAGGAACGCCCGCTTCTCCTCGACGGCCACGATGGTGGCGGTGCCCGACGCGAACCGGCGAAGGCCCGCGGGTTCCAGGGGCCAGATCATGGCCGGCTTGTAGATCCGGATCCCTGCACCGACCAGGTCGGCGTCGGACTCGATACCCAGCTGGGTGAGGGCGCTCCGAACATCGAGGTAGGCCTTACCCCCCGCGATGATGCCGAGCCAGGCATCGGTGGCACCTACGGTGCGGTCGAGCCGGTTGGTGGCCACGAAGTGCCGGGCTGCGTCGAGGCGAACCGTGAAGGCCTCGTTCTCCTGTTGCACCGAGAACGGGGCGAGTAGAGCATCGTTGACCGTCTGCATCCACGGATCGTCGTCGACCAGGAAGGGCACACCGGCGAGCTCGATCCGTCGAGGGTCGAAATTGACGGTGGCGGAGCCGTCGGCCACATCGGTGTGGATCTTCATACCCACCCATGCTCCACAGGCCCGGGAGAGCTCGTAGCCGTAACGGCCGTAGTCGAGGATCTCCTGCACGGAGGCCGGATAGAGAGTGGGGAGGGCGAGGTCGGCCATGGAGTGCTCGGAAGCAGACGGCAGGGTCGACGACTTGCACGCCGGATCGTCGCCCACCGCCGCGATCACACCATCGGTACGGCCCGTGCCGCACAGGTTGCCGTGGCGGATGGCATCGCCGGCCCGGTCGAGGCCGGGACCCTTTCCGTACCAGAGTCCGAGTACGCCGTCGTAGAGAGGGGCCTCGTGCCTGCTGGCCAGCTGGGATCCCCACACCATGGTGGCGCCGAGTTCCTCGTTGACGCCGTTGATGAACCGGACCTGGTTGGCGTCGAGCTCACTCTGATTTCGCAGATAGGCGGCATCGATACCCCCGACCGGCGATCCTCGGTAGCCCGCGATGAGTGCGCCCGTACGTTGGCCGACCCGCCCGTCGGCTCGAACCTGGTCGAGAACCATGCGCACCATCGCCTGGACACCCGACAGGGTGGCCCGCCCCTGTTCGGAGCCGAACTGGTCGGCGAGTGTGTAGGCGGCCAGATCAGTCATTGCCTCTCCTCGATTGCTGCGAGCACAAACTGCCACGACTCGTGGCTGGGGTCGATCACATCGAAGTGATCGGTTTCTACGAACTCCCGAAAGAGCACACCGTCGCCGGCCGCTCTCACGTAGTCACATACGGTTTCAACCGGCACGATGACATCGGTGTCGCCGTGCACGATCAGCTGGGCAACCTTCACCGGCAGAAGCCGGAGGGGGTCGGTGACAGCGTAGGCGTCGGGCAGTTCGTCGGCGCTGCCCCCCATGAACTCCACCACCGCTCCCCCGCTGAGATCGGCGGTGGCGACGAGATCGGCCACGGGGGCCTGGCCCACCACAAGAACCGGAGTGACTGCCGGCTGCTCGCGTTGACCCACCCATAGAGCCAGATGGCCGCCGGCCGAATGGCCGACCACCACTACCCGGTCGAGGTCGAGTGGTGCCTCGAGATCGGCCAGCAGATCCACCGCTACGGCCACGTCGTCGAGGGTCCCGGGAAATCCACCTCCGGGATCGCCGACTCGGCGGTACTCGATATTCCATGCGGCGTAGCCGTGGGCCACCGCGTCGGCGGCCTGGGGCTCGGCCAGCGTGAAGTCGTAGGCATTACGCCAGAAGCCGCCGTGGATGAATGCGATCACCGGGAAGGGTCCATCCCCGGGGGGGAGGGTGAGGTTGGCGAACTGGGGTGACGCATCTCCATAGCGAACCACGTCGTGGCCAGATGCGCCGATCGACTTGGGAGGCACCGCAGCGATCGTAGAATTCGGTCCGTGTTTTGTCGATAGCACTCGACTTGGTCGAAACTGAACCCATGACCGAACCCCGCGGCGACGAGACCGTCGAACTACTGCAAGCGCTGATCCGCAACGAGTGTGTCAATGAGGGCACCGAAGAATCCGGTCAGGAGATCCGTAACGCCGATCTACTCACCGACTACCTCGAAGGCGCAGGCCTCGATGTCGAGCGCTACCACGCGGCACCGGGACGCACCTCACTCGTGGCCCGGATCGAGGGGTCCGACCCCGAAGCACCCAGCCTCTGCCTCAACGGTCACACCGACGTCGTGCCTGTCAGCCCCGACGGCTGGCGCGAGGACCCGTTCGGTGGAGAGATCATCGACGGCGAGGTGTGGGGCCGGGGCGCGGTCGACATGCTCAATCTCACCGCCACCATGGCAGTGGTCACCCGGAACCTGGCCGAGGCAGGCTGGAAGCCCCGCGGCGATCTGGTCTTCCTCGCAGTGGCCGACGAGGAGTCCGGCTCGGCTTACGGAGCGCGCTGGATGGGCGACAATCATCCCGAGGCGATCAGGACAAATTATGTCCTCACCGAAAACGGTGGACTCCACAATGGATCCTCCGATGCGCCGGCCATCTCCATGACCGTCGGTGAGAAGGGTGTGGCATGGCGTCGGCTCCGCGTGCGCGGGTTGCCGGGCCACGGTTCGATGCCCTTTCGCACCGACAACGCTCTGGTGAAGGCTGCAGCGATCGTCCAGCGGCTCGCCGATTATCGCCCGCCGGCCCGGTTTCACGACTTCTGGCGGCCCCAGGTCGAGGCCATGGACCTGGCTCCCGAGATGAAGCAGGTCCTACTCGACGATGGAGCGATAGACGAGGCCCTCGAGGCGATGCCCAGCCGGCCCGCAGCCAGCCATCTCCACGCCTGCTCCCATACGACATTCTCGCCCAACGCAGCAGTAGGCCAGACCAAGACCAACGTGATTCCCGACATCGTCGACATCGATGTCGATGTCCGCACGCTGCCCGGCGAAGGTGCCCCTGAGGTGGAAGCCCACCTGCGCGCCGCACTCGGCGATCTCTACGACGATGTCGAGACCACCGCCCTGATGAACGATGAGTCGTCGGTGAGCCAACCCAACACCCCACTCTGGGATGCCATGCAGCGCGCCGCCAACCGGCCCTTCCCGGCAAGTCGCCTCCTGCCCCTGATCAGCCCCGGGTTCACCGACGCACGCGTGCACCGCGAGCTGGGGGCGATCGCCTACGGCGCCGGCCTGCTCAGCCCCTCTGTGTCGCCCGCTGAGTTCGGTTCACGCTTCCACGGCCATGATGAGCGCATCGACGTCGAGTCGCTCCACCTCACCACCCGCTTCTACCACGACGTGGTCACCGATCTGCTGGGGTGAGCACCCGGTGAGCGGACCCCAGTTCAGATCCCCGATGCCACACCGGTGAGGGCGCGGGGGTCGGCTGCTCCTGCGAGCGTGCCGTGCTCGGTCACCTCGATGGCGTGGGCATGACCAAAGCTTCCGTGTCCACCCATGCCGACATCGTGGCCTCTGGAAACAAGAGCCTCGCCGACCTCGGACTCGACATGATCTTCAAGCTCGACACGGCGCCCATGACCCGCCCTCCACGTATCGAACCCGCCCCCATCGACGGCGGCAAGGCTCCAGCGCCCCTCGCTCAGGGCACGGCCCGGGTCGCGGCCGTGCACCAGCATCGAGGCGAGGATCTGCAACAGGATCTGGGGCTGGGAATCTCCACCCATCGTGCCAAGCACAGCCTTCAAGGAACCATCGCCTCGCGTGACGAGCGCCGGGGCCAGCGTGTGGGGAGGCCGGCGGCCCGGCCCGTACTCCGCGGGATGGCCGGGCTCGAGAGAGAATCCGAGGCCACGATCGTGCAGGAATATCCCGCTCGATCCGGCCACGATGTGGGCACCGAAGCCACTGGCGTTGGAGTTGATCAGCGACACACCCATGCCGTCGGCGTCGACCACGCACAGGTAGGTGGTGTCGCCATCGAAGGCCGGAACATCGACCCGGCCCGCCTGGTCGGGGTCGATCTGGCCCTGCCGATGGCGGATCAGTTCGGGCGCGAGCAGCGCGGCCGGATCGGCGCCTTCGTAGAGGGCAATGGGTCGATCGTGGCCCGCCTGCACGGCCGACTCGATCAGCAAGTGGGTACCGGCACCGTCCTCGGTGAGGTCGAACGCGTCGGCGATCGCAGCACCGAGGATCGTGATGTATCCCTGACTGGTCGGGGGCGGCGTCCAGAGACGATGACCGAACGCATCGACCGAAACCGGCTCGACCCATCGAGCCTGCGACTCGACGAGGTCGTCCGCTCCAAACTGATCCGGACCGACAGCGAGAAGGCACTCGCCGAACTCGCCTCCGTAGAAGCCCTCACGACCGTGCGCCGCGATGGCGTTCAGAGCGCGGGCCGACCCCGGCCGGGTCACCAGCTCACCTGTGTGGGGAGCGGGAGGCAGCTCATTGTGAGCGATTCCGGCCACGAGCGGTGCCGCCCTGGCCAGCAAGGGAGCGACCGCGAACCCGTCCTCGGCAAATCCCACGGCAGCTGCGAACACGTCGGCCAGTTCCAGTCGCCCATAGCGCTCGTGAAGAGCCAGCCAGCCGTCGACCGCCCCGGGCACGGTGATGGCCCGAACGTCGCCCTTGAGCGGGATGTGGTGGAGACCGGCCGCTCGGGCCTCATCAGGATCCGCGCCCGAACCCGCTCTACCCGACGCGTCGAGAGTGCCGGGGGCTCCATCGCCGGTGTGGACGAGCGCCCACAAGTCGCCTCCCATTCCGCACATGTGCGACGACGTCACCGACAACACGGCGTTGGCGCCGATGGCCGCATCGACGGCCGATCCCCCCCGACCCAGGAGCTCGAGTCCGGCATGGGTGGCGAGGTGGTCGATGGTGGACACCATCGCATTGGGCGCGTAACGGGTCACAACGGGAGGAAGCACCTCCGGAGTCTGGCACGCGATGGGAATCTTCGACGGCGTGGGTGAGTTGTGGGAGTCATGAGCATCGAACGCATTGAGCCGACATCGAAATGGATCCGCGGAACGATCGGCGACCGAACCGTGGTCGACACCCGTAGTGCCCAGTTGGTGTGGGAACACAAGTACTACCCCTTCTGGTACATCCCCGAGGCCGACGTCCACGACGACAGCCTTCCCGCCTCCACGATCGAGGAGTTGCCCGGCCATGTGAAGCTCGATTGGGGGACGGTCGATCGCTGGTTCGAGGAGAATGAGGAGGTCTTCGTCCATCCCCGCAGTCCGTATGCGCGCATCGATGCGCTTGCCTCGTCACGCCATGTGGTGGTGAAGGTCCAAGGCGAGATTGTCGCCGACTCGCGGAACCCGACGATCCTGTTCGAGACCGGGCTCATCCCTCGCTACTACCTGCCCGCCGACGATGTCCGCCTCGACCTGCTCAGTCCTACCGATACGTCGACGGGTTGCCCCTACAAGGGAGTGGCTCGTTATTGGTCAGCCACTGTCGGCGGCGAGGAGCACACCGACATCGCCTGGGGGTACGACGATCCACTGCCCGAGTCGGCTCCGGTGAAGGGCCTCATTTGCTTCTACAACGAGAGAGTCGACATCGAGGTCGACGGCCAGGCGACAGCTCGGCCGGAGAATCCCTTCAGCTGACCGAAAGCCCACCCTTGCCGATGGTCTATTGATCCACGGTGGTAGTGGTCTGAACCGGGTCGATTGTGGTCGTGGTGCTGGGCTGGGGGCCGGCGCCTTCTCCGGCCAACGCGGCCAACTCGTCCTCGACGAGTTTCACCACGAGTTGGTCGAGAGGCAGTTCGTCGTAGTCGTCGGGAGAGATATCGGTGCTTTCGCCGGTGGCTGCGCCATCAACGCCATAGGAGAGGAACACGAACCGGCCACCACTGACGAAGGCCAGTTCTCTCATTACGTATTCGGCCTGATCATCGGTGCCCGACGCGGCCACCGGGAATATCTTCACCCCTTGAGTGGCCGCCGCAACCGCAGAGGCGGTGTAGGGCGACTCGACCTGGCGACCGACCTGGGGTGGGGCGTCGGCGATGAGGATCATCAGTTCGACGGCCCCGTCGCGCCGCCACGCGGGCTTGTCGAGGGCATCAGCCAGCGCCTCATCCATGGCCTCGGGGTAGTCGCCCCCGCCTTCGGCCGAAACCAACGCCAGAGCATCGAGGAAATCGGTCAGGTCATCGGTGAGATCGAAGGTGCGGGTGACAAACAGGTCCCCAACGTCGCGATACACCGTCATCCCGAACCGCACATCGGGCCGGCTGGGCAGGGCCGCTATCTGTTCGGCGATGGAGGTCATGTTGTCGCGGAGTCGGCTGATCTCGTCGCCCATCGACCCGGTGGCGTCGAGGACGAAGTGGATATCGAGGGGAACCGAGCCATCGATCCCACCCTCAACCGGCAACTCGACCGTGACAGCATCCTCCCCACGATCGAAGGAGACGATCTCGCGAACCTCGCCGACCACAATGTCGATGTCGAACCGATCGAAACGGTCAGCGGTCATCGCGGCGGGGAGAAACCGAACCGTGCCATCGGCGGTGGTGCGCAGCGAGACCATCGGCGTATCGGTGTCGGCGGTGGGATCCCAGAATTCAACTGCCGCGTCGAGCACCGGCAGACCATTGTTTCCGACCACTGTGATGAGGGTCGACTCGGTGATGTCCAGCGCCCGTACCGACAAGCCTGCCCCGAGAATCCGCTCGCGATATTCGAGATAGGCATTGACGTCGCCGCCATCGTTGATCGATCCCGCACTCAAGGGGGTGTTGTCGTCGGGCGAGGGAACCGGCGCGATTATGTCGGCGCTCCGCTCCTCGGCCAAGTCCGCGCCTTCGTCGGCCAGAGCCACCGCACCCGGTGCGGCATCTCCCACGAAGCCGTCCGAACCGCCCACCCAGTCGAGGTCGCCGCCCTCGAGCCAACCCCGCCCTGGTTCAACGGTGGAGGTTGTGCCTTCGCCGGTGCTGAGGGAACCGTCATCACCGATCGGCGAGGTGATAGATGAGTCGTCGCCGCAGGCGGCGCCGACGAGGGCGATGGCAGCAACGATGGTGAGGGATCGCAGGATCTTCATACCGGTGTGACGTCGCGAACCAGCGAGCGGTTCCCGGAGTAGACCTTTCTCACCCGCCGGAGCGGACCTCGGCGATCCGCCGGCGCGCAACTTCCAGATCGTGGGGGTTGGTGACACCAACCCAGGGTTCGTCGGTGGGAACCACACCCACAGTGATCTCCCCCGCCTCCATCAACTGGTGGACCACCGATGGAATCTGGTATTCGGCTTTCGGTTCCTCACGGTGACGGTCTACGAATTCCGCGAACCCGGCCTCGAGATCATCGAACAGGCGGTGGGGGAACACCCAGCAGTTCATCGAAGCAACGGTGTCGTCGGCGAGTGGCCCTTCGGGATCGGTGGCGCGGATGGTGCCGTCGGAACGCCGCTCGATTCCATGGGTCTCCACCAGCGATACGAGTTCGTCACCTTCGACACCACAGACCCCGCGGCTCACCTCGCCGAACTCCGGCAAGGTCTGGTCGAGGCGGAACCCGGCTAAGAGGGCGCGGTCGTCGCTGAGATGTGAAGCGGCGGCCACAAGGGCGAAATAGGTGGAACGGCCGTAGTAGTCGTCGGCGTTGATCACGACGAAGGGCCCGTCGACGTCGGGCTCGGCGGTGAGAACGGCATGGCCGGTGCCCCATGGCTTCTCCCGCGCCGGGCCGTGGCCGTCCTGGCAGACGTAGGCGATGTCGACCCCCCGGTGGTGACCGTCGACATGGCGTCGGACATCGGCCTCGATGCCGGAGCGAACGATCAGCACGACCTTCTCCACGCCGGCATCGACCGCATCACGGATGGCGAAGTCGAGGAAGGCTTCGCCGTCGGTGCCCACGACGGCAAGCTGCTTCGTGCCGCCGAACCGGGATCCGAGCCCGGCGGCCATAACGACGAGGGTGAGATTCACAAGATCAGCGTAGGAGGCTTCGACGACTGAGATGGCGGACTCAAGCTCACCACTGGATGAGATCGCGAACGTGTTGAGTCTCGTTGATGCTGCGGACGGTGCGGTGGCCCTGGCTGGCGGCCTGCACGCGCGTGACGCCGCAATAGTCGATCTTGAGGGAGAACACATCGTGGACTCCGAGGATGGACTTGAGGAAGACGGCGGTGACCATCCTGTGGCAGAACACCGCAACCCGTTTCGAACGGTTGGCGTCGATGATCTGTTGGAAGCCGCTCACGACGCGATCCTCGAACACGTGATAGCCGTCGCTGAAGATCACCTCCATCAGGTCGCCTTCGAAATAGTGCGCCGTCTCGGGATCGTCGGCCGACATCTCCTCGAGCGGGACATACATCGATGAGCGGTGGTCGGACTCCTTGATGTCGTCGATATGTTGGATCTCGTACCCGAGTCGGCTCGCCAGCGGCAGGGCGGTGTCGCGGGCGCGTCGCATCGTGGACGACACGATGTGATCGATCCGTTCGGCTTCGAGGAGATCGGCGGTGCGGCGAGCCTGTTCGAGGCCGATGTCGGAAAGGCCTGGATCCGCGGTTTCGCCTTCTCCGACAAGCTGGCGCATGGGGCGACCGTGACGAACGATGAAGAGATCCACGGCCGGAGGGTACTGGGGCCCTACAAGGGGCCGACGCCGATCCCGGGCCCAGTCGGCACGGCCATCCGTCCGTCGACGACGGGCGGTGGGTCGGCGACGTCGTCGCGCAATAGCGCTGATGTGGCCAAGCCGTGCGCCAAATCCACACCACTCGCACAGGCGACGTGGAGCGCGTGGGCGACGCCTACCGCGCTGTCGATCATCGTCGTGACGATCGGTGTGGCGCCGAATTCGCGCACCAGGCGTATCGCCTGCATGGCCACGTCGGGGCCTCCGATCGCCTGGGGCTTCACCACGACCACGTCGATGGTGCCGGTGCCGAGGGCCTCCGCGACATCATCGACAGATCTGGCCGACTCGTCTATCCCCACCGGCACCGCGCTGGCCGCACCGACCTCGGCGATTGCCGCTATCCCGCTAACCGGTTCCTCACAGAACGAGATGTGGTGAGGGGCCAGCGCGTCCAGCATCTCGAGCGCGAGCGGCACGGTCCAGCCACCGTTGGCATCGAGTCTCAGTTCCACATGGGGCCCCACCGCGTCGCGGACCGCGGCGACCCGTTTGAGATCGAGGGTTGGGCTCTCGGCGGCGACCTTCACCTTGATGGTTCGAATTCCGCTGTCGAGGGCAAGGCGGGCGTCACCCGCGGCTTCGGCCGGGTCGGAGGCGGTCACGAGGCTGTTGACGGCCACCGAGGCGGACGCGTCGGGATCAAGCAATCGGCTCAACGAGAGACCCCTTCGACGAGCGGTGAGATCTGCCAGGGCCCCGGCGAGACCGGCCCGAGCCTCGGGTACCGCGTCGAGCGCGTCGAGCGTGGCATCGACGTCGGTATCGAGATTGGCGGCGGCCACCGCTAGCGAAGCCGAGACCAGCTCGTGGGAGCTGTTCGACCAACCCGGCATGGGAGCCGCCTCGCCCCAGCCCACATGCTCACCGTCGCTGACCGACACGAGAATGCCCCGACGCTGATGCACCACGCCATGAGCGGTGCTGAGTTGAGAGACGAGACCAAGCCGGTAGTTCCTGAGATCTACGATCACACGGCCGCCTCGATGGTGGACCTGATGGCGGCGACCGTAGCGGTCGGCTGTTCGACATGAGTGGCGTGGCCCGCATCGGTGATCGTATGGACTGCGACATTCGGTAGAGACGATGCCAGCTCGTCGGCGATGGTACGAAACTTCGGATCGTCGGCACCCACGATGAGCCCCACTGGCATCGCGCATCGGTGGAGTTCGCCGTGCAGCGCCCGCATCCTGCCCGTACCTGCGGCGCGCAGGCTCGCGGCCAAGGCAGCGGGATCATTGGTGAGCCTCTGGGCCCGGGCCGCGGCGAGGTACTCCGGGCCGAGGCGGGCCTGGGTGGCGAACAGCGGGTTAGCCATCCAGGCGTCGACAAAACTCTCTATTCCCTCGCTGATGATCCGACGAGCCAGTTCCTCATCGGCCACCACACGTCTGGCTCGTTCGTCCTCGGTGGCGAGTCCCGCCGAGGCTCCGATCAGCGACAGTGACTTCACCCGGTGCGCCTGCTCGCAGGCAAGGGTGAGAGCAACCCTTCCACCCATCGAGTAGCCGACCAGGTGGAATGGTTCACCCACCAGCGAGGCCACCGCACGGGCCATGGAATCGACGGAGAACGAGGCCGGGTCCGCTTCGATGTGAGGCGAGAGTCCGTGACCGGCAAGGTCCGGCACAAGGACCCGATGCTCCTCGCGAAACGCCGCCGCGATCATCTCCATGGTGGCTGTCGAACCGGTGAACCCGTGGAGCACCACCAGAGGCGACGTCACGTTCGGAGGGCCCGGCCGACCGCATCGGTGATGTCGCGACGTTGGGCGACGTCGGCATCGCGATCCACGCGCACCAAGACGATGTCGACACCGGGCTCGGAAGTGGCCGTGGCGGCGACAACTAGGGCCGCCAGATCGTCTTGCTCAGCCACCTCTACGACGCGCACGCCCGCAGTGCCGTCGAGGGCGGCGAGGTCGATGCCGTGCGGCGTACCGAAAAGGGTTTCGAAGTCGACGTCGTCGGCGCGGGCTGCAATCGGCAGGAGCGAGAAGATGCCACCGCCGTCGTTGTCGATGCACACAACGGTGAGATGAAGTCCGGCTCGGGCGGCCCCGAACAAGGCACCCACGTCGTGCAGCAGAGCCAAGTCGCCGATGAACGCAAGCACCGGATCATGGGTCTTGGAGGCCAGGCCGAGAGCGGTGGAGGTGATCCCGTCGATCCCCGAGGCCCCTCGATTGGCCACGAACGACACAGTGGCGCCCCCATTGGGAAGGAACGCATCGAGGTCGCGCACCGGCATGGAGTTGGAGGTCATCACCACCGCTCCCTCGGGCAAGGCATCCACCATCTCGCGCACGACGCGGCCACTGAGCCTGGGGCCCGAGGCGAGAGCCGAATCGACCTCCCTCGACGCGGCCTTGTCGAGATCCCACCAGCGATCGAGCCACGGGCTTCGCTCGCGAGCACCCGCACCGAGGCGACGAGCCCTTCCCAGAACGCTCACGAGGGGCGCGGCATGATGTTCGGTGGCGGTGAACGAGGCGTCGTTCCACCGTTCCTCGGGATCTATCAGCACCACGTGTGGGGGTCGGACTCGTTCGAGCCATTGGCGAACCGGCTTCGAGGTGGGGCTGGCGCCCAGGCGGAGCACCACGTCTGGCACCAAGGCGTCAACCACATCGGAGTGCTTGCAGAGATGGTCGATGGCGTTCATCACGTACTTCTCGCCGCGTCGATGGCCGCGGCGGAGTTGGGTGATCGGTTCCGCGAAGATCGGCCAGGCCACGGTCATCGCGAACTCGAGGATCCACTCCGCGAGCTCGTGCTCCTCGGCGATGCTGGCGGCAATGTCGGGCCCGACGATGATGACGCCCTTCTCCCGATCGGTGAGTTCACCGAGGGCATCGTCGGAGAGCTGAAACGGGCGAACATCGCTCTCGCGGGACCGGATCAGATCGGGAACGGGGACAGCCCCCACCGGCTCGAGCGGCTCGCGGAGGGGCCAGTTGAGATGAACCGGACCACGACGGCGACCGGTGCAGCGGTCGAGGGCCCTCATGGCCGCCATCGAAGCCTGCTGCCCGCTCCACTGGCTCGGATCGGGCAGGTCGACGAACCAGCGGACGTTGGTACCGAACATCTCGACCTGGTCGATGGTCTGCCCCGCTCCCCAGCCCCTCAGCTCCGGGGGCCGGTCGGCGGTACACACGATCAGAGGCACTCCCGCATGGTTGGCCTCCACGATGGCAGGCAGATAGTTGGCTGCGGCAGTGCCCGACGTGCAGATGAGCACCGATGGGCGACCGGTGGCCTTGGCCTGGCCGAGAGCGAAGAACCCCGCTGATCGTTCATCGAGTTGGATCCATGTGCGCATGTCGGGCCGGGCGTGGAAGGTGACGGCCAGGGGGGTCGATCGTGAGCCCGGACTGATGACCACATCGACCACGCCATGGCCGGCGAGGGTAGCTGCGAAGACGGCAATCGGGTCGTAGACGGGATCGGTCATGTCAGGACTCCATCACATCGAGGAGGGCACGGAGCTTCACGCCGGTTTCGGTGAGCTCATCTTCAGGATCAGAGTCGGCCACGATCCCGGCGCCGGCGAAAAGCTGCACGCGATCAGTGTCGACCAGGGCTGTGCGCAGGGCCACGCGAAGCTCGCCGTTGCCGTCGAGGTCGCACCAGCCGACCGGAGCGGCATACCAGCCCCGGTCGAAGTCCTCGTGGGTGGTCAGCCACTTCAGGGCTGCCTCGGTGGGGGTGCCGGCCACCGCCGGTGTGGGGTGGAGCACACTCGCCACCCTCATCACGTCCATGTCGGAGACGCCACCGGTTCGACGTTCGACCCGAGCGGTGATCGGGGTACGGAGGTGCTGCACCCGAGCGAGACGGAGAACCTCCGGTTCGCTGGGCGTCTCGCCCACGAGACCCAGCGTCGCCAGCCGAGAAGAGATGTCGTCCACGACGAAGGCGTGCTCGGACCGCACCTTCGGCGATGCCATCATCTCCGCCGCCAGCCCCGTATCGGTGGTCTCGTCCCAACCGCGGCCGGTGGTTCCGGCCAGGGCGACGGTGTGCACCTCGCGGCCGTCGAGGGCCACCAGCTGCTCCGGGCTCGCACCCAGGAAGGCGCGGTCGCCCACACCCACCGAGAACACCGCGCACGTCGGGTAGCGGTCGACGAGGCGCTGGAGGACGAGGCCGGTGTCGATGGGGCCCCGGTCGAATACCCGGGCCAGCACGACCTTCCCGAACTCGCCGGCGGTGATCGCCGCCACTCCTTCGACCACCAGATCGACATAGGGCGGATCGTTGCTCGATGGTTCGCCGTGGGGGACCTCAGCGCCCGATGACGCGACCGGCAGCGGGGTCTGGGCCAGGATGTCGATCCGCGCCTCAAGCTTGTCGAGGGCCGCCTTCTCGTCGTCTCCATCCGCGAGCACGGTGGCGGCGAGCAGCCAGCAGCCGTCGGCCCGGGTGACCACGGTGAGCTCCGGCAGGACCCACCGGGCATCGGGGTAGCCCGACCAGTCGGGGCCCTGTTCACCGGCGCCACAAGAGAACGAGAATCCACCGACGAGCACGGGAGCGGGGGCATCGGCCGGCCCGTGACGCCGGACTCGCGCCGCCAGCGCGGCCCGAGCCGCCGACGCCGCCGAGAACCTGGTTTGGCCGTGGGGCTCGATCACCTCGACGGCGCCCAGGCCGACAAGGGCAAACCCGGACTCGGGCCGCACCCAGAGCATCCGGTGGTGATCATCGGCCGCCTCGTAGAGGGCGACCGGGTCGAGGTGCTTCTCCAGCTTGTGGGCGAACACCACGACCCCTCCGCCCTCGGTGACGGGATCGTCGCCGATGCGGGCGAGGGCTCGGGTTCGCAGGGTTCGTTCGAAGTGCTGGCCGACCAGGGAGGAGGCGACCGGCACCAGCCGGTGCATGAGCGCCACGAGGTCTTCTCGACTTCCGCCCTTGTTGTCGCTGTGGCGTTTGAAGACTTCGATGGCGTCGTCGATCACGTCCTCGACGTGGGTGGCGTGGCGCAGAGCGAGGGCGGTGAGTTCCTCCAGCGACACGCCTTCGCTCACGAGGGTCCGCGCCGCTACGAGCATGTCGATGCTGTCGGCGGCGAAGCGTTCATCACCGGATGCCCCGCTGGGGGTGATCAGACCCGCGCTCACAACGACGTCGACGAGGAACTCCGGCACCTCCGCTCGACGGGCGAGTTCGGATTTGTCGAGCTCGGGATCGGCGGCGTTCTCGGACGCGAGATCCGCCAGCAGACCACTGGCGTCGGGGGACGACAGGGAGCGGATCTGGGCGAGACTGAATCCCTGATCGGCAAGGTCGCGGATCTCACGGAGGCGTTCGAGGTGCCCATCGTCGTACCAGGCCCGCCGACCTTCGCGCTCGGGAGGAGCCAGCAACTTCTCACGCTGGTAGTAGCGGACGGTGTCGACCGCCACGCCGGCGGCTTCGGCAAGTTCCTCGACACGGTAGGGCACCCCACCATCATAGGAGTCGCAACTCCGTGAGTGGCCACTCTGACGATCCCTAACGGGTTACGGTGACCGGCATGCGTGACGACGGCATGCTCTCGGGCCCCCTCGACGGCCCCCCAACCCGCAAACGCGCCTACCCGGTAGTGGCGGCCCGCCGGGGCCTCGTGCTCGAGGACCGGGCCAGTGGTGCGGTCGGTGCCCTCGTGGAGTTCGCTCCGCCCCGTCTAGTCCTGCGCGATCGCCACGGCCGCGATCACGTCGTGCGCTACAGCGAAGGTTCGGTGCGCGCCGGTATCGACGGCAAGGGTGTGCCGTGCAGGCTTGTCGTACCCGTCCGTGAGCCCGAGGCCCCATCGCTCACCGCGTCCGGCTCGATCGACCTCGGGGCCGTGCCCGCCCGGATCGCTCGCGCCAGCCGCATCTGGGTCGAGGGTATCCACGACGCCGAACTGATCGAGAAGGTCTGGGGCTCCGACCTCAGAGTGGAGGGGGTCGTGGTCGAGCGGCTCGACGGTGCCGACGACCTCGCCGACCGGGTCCGTGGGTTCAGACCCACCGACCGACGTCGCCTCGGCGTCTTGCTCGACCACCTCGTGGAGGGAAGCAAGGAGCAGCGCATCGCCGACACCGTCGGCGACCCCAACGTGTTGATCTGTGGCCACCCCTATGTCGACATCTGGCAGGCGGTGAAGCCGGCCGTGCTCGGCATCGACGCCTGGCCGGAGGTGCCCCGCGGTGAGCCGTGGAAGCAGGGTGTGCTCGCCGCCCTCGGGGTCGAACGATCCACCGGCGAGTTCTGGAAGCAGCTGCTCGGTCGGGTGTCGAGTTGGACGGATCTTGAAGCCCCCCTTCTCGGCGCGGTGGAGGAGCTCATCGACTTCGCCGCTCCCCCTGACGACTGAGCGACCCGCGAGAGGGCGAAAACGACAATCACGCCCCTGGTGTGCAGAGGCGTGATTGTCACTATGGGGGAAATCAGGTTTCAATCGCTAGGCGACAGGCTGCTTGGCCTTGCCGTCGGCGAGCAGTGCTTCGGGAATGGTGTCGGGGATCAACAGCTTTTCCGTGCCCTTGGCTGCCCACACGATGCCGCCACCGGAGAGCACGAAGATGACTCCGAGTCCTGCGAACAGACCGGCCATTGCCAGACCCATCTGCAGGGTCGATGCGGTGACAGCACCGACACCGAGCTCGCCGACCAGCCCGTGGACGGTTCCGCTCCATGCCTGGCCTCGGGCCGGGCCATCGAGGGGGTGCGTGCGATCGAAGTCGGTCCAGTAGCGGCCGTCGACTGCGACGTCGTAGCTGCCGGCCGCGATGATCTCACCGTTGAATTCGGCGTCCTCGGCCAGGACAACTGTCTGGGTGCCGTGCAACGTGTGGTAGGAGATTGTCGCCATCTGGAACATGTACTCAGACCCGGTGTTCACCAGCGGATCGCTGGAATCGAAGTCCGAGTTGTTGACCGGGTAGTTCCAATCTTCTGTGAGCAAGGTCATGATCGCATCGGCACCTTCGGTAGTGCCCCGATCAACGAGCTGGCCGTCGTCGTTGTAGCTCAAGTTGACGTTCTGCACCTCGCTGAAGGCGTGCAGCGAGTCGTAACCCTGCTGGACCTTTCCGTAGGCGACTCCACCGACAACCACGAACACCAGACCGATGACCAGTAGCCCGTAACCGATGATTGATAGACGTTTCTTCATAGTGATCACTCCATTCGTAATTCAGATTGGATAGAGATCTGAGATCTCATATAGAGATTGTAACTCTTGGGGGTTACTCTCAGCAGGGTCCTTAGTCCCGACCACAAAACGACTTTCGAGTCTCGGCGACACGACCCTCGTCACAGGGTGTGCGTACGATCCTCCTTGCGATGTCGATCCCGGTCACCACCACCCCATATGGCCCTCCGGCCCACGTGACCCTCGCAGCCGCGATCGACCACCACAAGCAGGACGACCCACTACAACCGGTCGCGGTGATCGTTCCCTCAAACCATGTGGGCATCGCGGCGCGACGGTCGCTCGGCCACAAGGGCGGGATCGCGGCGGTCACCTTCCTCACCCCGTATCGGCTCGCCGAACTCCTGGGAGCGCCGGGCCTTGCCGCCACCGGCCGTCGACCGGTTTCCACGCCCGTTCTCGCGGGGGCTGTGCGCGCAATTCTGCACTCAGATCCCGGCCACTTCGCCGGGGTCGAACGACACCCCACCACCGAACGCTCACTGATTCGTTCTCATCGGTCGCTCTCGGAGGTGTCGGAGGCAGGCCTCCGTCGACTCGAGGCCACCACCCCCCGCACCTCCGACGTGGTTCGAATCCATCGGGCCGTGCGTCGCCGGCTGGGAGACGGCTTCTCAGACGAACAGGACCTCATCGACGCGGCCATTCACGCCCTCGATACCAACGCCCCCATCCTCGCCGAACTAGGCCCCGCGATCCTCTTTCTCCCCCAGCACCTCACCAGCAGCCAGGCTCGCCTTCTGAGCGGCTTCGCCCGCCGTCACCCCCTATTGGTGCTGGCCGGCATCACCGGCGTCGACGACGCCGACGCATCGGTCCGCCAGGCAATCGAAGCGATCGGAGCGGAGTGGCCCCTCCCCGGGGCTTCGGTCCCGCCCATCCCCATAGCCCACCGCGCGCTCACCGTGTCAGATGCCGACGACGAGGTGCGCCACGCAGTGCGAACAGTGATTGCGGCCGCGCGCCGTGGGATTCCGCTGGCCCGTTGCGCAATCCTCTACAGCGCCACCGACCCCTACGCCCGGCTCGCCGGCGATGCCCTCGATGCAGCCGGAATCGCCTGGTTCGGCTCATCGGTTCGCACCGCCGATGCCTCCCTACTCGGCCGCTCACTACTCGCCTTGTTGGCATTGCCCGACCACAACCTGTCTCGCCACGATGTCGCGGCCTGGCTCGCCGGCGCCCCTGTGCGGGGCCTCGACAACCGGCCCGCGCCGGTGGCGGCATGGGAGCGAGCATCGAGAGCCGCCGGCATCGTCGGTGGCCTCCAACAATGGACGAATCGCCTGGAGCGTCGCATCGAAGACCTTGAGGCCGAGGCGGTGCGATTCCAAGACGACGATGAGCAGGGATGGCGGGTTGCCCGGCTTCGACGCGACGCCGAGCATGCAGGCGAGCTCGCGGGCTTCATCACCCGCCTGGCCCACGATCTCGATCCAGCTGGCCGCGCCACATCGTGGTCCGGCCTCGCCTCCTGGTGCCGCCAACTCGTCCGCACCTATCTCGGGGGCGAAGCGCTCCGAACCAATTGGCCCGCGGAGGAACGAGCGGCCGCCCAGAGGATCGACGCCGCGATAGATCGGCTGGCCGACCTCGACGGGATCGATCCCAACCCCAACCCGTCGAGCTTTCGGCGGGCCCTCGAGCTCCAACTCGCCGACGATCTTGGCCGCCACGGCTCCTTCGGCAACGGGGTACTCGTCGGGAATGTGAAGTTGGCCATCGGACTCGAGCTCGACAACGTCGTTGTTCTCGGAATGGCGGAGGGATCGTTCCCGGCCCGCCGTCGAGACGACCCCCTGCTCCCCGATCGAGTTCGAACCGTCGCAGCCCCCGACCTTCCCCTGGCGGCAGATGCCGTCCACGACGAACACCGAGCCCTGCTGGCCGTCATGGCCGCCGCCAGCGAGGTCGTATTCAGCTTTCCGCGCGGCGACCTGCGCCGCAATGCCGAGCGGGCGCCCTCCCGGTGGCTGCTCGACTCCACCGAGATCCGCGATGGGGTCAGGCCCTCGGCCGCCGATCTCAACCGACTCACCGGCGATTGGCTCACCGAGGTGCCGTCCTTCATCGCCGGGCTCAGATCGTCACCCTTCCCGGCTCACGATCAGGAATACGACGTGCGAGCCCTGCTCGACCGGGCCGAAGCAGGCGCCGATATCCGCACCGATCCCCTGGTCGACCTTCGGCCCGCGCTTCGTCGCGGCATCGACCTCGTCACAGGTCGGCTCTCGTCGCGTTTCACTCGCTTCGACGGAAACCTCGCCACCGACGGCGATCTTCGAGGGGCCCAACTCCCGGCGCCCACCGACGCCGGCGAGATCAGCTCCGCCACCCGCCTCGAGTCATGGGCGAAATGCCCCCACGCATACTTCATCCGCCACATCCTGCGCGTCGACTCGGTGCAAGACCCCGAGGAGCAGTACCGCATCTCGCCGCTCACCCTCGGTTCGCTCGTGCACGATCTTCTCGATCGCTGGATCAGCGAGGCACTATCGAGGGGCGCTTCGCCCGCCCCGGGGGCGCCGTGGCCCGACTCCGAGGTCAAGCGACTCCTGGCCGCTGCGTCCGATGAAGCCGACCGGCTTCAGGCCCGCGGGATAGTCGGGCGGCGGGTGTACTGGCAGCGCGATCGTCAGGTCCTCATGAGCGACCTGCTCGACTTCGCCGAATTCGATCATGCCCAGCGCGCGGCCCACGGTTCACGAGCAGTCGCCACCGAGATGGCGTTCGGAATGCCCGGGGGCAACACGCCGCCGGTCAGCCTCGAGTTACCCGACGGCCGCACTCTCCTCCTCCGCGGGGCCATCGACCGCGTCGACGAGACCAGCAACGGCGAGTTGGTGGTGATCGACTACAAGACTGGTTCGAGCCGCAACTACCGCGGCTTGAGCGCCGACGACCCCACCCCCGGCGGCGCCCACCTCCAGCTCGTGCTCTATTCCCTGGCCGTTCGCGAGATCCTCGACCGGCCGAACGCATCTGTCAGGGGCGACTACTGGTTCGTTACCCGCAAGGGCCGCTTCGACACAGTCGGCTACGCGGTCACCCCCGAGGTGGAAGCCACCGCCCTCACCACGGTGGCGATGATCGTCGACGGCATCGCTACCGGCCACTTCCCCCAACACCCCGCCGTGCCCAAGTTTCGCCCCTGGGTCGACTGCGAGTTCTGCGAGCCCGATGGCCTCGGCCTGGCCCACCAGTACGCCGACTGGAGCCGGCTCCAAGACGATCCGGAATTGGTCACCTATCTTGCTGTAAACGGTGGCGATCGTGGCTGAACAACAGTCTCCCGGCCTCGACTCCCACGGCGGTGAGCGTCAACCCGCCGACCAGGCGGAGCGGGTGAAGATCCGCGAACAGCGCGACCAGACCCTATTCGTGGAAGCCGGCGCCGGGTCCGGAAAGACCCGAGCGCTGGTCGACCGGATCGAGGCCCTCGTGCTGCTCGACGGGCTGGCCATGGAGTCGATAGCGGCCATCACGTTCACCGAGAAGGCGGCGGCCGAGCTCCGCGATCGCATCCGTCAGCGATTCGAAGGCCGCACCTCTCCCGACGACCCAGCGGCTGGAGCGGCTCGCGCTGCGGTCCAACAACTCGACGCTGCGGCGGTCGGCACCCTCCACTCGTTCGCCCAGCGAATCCTCGGCGAATATCCGGTCGAGGCGGGCCTCCCCCCGGGGGTCGAGGTTCTCGACGAGATCGGTTCTCAGGTCGAGTTCGAGCAGCGCTGGCGGGAGTTCCTCGATCAACTCCTCGACGACGACGAGATGTCTCGCTCCCTGCTCGCGCTCGAGGCCGCCGGCGTGAAACTCGATGCCCTGCGTTCGCTGGCCCTCCAGATGGCCGCCAACTGGGACCTCGTGAGCGACAGGCTCGACCTCGACCCTCCGCCCCCCGTGCCCTTCGACGGGGCTTCCCTGCTGGCCCGCTTCGACGAGGTTCTGAATCTTCGCCGCCATTGCGCGCCCGAGGCCGACGACGGCCTCTTGAAGTTCTTCGGTCGCCTCGCCGAGAATCGCGCCGACCTCGCCGGTGCTCTCGACGAGATCGACGCCATGGCAATCGCAGCCGACATGGGCGAGCGAAACGGCGCCACCCGGGCCTTGAAACCAGGCCGCAATGGTCGCAAGAGCAACTGGGCAATCGATGTCGACGAGATTCGGCGAACGGTGCGCTCACTCGCCTCCGAATGTGATGCAGCGGTTGCCCGAGTCACCACCGGTGCCCTTCATCATCTCGGCGGCCGGATCGGCACCTTCGTCGTTCGCTCCGCCGAGCAGCGACGAGCCGAGGGACGTCTCGAATTCCACGATCTCCTCGTCCACGCCCGACGCGTGCTCAGCCATCCCGTACACGGCCAGGCGGTTCGTTCATCGCTGCGGGAGCGCTACACCCGACTCCTGCTCGACGAGTTCCAGGACACCGACCCGATCCAGATCGAACTGGCGGTACTCATCGCCACATCCGAGGACGACCCCGGAGGCCGGAGCTGGCACGATCTCCCCCTCGACCCCGGCCGCCTCTTCGTGGTGGGCGACCCCAAGCAGTCGATCTACAGATTCCGAAGAGCCGACATCGGCGTCTATCTCGCGGCCCGTGATCGTATCCACGACCGGCCCTCGCTCACCGTCAACTTCCGTACCACCGCCCCGATCATTAGCTGGATCAACGACGTCTTCGGCGAACTCATCCGGCCCGAGCCAGGCAGCCAACCCGAATACGTAGCCCTCAGCGCCCACCGCGAGGAAGCCGCACCGGCCGGCCCCTCGGTCGCACTACTCGGCAGCGAGCCGATCGCCGAGAAACTCAAGGCCGATTCCTTACGCCTGGTCGAGACGCGCGACGTGGCTCTCACCGTCGCCGGGGCACTGAGGGGGCCCCAGCCGTGGATGGTCGGCGACAACAAAGGAGGCTGGCGCGAAGCGCTTCCCAGCGATGTGTGCATCCTCTTACCCGCCCGAACGAGCCTGCCCGCCCTCGAACGAGCCCTCGATCGCGTCGGTGTGCCTTATCGAGCGGAGACATCGTCCCTCGTCTACGCGTCGCGAGAAGTGCGCGAGCTGATGCTCACGCTTCGGGCGGTGGCCGACCCCACCGACGAGCTCGCCACGGTCGCCGCATTGCGGTCCTTCGTCTATGGCTGTGGCGATGACGACCTCGCCCACTGGCGACTGGGTCACCAAGGCCGCTTCTCCCTGCGGTCCGACCCACCCGAGGGCACCGAGGGGCACCCGGTGGCCGATGGGCTCGCCCACCTCGCCCAACTGCACGAGGCTCGCCTCTGGTCAACCCCCGCCGAACTGCTCGACCGTGTTGTTCGCGATCGTGCCGTGTTGGAGAGCGCGATCGCCACAGGAGCGCCTCGCGATGTGTGGCGGCGGCTTCGGTTCGTCACCGATCAGGCCCGGGCCTGGGTCGATGCCGGAGGCACCGACCTGAGGGCGTACCTGCAGTGGGCCCGCCTCCAGGGAGCCGACAACGCCCGGGTTTCAGAAACGGTGCTGCCCGAGACCGACGACGATTCGGTGCGCATCATGACCATCCACGGAGCAAAGGGACTCGAGTTTCCGATCACCGTGCTCGCGGGGATGACCACCCAGTTCCAGCGCCCATCGCGGGGGCCGTCGATTGATTTCCCACCGGACGGATCGGCCCTCGTGAAGCTCTCCAGCATCGTGGCATCGGAGGGCTACGACTCCTGGAAGCCGATCGACGATCAGATGGACGAACACGAGCGGCTGCGGCTGATGTACGTGGCGGCAACCCGCGCCCGCGATCATCTGGTGGTCTGCCTGCATCGTCTCGACCAGAAGGCGCGGACGAGCGCATCGGTGATGGCCGAGCCCGCCCTGAGGTCCACCGCAGCCACCGCTTTCGTACCCACCCCCACGTCCTACACCGCCCCCACCGCCCCCGAGCGCGCCGCCGTGCCCGAGCGCGCCCTCTGGGCCCGCGAGCGCAGCGCTGCCCTCGCCGCTGCCTCCACTCGCATGGTCGTGGCGGCAACCACCCTGGCCCGCGAAGTTGCCGATGCAGCCGATCCCGGCCTGCACAAGCGCTCCCGCGATCTCGACCTGCCTCCCTGGCAGAAGGGGCGCTACGGCACCGCTGTCGGACGGGCCGTTCACGGCGTCCTCCAGATCGTCGATCTCGCCACCGGCGCCGGCCTCGACGATGCCGCCGCGGCCCAGGCCGCCGCGGAAGGCGTTACCAACCGCACCGCGGTGATCCGCCGCTTGGCCTCGAGCGCCATAGAGAGCCCCATCGCTCAGGCCGCCACCCGCTCGAAACACTGGCGCGAAGTCTGGGTGGCCGCTCCGGTCGGCGAGCGCCTGGTCGAGGGTTATGTCGACCTGCTCTACCGGGATGCCGAGGGCCTTGTCATCGTCGACTGGAAGACCGACCACGTCCAGGGCGACGACGACATCGCGGCCAAGCTCGAGCGCTACCGACTCCAAGGTGCGAGCTATGCGGCGGCGGTGAGAGCCGCCACCGGCGAGCCCATCAGCCGGATGGTGTTCGTGTTTCTCAGTGAACAGGGAGCCACCGAGGCCGAGCTGTCCGATCTGGGGTTGGCGATGGCCGAGGTGGAGGCACGAGCGGGCGAGTTGGCCGACCTTTCGGCCACCGGCGGGGAGGCCGCCGACCTCTAGACTCAACCTCGTGCGACTCGCGGTCTACGGCTCACTCATGCGCGGCGGCGACGCCCACCACGAGGTGGGGGGAATTGGTGGCGAGTGGCAGCGAGGGAGCGTCCGAGGCTGGGCCTACGAGATCACCTGGGGACCCGCGGAGGGCTGGGAAGGGCTGACCCTCGACGACTCCGGGCCTCGGGTGGAGGTGGATGTGATCGAGTCCGATGTGCTCGATCGTCGCCTCGACCGACTCGACCGTTCCCAAGGAGCCGGCTACCGGAGAGTGTCCACGGCGGTGTTGCTCGACGACGGCTCAACGGAGGCGGCGGAGATCTACGAAACCGACCCCGAGGCCTGACTCACTCGGGAAGCCGACTGGCCGCCACCGCGCCCACCAGAGCCATCACCGCGGCCATCACAAACACGAGCGTGAAGGACCCTCGCCAATCGGCAACTGCCCCACCTATCTGGGGTGATACGGCTTGCGACGCACCGAAGGCCAAGGTGGTGGCGCTGAAGGCCGGACCATAGGTGGACTGGTCGGTGTGGGTGACCACGTGGGCGATGATCGTGGTGGGAATTCCGCTGAACATCAAGCCGATTGCAATCGCCGCGACTATGACCACCGGCAACGAGCCAGTGAGCATCGCGAGGGCCGCCGCGGCCCACACCACGAACGCGATTACGAGTGTCGGCCTCCGTCCCACACGATCCGAAATCGGGGCCACGGTGAGGCCGCCGACGATAATGGCCACGCCCACGATCGAGAAAATCAGTGCGGCCCGACCTGGGGAATAGCCGGCATCGTCTTCGAGGCGAGCCACCAGGAAGGCGATCACGAGGATGTAACTAAAGCCGTAGGCGGAGTAGGCCACGGTGAGCGGCTTCCAACCATCGACTCCGCGGAGAGCTCCGAAGCCACCGAGGCCACCCGCCACCGATGGCCTCTCACCCTCAGATCGAAGCACCGTGAACGCGAGTGCGAGCACCGCCACCGCGATCACGAACTCGACCCGATAGACGGTCTGCCACACCGCCTCTTCGGAGCGTCCTCCCAGCCAGCTTGCGAGCCGGCCCGAGAACACGATGCCGACGCCGATGCCCGTGCCCACGATGCCCGAAGCCAGGCCACGCCGGTTGTCGGGAAAAAGGCGGGCAGTGATGCCCGGAGCGGGAACCCAGATGATCGCGCCGCCGATACCCATTATCGCCAACGCCACACCGAGTACCCATGGCTCAGGAGCGAAGGCCGCCAGCCCGATGCCGGAAGTGGACAGAACGAGTCCGAAGCGAACGAGGCCGACAAGTGTGAGCCGGGATGCGAGCCAGGCCACGACGATAGTGCCGAAGAGGTAGGCGCTCACATTGATCGATCCGAAAAGTCCGGCGAGCGTGTTGGAGCCGTCGAGCACATCGTCGCGCGCCTCGGGTAGCACCACTCCCCATGTGAACCGTCCGAAAGCCTGAGCCACCGCGGCCGCGCTCAGGACGATGATGATCGTGAAGACGCGCCGCTGTTGTTGCACGACGCGTCTCAGCCCGCCCGGGGGTCGGGGTCGCCGGGCCGCATGTGTCCGGTGAACAACAAGGCGATGCGTTCTCCGGAGGCGAAAAGGTGGGGGCGTGAGCTGAGCAGGGAGAGGAGCCCGCCGAGACCAGCCGCTCCTGTCGGGCACACCTCGATGTCGGTGTGGATGTGGGCGAGCCGGTGGGCTTGGCGCAGATCGTGTTCGGATGCCACCACCGGGTGGCCGCCGGAACGAAGCATGGCCTCGATCAGGGGGATCCAGTCGTAGGTGACATCGTCGAGGATCCCCGTGGCGTAGGACACCGGCTCATCATCCCAGGGCGCCATGTAACGGCCGGAATCAGCCTCTATCCGGGCCCTCACCTCGGCGAATCCCTGCTCGTCGATGGGCCCGAGGGTTTGGGCCGCATCTGCCCTTTCGCCGTTGGTGCCAGGCTCGGCCACCGGAAGCATTTCCGCGACGAGTCGGTCCCATGCTCGCACCAGGGGGTGATTTCCCTCGGGCTGGACGGCATGAACGATTGGGAGCGAGATGAGGTGGGCCGAGCGGGCGAGTCCTGTGACCACCGCACTTCCCAAGGCTCCCCCGCCGACCTGCACGAACAGCCGATCGAGGCGGGACGGAGCGCTGCCATCGTGGGCCAGGAGCGTGTCGACCATTTCGTAGGCGATGGTGCGACCGCCATCGATGGTGGAGGGTGTTTCGGTGCCCTGACAGGAGAACGGCACTGCTCCCGATTCGATCGCTGCCACCATGGCGTGGTGGGCGGGATCACCGAGAACGCCGGGCTGGCGCTCACATCGCACTACTTCACCGCCCAGGTCCTCGACGCGATCGACGACCGCCTCATTGGCCCAGTCGGGCACGAACACTTCGAGGGAATGCTCGACAGCGTTGGCGATCACCGCCGCCCCGAGCGCGGCATTTCCGCAGCTCGCGATCGCGAATGGACCACTGCCGGCATCTGCCTTCACCGCCTCTTGCACCGCTACCCCGAACAGGTGGCGCGCTTTGTGCGAACCAGAGACGTTGTCGGTCTCGTCCTTCACCCAGAGTTCGGTCGCCCCGGGGAGTCCGGCTGCAACCCCCAACTCGCGTTCGATCACGAACGGCGTGGGCTCGAATCCGTGGCCTTCCACTTCTGCCACCGCACGATCGATGCGCCGGATGGTGGCGACAAGATCCTCGCGGCTGAGATCTCCGTCGGTCACGTGCCGGCTGACATCGAGGCGGTCGACATACCGCTCGAACGTGGACGTCACGTCACTCGTCGGCGCGGGTGCCGGTGCGATCATTGAACTCGACGATGAGCTCATCCCAGTCGGCGACGAAGTGACGCATGCCGTCCCAGAATCCTTGGTGACCACGGGCGGTGAAGTCGGCGAAATCGGTGCCCTGCTGCTCCACCCACGTGAAGTAGCCGAGGTTGAACACGCGCCGACGCTCGGCCTCGGTGAGCTCGAGATGTTTGGCCGTGTCGCCGGCCTCGAGCTCGCGACCGAAATCGGTGGCAGCGGCCACGGAGTCGTAACCGTCGGGATGATGGTGGGCGAGATACTCGGCCCTCTCCGCGTCGTAGAGCTCGCTGCCATCGGTGGCCACGGTGACGACGACGTCTTCACGGCCGTATCCGCGCTCCTTGGCGAGCTTGATCGCGGCGAGAGCGTTGCAACTCGAGGAGTAGCCCATGTGCTTCAGTGCATCGACCAACGAAGGGTCGAGGCCGACGCGGTCGACCAGGTGGGCCTTACCGGTGTCGGTGTTGAACAGGGCATCGAGGGCATCGGTGGACCGGTCGCTCACCGCGATCACGTCGTCGGTGTTCATCACGTTGTGGATGAGGGGAACGTGCTTGTCGCCGATGCCCTGGATGTTGTGATCACCAAAACCGTTCTCCAGAAGGGTGGGGCACTCGAGCGCCTCGACCGCGACGATCCGCGATCCGTGGTGGTCCTTCAGGTAATCGCCTGCACCGAGCGTGCCCGCTGAGCCAGAAGCGGAAACGTAGGCCGCGAGCCGGGCGCCTGCGTCGCCGGAGGTGGCGTGTTCGTAGACCCGCTCCAGAGCCGGCCCTGTGATGGAGTAGTGGCCCAGGTGATTGGAGAACTCCGAGAACTGATTGATGATCGCGATCTCAGGATCCTTCTCGAGCTCGTTACAGGTGTCGTAGATCTCCTTGACGTTGGACTCGGTACCGGGGGTGCGGATGATGTCGTTGGCCGGATCGAGAGTCCATTGCTCGAGCCAATCGAACCGAGCCTTGCTCATCCCCTCCGGAAGCACCGCCACGCCGCGGCAATCCATGATGCGACTGATGGCGATGCCGCCCCTCGCGTAGTTGCCCGTCGATGGCCAAACGGCGCGGTGCACCGTGGGGTCGAATCGGCCGGTGACGAGACGCGGCACGAGGCAGGCATAGGCGGCCTGAACCTTGTGGGCCTTGATCATCGGGAAACGGTTGCCGAAGGCCAACAAAATGCGGGCCTCGACGCCGGTCATTTCCGGTGGTAGCTCGATGTAGTCGGGAACCTCGTGGGGCCCCGACCCGTCGAGCCCGCCGTACCAGTGGACTCGGAAAAGGTTGCGGCTGTCGGGCTCGTTTCGATCGAGCCCGGCCAGCGGAGCGATCCGCGCCGCCGGGATCGTTGACGGGTCGGCCAACTCGCCAAAGGTAGGCAGGGCGATCCCTCGCTCTTTGAACCGTTCGACGGTGCGCTCGTAGATGCCGGTGTCGGCGATCTCGGTGGTGAGGCCGAGCGAGGCGTGGGCTCGTGCGAATTCAGCAGCGTTATACATAATGTAAAAGAGTCTGCCACCAAATCATGGCGTCGCACCCCTCGAGCGAAGCTTCTGAGCTCTAGATGTGTACCGCAGACGACAAGGTGACGACCGTGTGCCGCCTCTCGGGGTTTGGACGAGCTATCAGCCCACCGGCTCCACGGGGTTCATCGCCACCAGCTCGAAGGTGTCGAGCTGCTCGCACCACCAGTCCTTGGGGACGAGGTTTTTCCCCGGCAGATCGCGAAGGGCGAGGTCGATGAGCTCGATCAGGTCGTAACGGGCACCGGCTTCGAGTCGAAGGTCGAGCAGGGAGTCCATTACCCGCGAGCGGCTGCAAACGTCGCCGTCGGCCTCTTCCCGCATAGCCCTGATCGTGTTCTCCGGTTCACTCATGGTCGTTACAACGTCTCCTCGGGGAGGAATGTTCCAGCGCATCTCGTGGCGCTCGTCACAAACCAATCGGCAATGACACACATCCGCATGAGGATGCCTACTGAGTTTGCCCTGAAATTCGCGCGAACAGAGTGCGCTCGGCCCGATTTGTGATGGGTCGGCCTCGCTCAGCGCAACCTCAACGACTCGAGCCAGTCGTCCGCGGCCGAAAGTCGGCGCCTGAGCGAGTTCTCATCGGCCTCTTTCACCCGGTCGACGCCGCTGCGGCGGTTGAGATCCCCGTTGACGCTGCGATGGTCCATTCCGGTGACCCGCACCAACTCGACCACCCGATCGGCGTTCCACTGGCGAAGCTCCTTCTTGCGGGCATGGCGGGACCGAAGATCTCCGAGTGTCGCCCTCGCGTCAGGCTCGCGACCCGCTATCACCGGTGGTGGAGGAAGGTCGATCGGTGTGCCGGCAAGATCCTCGGCCCCGATGACCAGGTCCTCGTGGGGGTCGATTCCGTCGTCGGCGGGCCCCACCATCGCCACCGAGGACAAGGCCTGGAAGAGGGAGGGCTGTTCCTCGATCCGCACCGCACGTTGGAGATCGTCGAGGGCCGATTCCCGCTGCTCCCCGGCTGCTATCCGCTCGTTGATCGAGTGGCGGCGCTGCTCCGCGATCGTCTGGGCGTGGTATCTGAGTCGTGAGTCGTCGGGCACATAGAAGTAGGCCTTCTGAGAAGCCTGACCAGGGGTCCAGCGGGCGATCCGGCCCACAGCCTGGCGAAAGAAAAGGGGTGTGACGGTGGTGGTGGCATGTACTCCGACCCTCAGGCGGGGGATGTCGACCCCCTCGCTGATCATCCTCACGGTCACGATCCAGGCCTGATCGCCGCCCGCGAACCGATCGATCACCTCAGAAGCTCGAGGGTCGTCCGACACCGCGATTGCCGGCTTCTCGCCGGTCCACCTCTCCAGCAAGGCCGCGACGCCGCGAGCGTGATCCTGATCGATCGATATCACCAACCCACCCGCATCGGGTGAGGTGCGGCGGATCTGTCGCAGCTTCTCGTCGGCCCGCGTGAGCACCGTTGGAAGCCAGTCTCCTTCGGCGCTCAGCGCGGTGCGTAGGCGTGCACCTCTGTCTTCGCGGGTCACCTCATCACCGAAGGCCGCCTCCTTGTGGTTGCCATCGGCGCCGATCCACTCCATGTGCCCGTCGAAGCGGGGAAAGAAGACGGGACGCACCACGCCACCATCGCGTAGAGCGGCCCCGTAGTCGTACTCGTAGTCGCTGACTGCGTCGCCATAATCGCCGAGGGTGTAGCGCACGAACGGGATGGGCGAATCGTCGGAACGAAACGGGGTGCCGGAGAGTAGGAGCCTCGACTTGGCGTCGGCGAATCCCGTAGCAACACCCTCACCCCACGACTTGTCGCCGCCGGCATGGTGGATCTCATCGAGGATCACGATCCCGTCACGGCTGATCCGCTGTAGCTGCCGCGCCGAGGTTGCCGCCTGGGCGTAGGTGACCACCACTCCATGCATGTCGGCTGGAATCTCGGCGATGCCCGCATCCCACTCCGGCTCGAGATGAAAGCCGAACCGACCGGCGGCGACAGCCCACTGGGCCTTCAGATGACGAGTGGGCGCCACCACCACGAGGGGAAGTCGTTCGCCTGCCAGCCAATGCCGCGCTGCGGTGAGCGCGAACGTGGTCTTGCCCGCCCCGGGACAGGCCACGGCCAAGAAATCGGGGCGATCGTGAGCGAGGAAGGCCCCCAGGGCCTCGTGCTGCCACGCCCGCAGCGTGATGCTTCGGTTCACCGGCGCGTCGTGGACGGGTTCGAACAGGCACAGGGGGCAGGCACGGCGGCGACCCTAACGACCGAAGTAGCCCGCGCGGTGTCGTCGGAGCCGCTTCCGCCGACCTATTCGAAGAGGATCCCCAACGGTCACTTCCCGGCGAGTTTGAGCACGATGTCTCGTCCGACGGGATCGTTGCCACCCAACTCCTGCAAGATTTTGTCGGCCTTTCCATCGTCGCGGTTGCGAAAGGCGTTGAACGCAGCCTGCTGTTCGTCCAGAATCAAGCCCCGTTGCTCGACGGGTGCGGCGTTGGCATCGGTGGCGTCGGCGGTGTCGGCCACCTGCTCCCCTTCAGGCCCGCCAGTATCTCCTCAGTTGAACGCGACATCGAGTCGCTCGACGCCGCGCAAGGTGATTCGTTTGCGCCAGGAGGGCTCGGCGGTGATGCCCCAGCTCTGGTGACGCTCTAGGAGGCGGTCGAGAACGATTTGGCCTTCGAGGCGAGCAAGGGCCGCGCCGAGGCAGTAGTGCACACCGGAACCGAACGACAGGACCTGGGTGTCGACCCGGCCAACATCGAAGCGATCTGGTTCGTCGAACACGGCGGGATCGCGGTTTCCCGCAGCCAGCGAGGTGACTAGCGATGATCCGGCAGGAATGTGGTGACCGGCCACCTCGATGTCGTGGAGCACGAACCTGCCGTCGATCTGCACCGGTGGGTCGAAGCGAAGTATCTCCTCGACCGCGTTGGGGACCAGGGCGCGATCATCACGGACTCGCGCCAGCTGATCGGGGTGGGCAACCATGTTTCTCACGAGATTGCCGATCAGGTGGGTGGTCGTTTCGAAACCGGCGGCGTAGATCAGGATCGTGTTGACGATCACCTCGTTCTCGCTGAGTCGGTCGCCGTCGCCGTCGCTGGCCGCGATCAGCACCGACAGGAGGTCGTCTCTCGGGTGCTGCCTGCGTTCGGCGATGAGCTCCACGAGATAATCGCGGATGCGCCGCCCGGCGGCATCGGCGATCGCTATCTCTTCGACCGACGCGGTGGGCTCTATGCCCACCCCGAGATCGGTGATCAGGGGCCGTAGCGCATCGCGGTCGCCTGCCGGCACCCCGACAAGTGCACTCACGACATTGGCCGGGAGCGGGAACGCCAGAGCGCTGATGAGATCTCCCTCCGAGCCGAGTTGGTCGAGCAGGCCGTCGGTCATGGCGGTGATCTCGGGGCGGAGCCGCTCGATCCGGCGGGGCGTGAACGCCCTGCTCACGAGCCCCCGGATGCGGGTGTGATCGGGTGGATTGAGAAACAACATCGAGAGTGAGTCCGGGTCTCGATCGCGGCGTCGAGCACCATCGATACCAATTCGCTCCCCCGTGCGGCTCGCGCGCGGCGGGCTCCCGCATCTGGGGTCTCGCAGCACTGAACGGATGTCGTCGTAGCGGGTGAAGATCCAGGTGCCGGTGAGCGAGGTCTGAAAGATCGGGGCCCTCTCGCGCAGCTCGCGCAGCTTGGGATAGGGATCCGGGATCACGGTCGGATCGGTGAGGATCTCCAGGATCAGGGCGTCGGGATCGAACGTGGACATCAAGCCCGCGAGCTGAGGCCAACGGCTATCTCGGCGGCAACCGCGGCATTGCTCTCGGCCAGGGCCAAGTTGGCCGGCACACTGTCGCCGTCGGTGGCCGAGGCTATGGCGGCCAGCACCACCGGGGTGACTGCAGGGCCATGGAGGCCCTGAGCCGCCACCTCGGCCAGAGCCCCCTCCAGTGCCGCACCGATGCGGGTCGGGTCGAGCTCGTCTGGCTCGGGGATCGGATTGACCACCAGCAGGCCTCCGGGGTGACCTACTGCGGCAGCCGACCGGACCATTTTCGCGACCTCTTCTCCTGACGTGACGGTGGTGTGTAGCGGTAGTCCGCTGTCTCTCACGTAAAAGGCCGGGAAGCGATTGGTATTCCATCCCACCACCGGGACTCCGAGAGTCTCGAGATACTCGAGGGTGCGGGCCAGGTCGAGGAAGGCCTTCGCTCCGGCCGACACAGTGACCACCCGGTGACGGGCCAGTGCCGTGAGGTCGTGGCTGATGTCGCCGCTCAACTCACTTCCGCGATGGACTCCCCCGATACCACCGGTCGCGAACACCTGCACGCCCGCACTTGCGGCGAGGGTGAGCGAGGCCGACACCGTGGTGACGCCGACATCGAGCCCCGACGCCAGAGCATGGGGAAGATCGCGAGCCGCAACCTTGGCCGAACCTGACAAGACGCGGTCGAGAAAATCCTCCTCGACTCCCACCCACGCCGTACCGTCGATCACCGCAGTGAGGGCCGGCACCGCCCCGCCGAGGCGGACAGCTGCGACACAGCGATCGAAACACTCGCGGTTGGACGGGGCAGGCAGGCCGAGACCGCTGAAGATGGTGGACTCCAGCGCTACCACCGGACGGCCTCGGTCGATCGCCGCGGCTGCCTCCTCCCCAATTCTGATGGCGGGATGGAAGGCGTCGTCAGGATTCACATCAAGAGGCTAGGCCCTCAACGCATCTAGGCCCGACGGGGTCGCGTCGACTAGCAATATCAAGCGTGATCGATCAACTGACCCAAACCTGGAACGAACTCACCTCCGACGGCGCCCCGTTCTCGTGGTCGCTGCAGGACGTCCGCGGAATTCAGATGCGAGTGTTCGACAACGCGCCCGCCAACATGCGCCAGATCTGGGAGTCTTCGGCCGCCCACGGCGACAATCCCTACCTCGTCTTCGAAGACGAGCGCCACACCTACGCCGATGCCCACGCCGCGGTTCGGTCACTGGCTCATCTGCTGGTCGACCAGCACGGCATCGAGCCAGGAGACCGTGTCGCCGTTGCCATGCGGAACTACCCCGAGTGGATCTTGGCCTACTGGGCCACCATCTCCATCGGTGCCGCAGTGGTGGGCATGAACGCCTGGTGGACAGGGTCGGAGATGGAATACGGGCTCAGCGACTCGAAGCCCAAGGTCCTCATTGCCGACGATGAGCGCCTTGAGCGGGTGATCCCACACCTCGACATTCTTCGCGACGACGCTCCCATGCATGTCATCTCGGTGCGTTCCGACCGTGAGCTACCGAGCGACGCGAGTCGATGGAGTGAAGTGGTGCGTCCCGACGACGCCCCGGTCGAGTTGCCCCCCGCCGAGATCCAGCCCGACGACGACATCTGCATCTTCTACACATCCGGCACCACCGGCCCACCCAAGGGCGCTCAACTAACCCATCGTGGGTCGGTGCACAACTTGATGCACATGGGATTCGCTAACACGGTCGCCTCCATGGCCGGGGCGAAGGTGGCGGCCGCCACCGGTTCCGTGCCCCAGAAAGCCACCGAAGCCCCGATCACCATCATGGTCCCCACTCCCCTCTTCCATGTCACCGCCAACGGGTGTGTGCTGCACCCCGGCACTGCGATCGGGGCCAAGATCGTTTTCCTGCACAAATGGGATGCGGGCCGAGCGCTCGAATTGATCGAACGGGAGAAGGTCACCACCTTCACGGGTGTGCCCACCATGAGCCGCGAGATGCTGCTCCACGACGACTGGTCGGTTCGCGACACGTCGACACTCGCCCAGATGGGAGGAGGAGGCGCCGCCCTTCAACCCGATCTGGTCGACAAGATCGACAGCACTGATGGGGCGGTGAAACCGAGCACCGGATACGGGCTCACCGAAACCCACGGCATCATCACCGCGGTGGCCAACACCTTCTATACGGCTCGACCCACCTCGGCCGGGCCGATCATGCCGACCTTCGAGTGGAAGCTGGTCGACGACGACAACAATGAGCTCCCATCCGATCAGGTGGGTCAGTTCTGTGTGCGCGGGCCAGCAGTTGTGAAGGGTTATCTCAACCGACCCGAAGCCACCGACGAAGCAATCAAGGACGGCTGGTTCAACACCGGCGACATCGTGAGGGTCGATGAAGACAACTTCGTGCACATCGTCGACAGGGCCAAGGACATGGTGATCCGCGGCGGAGAGAACGTCTACTGCTCAGAGGTCGAGTCGGCCATATATGAGCACCCTGGCGTTGCCGAGGCGGCCGTCTTCGGCCTCCCCGACGACCGACTCGGGGAGAAAGTCGGGGTGGCCATCCTTCGTGTGGATGGGTCTGATCTCGACGCGGCGGGGCTCGCCACCCATCTCGAGGGTCGGATTGCCAGGTTCAAACACCCTGAAGCCGTCTTCTTCATCGATGAACCACTTCCCCAGAACGCAAATGGCAAGTTCCTCAAACGAGAGCTGCGCGACCGCTTCGCCTGAAGCGGTCGGTTCTGACATCACCATGCCCGCTCTGGCCGGCGTGAACTAGGTTGGCGGAGCACCGCCCCAGCGGAGACAGTAGGGCTGATGACCACCTACCTCGGGTTTTCCTGATCTGATGCTTCGAGTCGCGTTCGCAGTGGCGATGATCGGCTCGGTCGCCCTGGGCGCCGCGCCCGCAGCCGCTCAGGACGATCTGCTGCCGCCCACTCCTGAAGACGCCGCGGTCATCGCCGCGATCGAGGCTCTCGACGACGGTTTCACCTGCCCTGCCGTGCCCGGAGCCACACCTCGCGACTATGAGGAAATCGTCGCCTCCAACGGGTTCAACGGCGTTGAGGTGGCGAGTACCCTCATCCGAACCAGATGCTCCTACGTGGGAATCGGGCCGGCCGTTACCGTCGATGTGCGGTTCACGCGCCAAGGGGCGCGGCCTGAACGCATTTGCAAGCTCGAAGCGCTGCCCTACGAAGGGTTCTTCAGAGATCGCCGCGCGATCGACATGGGCCAGCTCCGACCGCCACTCGCGATCACCGCAGAATTCGATCTGAGGGCCGACACCAACGAGGAGACGGTCGCAGGATTACGTGCCGTGGCCGAGTCGATGGCCGACATGGTCGCCCCACTCGCAGAAACATGCCCCACTCCGCTCGAAGTACCGGCGTTCGACCATGCCGCTGCCGCCCAGCTGGAAGCACTCGACGCCGCGCTAGTAGGCGCCTGCCTCCAGCTCGATATTCCGGCAGGCACGGTGCTCACCCGTTCAGCGGCACTCCAGTTCGCCACCCTCAACACTTCGAGCATCTCGGTCGTCGACGAGCTACCGACCCGCATCCTGTCATCGAATCCCCGGATCGAATGCCGCTACCAGAGCGCCTCCTACACCGTCGTGGTCGATGTTGTGCCGGCGGTGACCGATAGGGGATTCATCAGCGGGTTTCCTTTCCCCGACAGGGAAAACGGCTGCAATGGAGTCGATCAGCATTCTGCGCCAGCTGCTCTCACCCTCAGTATCGAGGCCGACGACGACGTGCGGCCCTACGTGGAAGCCCAAGCCACCCGCGTCGCCGACGCTCTCCTCATATTGGCGGTCGACTGCGAGGTTGAGGCCGCCGCATACGAGGCAGCCATCGACGAAGGGGCCCTACAGCAGCCGATTGAGTCGCTCGTCTTGCCATGTCCGGCCATCGACGGCTTCACGATCTCCGCCTTCAACGAGCAGGTCGGGTCGCCCGGACCCGCGGCCGCGTCGTTGAGCTCGGGTTTCTCGGATCTCTTCCCGAGTACCAATGGCACCTGCACGTGGGAGATCGCCGACGATTTCGAGCGGTCGATTCGGCTCACGCTGTTCGTTCTTCCCGACGGTCGCAGTGCGGAGGAAGCCGAGCGACTCTGCTCCGTCGAAGACAGGCCCACCTCAGACACCACCTTCGGCCGCATCGTGTCGGGCGATCTCGCTTCGATGGTCGACATCGTGGTCTCGGCCCCCCAGTCCGGCGACCTCGACAAAGCCGATGCCACCGCGCGCGAGTGGCTCCGGCAAACTGCCGCGATCGCTCGCACGTGCGCCGATGTCGAGATCACCGATCTCGAAACCCTGTTCGAGCCGCTTCCCCCCTACCTCGCCGATGCCGTGGAAGCAGGACTGGCCGGGACCTTCGCTCTGGCTCCTCGAGACAGCGACGGCAGCGGCGACGACGAAGGGGCCGACTCCCAGCCTGCTGCATCCTCATCGGCGGGGGGAGACTCCGGTGGTATCACCGCCACCCTGCTGCGGGTGGCCCGAGTGGTGATGCTCGTCCTGTCGCTGGCGGGCCTCGCTCTCGCCCTGCTATTGGCCCGCCGACCGAGTCGAATCCGGCCCAGCATGGAGCTCCTGCGGATCATTTTCGCTCTCGGCGGGGCATTGGTGATGATGACGATCTTCGCGGCCGGCGCCCCGGTGTGGGCCATGGCCGCTGCTCTCGTCGGTGGAGCGGCGCTGGGTCTGACTCAGGGCCGCAATCTCGCCATCGTCACGTCGCCGAAGGGCCTGATGGCCAAGCGGAGCGCGCTGGCGATCTTCGCATTCGCGGCGGGTCTCGTCGCCACCCAGGTGGCCGGGCTCCTGAACCGTACCGGAGTGATCTCCATCGGGTTGGCCCTGTCGTTCCTGTCGGGAGCCACCGCTGCCGGGCTGGTGATCGGACGCCGTCCCGCCCTGGCCAATGCCCGTACCGCCACAGGAGGTGTCGCCCTCATCATCATCGCCGGGGCCACCTTCGGACCATCGCTCACCCAACCCTCAGCAGCCCAAGAACCCGCAGTCACCGGGGCCGATACTCTCAACGACGCCGTGGGCTGGGATGAGATCACCCTGAATGGCGGAATCGCTCCCAGACAAAAGCCCGACCTCGTCATCACGCTCGAGCCTTCGTTCATCGTCGCACCCGACCCCATCACACGCGACCTGGCCATCGATGCCTACATATCGTCGTCTTTCCAGAAGATCACGGGTACGGAGACGTTCGCGTTCGAACTCGTTGATGGCATTTGTTGCGACCTCCTCTACTCCGCGGAAGGCACGGCGTCACGCCAGTTGCTCGACGGCTGGCAGGAACCGACCCAAGCTCTACTAGTGGAGCAGGGTTCGCTGGGAGTGATCGGACCATTTGTCAATTTCAGTGATCTGCTCTTCGACAGCCCGAGTCGGAGAGCCGACGGAACCTGCGGTCGAGGGGTGGCCAGCACCCGCACCGATGTCGAACCACGCGAGGGACTGGTAGTTCTAGTCGGCGGTGAACAGGCGTCCGGCCTGACCGGGTCGCCCGAGCTGTGGGCCCCCTGCGAACTCGACATCTCACTCACCGACGCCCCTGCACTCACCGATCCTCCCCCGTCGGCTGATGATCCCGCACGCGACGACGGTGGCCGCCAGTGTCCGGTCAGACAAGAGGTCACCGACACCCTGGCCGCGGCCACCACGTTCGATCCCGACACGTCGGCCTCGCTCACCAGAAGGTTCGTGGCCCCCAACCAGGCCGCGTGCTGGGACTCAGGCATCGAGTTCGGCGAGGAGGGCCCCGGAGGTGTCAGAAGCGAGCTCACCTACTACCTCGCCCGGCCCGAACCCCGCTTGGCCGTGGAGTTCGATCAGGATGGCTACGGCTACATAAACGGGGGCCCTCGCAACTCCGATCTCGACCTCGTTTGTGAGCTGGGCGCCGACGGGGTGCCCCTCCCATCGCCGGTAGGCGAATGCGCGAGAGTTGGCTTCCACCAGGTGCTTGCCCCGGGCGGTCCCGGTCAGATCTACATACTCAACGACTTCGATTCCGCCGACGGTCCCAACGTCACCGTTCGCGGGGTGTTCCCATCGGGGATATTCCGATACCGGTGCCACCATTGCCTGCCGGGTGATCCTGAGGTCGCATCGATGATCCAGTCCATAACGGCGATGGTCAATCAGGGCGAGATCGGCGGAAACCTCGGCACGGTGCTGGGTACCCGAGGCGCACCCGGCTCGGTCCCTCTCGGTGCCGCATCAGCGTCGGGCGCAGCCGCGGACGACTCGCCGACCAACCGAGAAGCAGCCGCCGCGGGACTGATCGGACTGATTGCAGCCATGGGGATCACCGCCGCCACTCTCGCCGAGAGCGGCCTCACCGCCGGCGACCTCCTCACCAGTTGGCGCGAGGGGGGCGCTGGCAGGGTGCGGGCCACCCTGCAGGGAGCCGGTGTCGAACCAGCCAGCCGCACCGCGCCTGCGGCCACCGTGCTCGACGAACATGGCAACCCGATTCAAGCCAATGCCGACGATCTCTACGCGTGGGACACTCCCGACGGCACCGAGATGCTCGACCGCGCCACGATCGAACAACGAATCGCGGCCGCGAGCGAGGCGAGCAGGGCCCGCGACTCCCATCACGAGCGATTCGTCGCCGGGCAGTACAGCGACGAGGAAGCAGAACAACGGTTCGGCGACATGGCAGGGCGCAGTATCGCCGACAACGACGCCGAGATGACCGAAATCCGCGCCGGCTGGGACGAAGTCGACAGACTGGGAGCCCAGATCGAGGCGCGGGACCTCGCGCTGGCAGCACTCGAGGGGCGGGAGAGAGATCAAGATCTGGCGACGCTCAGGGACACCTGGGGCCAGATCTTCTCCGAGACCGCACAGGCATCGTGGAACGATGCCACCGAGATACCGGGCATCATGGTCGATGCCACCCGTGTCGTGGTGCAGGCCGCCACCGACCTCGAGAACTGGAAGATTCTCGGCGAAGGAACTGCGGAGACGATCTACGACGCCGCCGGCATGCTCGCCGGGGGCACCTTCGGCGACGCCCAGGAGAGTATTCAGCAGGGCGCGGTAACCGCCGGTCGCGTCGGAGTCGCGCTGGGTGGACAGTTCATCCGTCATCCGATCGACACCGCCGCGATGTTCATACCGGGCCGCGACCTCTACGACGCCATGGACGGTGATCGCCCTCTGGGAGCGAGGCTGGGATCGGTCGCCATGGGGGTGCTCGACATCGGCACAACCTTGGCCGGTGCGGGCGTCTTGTCCCACGCCGACGAACTGGTCGCTGTATCGAGAACGATGGACCTGGCCGCGGAGGCAACCGATGTGAGCAGGGTGCTCGACGCCACCGGCGACGCGGCGAGCACGGCGCGGGTACTCGACGCCACTGGTGATGCCGCCAGTACGGCGCGGGTGATCGGGCCGACCGGGGTCGCGGAGACGGCGGCGGCTGCGCCGGGGCGGATGTCCGAGGCAGCGCGTCTCGCCGAGGCAGCCGAGGAGGCACGCGCCGCGGCCCGAGCTGCGGCAGCCACCGGCAACTCCGCCGATACAGCGCGCGCGATGGATGCGTTGGCGGAAGCTGAGGATGCGGCCGACGCGGCCCGCCGATCCCTATTTCAAGGTGATGGGATGGGGGGGATGGGTCGAGCCGAGGCGGCCGGGAATGTCAGCGACGAACTAGCTCAGAGCGTCGTAAACATGCACGACGAGCTCACCGGTGCCGCGAGCCGTCAGGGTGTGACCGATGCGGTCGACGATTTCGCGGCTGAGGTCGGCTTTCACCCAAACGAGGTGATGATGGGCAACAGCGGGTCGGTCGGAGCGGGGCGATCCGTCATGACCGATGCCGACCGCACCATCGTCGCCAGTTTCACCCGCGATCAGCTCGACAGCGCGAGGCGGGCGGGCGAGACCTACACCCAGACCCAGCAACGCTTGCAGTCGAGACTCAGCCAGCTGCACCAACGAGCGGCCGAGCTCCGCCTCAATTCGGCCACCGATCCGGCGGTGATCCTGGCTCGTGAAGAAGGGATCTCGTTGGGCGAGGCGGTCAACCGACTCGGCGATGCCGACGATCCGGCCGCCGCGGCTCGGCGTCTGACCGGCGACAACATGGACATGAGGTCCTACGGAGGTTTCGGGGCCGGTGCGGGTCAGGCTGATGCTTATCCGATGGGCTACACCCGGGCTCGGCAATCTGCTCAGGGTTCGACCGAGGTGTTCACCTTCGGCGATCGCGCCGGCGACGCCGGCAGCTACTCCACCTCCGGGCAGGCGATCATCGACCGTAACGAACTCGGCCAGATGGACCTTCGCACGTGGGACAGCGAACTTCAGCAGATCGAGCGGGCCGAAGGCCTCAACACCCCCCTGGCGAACGCGGCCGATATCGATACGGCGTGGGGCGCGGAACGTACCTTCGCGGGGCTCGACATGGCTGCGGACCCGACCCGGATCGGTGCGGCGGAGATGAAAGGGCTGTTCACCCAGCAACAAGCCGCCATGAGCCATTACGACGACGCCAAGTCGGTTTCCAAGGCAGTCGACCGGGCCTCATATGTCGCAGGGCGCATTGGTCAGCCGTTGCCCAACCAGCAACTCGTCGACGCGGCCCGCACGATGAGAGCCAACCCCCGCGCCACCCAGGCGGTGCTGACCCAGCTGAAAATGAGCGAGGCCGAGTACGTGGCAAGCCTCAAGCAGATGATGGCGTCCTACCAGCCGGTGTTCCCGAAATGACCCACTGGATCCAACCCACCGAGGCACTGGCCGAACTACTCGACGTGCCCCCTGTTCCGCTTCCGGTCACGGCCACCACGGCCGAGACGATCCAGGCCGGCCGCATCGAACTCCCCAGTCTCGCCCGCGATGTCGACGCCTATCTGGCCGAAGCCGACCCCGGCGATCCCAAGACTCCGATGTTGGCGAGATGCGCGGCATCGCTGGCTCTTACTGCGGCAAACGAATTCCTCGAAGCCGAAGACCACACCACGGCGGCCGACCTGCTTCGGTTGGCGGTGCGACACGCGCCTGAGGACACAGGAATCAGGGCCTCGTACGGCTCGGCGTTGTGGATGTCGGGGCGCCGATTCGACGGCCTCGCCCAGTTGGCGAGGGCGGTGAGTCTCAACACCGAACAAGGCCGAGTCGTGCCCATGCTGTGGATCCTCACCGCCCAGGCGATGGCCGATGCCGGCCGCCACGGCGAGGCTCAGTTGCTCCTCGAGGACCTCGCCGCGACCGGGCCGAGCGACTTCAGATTCTGGGAACTGATCGACGCCATCAACGGCCGCAGCACCCCGGTGGAGGGTGGCTACCGGCCCGCCGACGCGAACGTGATCGTGGCCCAGCTTGCCGAAGCCGTGTTGAGCTCCGCGGCCACGCCCGCTGATGCGGTGGCCGCGGTTGAGGCCCTTGGTCATGTCGATCAAGACCCGACCACCCCGCCTCCGCTTTGTCTCGAGGTTGCCGCGTCGCAGCATCCCCACGGCCCCGGAACCGCGCGTCCGGGCACCCTTGGATTGTTGCATGCGACGGTTGGGGTGGTCAGCGCCCTCGCTTCCCAACCTTCTCCCACTGCGGCGCGCTCCACGGTCGAGCTGGACCTTGATTCCGGCGATGGCTCGGTGTCGGCTCTGGTGGCGGTCGACCCAGATGGGGCGACAGCGTCAGACCAGCCGACCGCAACCATCGAAGCGACGGCCCGCTGCCTCGCGGCCTTTCCCCCCGACACAGAGAAAAGGCCCGATCCGTTCGATCACGACCTCGACGCCGGTTCCTCCACTGCGCTTGCGGCCCTACTCGACGTGATCACATCGGCAAACAAGCTTGGAGTACCTGCCACAGCCCTGCCGATTTCGGCCCTGGTCAACCACGGAGGCGACCTCGACGGTGGGGGGCTCCGCTCAAGGGTCCGCGAGCTGCTCGATGTCGATGTTTCGCCAACCGAGCTGAACGCGGGACTGGCCGAACTGGCCCATCGGGGGTTTGTTCGGCTCGACGAGGCGAGCATCTACCCCGAGGCGTATCTGCACTACCTCACAAGTGGGTTGGGGGTGGCATTGCGGTGGTGGAGGTTCACACACCACGACACCCACGCGCGATCTCTCAGTCGAAGGCACTTCGTCGCCACCAGGCCCGGCATTCTGAGACTCGGCCCAACCGGTGGTGGCGGCGTCTCGTGGAGTATCCGACGGCGAGACGAAGTGCAGCAGGAACTGGGAATCGAGTTGGCCATCATCGCTTGAGGGCATCCACCGGCCGGCCCCATAATGGTGCCCCTCATCCGGTTACAGGGTCTAGGGTCGGCCAGTGACCGGAAGCGCTCCCATCGCCGACGGCCTCCGGCTCGTGCGGGGCTACGCCCGCGCCTACCCACGGCCCTTGTGGATCGCCGTCACGGGGTCGGTGTTCTACGCGGCCGGATCAGTTGCATCGGCGGTAGCGCTCGGCTGGGCCACCGACGAAGTGCTCGTACCCCTCAACGAGGGCGCACCCGCGCGGGAATGGGCTGCGGTGGCTCTTCTTGTGGGTGTGATGGTGTTTCGCTCGGCCGGTGTGATCGTCCGTCGCTACTTCGCCGGAATGACTGCCGCCCGCGCTCGAGCGGGTCTGCAACGTGATGTCGCCCGTCGGATAGTCAGCGTGTCGCTCGACCGGGTGCGCTCACGTCCACCGGGAGAACTTCTTGCCCATCTCGATGCCGACACCGAGGCCGCGGTCGACGTCATCCATCCGCTCCCCTACACGATCGGGGTGCTGAGCATGATCGTTTTCGCGGTGGTGGGCCTGGCGCTACTCGACATCCCCCTCATGCTCGCCACGATCGGCGTGCTTCCCTTCGTGTTGATGATGAGTTGGGCCACCGCGTCCTGGCTCGAACCCCCCACCGCGACGGAGCGGGCAGCCAACGCCGACGTCACCGCCGCCGCGAGCGAGATAATCGCCGGCAGCCAGGTGATCAAGACCCTCGGCCGCGAAGATGCCGAACTCGACCGGTTCGAGAGCATCGTCGACACCCATCGTGCCAGCCGGGTTCGCCTCCAGTCGCTCCACACGGCGATCAACAACGGCTTCGCCTTCGTGCCCCAGATGGCGATGGTCCTGATCGTGGTGGTCGGCGCCCAGCGCGTCAACTCCGGTGCTCTCGAGCCTGGTGGCCTCGTGGAGGCAGTCGCCCTGTTCGGGGTGCTGGCCTTTCCGATGCAGGTGATCGGCTTCTTCCTCACCGATCTCCCTCTCTCGGTGGTTGGCCGCAGACGGATCGATTCACTGAGGGTCGAGCCCGACGATCCGCTACGCACCTCGACCGGCACCTCCTTGCTCCCGGCCGGCCCTCTCGGCGCGAGCCTCCGCGGTGTGCGGGTGGGACCGGTCGATAGAAGCCGGCTCAACGATCTCGACCTCGACATCCAACCCGGCGAGACGCTCGCCCTTGTCGGGTCGACCGCGAGCGGCAAATCCACCGTGCTTGAGGTGCTGGCTCGACTGAGAGCCACCGATGCGGGATCCGTACAGCTCGGAGGGGTCATCGCCGCCGAGGTGGCCGACGAGGAGCTGAGGCAGCGTGTCACCCTGGCCTCCCAGCAGGCGGTTCTCTACACCGGCACCATCAGCGGTAACGCCGATTTCGGGCGCGGCCGTGATGAGGCCGAGATCATCGATGCCCTGCACATTGCCGGAGCCGACGATCTCGAACACGATCTCCCCGACGGCTTCGCCACCGTCGTGGGAGAGCGCGGGGTGACGCTTTCCGGTGGCCAACGCCAGAGGATCGCCCTCGCTCGTGCCTTGGCGGGCAGGCCGGGGATGATTCTGCTCGACGACGCCACCGCCGCCGTCGACCCGGCCCTCGAGGAACGCATCCTCGCCCGCCTTGGCGATCTCCCCACCACCGTCGTGATGGTCACCCATCGTGTGGCCGCCATGGTTGCCGCCGACCGGGTGGCTCTCATGAGCGACGGGAATGTGCGGGCGGTGGGCACCCATCAGCAGCTCCTCGGCGATCCCGCCTACCGGCGCCTGGTCGAGGCCTACCGGGCCGAGGAAGTGGCAGGGTGACCGACGACCGCAGCGCGTTCGCGATCATCCGCAAGGGCCTGGAATTCACTCCTGAATTCCGCACGGTCATCGGTTCGATGGTCGCCGCGGGAATCCTGCTCGGACTGGGCCGTATCGCGGTGCCGATCTTGTTCCAGAAGATCATCGACGATGGCCTGCTCGCCGACTCCGGGGTCGACAGCGACGTTTTGGCCCGTCTGGCCATCATCACCACTATCACCGTCATCGTAGTGAGCCTGTTGTCCCTAATCACCCAGCTGTTGATGCTTCGGGTGGCGGAACGGGCGATGGCTCGGCTCCGGGTAGCAGTGCTGCGCCGGGCCGTGGATCTCTCCCTGGCCGAACAAGCAACCGAACGACAGGGCGACCTCGTGTCGCGCACCACCGGCGACCTAGAGGCGCTCACCCGCTTCCTCGATTGGGGCGCCTACGCCTGGCTCGTCAACTCCAGCGTCGGACTAACGGCCGCGATCACGATGTTCGTGTATTCCTGGCAGCTGGCCGCTGCCGCGGTGATCACCCTCCTCGCGATGGTGCCCCTGCTGCGCTGGATCCAGAACCACCAGCGCGAGGAATACTCACACGTGAGGGCCCGCACCGGCGACCTACTCGCCGATACCACCGAGATGATCGCCGGGGCGGAGGTGATCCGCTCGTTCGGACAACAAGACACCGCCATCGCCGAGCTCGACACCGATATCGATCGCACCTACGCGTCACAGATGAGTGCCAACCGATTCGGCGCGGTGCTGTTCACCGTGTCCGACATCTTCGGCACGCTTGCAATCGCAGCAGTGATTCTCACCGTCGTCTGGTTGGGCCCCGGAGGCGGACCCGGTTTCGGCACCACCGTTGCCGTGCTGTTCCTGGTCCAACTGATCCTCGTGCCGGTGGCCGAACTCACAGAGGTCATGGACGACACGGCTCTCGCCCTGGCCGGCTGGGAGCGGGCCGTCGATCTCGCATCACGACCCCAGTCCATCCCCGATCCTGTCGAGCCCGTGCCAGTCCCCGGCGGGGCGCTGCCGGTGCACATCGACGACCTTTCCTTCAGCTACGGCGAGCACCGGGTGCTCGATCATGTCGACCTCCACATCCTCGCCGGGGCATCGGTCGCGATCGTCGGAGCAACCGGCTCGGGCAAGACCACCCTCGCCCGCCTTCTCTGTCGACTCGCCGATCCCGAGGAGGGCGCGGTACGGCTGGGGGGAGTCGACCTGCGCAACATGTCGGCGGAGGCCCGACGCGGTGCGGTACGCATGGTTCCTCAGGACGGATTCCTGTTCGCCACCACGGTGCTCGACAATGTGCTCAAGGGGCGGACCGGGGCCACCCCAGCCGAAGCAAGCGAGGCCGTCGACGAACTGGGGCTCGGCGACTGGGTGGCCAGGCTTCCCCACGGGCTCGACACCGAGATCGGCCCTGGGGGAGAGGGCCTCTCGGTCGGAGAGCGCCAACTCGTCGCCATCATCCGAGCCGCTCTCGCCGATCCGGGACTACTCGTGCTCGACGAGGCGACATCGTCGCTCGACCCCTCCACCGAGAGGGCGATGAGTGACGCCCTCGATCGCCTCCAAAAGGGACGAACCACTGTCACCGTCGCTCACCGCCTCTCCACCGCCGAGAGGGTCGACCTCGTGGTCGTCTTCGACCATGGCCGACTCGTCGAGCAGGGCAGCCACACCGAACTGCTCAGCCAGCAGGGCGTCTACTCGACCCTGCACGAGGCATGGACGCGTGGTGTGGGTGTCGACGACGCGCTCAGCGATCCTGCATGAACGGGAAGCGGGCCCTCACATCGGCCACATGGCGGGGATCGACCTCGCCGATCACCACAGCTTCCTCACCTGGCGGGGCGGCCACGATCTCTCCCAGAGGATCGATGATCCGACTGTCACCGCTGTAGTCGAGACCATCACCGGTGCCCACCCGGTTGACGCCCACCACGTAGGCCTGGTTCTCGATAGCGCGGGCCCTGAGCAGGGTGGTCCAGTGCTCACGCCGGGCCGCAGGCCAGTTTGCCGGCACCAGGTAGCAGTCGGTGGTGGCCGCCTCATCCCAGAACAGGTTCGCGAAGCGGAGGTCGTAGCACACGAACGGTGTGACCCGGACCCCGCCGATCTCCACCGTGATGGTGCTTTCACCGGCCGAGTAGTGCTCGTCCTCACCGGCGTAGGAGAACGGACGAACCTTGGAATAGCGATGATCCTCTCCCGCCGGACCGGCCAGCAAAAGTCGGTTGGTGGGCAGGGGCCGCCCCTCGGTTCGTTCAGGGAACGACCCAGCGACCCATGCTCCCGTGGCGGCCGCCATCTCATGCATGAAACCAGCCGTTGCGCCGTCGGGCGCCTCGGCGATCGTCTCGGCCTTCATCGAGAACCCGGTCGACCACATCTCAGTGAGCACAACGAGGTCGGCGCCTGAGCCCGCCGCCTTCTCGATTGTGGGTCGGAGCCGCTCGAGATTGGCTCGCGGGTTCTCCCAAACAATGTCGTGCTGGATGGCAGCCACACGGATCATCGGTCCAAACGTCCCAGCGTGCCGAGTCGGCGCGCGGCTTCGTCGAGCACTTCATCGCGTTTACAGAAGGCGAATCGGATCAGGCGCGAGCCCTCGGCCTTGTTGTCGTAGAAAACCTGCGAGGGCACCGCGACCACCCCGCATCGGTCCGGCAGAGCGAGGCAGAACTCAACACCGTCGGTACCGCCCATGGGAGTTATGTCGCACGTCGCGAAGTAGGTGCCTTGGGGAGCGAGCACGTCGAAGCCTGCCTCGGCGAGACCGGCGCAGAGACGGTCGCGTTTCGCTCTCAGCTCGGCGGTGTAACCATCAAAGAAGTCGTCGCCGAGACGGAGCCCCACCGCTACCGCGTGCTGGAACGGCCCACCGCTCACATAGGTGAGGAATTGTTTGGCGGTGCGCACAGCCGAGATGAGTGGTGCCGGCCCGCAAGCCCAACCGATCTTCCATCCTGTGAACGAGAAGATCTTTCCCGCCGACGACACGGTGACAGTCCGCTCCGCCATTCCCGGCAAGGTCGCGATGGGGATGTGCTCACCATCGAAGACCAGGTGCTCGTAAACCTCATCGGTGACCACGATCACGTCGCGTTCGATGCAGACGCGGGCGATCTCGGTGAGTTCTTCGCGGCTGAACACCTTACCGGTGGGGTTGTGAGGCGTGTTGAGGAGCAACACCTTCGTGCGGGGCGTGAAGGCGGCGGCGAACTGCCCGAGGTCGAACGTGAAGTCGGGAGCCCGGAGGGTAACCACCTTGCGCTGGGCCCCACTCATGGCAATGCCGGCTGCGTAGGAGTCGTAGTAGGGCTCGAAAGTGACCACCTCGTCGCCGGGGCCGGTGAGGGAAAGCAAGGCCGCAGCGATTGCCTCGGTGGCACCCGCGGTGATCAGCACCTCGGAATCGGGGTCGTAGTGCTGGCCGCGGAAGCGGGCACGGTGCTCAGCAACCGCGGCTCTCAGCGATGGGATCCCGGGACCCGGTGGGTACTGATTGTGTCCATCTCGGATCGCCTGGATCGCTGCCTCGGACACCTCGGCCGGACCATCGGTGTCGGGGAATCCCTGCCCCAGGTTGACGGCCTGGGTCCGTTCGGCGAGTGCGGACATCTCGGCAAAGATCGTGGTGCCGAATCCCTGGAGACGGTCGGTGAGGAAGGGCGCGTGCTGCACGGCGCCGATCCTAAGGCCGAAGCCATCACACTTTCCTGACAAGTCCCTAATCGAATCAACCGAGACAACTCAACATCGTCTTACCGAGGGTTGAGATGGTGAATCCCAGAGAGGCACCCCCACCACCATCCCCCAAGGAGCAGAAGTCAATGAAGAAGACCCTTGCAGCAACAGTGATCGCAGCGTCCACCCTCGGTGGCGTTGCCGCCGGCGCAACCCTGTTCGTCCCCGGCTCAGCCGGAGCCCAGGACGGCGTCGACGAGGTCGGCGAGACAGCCGGCCAGGAATTCGGTACTCACATCGCCGAGGCGCTCCAGCCCCTCGTCGACGACGGCACCCTCACCGAAGGCCAGGTCGATGCAGTGACCGGTGCCCTCGAGGCCGCCCGAGCCGAAGGATTCGCCGGCCGCGGCCATGGCCGTGAAGGTGTGGGCCAGCGTGGCCCCGCCGGCGGCGGCGAGATCGCCGAGATCCTCGGCCTCGAGTCCCAAGAGCTGGGCGAGGCCCTCAGGGGCGGTCAGTCGTTGGCTGATGTGGCCGCCGAGCAGGGCGTCGATACCCAGGATCTGGTCGACGCCATCGTCGCCAATGCCGAAGAGCGTGCCGCCGACGCCGTCGAAGCCGGTCGCATCGACCAGGAGAAGGCCGATGAGATCGTCGCCGGAGCCGCCGAGCACGCCGAAGACATGATCAACGGCGAGTTCGAGCCCGGCCGCCGTGGCCCCGGCCACGGTCGAGGAGGCCCCGGCTTCGGTCCCCGTGCCGAGAGCGACACCGCTGCCTGATCCCCGAATCCCTCCAACCCCCAAACCCAGTGCTGGTGCCGGATCCCTCGGGGTTCGGCACCAGCGCGTTGGGGACTGGTGAAGAAAGTGGCCGACCCTCTTTCGAGGCCGAGTGGACGCGGACTCGATGGCCTCCATCGTCGTCGTCCACGCCTCGATGATGCCGTTGGAATCGACTTCAGCGGAGCTCTGACGGTGAAGGTGATGCAGGATTGCACGACATGTCCGAACGACACGCTGACCAACAACAGTCTCGGGGCTTGCGCCGTCTGAAGGCGGGCGGCCGATCGCTGTCCCTCTGGCCTCTCAGTCGTCGACGGTCGGCACGGTGAAGCCGACGGTGGCGCCGCCCTCGGATGAGTCGGCGACGAACACCGAACCGTTGTGGACCTCGGCGACCTGACGGACTATCGCCAGCCCGAGACCCGAGCCGGGGAGCGTGCGGGTGGACTCGACCCGGTGGAAGCGGTCGAAGATGCGCTCCCTTTCATCGACGGGGATCCCCGGCCCGGAGTCGTGGACGGCAACTGTTCCTCCATCGACGGTCAGCAGGATCACCGACCCAGAGGGCGAGAACTTGGCCGCGTTGTCGATGAGGTTGCGGATGGCGCGACTCAGCGATTCGGGGCGGCCCTCGATCAGGGCGTCGCGGCGGACCTCGACGTCGATCGTCCGACCTGTTCGGCGCCGGGCTCGAGCGACAACCGGTTCGACAAGCTCCACGAGCTGGACAGGCGCGAGGGCTTCGTCCTCCCGCACATCGGCGGCCAAATCCACCAGTTCGGTGAGGAGTTCAGTGAGCTCGCCGAGTTCCGCATCGATGTCGGAAAGCACGGCATGGTGGGTGTCGGGAGGAAGTTCTCTCCCCGAGCGCAAAACGTCGACGTTGGTGCGCAGGCTCGACAGGGGGGTGCGAAGTTCGTGGCTCGCATCCATCACCAGCTGACGCTGCTGATGGCGAGACGCGGCCAATGCCGAGAGCATCGCGTTGAAGCTCGCGGCCAAACGCCCGACCTCATCGCCACCTGATCCGTCGACGGGATGGTCGAGCTCGCCGGTGGCCGCAACGCGGCCGGCCGCCTCGGTGAGCCGCCCGATCGGACGAGCCGTGCGAGTGGCCAGATACCACGCCGCGGCCGCCGCCGCCGCGATCGCCACCGCGCTGATCACGATTATCCTGGCGCGCAGATCGTCGAGTGATTGATCGATCTCGCCGAGAGGCCTTGCGATCTGGAGGAATCCCGCATCGGCAATGGCGATGGTGACGACCCGAGCATCCTCCCCTGCGATCCTCCCATCGCTGAGTACGGGCTCGCCGGCGGCCGCCTCGAGCAAGGTGTCATCGGTGGGTGCTTCGAACTCCTCGCCAACGAGGCCGAGGACCACCCCGTCGGGGTCGAGCACGCGAGCGAAGGTTTGGGCGGAGATCAGGCGCTCGAAACGCACTGCCTCGGTCTCCGGTCCCCTCCGGCCGAATGGGAAGCCCCCCTGAGCACCGATCTCTGGGCGGCCGGGGCCGGCGGCGACACGCGACCGGCCCAGAAGCTCGATGTCGACCTCCTCGATCAGTTCGGTTCGAGCAGCGTCGAAGACACTGACCCCGACGACGCTCACCACCACGGTGACCACCGCAGCCACCACCAGCGCGATCCTGAACCTCAGGGTCACGTGGCGTCCTCGCGACACACATACCCGAGGCCCCTGACGGTGTGCACGAGCCGGGGCGCTCCGCCTGCCTCGAGCTTTCGCCGCAAGTAACCCACATACACGTCGAGGGTCTTCGACTCGGCGTCGAGGGCGCCGTCCCAGACGGTGTCGTAAAGCTGATCACGACTCAGCACGACGCCAGAGTTGAGGAGCAACACTTCGAGCAGGTCGAACTCCGTTTTGGACAGATCAATGGGCCGGCCCGAACGTTCGACCCGACGGCCCGCCAGGTCCATCACGAGGTCGCCAGACCGAAGCACGTCTGCGGTGTCCTCACCGACCAGCCTCAGTCGAGCCCTTAGTCGGGCGAGGAGCTCGTCGAGAGCAAACGGCTTGACCAGATAGTCGTCGGCGCCGGCATCAAGACCCGCCACCCGGTCGGGCACTTCGTGGCGGGCGGTCAACATGATCACCGGCGTCTGATCACCCCTGTCTCGCAAGCGGCGACAAACACTGAGACCATCGACATTCGGCATCGACACGTCGAGCACCAACAGATCAGCCACCTGCTCTGCGTGGGCCTCCAACGCCCGAGCACCATCGGCAACCGCGAGCACGTCGTATCCCTCCAACTCGAGGGCGCGAACGAGCGACTCCCGCACGCGGCGGTCGTCCTCGGCGATGAGGATCGTCGGCATCAATCCAGCATCGCACGTCCGGGTGAGAGCCCGGTGAGTCCCGCGCCCAAAGCTTTTCGGGGCATAACTAGGATCATTGATCACCATGAGCGTCCGCCGAGCTAGACGAGTCGGAATCGACGGCAATCCGGTTCCTCTCCTGCGCGGGCGTCTCCACCAACTTGCAGCTGGCCCGGCCGCAGCCGCCGGAACTCTCCTCATCGTCTTCACCGAAGGCCTCAGGGCTCGCCTTGCCCTCGGTGTATTCACCTTGTCGGTCGTCGCGATGCTGACAGCCAGCGCCTTCTATCACTGCCATGCGCACACTCCCAGAGCCCGGCTCTGGGCTCGACGCGTCGATCACGGCACCATCTTCGTGGCGATCGCCGGCACCCAAACCGCCTACTGGCTGCTCGTCGGACCCGATGTAGTCGCCCTACCGATGGTGGCCCTGGTCTGGATCGTCACCGCCGCGGCGGTTCTGTACAAGTTCCGCAGGCTCGCCACGGTCGACTCCACCGGCAACTGGCTGTTCGGAGCGCTCGGGTGGTCCGGTGCCGCGCTGCTGCCCTGGCTCGCGGGCAGCGGCCTCGTCGTACTCGGCCTAGTGGTGCTCGGCGGATTGGCATACTCGGTTGGTGGAGTAATGCTGCACAACCGGTGGGGAAACCTCTGGCCCGGGGTAGTCGGCCATCACGAGGTCTGGCATGCCCTTGTGCTCTCTGGTGTGATGCTGCACGGGACAGGCATCATTCGTCTTTCCCACACCATTTCTTGATCGGGCGCTGGCTCTCACACCGGTAGGGTCGGCGGGTGCGGATTCTCGTAACCAACGACGACGGCATCGATTCCATCGGCCTCCATATTCTTGCCCGGGCCATGCGCCCTTTCGGCGAGGTGGTCATCGCCGCGCCCGACGAGGAGTACTCCGGCTACGGAGCTGCTGTCGGGTCCCTGCTGGTGATGAAGCCCGAGGTCCGACGGAGCCACGTCGACGGGATCGACGAGTCATGGGCGATCACCGCGCCACCAGCGCTCTGCGTCATGTTCGGGCGCATGGGAGTGTTCGGCGACATCGATCTCGTCGTCTCGGGAATCAATCCCGGCGCCAACGTGGGGCGCAGCATCTACCACTCAGGCACCGTCGGAGCCTGTCTCACCGCTCGAAACGGCGGCATCTCGGGGGTGGCGGTAAGCCAGTCGGTCGACCACTTCGGTATCGAGGGCCAGGGTTGGGAAGAGGCACTCGACAAGCAGCAGTGGGATGGCGCCGCCGACATCGCGGCCCTGATGGTTGCCGAACTCGTCACCGACCTCCCCGCTGAGCCGGTTGTTCTCAACATCAATGTGCCCAACAGTTCCGCTTCGGAGATGAAGGGGTGGCTGCGTACCGAGGTCGGCGCGGCACCACCTCGATCACTCGACAATGCCCGCATTATCCCCAAGCCCGGCCACGACGGCAGCTTCCACGTCGAGATGTCCTGGGGCGAACCAGTCGAGATGCCGATCGAGATCGACTGCGGTGCAGTCATGGCCAACTACGCATCGGTGAGTTGGCTGGGTCGACTCACCGCCTACGATCCTTCGGCCGCCGCGGTTTCGAGGGCCGAGCACGCCCTCGACGAGTTCTTCGTCTGATCTCGTGCTCACCGCATCCGGACTAGGGAAGTCTTACGGCCCTCGTCGCCTCTTCGGCGATGTCACCCTCCAGCTCTCGGCAGGGCGACGGATCGCTCTCGTAGGGGGCAACGGCACCGGCAAGACCACACTCATCGAGATTCTCGTCGGCGACAGCGACCCCGACGAGGGTTCGATCACTCGCCCCCGCCACATGACCCTCGGCTATCTCCCCCAGGATTTGGTCGATACCGCGAAGGGCATGGTGATCGAAGAGGTGATGGCCGGTGCGGGCGACCTCGCGATCCTCGGCCACCGGCTCCATGAGCTCGAGGCACTCCTGTCCGATCCCGAGGCCGACGCCGAGCAGGTCTTGGCGGAATACGGCGAGGTCCAGGGCCACTTCGAGGCGATGGGCGGCTACGCCCTGGAGGCCGAAGCTCGCAAGGTTCTCGCCGGACTCGGGTTCAAGGATGCCGATGCCGACCGGCCCGTTCAGGAACTCTCCGGGGGCTGGCGGATGCGAGTGGCTCTGGCCCGCCTCCTACTCGCCAAGCCCGACGTGCTCATACTCGACGAGCCAACCAACCATCTCGACGTCGATTCGGTGGCCTGGCTCGAACAGCAGCTCGCCGCATGGACTGGCGCCCTCCTATTCGTCAGCCACGACCGCGACTTCATCGACGCGGTTGCCGATCGGGTGGTAGAGCTGGCGGAAGGAACCGCCCTCGAATACGTGGGCGGGTTCGCCGAGTTCGTGGTGGCCCGAGAAGAACGTCTCCAACGCATCGAGGCGGCCGCGGCCCGCCAGGCTCGCGATGTGGCCAAGGTCGAGCAGTTCATCGACCGCTTCCGCTACAAGGCCACCAAGGCCCGCCAGGTCCAGAGCCGGATCAAGACCCTCGAGAAACTAGAACTGATCAAGGTGCCCGACCGAAAGGAGCTGGTCGCCAGGTTCGCCTTTCCCGAACCTCCCCGATCATCGCGGGTGGTAGCCGAATTCAACGATGCCACCATCGGTTATGGAGACATACCCGTTGTCTCCCACGTGACTCTCGCGGTTGAACGAGGCCAGACCGTGGCCCTTGTCGGGCCCAACGGAGCGGGCAAGACCACCCTGTTACGACTCATCCTCGGCGAACTCCGGGCGTCCACTGGCACCGCCCAACTCGGCAACAACGTGAAGGTGGCGATGTTCCACCAACACCAGGCCGACGAACTCGATCTCGAGAAGACCGTGATCGCCGCGTTCTCAGGCGGCATCGACCCTGGCAAGAGAAACCTCCGCACCGTTCTCGGCTCCTTCGGGTTCTCCGGCGATGCGGCCGACCGCAAGGTGGGCGACCTTTCCGGCGGTGAACGCACCCGTCTAGCCCTGGCCCGCACCATGATCGAGCCGGTCAACCTGCTAGTGCTCGACGAGCCCACCAACCATCTCGACCTGCCGAGCTGTGATGTCCTGGAGGATGCCCTCACGGCATACCCCGGCACCGTGTTGCTGGTCACCCATGATCGCCACCTGATCCGCAACGTGTCAGATGCGGTCATCGATGTGCGCGACGGCCACGCCACGTGGCACGACGGTGTGCCCGACAAGATTCTGACCCCGGCCGATCCGACGAAGGTCACCTCGATCAAGGGACGCTCCTCCAAGCCGGTGGATGAACGCGCTGGACGACGCCGGGATGGAGCAAAGACCCGTCAGGGCTCAAACGACCTGCGCAAGAAGGTGCAGAGCCTCGAACGCGAAGTCGAGCAGGCCGAAGCGGAAATCTCCAAGCTGCACACCCAGCTCGCGGATCCCGACATCTACGACAAACCCGAAGAGGTCCACCGGCTCGCCACCCGACACGAGGCAGCCAAGTTGCGGGGGGCAGAACTCATGAAGGCGTGGGAGCGCGCTGCCGAGGATCTCGATCGCTGATATCGGGTTCCGGGTGCGGCGCGCGAACGGCTGGGATCTGATCGCTCGCCAGCATCGCCTCAAGGGGTAAGACTTGGAGCCATGAGGCTCGCCGACCTTGTCGCCGCAACCACAGACGTGGCAGCCACACGCGCCCGCACCGAAAAGATCGAGCGCCTCGCCGCCCTGGTCGGTGACACCGACCAGGACGAGGTCGCCATCGTTTTCGGACTCATCGCCGGCCAACCCCGCCAGGGTCGGATCGGAGTGGGCTGGGCGACCGTGGGAGCGATTGTCCCCGCTCCAGCGACAAGCTCTTCCCTCTCGATTGCGAGTCTCGATGAGCTCCTCACCGCGATCAGCGATACCCGGGGTGCTGGTTCACGTGCCGATCGCGAGCTCTTGTTGCACGAATTCCTTCGCCGTGCCACCGAGGCCGAGGCCGATTTCGTGCGCCGCCTGCTGCTGGGCGAACTCCGTCAGGGGGCAAACACAGGCGTCGCGATCGAGGCTCTGGCGCGAGCATCGGGACAGGCATCCTCGTCGGTGCGCAGAGCGGTGATGCTCACCGGCGATCTCGGACTGGTGGCAGAGATCGCTCTACGGCAGGGCCAACCCGGGCTCGATGCTGTGGGACTCGAACTGCTCCGCCCCGTTCACCCGATGCTGGCGAGTACCGCAAAATCGGTCGGTGAGGCCCTCGCTGAGTTGGGTCGGTCCTCGGTCGAGTGGAAGCTCGACGGGGTTCGGGTGCAGGTCCACCGGCACGGCCGCGAAGTGCGGATCTGGACCCGCAACCTCAACGAGATCACCACCACCCTCCCCAGCGTGGTCGAAGTTGTCCTCGGATTGTCTGGCAACCGACTCGTACTCGATGGCGAGGTGCTGGGCATCGACGACAGCGGCCGCCCCCTGGCCTTCCAGGACACCGTTCGGGCCTCGAGTTCTGTTGCCCCGTTCTTCTTCGACATTCTCCACCGAGACGGCATCGATCTGCTCGACCTGCCTCTCGAATCCCGCCTCGCCGAACTCGAGGCCACCGTCGGCGACCTGAAGGTCCCCGGTATCACCACCAGCGACACCTCAGAGGGAGAGGCGATGCTGTCCGATGCGCTCGAACGAGGTCATGAGGGCGTCGTGATAAAGGCGGCGGCCTCCCGATACCAGGCCGGTCGACGAGGCAAGGCGTGGCGCAAGGTCAAGCCGGTTCACACCCTCGACCTGGTGGTGCTGGCCGTCGAGGAAGGCAGCGGACGGCGCCACGGCTGGCTCTCCAACATCCATCTCGGCGCCCGCGACCCAGAGGGAGGATTCGTGATGGTGGGCAAGACGTTCAAGGGAATGACCGATGCCATGCTCGACTGGCAGACCACGCGATTTCGCGAGCTCGAAATCGAGACCCGGTCTCGTGTCGTGCAGGTGCGGCCCGAACAAGTCGTGGAGATCGCTCTCGATGGCATCCAACGCTCGACCCGTTACCCCGGTGGTGTCACCCTGAGATTCGCAAGGGTCGTGCGCTACCGCGACGACAAATCTGCCCACGAGGCCGACACGATCGCTGCGGTTCGCGCCCTCGGGCGTTGATTTCACGGCACAATGGAAGCCATGCCGGAGATACACACCGCTCCTGTCGAGGAGACCATCACCCAGCCGGTCACCGACGACGGCGACCACGACCGATTCGCCCACTACGTGCGCAAGGCGGATGCAGCCCGAGCCGCGGTGGAGGGAGTACCGGTGAGAGCGATCTGCGGAAAGGTGTGGGTACCCACCCGCGACCCCTCGAGGTACCCGATCTGCCCCGAGTGCGAGAAGATCAGAAACCAGCTTCTCAATCGCTCCAACAACTGAACCCAGCGGCCCCCGTGCCGATGAAACCCGGTGCTACAGCGACTGGCGGCCATAGCTTTCCTCGTGGTGCTCGTCACCGCGGCCGTAGTCGGCCCCGCCCAAGCCGAAACCGACCCCGACGATGATCTGCTGTTTCGTGAAGGCTGGATAATCCCCGATCGCCTTTCGGAGGACAGCCTCCGCCTGCTGCTCCACGAAATCGCCCTACTCCACGAACTCGATGCCTTCGCGGCCGACAACTCGGCCCAGTTCGACCGAATCCACCTCGCGTTCGGTGAGTGGCCCGAAACCACGCGATCACAGCTCCTCGCGGTGCTCACGGCGATCGACACCGAACTGGCCGAACTGGTCCGGGCGTTCAATCTTTCCCCCGTTGGTCAGAACCGAGACCTCGTCTTCACCGTCGACCAACTCCCTCCCGAATGGAAGCTCCGCCTCCTCGGCGGCGAGACCGGCTTCATCTCGGGCCACGAATACATCGGCGCCCTCGACAAGCTGCTCATCGACGGAGCCCCTCCGGCTTTCCGGCCGCCGGGCGTACCACCACCGCCGTGTTGCTACGTCGCGTTCCCGAGGGCCTCCGCGTCGCGGGAACAGTCCCGATCATCACCTCTTCTTCGGTCAACCGCATCGTCGAGACCGGCCAGCCTCTCCTCACCACCCTCCAAGGCGATCCCCTGTGGCCCTCCTCGCCGGTTGCTGTCGCCGGAGTACCCGTGGTTCACGAAGGCATCATCATCGGTGCGGTCGTCGTGTGGCGGGAAGCCAATCGGGAATTCGACAACGAAACCCGCGACCGCCTCGAACTCCTCGTCCCGGCCGTCGGTGGCGCCCTCGCGACCGCGTTGGCGTCGGCCACCGCAGCCGACCGGTCGGTGAGATTCGCGATGATCGATGTCGACCACTTCAAGAACTACAACGACGCCCACGGACACGGCGCCGGCGATAATGCGCTCAAAGCCGTCGCCCGATGCATAGCCGCCTGTGTTCGCGCCGAGGACGTCGTCTACCGCTACGGCGGCGAGGAGTTCTCGATACTGCGGCCAGGGGCGACTCCAGACGAGGCATTCAGCGTGGCTGAGCGAGTGAGTCGTGCACTCGACGCTCCTCTCTGGGATGATCAGGGGGTCGCACCACACGAGTCGAGGGATCCCCAGTGAAGGTCGCCGTTGTTTACGAAAGCCGTACGGGCAACACTGCCCGGGCTGCCGAGCTGGTCGCCGCCGCGGCCCAGGAGCTCGGCCACGAGGTTGGCGTCTGGCCAACCGGCAAGACCAACCTCGAATACCTCGCCGATGCCGACATGGTGTTCCTCGGCACCTGGACCGACGGAATCATCGTTGCCGGCCATCGCCCGGGTGGCGCCGGTCAGCTGCTCGAGATGCCGGGAATCTGGGGCAAGCCAACAGCCGGCTTCGTCACCTACGCGATCCACGCGGGCAAGGTGGTCGACAAGGTCGCCGATGTCGTGACCCTCATCGGTGGCGATTGGGTCGGAGGCCGGGCCTTCAGGCGCGATAAACTCCCGGAAGGAATCGCAGGCTTTGTGGTTGCCGCGCTGGATGAGGCGGGAATGCGCATAAGCGCTGGGAACTGAGCCTGTGTCGCCCGACACCTGTATTCCAAGCTCGTGACGATCGGGAACCAAAACGTGAATTCGAGCGTCTTATTTGGGACGATCGAGCCTGAGGAATCCCCCATGCGCAGTCATATCCAAGGTGTTTTCATTCTCTTGATCGTTGGCATAGCCCTGATGGGAACCGCCCGCATCGCCGCGCCCGTGGTCAAGGAGGCATTCGGAGACGAGGGCGCGATCGTGGCGGAGAGTGCCGACGTCGAGGACGTGGTCGACCTTTCAGTCGCCGCGGTCGAACCCGACGAACCTCTCAATTCTGATGAGATCGGGACACTGCAGCTCTACCTCACTGATCTCGGATTCGATCCCGGGCCCGTCGATGGCCTGATGGGCGACAACACCAGAAGTGCGATCGTCGCCGCAACCGCGGAGTACCGGCTCGCCGACGACAGCAGCGACCGGGCCGTGTTCGCGTTCGTGGGCTCGCTCATCGATGCCCTTGCCGCCTCGGACCAGGCCGACTCGCTCGACGCCGGCGGAGTCGGCGACCCTGCCGGCCTCACTCCATCCGGGGCCGGCACCGAAATCGACGGATAAACTTCACTGCGGAACAAATTGCGAGTATGTATGGTTAAAAGACTGCGGAGGGCGTGATGACGCAGATCGCAATCGACGAACTCGAAACATCGGCACCTCCCCCGCCGGCGCGCGCCTCGGCCCGCCCCCGCCCCCGCCGACGCTATGGCTGGCTCGTGAGCCGCGAAGTCACCCTCATCCTGGGCGGCTTGATCGTCTACCGGTTGGTACGGCTCATCGTCAAGGACGAGATCGATCAGGCCTTCACCAACTCCCAGACCGTGGTCAACTGGGAACGCACCATCGGCATCTTCAACGAGGTCAGCTTCCAGTCCACCGTCCTGGGCAGCGACGCTGTGGTGTGGGTGCTCAACCGGTACTACTTCTTCGCCCATTTCGGCGGCACCGCGATCCTCCTCATCTGGCTGTTCTCTCGCCACTACAGCTGCTACGGACGCGCCCGGCGGGTGCTGTTCGGCACCACGTTCACTGCCCTGGCCGTTCATCTGGTGTTCCCGCTCGCACCCCCACGCTGGTTCCCCGACTTGGGATTCGTCGACACTCTCCAGACCTACGGTCCGAGGATCTACGACAGCGAAACCATCTCCAGCACCGCGAATCAGATCGCCGCGATGCCTTCCCTCCATGTGGCATGGGCCCTGATCGGGGCATGGGCCATCGTCATCTCCAGCGCCTCACGATGGCGCTGGGTGTCAGTCGGCCATCCCCTCATGATGACCGCGGCCGTTGTGCTCACCGCCAACCATTGGTGGCTCGATGCCGTCGGCGCCGCACTGCTCGTGATGGTGATAATCGCCCTCGATTCGCCGATCCAGCGCTACCTCGAACGGCGTCAGGCTCAGCGCGACCTGGCGCCTCTGGCTTCCATCTCCGCCTGACGATGACGGCTACGCCGGCCGATCCGCCCGCGGCCTGTCTCACCTACCGGCCCCGCCACGAGTTCGACCTCGGCTTCGCGATCATGGGGGTAAAGACCATCACCCTCCGCTCGGGCATCTATTGGTGGTCCACCATCACCCCCCACGGTCCTGCGGCCGTGGCCTTCCGGGTGGCAGGCTCCGAGGTCCGCGCCGATGCGTGGGGACCAGGCACCGACTGGGCTCTCACCCAGTTTCCAGCCCTTCTCGGCGCGGCCGACGAAGACTCCTCTGAGTTTCGACCCGACCACCCCGTGGTCGCCGCCCTCGCCTCCCGCTTCGCCAGCCTTCGCATCGGTGCCACCGGTCGGTGGTATGAGGCGCTCGCCACCAGCGCGATCGGCCAACGAGTGGTGACGGCCGATGCGGCTGCGTCACGGACAAAGTTGGCCCACCGCCACGGCGATAGGTCCCTCGATGTACCGCTTCCTCCTTTCCCCACGCCGCCGACAATCCTGAGCCTCACCGACCACGAGTTCCATCGGCTCGGAATCGAAAGATCACGGGCGCGGGTGGTGAGGGTCGCTGCGAAGTACGCGGAACGGCTCGAGGCGCTCCACCATGCCGACGCCGGTGCCGCCACAGCCTGGCTTCAGAAACTCCCAGGGATCGGGCCCTGGACCGCCGCGCTCACCACTTCGGCTGCCGGCGGCGACGCAGATGCTGTTCCCGTAGGCGACCTCCACATCCCCCGGAAGGTCACCCAGGCGCTCAGCGGAGAGGAGGGAGACGACCAACGAATGCTCGAGCTCCTCGAGCCGTTTGCAGGCCACCGCCAACGCGTGGTGCGGCTGGTGAAGATGGGTGACGCGGGTGGAGCCAACCACCGGCCGGCGCCGTTCCGATACGACATCAGCCGCCTCTGAGGGAAAGGTCAGCCGCCACTCTTCGGCGGCCCGACGGGCGGCAATGACCGCTTGGTGCCGGAGCTTGCCGTCACGAAGGGCGATCATGATCAGAGCCTGGTTCATTTCGTGACGCACTCGATCGGGCCGCCCGTGGATCTCAGCTTCGATCTGATCCAGGAGAGCGCTCAGCTCGGCGGCCGACCAGGCATCGGTGTCTTCCGCGGTGAATCCCGCAATCGCCCAACCGAGCGAGCGACCCACTCCCCCCGCCTGTCTCGCCACTGATCACTAAGGGCTCGGGCATGCTCTGAGCGACCGAGCACGCCCACCACGGCGTCGACCGCAACAAAGGAGTCGCAGTCGCGGGCCTACTGGTTCGCCAGCTTCTTGGTGAGCTGAGCAGGATCAGCGATCTTGGCGGCAAGCTGGCGAGCATCGTGATTGCCGGTGTCCCAAGCTCCACGGCGAGCGGATTTTCGATCTTGATCCCGCGGGCCATGATGCCCAGGTCGGCGAAGCTCACTCCGAAGATCGGCTCCTGCGCGCCGTGGCGGGCATAGGTGTTCCTGGCCTTTTCGGATCCGACCGCCTCGAGTTCGGCCATGACGCCGTCGAGGGAAGCCATCAATCGCTTGAATCATTCCAGCGAATCACAACGAGCACGATGACTGCTCCGAGCAAGGAGCCGATCCACCCCGAGGGCTTCAGATCCAGGCCGTCGCCGGCGATGACCGAAGCGAGGGTGCCACCGACCACCGAGCCGACCATGCCAACAACGACGGTGCCGAGGCATCCGTAGTGGCGACCCGTGGGCACAGCGGCCCGCGCGATCAAGCCGACGATCAGACCGAGAAGCGCGAAACCGATGATCCCCATGATCAGGTCCACCCCCGTTCGCACGACCGGCGGCCATGGCCTGCGGCAGATCGGTGGTGTACGAGAGTCGTGCGAGCACCGATTCGTTTCGTCATGGTGGGATTCTTGCCGAGAAGACCGCGCCGCGCCCAACGCTTCGGATCGACATATCGATCATGGCTGTCACACCAATGTCGTAGGTTGCTCCAGATGCCGAGGAGCCCCCGATGATCAACTGCGGCCACTGTGGCGGTCGCCACCCCACCGTCGCCGAGGTGCGCAGCTGTTCGGGAGTGCCTGCTGCCGATTCCTCCTCGCCTGAATCCGAAACCGTGGTTCCGGCCGGCCTCGGAGTGCCCGATGTCGTGCTCGCTCCCGATTGGCAACGGCTCGCCGGGCCCCACGTCCTCGGACGGAATCTGCTTGTCCTGCCCGGCCAGGCTGCTCCGACCCCATGGGCGGACGCCGCCCGCATCACCATCGATGAGTCGGCTGACGGCCTTCACAAACTGCAAGCGGCACGCTCTAATCGTGAGCCGGTGGTGATCGAGCTTGCGGTAGAGCTTCCCCAGGCCCATCCGGTGCTCGACACCGATTTCTGGTTGCTAGACCCCACCACCGATCTGGGGGGAGAACAGCTCCGCCATCTCGTACTCGACCATTCGGTGGATGCCCGCGACGTGTCTCATCCGTCGATCAGCTCAGTGTCGTTGGCGGTGGCCGCAGGAGCAACCGTTCGCACCGAGGGCAGCGGCGATGTCGACACCAACGGTGGCCCGGCATGGTGCGATGGAGGGCCTCTCACCTGGTTCGAGGCGGCCGATCTCGGCGCGCTGGTGATCCCCGCCGCCAACCTCAAGCGGGGCACCTTGCGTCCACTGCTCACGGCTGCACCGAGCGCCGATCTCGCACCCGATCAACTCGCTGCGGTGGCCCACAACGGAGGCGGTGCCCGCATCATCGCACCGGCTGGATCGGGCAAGACCCGGGTCCTCACCGAGCGTGCCCGCCACCTGATCCTCGACCGGGGAATCGATCCCTCCGGAGTCTGCCTGCTGGCTTTCAACGTGCGGGCCCGAGAAGAGATGCAGGAACGCACCACCGACCTCGATGGCCTCGAAATCCGCACCCTCAACAGCCTTGGCCTCGCCATCCAGTCCGGAGGCGGGCCCTTCCGAAAGCCCGCCAACCGAGCCCGCCCGCGGGTGATCGACGAGCGCGAGGTGCGCCGCATCCTCGACGATCTGGTCGCTGGTCGGCGCCAGGCGATGTCTGATCCGATGGCCGTCTGGATCGAAGCTCTCACCGCCAGTCGACTAGGGCTTCGCTCTCCGGCGTCGGTCGAACACGACTTCGGTGGCGACGTCCGCGACTTCTCCAATGTGCTCCCCGAATATCGCCGCCGGCTCCGCCACGCTGGAGTGGTCGATTTCGATGAGCAGATTCTGGGTGCCATCGATGTGCTCTGCACCGACCCCGAGGCCCGGGCCGCGGCACGGCGGGCGTGCCGGGTGCTGCTGGTCGATGAGTTCCAGGATCTCACCCCGGCCCATGTGCTGCTCATCCGACTCCTCGCCGGGCCCGAAGCAGAGGTGTTCGGGGTCGGCGACGACGACCAGACGATCTACGGCTATTCGGGAGCATCCCCGGAGTGGTTGATCGAGTTCGCCGATCTTTTCCCCGGATCTGGTTCCCACGACCTCACCATCAACTATCGGTGCCCGCCCGAGGTCGTACAGGCCGCGGCAACCCTGCTCACCCACAACCGCCGGAGAATCCCGAAGGACATCACGGCCAAGCCTGGGAGGCAGCCCGACCCCGACGGAGGCAGCCTTCGTGTGGCGTCCGCCGCCGATCCCACCATGCTCACCCTCGATCATGTGAGCTCCCTGCTCGATGCCGGCACGCCGCCCGCCCACATCGCGGTGCTCGCCCGAGTCAACGCCACCCTTCTCGGCCCGATGCTCGCACTGGCCGATGCGGGTATCGCCACCAATGCACCCATCGAGCTCAGCTTTCTAGAACGAACCGGCATCGCCGGAGCACTCGCCTGGCTCCGTCTGGCGGTCGCTCCCGAGCAGAGGCTCTCCTCCCCCGATATCGACATGGCCGCGCGCCGACCACCACGGGGGATGAGCCGCGTGCTCGTCGGTTGGATGGCAGAGCAGTCGAGCACCCGCGATCTGCTGGGCCTCGCGAGTCGCCTGCGCAAGGAACGCGATCAGGCCAAGGTTTCGGAGTTCGTGGCCGATCTCACCACCCTGCGCCAACTCGCCGACGACGGTGCCGACACCGCGGCCCTTCTCACCGCGGTCCGCGATCAGGTGGGCCTCGGCATCGCCCTCGATGCCAAGCTGGATGCGAGCCGCCGATCCGTCGATCGGTCGGCCCATGGCGACGATCTTTCGGCCCTGCTCACCGTGGCTCGCTACGAGCCCGATCCCACCCTATTTCCCGATTGGCTCCACAGTCGGCTGAGCACCATCCCCACCGATTGGAACGGAGTCCGCTTGTCCACGGTGCACCGGGTGAAGGGGCAGGAGTGGCCCCATGTCGTGGTCCACGAGGCCACTGCTGGTCTCTTCCCACACCGCCTGGCGGCCGATCACGAAGAGGAACGCCGGGTCTTCCACGTAGCCCTCACCCGAGGGGTGAGCTCGGTTCTCGTCGCCGCGGGTGAGCCCCGCTCTCCTTTCGTCGCCCAACTCACCAAACGCGCCGATCCCAACGCCGTTTCGGCGCCGGTGCCGCCCCGTTCGCCCGCCGGCCCTACCCAGGCGCGCCCTAAGAAGCGTGAGGTTCCCGAGGCATCCTCGCTCGACGAGGCCCAGCTCCGCGAACAACTCAAAGGCTGGCGACTAGAGACCTCCCGGGATGAAGGGATACCCGCCTTTCGCATCTTCGCCGACACCACCCTCTATGAGCTCGCCCGCCTTCGTCCCACCACACCCACCGAGCTGCTGGCGGTACCGGGCATAGGCCCGGGGAAAGTCGAGAGGTACGGCGATGGGATCCTCGCTGTCGTCTCGGGGGGCTGAAGTCCCAGTCGGCAGTGGTGGCTAACATCGCCCCATGTGCCGCAACATCACCACCCTGAGAGGCCTCGAACCGGGCGCCACCCCCGATGAAGTCGAGGCCGCCGCCCGCCAGTACTGCCGAAAGATCAGTGGCGTGCAGAAGACATCAGCTGCCACCGAAGAGGCCTTTGAGCGAGCCGTGGCCCAGGTGGCATCGATATCGGCCGAGCTCCTCCAAGCTCTGCCACCACGCAAGGTGCCGCCCAAGGTCGACCCACCACTGCGACGGCTGGCCACCCGCGAGCGCTGATTCAGGCCAAGCCGGGGCTGTTGGCCGCGGTGGAGAAATCACGCAGACCGAGCTCGTCGACGAAGCCGACCGCAATGGAGGCAAACTCGTCATCGAGGGGAATTCCCGAAGCATCAGCGCCGATGTTGAGTGATCGAAACACCGCAGCAGTCATGGCCGCTTCGGCCAGACCCGCGTCGCCCACCACTTCGCGAAGGGCCTCTCGGGCCGGTGCGAGCGAGTGGTCGCGCGTCCACACCGCCTCGGCGAACGCGGTGAGCTCTGCGCTGTGGGCCACGCCGGCATCGGAGCCGTCCACCGCAGATGCGAGATGGGCTTCGGTGTCGACTGCATCGCTGCTCGCACCGAGCAGCAGGACGTGGGCCGACGTTCAATAGAAACACTCGTTGAGTGCGCTGGTGCGAGCAGCGACCAACTCAACCTGGGGACGGGTGAGGGCGCGGTCGGTCCAGACCATGTCGAGGAAGCCGTCGCGGGAGTACATCGAGAGCACCAGCCCCCGCCAACGATCATGGTCCTCCGCGGCCAGGCTCAACGAGCGAGCGACGTTGGGGCCCGTGTAGGGCTCGGTCATCTGGATGTGGCCACCGGCGTCGCCCATCCCGTCGGGGCGTAGTCGGGAGGGTTCGCCCTCACCGGGGGGTGGAAACTCCATGAGCGAGGTGCCGAGGGCATGGCACGTCTGATCTATCGCCGCAACCTGGGCAACTATCGCGCTGAGTTCGGCGTAGGCCGCGTCGCCGATACGACCCGTGATCAATTCGACCGTTGCGCGATCGATGGATGAGGTCTCCACCGCAACGAGTTCGGTGAGAGCCGCCACGAACGGCGACAGGGGTTGGCCCTGTTCTGAGTCGAGAGTGTTCAGGGGTGCGATCCGGTCCCAGAGGGGGCGCGGTTTGGCCTCACGGGTAATGGTGGCGATGGCCAGGCGCTGAGGTGCGGTCCACCATCGCCCGGGCCGACCGAGAGCGGCGATCGCGGTGACCGCGGCGACGACGACCGGACCGGGGATATCGGATGAGTCGAGCGGTTTTGAGCTGATCTCGAGACCGTACCAGCCTTGGCCGGTCAGGCTTAATCTAAATCTAGACAAGATCTATATCGCCTGAGATAAGCTCTCCCCATGACCAGTGACACCTCCCATTTCGGCCCCCTCGCCCAACTCGCCGGCGAGTGGGAAGGCGATGGCGGACTCGACGTCTCCCACCACCACGCCGACGACGCTCCCGGCAACACCCCCTACCGCGAGACGATCACATTCAAGCCGTTCGGCCCAGTCGACAACGGCAAGCAGCGGCTCTATGGCCTCGACTACAAGATGGCCGCCTGGCGCCTCGGCGAGGACATCCCCTTCCACACCGAGGTCGGCTACTGGCTCTGGGATGCGGCTCTCGGTCATGTCATGCGGGGTTTCGTAATTCCTCGCGGGTCAGCAATCCTCGCCGGCGGTGAAGCCGCACCGGATGCAACGTCGTTCACGATGCGAGCCGATGCCGACAGCGACGAGTACGGCATCGCCCAAAACACCTATCTCCTCCACAATGCCCGTTGCATCGCCTACGAATGCAGTCTTTCGGTCGACGGCGACACTCTCACCTACGACGAAACATCGACCCTGGTAATGAAGGAATACGACGAGCCCTACCTCCACACCGACCGCAACTTGTTGACGAGAGTCGCCCGGTTGGAGATCCCGCCTCCCCAGTGAGCCGGGGCGTGTGACTCACTGCATCCCCCGCGCGCTGATGGTCCGCTGGCTCACCTCCACCAACTCGCCTCGCCGTACCTCATAGGACACCACCCGCTCCACCGAATGCTGTCCACCACGCGCTCGTCCGGTGACCAGATCGAGTGTCATGGCTTCGGTGATCGGAAGCAGGGCAACCGCCTTGAAGCCGTCGTCGCGACCGGGATGGGAACGCTTTTGCTCCTCGATCAGCTCGACGGAGTCCCATATCCAGACATCGTCGACGCTGACGAACCGGCATCGATGGTTGCTGCGGTTCTTGGCCACGATCGATCCCGGGCACACGACCACCGCTCCTGAGATCCACGGGGGCGTCCCGAGACCGTCGCGCCCGAATCCGAGCTCGAATGCCTGCTCGATCAGGGCGTCGTGGTCGCCCGCGTCGATCGCGCGAGTTCGCACCTCGTCGCGCAGAGCGGCCGCCAGGTGCGCGAGCACGTCGTCGGGCAACTTCGCGGCGAGCTCCACCGCGGCCTCGGGTTCTTCGGTGAGATGACGGACAATGATGCCGTAGCGTCGAGCGGCCATGCCCGCCATGATGCCGGGGATGAGCACGAACCCCCCGCCATCGGGCCTCGCCCCCGACTACTCGACGGCCCGGGCCGGCTTGGATACCACCGGGTGGCGTCGGCCTAGAGCAGACCACGATCCGTTCTAGACACGAACGCTTGTTCGTTCTAGACTGACGGCGTGACCGACGGCGCCTTCATCCTCCACGCCGATCTCGACTCGTTCTATGCCTCGGTCGAACAGCGCGACAACCCTCGGCTGAGAAATCGGCCGGTCATCGTCGGCCAGGGGGTGGTGCTGGCCGCATCGTATGAGGCCAAGGCCTACGGGGTGAGGTCGGCCATGAACGGGGGCCAGGCTCGCCTGCTCTGCCCCCACGCCATCGTGGTGCCGCCGCGTATGGAGGCCTACAGCGACGCGTCAAAGGCGGTCTTCGAAGTCTTCCACGACTTCACCCCCCTGGTGGAGCCCCTGTCGCCCGACGAAGCGTTCCTCGACGTATCGGGGGCCACCAAGCTCCTCGGCTCACCAACCCGAATCGGCGCCAACCTCCGCGCCCGGGTGCTGGCCGACGTCGGCCTCGCCATTTCGGTCGGCGTGGCCCGCACCAAGTTTCTGGCAAAGGTGGCCAGTGCCCAGGCCAAACCCGACGGGATGATCTTGGTGCAGCCCGATCAGGAACAAGCGTTCCTCCACCCGCTCCCGGTGGAGGTGCTCTGGGGAGTGGGGCCCGTCACCGCGGCCAAGCTGCGCGACCATGGGGTCGAAACCGTCGGCGATCTCGCTGCCAGTGGTGGCGCCGAGCTACAAGGGCTGCTCGGCTCTCATGCCGGTCGCCATCTGCGAGCCCTCGCTCACAACCGCGACCCTAGGCCGGTCGACAACTCGCGCCGAGATCGCTCGATGGGGGCCCAACGCGCGCTCGGCCAACGGGTCCGAACGCGCGAGGAGCTCCGCACCGAACTCTTAGGCCTCACCGAGAAGGTGGCGACCCGGCTCCGCAAAGCCGAACGCGTCGCTCGCACCGTCACCGTCCGCTACCGCAACGCCGATCATCGACGCGAAAGTCGCTCCCGCACGCTCGTGGAGCCCAGCGCCTCCACCCAGTTGCTCACCGCCACCGCCGATGAACTCCTGCTCACACTCGTCGATGGGCCCCACGGCCCCGGGAGCAGGCTCGGTCGAGTCGGCTGCTCCCTGCTGGGCATCACCTTCAGCGGCCTGGGCCGCGCCGATGCCGTTCAACTCGCTCTTCGTTTCCCCGAAGAGGGCCGCAGCACAGAACGACTCGATGGCCTGGTCGACGACATCCGCCAGCGGTGGGGTTCCAAGGCAGTGGCCCGGGCATCCCTGATCCGACAGTCCGAAAGTATTGCGGTGCTCGGCCGATCAACAGCCCTCGATGCCTGACCCGGCACCATGCGATGGGCCGGCTCGTCCCCAGGTGCAACACTGGGCGCATGCACACATCAGAAGCTCTCGAATGGGCGGCCGCGCGCCGCACCGGTGTTCTCATCACGATCCGGCGCGACGGGCGGGCCCAGTCGTCCGACGTGGTCTATGCCGTGAGCGACGGCCAGCTCCGGATCTCGCTCACCGCCGACCGGGCCAAGACCATCAACATGCGGCGCGATCCCAGGGTTGTGTTCCACATCACCGACCCCGGGGCATGGAGCTATGTCTCATTCGACGCCACCGTCGAGCTCAGCCCCGAATGCGTCGAATCCGGCGACGCCACCGCCGATGAGCTCGTCGACGTCTACCGCTCGGTCACTGGCGAGGAGCACTCCGACTGGGAGGAATTTCGCACCGCGATGGTGTCGGAGCGTCGCCTCGTCGCCCGCCTGACACCCGGCTCGGTCACTGGCCAGATCCACTGACTCGCCGTGGAACGAGGATTCTTCGAGCACGTTCTCGATGCTTTCGACGGCTTTGCCGGTGATGATCACGGCCCCGTTCACGCCGCTGCGCATCGACGCGGGCTGAAGGTCTGGTTCGGCGTCAGTGATGGATCAGCGGCGCGCGAGCACTATGAGGCCCAGCTGATACGCGTCGACGGGGAGGCTGCCCTCGAGATCGGGTTCCATGCCGAAAACCGAGACCCGGCCGCCAACGAGTCCACCCTCGATCGCCTCCTGGCGGTGGAGCAGGAGTGGCGCGACCGGCTCGGAGACGACGCCGTTGCCGGTGCGTTCCTGGGCATGGATCGATGGCGTCGCATCTCCGAGGTGTGGCCACCACCCGATCCCGACGATCCCGAAGCCGCGATGGAGGTCGCGGGCCGCCTCGCCGAGTATGTGGACGCCATCGAGCCCGCCCGAGTGCGAGACTCACCACAATGACATCGTTCAGTACACCCGGAGTGCCGCCCGAGCGGGGCTTGTTCTGCAACCGCACCCTCAACCTTCGAGGGGTGCGGGCCATCGGCTACGACATGGATTACACCCTGATCCACTATCACGTCGACGAGTGGGAACGAGCGGCCTTTCAACACGCGTGTGAACGACTCGCCGAAAGTGGCTGGCCGGTGGAGTCGCTTCGGTTCGACCCAGAGTCGTTCACCCTGGGACTCACATTCGATCTGGAGCTCGGCAACCTCGTCAAGGCCACACGATTCGGCTATGTGGTGCGCGCTCAGCACGGCGAAACCCTGCTCAGTTTCGATGAGCAGCGCGACGCCTACTTCGGCACTGTCATCGAGCTCAGCGAAGACCGTTTCGAGTTCATGAACACCCTCTTCGAATTGAGCCGAGCTTCGCTGTGGACCCAGCTGATCGAAATCCACGACAAGACACCGCTCGAAGGGGTGACCTCCTACCTTCATCTTTACCGTGAGATCGATACCGCACTCGGCGCGGCCCATCTCGAGGGTGCGCTCAAGCGCGCGATCGTGGCCGATCCCGACCGCTTCGTCGACGTCGACCCCGGCATCCTCACCACCCTCGAAGACCAACGCCTTGCAGGCAAGCAGCTACTCCTCATCACCAACTCCGAGTGGTGGTACACCCAGCAGATGATGAGCTGGTGTTTCGACACGATGCTCGGCCCGGAGCGCACGTGGCGCGACCTCTTCGACATCGTCATCGTGGCCGCGGCAAAGCCTCGCTTCTTCTCCGGCCGAGGCCCGATCTATCGCCTCGTCGATGCCGAGCGTGGTCACCTCGAGCCCCACCTCGGCCCTCTCGAAGCAGGCGATGTCTACCACGGAGGCAACGCACGCATGGTGGAGCAGTCACTCGACCACGAGGGCTCTCAGTTCCTCTACGTCGGCGACCACCTGTTCGGCGATGTGCACGTGAGCAAGGACGTCCTGCGCTGGCGAACGTGTCTGATCGCCCGTGAACTCGAGGCCGAGGTGAGGGCCGCGGCCCAATTCTCCGACGACGAGGACCAGTTGGAGTCGCTGATGGCCGAGAAGACCATCATCGAACAGCATCACTCCTTCCTTCGTTTGAAACGACGGCGCCTGGTGGTGTCGGGCACCGAACACCACAAGGTCGATCGCGAGATCGAAGACACCGCCACCAAGATCACCGAGATCGACACCCGGGTGGCACCACTCGCCCGAGCCGCCAGCCTTCAGGGAAACACCACCTGGGGGCCCCTCATGCGAGCGGGAGTCGACAAGAGCCTGTTCGCCCGACAGGTGGAGAAGTACGCCGACGTCTACACCAGCCGGGTTAGCAACTTCGCGTCGGCCACGCCATATGGCTATCTCCGGGCCGCACGCGGATCGCTCCCCCACGACAGCGCCCACGAGCAACCCTGATCGAACCCAACCATCAAGGACTCCCATGACGCGGCTCGGATACCAGATCCCAAACTTCAACTATCCCGATGGGGGACCCGAGGGGATCTTTGCTTCGGTGGTTGCCCAAGCCAAAGCGGCGGAGGCGAGTGGCTTCGACCGGGTGCTGCTCATGGATCACTTCTACCAACTGCCCGGACTCGGCGAACCCGACGACTACATGCTCGAGTGCTACACGATGCTCGCAGCACTCGCCCAGCACACCGAATCGGTGCGCCTGTCGTCGCTGGTCACCGGCAACACCTATCGGAACCCTGCCGTGCTCGCCAAAACAGTCACCGCACTCGACCATGTCTCGGGTGGGCGGGCGACGCTCGGAATCGGCTCAGGTTGGTTCGAACTCGAACACGACTCATTCGGGATCGAGTTCAACACATTCGGCGAGCGCTTCGAGAAGCTCGAAGAAGCACTCAACATCATCTTGCCCATGCTCAGGGGTGAGCGCCCGACTCTCGACGGGAAACATTATCGGGTCACCGAAGCGATCAATTCGCCGGCTCCGATTTCGAGGATTCCGGTGATGATCGGCGGCTCGGGCGAGAAGAAGACGCTCCGAATGGTGGCCCAGTACGCCGACGAGTCCAACCTCACCTGTCTCGCCGATGAGATCCCCCGCAAGCTCGAGGCGCTCGACGCCCACTGCGAGGCGCTGGTGCGTGATCGGTCAGAAGTGACGGTCACCAAGCTCGTGATGATGGCGATCGGGCACACCCACGACGCAGCAACGGCAGGGCTGGACCAGTTCGTGGCCGACCACGGCTGGCCCGCTGAAGTCGCCGACATGATGAAGTCGCGGTGGGTCATCGGTGGACCCGATGAGATCGGGGAGCAGATCCGCAACCTGGTCGACCTCGGAATCGACGGTGTGACCCTCAACCTCATGTTCAACGGCCACGACCCCGAGATGGTCGCCCTCGCGGGGGAAACAGTGGACGCGGCCCTGGGCTGAGCTCCACCGAGACGCTCGCGTCGAGCAGATAGTGAAGAGTCAACATCGGGGCACCATAATTGCGCCCATGTCCCTCGCTCCGCCCTCTGACCCCAGCTACGACATCGAATTCTTCTGGGACCCCGTATGCCCATTCGCCTGGATCACTTCACGCTGGGTAGAGAAGGTGGCCGCCCAAACCGACTACTCGGTCGACTGGCGTTTCATCTCCCTCCGCCTCCTCAACAAGCACAAGGACTACGCCACCGAGTTTCCCGAAGGCTACGAGCAGGGCCACACCGCCGGCCTGCACATGCTGAGAGTGGCTGCAGCCGTTCGCCACGATCTCGGCCGTGATCCCTTGGGTGCCATCGTCACCGCCTACGGCGAGAGCTACTGGGATCTGCCCCGAGGGTCGGGGATGCGTCACGGGCGCAGCACCCCCGACCATGTGATGAAGGTCCTCGAAAGGGCAGGAGTGTCCACCGACTACGCCAACGCGCTCGACGACGAATCGTGGGACGAACTGCTCGACGACGAGACCGAATTGGCCCTGTCGCGCACCGGCCACGACGTGGGCACACCCATCATCACTTTCCGCCCCCCCGACGGGCTGTCGTTCTTCGGGCCGGTGATCTCGAGAGTGCCATCGGATGAGGACGCCGTACGCCTCTGGGATGCCGTCATAACCCTCGCCGGGTTCCCCGGATTCTCGGAAATGAAGCGAAGCATGCGGGAGATCCCTCAGCTCAGGATCATCGGAGGCATCACCAACGACCCCGTGGAAGAGGACTGGACCGGCGGTCATCGGGCCGGCCATCTGCCCGGCGACGGGGCGTGAGTTCACTCACGCCTCCCACCCGGGAGGCCCTGCTCGACGACCTCGAGGCAACCCATTTCGACCTCGTGGTGATCGGAGGCGGAATCACCGGCGCCGGCGTGGCGCGCGACGCCGCCCATCGAGGACTGAAGGTGGCGCTGGTGGAGGCCGACGACTTTGCCGTGGGGACATCCTCACGCTCGTCGAAGCTGATTCATGGCGGACTCCGCTACCTCGCCATGGGCGAGGTGGCCATGGTCCGCGAGACCGCGCTGGAGCGTAAGGCCGTCCACCAGATGGCCCCCCACCTGGCCGAGCCGGGCTGGATGGTGGTGGCGGCTCGCAACCGCGCATCGCTCATGAAATTCCAGGCAGGCATCGGCACCTACGAGAAGCTCGGCGCGATCGACCGCGCCGACCGCCACCACACCTGGGGCCGCGACGACATCCTCGAGCGTGAGCCGGCACTTCGCACCGATGCCTTCCCCTGGGCCTGCGCCTACCGCGAGTATCTCACCGACGACGCTCGCCTCGTCCTGGCCGTGCTGCGCGACGCGGCCCGCCACGGCGCCACGATCTCCAGCCGGACTCCCGTGGTCGGACTCACTCGTACCGGTGAACGGATCACCGGTATCGAGATCGAGTGTGCCCTTTCAGGCCGGCACATCACCGTGCGGGCCGATGCCGTGGTCAACGCCGCAGGGCCCTGGGTAGAACAGCTCGCTCGCCTCGAGACACCCGATGCCCGTGATCGTCTCCACCTCTCCAAGGGCGTGCACGCCGTGGTGTCGGCAGAGCGGCTCCCGGTTCGCAACTTCATGATCATGTCCGCCGACGACCACAGGTCGATATTCGCGCTTCCGCGCGGCAAGGCCGTCGTGATCGGCACCACCGACACCAGCTATCGAGGAAGCCGACTCCGGTGGCCCGAGATCGATCGAGCCGACATCCAATACCTGCTCGACCCTGTGGAGCGCTACTTCGACGTCGAGGCGCTCGACCCGTCTGATGTGATCGCCGCATGGGCGGGGGTGCGGCCTCTCGTTGCCCAGAGGGGCAAGCAACCCACAGAGATCTCTCGTAAGGACGAGGTGTGGATCGGAACAGGTGGCATGGTCACCGTAGCCGGGGGCAAGCTCACCGGCTTTCGAGCCATGGCGATCACCATCATGTCGGCGGTGGCCAAACAGCTCGGTCGACGGCTTCCACCGGCCCCCGGCCCCGACCCAATCCCCGGAGGCGACATCCACACCGACCTCGACGCTCACGCCTCCGGAATCAGGGACCGCACCGGAGTTTCCCAGGCCGTTGCCGACCGCCTGGTTCGGCTCTATGGCTCCGAGACCCACGCGGTCCTTGCCTTGGGGGCAGCACCAATCGTTGAGAAGAGCGAACTCGTCACCGGTGAAATCGAATGGGCCGTCAGCCGCGAGGCCGCCCTCACGCTCGAGGATGTAATCCATCGACGCACCAGGGCGGCCTGGTACAACCCTTCGGAGCGCGATGCCCTGCTCGCCCCGGTTGCCGCGCTGATGGCCGAGCTTCTCGGCTGGGACGAAGCCCGTGTCGAAACCGAGATCCGTTCCGTGACCGACCGGTTCACCGACGAACTCAGCTTCCAGGGAGAACCACGATGACCGGACTGCTCGACGAACTCGCCGCCGTTCTCGGCGACGACCTACTGGTCGGCGAGGACGACCGCCGGTTGCGCTCACGCGACTATTCGGTGAGATCAGAGCTCGACGAGTGGCGCGGCAAAATCACCCTGCCTGCCGCAGTGGCCGCACCCACCACGGTGGAAGCGGTAACTGAGGTGGTGCAGATCTGTCGTGCCCATGGCGCCCCGATTGTGACCCGAGGGGCCGGTTCCGGTGTGGTCGGTGGGGTGCTGGCGAGCTCGGACTCGGTGGTGATCAGCACCGAACGGCTCACCGGCATGAGCGACCTCGATCCGGCCAATCTCCTCGCCACCTTCGGCGCCGGGACCCTCGGCATCGACGCCGAGAACCGTGTCCAAGCCCACGGCTTCACCATCGGCCATTGGCCCCAGTCGATCGACCGATCCACGGTCGGTGGATGGGTGGCCACCCGAGCGTCAGGCCAGTACTCCACTGCCTACGGCAACATCGAGGACATCGTCTACGGGCTGGAGGCAGTCCTGCCCGATGGCTCCATCTACCGGTCCCGGTCGACCCCTCGAGCCGCAGCCGGTCCCGATCTCCGCCACCTCCTGATCGGCAGTGAGGGCACCATGGGGGTCGTCACCGAAGTCACGTTCTCGCTACGACCTCTGCCCGAGCCGGGGATCCGTCAGGCATTCCACTTTGCCGACATCGAAGCCGGGATCAATGCAATCCGTAGCGTGGTGGTGCCTGGTTGGCGACCTCCCGTCGTGAGGCTCTACGACGCCCGCGAATCACGGCGTCACTTCGGCGAGCAGGTCCCCCGCGGCCGATGTATGGCGATCTTCCTCCACGAGGGTCCGCCCGGGCACGCTCAACTCGAGGCCAGGGCAGTGGCCGGGCTCTGTCGAACAGCAGGAGGGGAGTCCGCCGATTCAGAAGCAGTCGACCACTGGTTCGAACAACGCAACATCGTGCCGAGCTGGACCGAACTCTTCGAGCAGGGCCTGGTGGTCGACACCATCGAGGTGGCCACTGGTTGGAGCAAGCTGGCCGACCTCTACCACACGGTTACCGACGCAATCAGTGCTGTCCCTGGGGTGATCGCCGCCACCGCCCACTCATCACATGCCTATCGATCGGGTGCCAACCTCTACTTCTCGTTCGCGGCCCAGCCGCCCGACCCCGACGACTTCGCCGCCACCCACGATGCCTGCTGGAAGGCGGCGATGGACGCGACGGTTGCCGCTGGAGCCGGTATCGCCCATCACCATGGGGTGGGTCGAATCCGCCGGCCCTGGATGGCCGACGAGCTGGGCCCCGGCGGGTTGGCCCTGTTGGCCGCAGTGAAACAGGCACTCGACCCCGACGGCCTGTTCAACCCCGGCGCGCTCCTCCCCGATCCGGCCGCCTGACCCGATGAGCGTCGTGGCCGGGATCGACCTCGGCACCACATCGGTGCGGGTCGGCCTCTTCGAATCCGATGGTTCCATCCGAGCGTCGGCCCAAGCCCCCCTCGGTTCGGCCTTTCCCTCCCCGGGCCGCGTCGAGCAGGATCCCGATCTTCTCTTCTCCATCCCTCTCGACCTTCTCCGCCGCGCACTCGACGAAGCCGACCTCCCCGCATCGGAGGTCGCCGCGATCGGTCTCGCCTGCCAACGCGCCACCTTCCTGGGGTGGAGCGCACGCACCGGCGCGGCCCTCACGCCGGCCATCGGCTGGCAGGACAACCGCACCCAGGTTCGAGTCGACCAACTGCGCCGCGAGGGGATCCCCGTCACCACCCTGGCCAGCTGCACGAAGATGGAGTGGTTGTTGGCCGAGATCCCTGCGGCGAGGTCGGCTCACGAGCGGGGCGACCTTCTGGTCGGCACCATCGACTCCTGGCTCACGTGGAAGCTCACCGAGGGGCAGGCGTTCATCACCGATCCCTCCAACGCGAGTGCGACGGGCCTCTACGACCTTCGTCGTGGCGACTGGAGCGCTCCTGCACTCGATCTATTCCACATCGACCGGTCTGTCCTTCCCGAAGTAACCACCACAGCAGCGACCGTCGGCACCACCGCGTCCGCCCTACTCGGACACCCCATCCCGGTTGCTTCACGAGCCGGCGACCAGCAGGCCGCCTGCTTCGCTCACCAGATCAGCGAAGGGGAAGCCAAGCTCACGCTGGGCACCTCCGCGATGCTCGATGTTGCCAATGGCACAACGCCGGGGCCGGTTCCGGTCGGCGCTCATATTCTTCCCCTCTGGCGCCTGGAGGCTCACGGCGAACAGACCGAACCGTCGTGCGTCGAAGGCTCGATACCCACCGCAGGCGCCGCGGTCGAGTGGCTCGTGCGCATGGGTCTGCTCGGGGCGATCGACCAACTCGACCCGATCGCCTCACGAGGGTCGGGCCTGGTCACCATGGTGCCTGCCCTCGCGGGACTCGGCACTCCCCACGATGTCAGCGCGGCTCGAGCTTCGTTCTCGGGAATCTCCCTCGATACCGAGCCGGCCGACCTCGTTCTGGGGGTCCTCGACGGACTGGCTCATCGTTGCGCCGAGCTGGCTGATGCGCTCGGAGTGGACGAGAACCTTCCGGTAGACGGCGGTCTCTCACGGAGCCGGGTGTTCCTCCGACGCCTGGCCGATGCCACGGGCCGAAACATCATCGCGGCGCGGGATCCCGAGACAACTCTGCTGGGTGCGGCCCGACTCGCCGCGGTGGCGATCGGCGACGACAACTTCTCGCCTGTCGTTTCCCATCGGGCAATCGAGCCGAGCACGAGCAGCGACGAGCGCGAATCTCGCAGATCGGACTTCGCTGCCGCTGTTTCGGCGGCGTCGATCGGTATCGCCTCTCCGGTCGACTCCTGATTCGCCGCGGGCGCTGATTGACTGGCGGCCATGCTCGCAAAGCTCGGCCGTTGGTGTTTCGTGAATCGAAGGGCCGTCCTCGGTTCCTGGGTGGCAGTTGTCGTTCTTCTCGTCGCCGCTGTCCAGGTGATCGGTTCGGGTTTCGAGGCGATCTTGGAAGCCCCCGATTCCGACACCGCCGACGGCTTCGACGCGCTCGATCGCCACTTCGGTGGCCAGGGCACAGGCCTCTCGGGGCAGATCGTGTTTTCGGCGGAGCAGGGCCTCACCGATCCCGAGGTCATGTCGTCGCTGGAGGAGATGCTTACCGAGGTCGCCAAGATGGAGGGCGTCGCCGTCGGCAATCCTTTCGGCGGGCCCGGCGGCGGGATCAGCCCCGACGGCACGGTCGGTTACGCGACGGTCGACCTCGATGCCGACATTCCCGGCGAACGGGGTGGTGAATTCGGCGCGGACATCGCCGCCCTGGCACCCTCCATCGACGGACTCACGGTCGAAATCGGTGGTGACGCACTCTCCGAATTCGAACCGCCCGAATCCGAGCTGATCGGAATCGCCTTCGCGATCGTGATTCTCATCGTCGCCACGGGGTCGGTCCTGGCCATGGGCCTCCCCCTCGGCGTGGCGATCTTCGGCGTCGGTGGTGGAATCGCGGCGACCACCCTGCTGTCGAACTTCACCCACGGGCCCGAGTTTTCCACGATCATCGCCACGATGGTCGGCCTCGGTGTGGGCATCGACTACGCCCTCTTCATCGTCACCCGGTATCGCGAAGAACTCCACCACGGCGCCTCGTCGCTCGACGCAACCATCACCGCGATGGACACCGCGGGAAGGGCTGTCCTCTTCGCCGGCATCACCGTTGTCTTCTCCCTTCTGGGCCTGCTGGTGATCGGGCTTGCATTCATCACCGGCATCGGCGTCGCCGCCTCCACCACGGTGCTCGTCACCATGGTGTCGTCCCTCACGCTTCTGCCCGCCCTGCTCGGCTTCGCCGGCGACCGGGTGGAGGTGAGCCGCTACCGGGGCTTGGTCAGTGCCGGGCTGGTGGCCGTCGCCTTGCTGGGCATCGGCCTAGGACTCCAGTTACTGATCTTCTTCCTACCCCTCGCAGCGGTCGTCTTCGTCGCCGGGTTCGCGGTCAGCCCCCTCAAGAAACAGGTTCCTCCGCGCGCGGTGAAACCGGCGCGTGAGACTGTCGCCTACCGGTGGAGTCGCACCGTGCAGAGTCGGCCCTGGCTGGTGGGGGGTCTGGGTGTGCTCATCCTCGCCACCTTGACGATTCCCTTGTTCAGCCTGCGCCTCGGGTTCTCCGACGAAGGAAATTTCGCCGCGGACACCACCACTCGCCGGGCCTACGACACTCTGGCCGAGGGCTTCGGTCCCGGCTTCAACGGCCCCCTGTTGATCACGGTCGAGTTGGGCGATCCAGCTGATGCCGCTGGCGTCGACATTCTCATCGCCGCCCTCGACGCTGATCCCGGCATCGCCACGATCGCGGCTGTCGTGCCGAGCGATCGCGACGCTCCAGCCGCCTTCCTCGTACAGGCCATCCCCACCACGGCTCCCCAGGAGCTCACAACCGAGCAGACAATCGGTCGACTCCGAGCCGAAGTGGTTCCCGATGCAGTGTCCGGCACGGGACTCGATGTAAACATCACCGGCAGAACCGCGGCCGGCGTCGACTTCTCCGACTACCTCGCCCGCAGAATCCCTGTGTTCTTCACTGCGGTGCTGCTCTTGTCCTTCGTGCTGTTGATGGCGGTGTTCCGATCGGTTCTCGTGCCGCTCAAGGCAGTCATCATGAACCTGCTTTCGATCAGTGCCGCCTACGGCGTTGTGGTTGCCCTTTTCCAATGGGGGTGGGCCAGCTCCTTCACCGGCATCGAGCCGGCACCGATCGAACCGTTCATTCCGATGATGTTGTTCGCGATCGTGTTCGGGCTGTCGATGGACTACGAGGTCTTCCTGCTCTCCCGGGTGAAAGAAGAATTCGATCGCACCGGCGACGCGGTCGGGTCGGTGGCCGACGGTCTGGCCTCCACCGCGAGAGTCATCACCGCCGCGGCCGCGATCATGGTGGTGGTGTTCGGAAGCTTCATTCTTGAGGACAACCGCGTAACCCAGATCTTCGGTACCGGTCTCGGTGCCGCAATCTTCCTTGATGCCACCCTGGTTCGTATGCTCCTGGTTCCTGCCACCATGGAACTCCTCGGCGAACGAAACTGGTGGATGCCCGCATGGCTCGACCGTGTGGTGCCGCGATTGAACGTCGAGGGCTCGTCGACCTAGACAATTGGGCATGCACGCATATGTGGGGCGGGTCATGCAGACCCCGAGACGAGATCAGCTCGACGTCGGTGAGCGGGTGATCATCGTCGACGGCGGCGCGATCGTGGCGATCCACGATGTCGGGTCCGATGCAGCCGGCGCGGCGACCGCAGCCGCCGCCGATGTCACGACCATCCCGGAAGGTTCGGTCGTCATACCGGGCCTGGTCGACCTCCACATCCACGCTCCCCAGTGGCCCCAACTCGGCACCGCCCTCGACCTGCCCCTCGAGAAGTGGCTCTTCGAGCACACCTTCCCCTGCGAAGCCCGCTTCGCCGACACCGACTTCGCCCGGGTCGTCTACACCGACATGGTCGGCTCCCTGTTGTCCCACGGAACCACCACGGCGGTCTATTACTCCTCGATCCACCGGCCGGCCACTGTCGAACTGGCCAGAGCATGTGTCACCGCAGGCCAGCGAGCATTTGTCGGGCGGGTCGCCATGGATCATCCCGAAGGAACCCCCGAGTGGTATCGAGACACCGATGCCCACTCGGCGCTGGCCGACTCGGAGGCATCAATCGACGAGGTCCGCTCCGTGGCCGGGCCCGGCGGAACCGTCGAGCCGATACTCACCCCTCGTTTCGGCCCCGCTTGCAGCGATGCCCTGCTGGCGGGGATGGGCGAACTCGCGGCCGCCTCAGGAGTTCGCGTTCAGACCCACTGTTCGGAGTCCGACTGGGAACACGGCTACGCATTCGAGCGTTTCGGTGTGAGCGACACCGAAATGCTCGACCGATTCGGGCTCTTGGCCGATCACACGATCCTTGCCCACGCTGACTTCGTGTCATCCGCCGACATGGAGATCATCGCCGGACGGGGTGCGGCGATAGCGCACTGCCCCTTGTCCAACGCCTACTTCGGCAACGCAGTCTTCCCGGCCCGGCGGTCGCTCGAGGCCGGAGTTCGAGTCGGGCTCGGCACCGACATCGCAGGTGGGGCGCGAGCCGGGGTACTCCAGCAATGTCACGATGCCGTCACCGTGTCGCGCCTGCTTGATGATGGAGTCGACGCCACGATTGCTGCCGACCTGAGGGGGGTGGCCGACTCGGCCATCGACTCCGTCAACGCCTTTTGGTTGGCCACCGTCGGTGGGGCGGAGGCCTTGGGAGTCCCGGTGGGGCTCCTCGATGTCGGGCGACGGTTCGATGCCGTGGTGGTCGACCTCGACCGGCCCGGAGGAGCCATCCGCTACTGGGCCGACATCGACGACGATGCCCGCCTCTTCGAGAAGATCGTCCGCCTCGCCGGCCCCGACGACATATCGGCGGTTTGGGTCGAGGGTCGTTTGGTCGTCGGGAACTGAATCACGCCCCGCGGAGTTCTCCTCTCGATGCATCGTCGAGTCCGCCTCACCATCGCCAGTGCGACGATCCTGATCGGGGCGGCATGCACCGATGGCGCCGAGCCAGAGGCGGCACTGCCGGTGGCGGAGTCGACAAGAGACGACCTCGATGCCCTCTTCAGCTCGCTCACTGATGAACCCGACCTCGCCGCCCTCCAACGTCTGGCGACGGCTGACGATGCCCGCATCGGGTGGTTGTTCGCCGACCTTCTACGTTTCATCACGCCGACCAGCGAACTCGGAGCCAGTGCGGTGGATGCCTGGGAGGCCAACAGCGGCGTGGCCGTTCCAGCCGATCAGCCGGTGTGGCGATTCGTCACCGACCATCTGATCGCATCAGACACTCCGGCACCACCGGACTACGTTCGGTGGAAGCGCCAGGTATTCGAGCTGATCGAGCCCGCGTGGGCTCCCTTCTTCGACGACGGCGATGCAACAATCGATTGGCGGTGGGTGTCGTGGGGTGGCGTGTTGATCGACGATCGACCTATCGATGAGATGCTGCTGGGCTGCCCGCGTGGATGTATTCCGGCTCTCGACGACCCGGCCCTGGTCAGCGCAGGCAGCGACGACGACTGGCTGGCTGACGACCGACTGATCTTCGGGGTGGCGGTGGGCGACGAGGCTGTTGCCCTCCCCAAGAACATGATGGAAGTCCACGAGATGGTGAACATGACTATCGGCGGGCGCCGGGTCGCGATCCCCTACTGCACCCTTTGTGGATCTGCGCAGGCGTATCTCACCGACTCGGTGCCCGAGGGTCTCGACCTCGACGGCAACGATGCTTTCGAGTTGCGTACCAGCGGGCTCCTCTCGCGCTCGAACAAGGTGATGTTCGAGTTGCACACGATGTCGGTGTTCGACACTTTCACCGGCCGGGCCGTCAGCGGCCCTCTCCGCGAACGCGGGGTGGCCCTCGAGCAGCTCAGCGTGATCACCAGTACATGGGGCGCGTGGAAGCTCGATCACCCCTCCTCCCTGCTCATCGCCCACGACGGGGGGATCGGCCTCTCCTACGCCGAGGATCCCTTGAGGGGGCGAGACGACGATGGTCCGATCTTCCCCATCGGCATTGCGGATCCTCGCCTCGGTGTACAGCAACTCGTGGTGGGGGTGATCAGGGGCGACGGCCTGGGTGTGGCCTTCCCCGCCGATGCTGCCAGAACCGCCATCCGAGGTGGAGCGCCGCCGGCGTTCGCTGGAGTTTCGCTCAGCCTGGTAGGTGACGGATTCATCGCGACCGACACGGAAACCGGCGAGCAGTACCCCACCCATGAGTCGTTCTGGTTCGCGTGGAGCCAATTCCACCCCGACACCGAGCTCTGGGTGCAGTGAGTCAGTCTCGCCGACCTCGTAGGCGATCGATCTGGCGCCGATCGCGTTTGGTGGGTCGACCAGCACCTCGATCACGCTGGGCCCAAACCGGGGCTGCGATCTGGTTGCGCGGTTCGGGCGGCGGCGACCGATCCTCGATACATTCCGCGGCCCGGGTGGCCGACACCCGCTTGGCGATGGGCTCGACCACCACATAGATGATCGTCCGGTCACGCCGCCGTGCGCTCACGAGATCGCCGAGGCTCACCTTGGTCGAAGGCTTGGCGACGGTGTCGTTCACGAGCACACGACCATCGCTGCACGCCGTATTGGCTTGGGTTCGGGTCTTGAACACCCTCACCGCCCACAGCCACTTATCCACCCGAACCGTCACTCCATCAGTGTGCCGCATAAGCTCGCCCAATGACCGAGCGGGCGCCAGGCTGGCTCTCGGATCCGTTCGATCCGCAAGGATCGATTCGATACTGGGATGGCACGCGCTGGACCAATGACACCCGTCCGGCAGCGGAACCGGCCCCGACCCCCGTTCCCCCACCGGTCGAGCCGGAGCCGGCCCCCGAGAGCGACCCCGGGCAGGCACCCGCCTCGCCGCGATGGGCTCTGATCGCGGTGGTTCTCGTGGCGCTGGTGGCCGGGGTCGGGTGGTTCGTTCTCAGCAGCGACGACACCGATACCGCCACGACGGATCCCGCCGCATCCACCACCCTCGCCATCCCCACCACCACCGCCGCCGCATCAACGACCGCCGCATCAACGACCATCACATCAACGACCACCACATCAACGACCACCACATCAACGACCACCACAACCACCACGATCCCGCTGATCGTGCTTCCCGATGCAGCCGGTCTGAGTGCCGCTGCCGCCCAGACGATGCTCGAAGGTACCGGCCTCGTGGTCACAACCGTGGAGGTGGAGGCCGAAGGAGTTGAGCCCGGCACGGTGATCTCCACCGAACCGGGATCGGATACCGAGCTCACCACCGGCGACTCGGTCGAGATCCGAATCGCCGTTGCGCCACCCCCCGAATGCAACGACGTGCCCGACCCGGTTCCGGCGGCCGGCTTCGGCGATACGAGCGACCTGAACGGCGAAGGCACCGCTGCCGCAAACTGGGCCGCCGCGGTCGGACTCGTAAGTGATGGGGCCGAGCTGAATCCGCGCGACCCAATGAGTCGCGCTGGTGTCACCACCGTGTTGTGGCGCTACTTCTGCGAGCCGCTCCCCGCCTCCAGTGCCGGCTACCCCGACGTCGACGCCGGCGCGTTCTACGCGACGGCCGCCGACTGGGCTGCCGAGATGGGATACGTCACCGGTACCGCCGAGGGCACGTTCAACCCCGATGCCCCCATCACCAGAGCCCAGTTCGTCACCATCGCCTGGCGCTCCGTCGGAGAGCCCGCGCCGGCGGGTCCTGCCCCGTTCACCGATGCGGTGGCGGGAGCGTTCTACTCATCGGCGCTCGACTGGGCCTTCTCCGAAGGCCTGGTGGGTGGGACATCGGCCAACACATTCGAACCGGATGGTGCCCTCGACCGAATCACGTCGATCATCCTCTTCTACCGACTGGAGCTCAACGTCGACCCAGACGTGACGCCATGAGCCGTGAGCTTGACCCGCTCGCTGTGCTACACAATCCTCCTGGGCGAGTTGGGGAGTAACCCACACGACCTGCCCAATGCCAGGAGGGCGCCATGGAAATCCCACTCACCATCGCTGATCATCTTCGTCGGGCCTCACTCGTCTATGGCGATCGCATCGGAATCATCGACGAACCCGATCAGCCCGCACCCGGCCTCGAAGGGCTCACCTACCGCCGCTTCGAGGAACTGTCCTCGGGGATGGCGGCAGGCCTCGACGAGCTCGGGGTAGAGCAGGGGGCACGGGTTGCCATGGTGTCGCAGAACGCGGCCCGCCTGCTGGTCACCTTGTTCGGAGCGAGCGCCTACGGCCGCGTCGCCGTGCCGATCAACTTCAGGCTGAGCCGGGCAGAAGTGGAGTACATCATCGAACAGTCGGGCGCCGATGTCTTGATCATCGACCCCGAACTCGAGGGCACCCTGGGCGACATCCCGGTCGAACATCGCTTCATCGCCGGCGAGGAGTCCGATTCGCTCTACAGGGTGGGTGTCGAGCCCAAACCGTGGACACCCGACGAGGGCGCCACGGCCACGATCAACTACACGAGTGGCACGACGGCTCGGCCCAAGGGGGTCGAGATGACCCACCGCAACCTCTGGATCAACGCCGCTACGTTCGGATGGCATACAGGCGTCAACGACCGCGACGTCTACCTGCACACCCTCCCGATGTTTCACTGCAATGGCTGGGGAATGCCCTACACCATGACCGCAATGGGAGTGCCCCAGGTGGTGTTGCGCAAGGTCGACGGCCCCGAGATTCTCCGGCGCGTAGATGAACACGGAATAACCATCATGTGTGGCGCACCGACGGTCGTGGCCGCGGTTCTCGACGCGGCAGCCGAATGGGACGGTGAGATACCCGGTCGCGACAAGGTCCGCATCGTCGTGGCCGGCGCCCCGCCGCCCACGCGCACCATCGAACGAGTCGAGACCGAACTGGGCTGGGAGTTCATCCAGATCTATGGCCTCACCGAAACCGCCCCCCTACTCACGATCAACCGCAGGCGCGCTGAGTGGGACCACCTCACCCCAGGGGAACGCGCCACGAAGCTGTCGCGGGCAGGCGCGCCCGCGGTGGGTATCACCATGGCCACCAGTGAGAGCGGGGAGATCCTCGCCCGAGGCAACGTGGTGCTCAAGTCGTACTGGGACAACCCCGATGCCAGTGCCGACGCGCTGGCCGACGACTGGTTCCACACCGGCGACGGTGGCTACATCGACGACGACAACTACGTCACCATCGCCGATCGTAAGAAGGATGTGATCATCTCCGGCGGCGAGAACGTGTCGTCGATCGAGGTCGAAGACGCCTTGTTTTCACACCCGGCCGTGGCCGAAACCGCGGTGATCGGTGTGCCCCATCCCAAGTGGGGCGAGACGGTGAAGGCTCTGGTGGTGCTGACGTCGGGCGCCGAAGCCAGTGAGCGTGAACTGATCGACCACTGCCGCGAACTCATCGCTCACTACAAGTGCCCCACCTCGGTGGAGTTCCGCGAGGAGCTCGCTCGCACCGCCACCGGGAAGCTCCAGAAGTACAAGCTGAGGCAGCCCTACTGGGAAGCCGAAGGCAAGCAGATCGGCTGAGCTAGGCCGGGGGTGGCCCCGGCACGATGTGACCCACGCCCTCCACCCATTGGGCGTTTTCTGGTGGGGGACGCTCGTCGTCTGGGTCTAGGACCCATCCGTGGCCTTCCACCCACAGCGGGGGAAGCCATCTCTGGGGTTCTTCGGGCGGTAGCTCGGCCTCGCCGGTCCAGGCAGGAAGGTCGACCGCGTCCGGACGGTTCGCGCGCGTCGGCAGGGTGGGGCGGAACGGTTCCGGTTCGGTGGGCGCCGGCTCGCGGCGGGTGGGCTCGGGCGGCGGAGTTGGTGGCGCATAGGAGGTGGCGTCGACCGGCGGGGCCGGAGTCGGGGTCGGAGTCGGGGCCGGGGTCCGAATCGGGGCCGGAGGAGTCTGCGGCGCGGGCTGGGGTAGAGGCGCAGGAGCCCGCTCGGATCGAGGCACGGGAGCGGGCTGGGGTCGGGGAACGGGAGCGGCCTCACGGCGACTCCTGACGCGATCGCCACTCGGCCATACCCACGAGGCGATGAGCAAGCCGGCTCCGACAACGCCGAGCACGATCGACGGCACCAGGGTGGTGCGCAACAGGGCCGTGAGCAGGGCTGCCAACACCTCGGCCTGGGCGGGAGCGATCGCCCGCAGCAGGGCGGGAACACCCAGGCCGATGATGAGGTACACCACGGTGGTTCCCATCGCCCAGAGAGCCGCCCGCTTCAAGACCGATGGCCTGTCGCTGGTAGTGAGGAAAGCCAGCAATACCATCACCAAGGAGAACGCAGCCAGGAAGGGAACCGAGGTCTCGAGAAAGTTTTTGACCGGACTCGAATCGGGGATCCGTTCGGTCGGAAGCTCCACGACGAGGTCGGGAGCATCGGGGAGGCTCTCGGCGACTCCCGGGGCGATGGCGACGATCTGCTCCCTCGCCACCTCGGCGACGGGGCCGAGGTCGAGTGACTCCGGCGCGTCGCCCTGGCCGAGGAAGGCCTTGTGGGTCGAGCCGAACGCGTCGAGGATCAGATTGGTTACGCGAGGATCGTCGAGCACGGCGAGCGCAGCCGCATCCACCTGCTCAGCGCTGATGGGAACGTCGTCGGGCACCGCGGCCTCGATGGCCACGCCGAGGTTCTCTGCCAGCTGGCTACGTACCTCGTCGTTGTCGAGTAGTTCTTCGGCAACCTCACGTGAGCGATCCTCGTCGAACACGGTTCGCAGGGCGAGAAACCCCGACCACGCGAACGATCCGATCAAAAGACCCGGGCCCAGGATCACTCCAGCAATGACGCGACGAAACATGTCGTGAATGTTGGCACATGAGCCTTGGCCCACGAGCGCACCGATCTGATCTTCGGGTATCCGGCCTTGCAACCGACCCCGGAACGTCGGGTCGGGGCTGGCCCACGACACATTCTCTACTCGTCGCAGCTCACGCGGAAGGTGTCGTCGAGATCGATCGGCAGCACGAGCGTTCGGATGTTCTGCGCTCGCGCCCACGCGCAGCCATCGAATCCACCGTCGATCATCGCCCTGTCGTACTCGGCGTGAAATACCGGCTTGCCGGCCTCGGTGAAGAGGGCCAGCTCGCCACATTCATCGTTCGCCCAGCACTCCTCGTTGACGGCGAAGTCGAACTGGTCGACCAGCTCGGGGATCAAGTCCAATGAGTTCTTGAGACCCACCGCGAGATCTCGGCGGCGTGCCTCGGCTGCCAACCACGAGTTGAAATCGATCTGGTCATCCCTGCTCAACGAGAGGCCTGACTCGTTGTCGTAGGCATCGACGTTGTCGGGCTCCACCCCATCACAGCCCTTACGAGCGGCAAGGTCGAGACGCCCTTCCATGACTGATCTCACCGATGGGTCGGTCACGTCGAACCAACGCTCGTCCTCCCATCCATCGAGCGGCTCAGCGATCGCGTCGGGATCGACGGAGCCGACATCGTCTCGCCAATCTTCGTGGGAACCCGCCGAGAAGTAGCAGACGACTTTGCGTCCCTCGGAGTGCAACTGCTCGATGACGGCTCTCGTGGTGTCGAACAGGTCGATGTCGTAGACGTCGACGTCGTAGCTCGAATTGAGATCGCCTTCGAGCTGCCACTGCCATGTGGTGTCGACGGTGGGCGACCACGACACGTCGTCGGCCACCGGCTCTGTCGAGCAGGCCGCCGCGAGACCAGCGAGTACCACCAGAGACGAAGATGCCGCTGTGCGCACCTCTCGATCGTACGGCGGGCATCATGGTGTGGTGAGTGACGCTTCGAAATGGTGGATCAACGGCGAACTCGTCGACCCCGCCGTCGCCGCCCTGCCCCTCGCCGACCACGGCCTGACGGTTGGCGACGGTTGCTTCGAGACCACCAAAGTGGTCCGCGGGGAGGCGTTTGCGATCACTCGCCACCTTCAACGCCTACGGCGCTCCCTTGCAGGGCTCCGTATCGAACTAGCCCTCACCGACAACAAGATTCGGGCCGCGGTCGACGAGGTGTTGGCCTCCGGCGACGATGCCGGCACGGTGCGAATCACAGTTACCGCCGGGTCGGGCCCACTGAGCTCGGAGCGCTCCGAGGGGGACCCCACCGTGATCGTGGCGGTTGCTCCCGGTCGCGTCTGGACCGCCACGGCGGAGGTGATCACCGTCGCCTGGCCTCGCAACGACCGAGGCGCCCTGGCCGGTATCAAGTCCACCAGCTACGCCGAGAATGTCTTGGCCCTTGCCGAAGCAAAGCGCCTGGATGCCTCCGAAGCCATCTTCCCCAACACCATCGGCAACTTGTGCGAGGGCACCGGCACAAATATCTTCGTCGAGCTGGGGGGCCGCCTCGTCACCCCACCTCTCACGTCCGGCTGCCTGGCCGGCATCACCCGCGATCTCGTGCTCGAATGCAACGAGGCCGAGGAGGTCGACGTCCCGATCGAGCACCTGCTCACCACCTCTGAGGCGTTCCTCACGTCCTCCACCCGCGATGTGATGCCCATCTCGAGAATCGACGCCAGAGCTCTTGAAACCGGGCCGCTCACATCAGCCGCGGCCACCGCGTTCGCATCGTTGGTCGAGGCCTCCACCGATCCCTGAACGCTCCTCATCAGGAGTCGCCGATGTGTTCCCGGCCGGCACCTTCTTACGGCACCCTTTCTTTCGGATCGTAGAACAAGAAGGTCCCTACAGGAGGCCCGAAGATGTTCACCTTTTTTTTCCGGCGGTCGATCGCCCTGCTCGTCACCCTCATCGCGCTCGCCGCCGCCGCCTGCGGCACCAACAGCGAGGGCGAGACAGTCGGCGTTGCCAGCCTCGAGGACTCGGCCGGTGCGGCGGCGACAGGCGACACCGACGCCGAGCCCGAGTCCACCCCCGAGGAAGCGGCCCTCGAGTTCTCCCAGTGCATGCGCGACGAAGGCCTCGACTTCCCCGACATTGGCATCGATTCCGACGGCAATCCGGATATCCGCGATGCCTTCGAGAGCTCAGGAGTACAACCCGGCTCCGGCGACTTCAGAACCGCGATCGAGACCTGCGGAGAGATCCTCGCGAGTATCGGATTCGGCGGTGGCCAGAGGGCGGCTCTCGGCGACAACACCGAACTTCAGGATGCGTTCGTCGAATTCTCGGCCTGCATCCGCGATCAGGGTTACGACGTCGGTGACATCACTTTCGGAGCCCGTCCCGGCGCTGGGGGCGACGCCTCCGGCGACGGTGTTCCTCCTGAGCGCGGTGAGGGTGGAACTCGAGGTGGATTCGGCGACCCGAACACCCGGTTCGCCGACCAGTTGGGCCTCGATATCGACGATCCCGAAGTCGCTGCCGCCTTTGATGAATGTGGACCGATCATCGAAACCGCGTTCTCCGGCCTCGGCCGGGGCTGACCGATGACCGATCTCCAGGCCGACCGGGCGACCTTCGGGGCATCCCCGAGGGAGTTCGAGAGCTTTCCGCTCCCCACCCGACGCCGCTGGCCCTTCCTGGTGATGGGCATCGTTCTGGGCGCAGGCGGGGCGGCGGCCGCCGGCGTTGCGCTGGGCACCGATGAGACCCCCGCGGAGCTTGAAGAGGGAATCGACCTCCAGCTCACCACCGCCCCCGTCGAGACCCGCGATCTCATCGAGGAGGTCGAGTGGCTTGCCGACCTCGGATACGGCACCGCGGTCGACATAGCGGCACCGGTCGACGGCACGGTCACCTCTGCGGTCGATGTCGGCACGGTGTTGCGCCGCGGAGACGTCGCACTGGAGATCGACGAGACACCGCTGGTGATTCTCTACGGCGCCGTCCCGAACTGGCGCGATCTCGCAGAAGGCGACGAAGGGCCTGACGTGACACAACTCGAGACCAATCTTGTCGCCCTGGGCTACGACCCCGATGACACGGTGACGATCGACGAAGAGTTCACCGCCCGCACCGAAGACATGGTGGAGCGGTGGCAAGAGGACCTCGGAGTGGAGGTGACCGGCGAAGTGTCGACCGCCGACTTCATTGTCGTCGACGGGCCCGTCTCGGTCACCACCGCCCCAGCTGTCGGCCAAGCGGCCCGCAGCGGTTCACTTCTCGCCGCCGTGTCGGCCCGGGCCCTCACCACCACCGTGATCGGCGACGCGCTGGGCGAGATCACCCGGCTCCTCGACATCGGCGCCGACATCGAGGAAGGCACCGTGCTCTATGTGGCCGACGGTGTTTCGGTATCGGCCGACGAAAGCCTGGCCGGCACCCAGGTGACGGCCCACCTCCATCAATCCGGCGATCTCCTCACTACCAGCCGTCCCGTCATGGAGGTGTCGGTCCAGACCCTCTCGGTCGTGGTTCCTGTCGGCCTCGCCAGCTCCGGTGACTTCGAGGTCGGCCAGGAGGTTTCGGTGGAATTGCCTGACGAGTCGCTTGCCGCTGGTGTGGTCGTGGAGGTGGGAGAGGTCGCCCAGACATCCGGGCCGGGCAGCGATCCGACGATCGATGTCGTCATCGAGTTCACCGAACTCATCGACGACTCGCTGCCCGCCTCAGAGGTGACAGTGGTCGTCGCGGGCGACTCGGTGCTCGACGCAATGGTCGTGCCCACCCGCGCCCTGGTGACTCTCTCCGAGGGCGGCTTTGCAGTGGAGAAGGTGCTCACCGACACGACAACGGTTCTGGTGGGGGTCGAGACCGGAACCTTCGCCGATGGCGTCGTTGAGGTAGAAAGCAGCCAACTCGAACCGGGCGACGAGCTCGTGGTGCCCCAGTGACCGCGGCGCTCGAACTTCGCCAGATTGTGAAGGAGTATCCCGGCCACCCTCCGGTGGCTGCCCTCGCGGGCGTCGATCTGAGAGTCGATCACGGTGAGCTGGCGGCAATCGTCGGCCCATCGGGCTCCGGCAAGTCCACCATGCTCCACGTGATGGGAACGCTCGACCGCCCCACCCGAGGCAGCGTCTTCATCGATGGTCGCGACCTCTCGAAGATGAGCGACCGCCGATTGTCGGCGGTGCGCTCCCAGCTGATCGGGTTCGTCTTCCAGCAGTTCTTCCTGATCGATGGGATGAGCGCCCTCGACAATGTGGCCAATGGCCTCCTCTATTCGGGCACACCGCAACGACTGCGGCGACGCCGAGCCGCGGAAGCGCTCGTGCGCGTAGGGCTGGGTCAGCGGATGCTTCATCTCCCGAACCAACTCTCCGGCGGCGAGCGCCAGCGGGTTGCCGTGGCCCGCGCTGTGGTGCATCGTCCCGCGATCGTGCTCGCCGATGAGCCCACCGGAAACCTCGACAGCAAATCGAGCGCGTCGATCCTCGATCTTCTCCACGAGCTCAACCATCAGGGCACCACGATCGTCGTGATAACCCACGACCTCGAGGTGGCCGACGCCCTTCCTCGCCAGATCTTCGTGCGCGACGGTCGAATCGAAAGAGACACGGGCGATCTGGAAATCGCGGGAGCCGAACGATGAACCGCCGCAAAAGTACGGCGGGCAGGATTGCACCGTCACGGCTTCGCCTGGCCGATGTGTTCAGCGTCGGGAGCTCCGGCCTGCGCACACGCAAGATGCGCACCGCACTGTCCGCCCTCGGCGTCACCATCGGCATCGCGGCCATGGTCGGCGTTCTCGGGTTGTCCGAGAGCAGCAGGGCCGACCTTCGCAACCAGATCGAGGCACTGGGTACCAACCTGCTCACCGTCTCGCCCGGGCAGGGGTTCGGCGCCGGCGATGGTGTTCTCCCTGAGGAAGCGGTGGCCAAGATCTCCCGGATCGGTCCTGTGGAGCAGGTCGCTGATGTCGTCGAGCTCGATGTCTCGGTGCTTCGCAACGAACTCGTAAACCAGAACCAGACTGGCGGGATAACCGTCGCAGCCGCCGACCTCGACCTTCTGACCACCCTGAACGGGTCGGTCGCGGAAGGGGTCTGGCTCAATGATGCGTCCGCCGAGTTCACCAATGTGGTGCTGGGTTCGGTCTCCGCCGAGCGACTCGGCATCACCGAGGTCGACATGGGCGTCCAGGTCTTCCTCGGTGGCGAGTGGTTCACCGTCGTCGGAGTTCTCGATCCGTTCCCATTGGCCGCCGATCTCGATCGCTCCGTCCTCGTGGGCAAGGGCGTGGCCACCAGCCTTTTCGAAGCCGACCTCAACCCCAGCATCATCTATCTTCGTACACCGTCTGAGTCCCTCGACGATGTACGAAGCGTGCTGTCGGCGACCGTCGATCCCGCCGAGCCCGAAGAGGTATCGATCTCTCGCCCCTCCGACATCCTCGAAGCCGAAGCAGCCGCCGACAGTGCCTTCACCAGCCTGTTCCTCGGACTCGGTGCCGTGGCTCTGCTGGTGGGGGGAATCGGGATCGCCAACGTGATGGTGATCGCAGTGATCGAACGTCGCAACGAGATCGGCCTCCGACGGGCGCTGGGGGCCACCCGTGCCCACATTCGGCGCCAGTTCCTCACCGAAGCCCTGCTGTTGTCGACCATCGGCGGCCTGGCCGGCGTCGCGCTCGGGGCCGGCGTCACCGCCGGATACGCCAACTTCCAGGACTGGGAGGTCGTCATTCCACCGGAGGCTGCCGTCGGGGGCTTCGCCGCCGCGGTGGTGATCGGTGCGGTTGCCGGCCTCTATCCCGCTATGCGGGCCGCTCGGCTCGCCCCGACCGAAGCACTGAGGGCAGCATGAGCACGCGGGTCGTCACCGAGTTCCAGAAGCAGGCACCGAGCCCCACCAACGGCTCCGCTCCGGCGAGCGCACCGGCCAGGCGGCCGGGACACGTGCGTCATCTGATCGCACTTGCGCTCACCGGGGCGGTAATCGCCTTCCTGGCGTTCATGTACGACCCTCGCAACCTCTTCGAGGAGTCCGCTATCGACGATGCCCCGATGCTGCGAAGCACCGCGACAGCCTCGGTCTCGTCGTTGAGCGAGGACTACAGCGTCGACGGAATCGTCTCATTTCGTGACACCACCACGGTGACTCTCATAGCCATCCCGACCGCTGGTTCAGGCCTGGGCGCATCATCAACATCTTCGGACGCCTCGATCGTCACCGAGATCCTTGCCGCGGGGACTTCCATCGACAGCGGCGACATCGTGTGGCGAATCGGTCTCGAACCGACCGTGGTGCTTGTCGGCCCTCAGCCCGCCTACCGAGCTCTCGACCGCGACACCGAGGGCCCCGATGTCGAGCAGCTCGAATCGAGCCTCGTGGCTCTCGGGTACGACCCCGATGCCACGGTCACCGTCGACGAAGCGTTCACCGCGAACACCGAGGCGATGGTCGAACGGTGGCAGGAGGCCATCGGTGCCGAGATCACCGGAGAGGTGAAACTTGGCGACGTCATCTACATCGCCGGACCGAGTCGGGTCGGCGCCGTGGCGGCCTCGGTCGGTGACGCGGTGCAGGACGGCAGCGCGATGCTCGACATCACCGCCCTCGACCGCGAACTCACCTTCACGGTGCCGGCATCGGATCGCGACACCCTCTCGGTTGGCGCTGTCGTCGAAGCCGACTTTCCCGGTGGCTCGACGGTTGGGGCCACGGTCAGCGAGATGATTATCGATGATGCCGGCGGGGCGGTGGTCGGTGCAGTTCCTGACGAACCGATCGACTCATCGGTCGATGTGGTGCCGGTCACCGTCAACTGGGCCATCGCCTTCGGTGACGATCTGCTCACGGTTCCAGCCGGCGCGATCGTGCGCACCGACTCGGGCCAGTACTACGTCGAAGTCCGAGATGCCGATGGCACCGAACGCTTCGTCGCGGTGAGTGTCGGCCGGAGTTCCGGCGGCCGCGTGGAGATAAGCGGAGACATCACTGTGGGCGAGACCATCATCGCTCCCTAGATTCGGATTGCGGGTGTGGCACATTCGTCCGCATCGGACCATCGTCGACCCCGGTTCGCCAAAAACAGCGATCGCCCGAGCCATGAGACGAACGGATATGTCGCGTTCGGGTTTCCCGACTCGACCGCTCAGATGCCTCCGGCGCTGAGCGCGTTGGCAACCCGATTGAGCGTGCCCACCAAGGCAACGTGATCGGTCTCGAACCGCGACACGGCATCCTCGATCTGGTCGACGAGCCCGCCGTGCTCCTCGATGACTCGACTCTCGACCCGGCCGACCAGTTCGAGGAGGTGTTGCCGTTCGCCGGTGGGGAGCGAGGCGCTGCTTTCGACCGCAGCTCTCAGCTCACCGATCAGTGATTCCAACACACCGTCACCCATCACAACCTCCTGGTCACTTCTCACCGTAGCCGCCCCACAAGAGGCGGCCTCGCGGGTGTGCCCGTCTAGCCTCGGCTGATGGCCGAGCCGCTCAAGAACCAGTTCGACTCCGACGTGGTCCGGTTACTTGCCGAGCGCTTCGAGAGTCACAGAGCCGGGTTCGATTCGGATCTCTTCACCTCCACCCTGCTCGGCGAGTTCCCGGCTCTGGAGTTGAAGGAACGGATCAATCTCGTCGCCGACTCCCTCGCCGAGCATCTGCCGCACGACTACTCCGAAGCGCTCGGGATCGTCATGGATGTGGCCGCAGTCGGCGTGGACGGATTCGCGGCCTGGCCCCTGTGCTCTTTCATCGAGCGCCACGGCGTCGCTCACCCTGAGCTCTCGCTCCCGGCCATGGAAGCTCTCACCGCCCGCTGGTCGTGTGAATTCGCGGTCCGGCCGTTCCTCGACGAACACCTCGAACTCACCCGCTCCTTCCTGCGCCGCTGGGTCCACCACGACGACGAGGCCGTGAGGCGGCTCGCTTCGGAAGGCACCCGGCCACGCCTGCCGTGGGGCCCTCGCGTCCAAGCCTTGCTCGACGACCCCGAAATCGGTGTCGAGCTCCTCACCGAGCTACGTAACGACGATTCAGAGACGGTGCGAAGGTCGGTCGCCAACCACCTCAACGATCTCTCACGCGCTGAACCGGATCGCACCGTCGAGGTTCTCGCCGAATGGGGCGACGACCAGACGATCGATCCGGCGATGGTTCGGCACGCCCTTCGTTCCCTGGTGAAGGCAGGCCATCCGGGAGCGCTCTCACTGCTCGGCTTCACTACCGACGCCCGGATCCATGTCGAGTCGTTCACCCTGACACCGCCCCGAATCTTCCTTGGATCAGCGATCGAGCTGTCCGCCACCATCCGGTCCACGGGCGAAGCTGATCAGCGCCTGGTGGTCGACTTCGTGATACATCATGTCACCGCTTCGGGATCGACATCTCCGAAGGTGTTCAAGTGGAGGAATCTCACCTTGGCCCCCGATGAGTGCATCACTCTCACGAAGATCAGGAAGATCCAGACCGCTTCCACCCGGCGCTACCACTCGGGGCTGCACCGGATCGAGCTCCAGATCGCGGGCCAACCGGTGGCCGCTGCCCAGTTCGACCTCGCCGACAGCTCCTGACTCTCAGCGGTAGTGGAGCAGGACCTCTCGAGCGCCTGCGAGGTCGTCGGCGCCGATCACCAATCTCGTAGCTGTGGCGAGATACATGAGATGGAGGTTGACGTCGGCGTCGCCCAAGGCCGATCCCACGTCGCCGATCACACCGAGCCGGTCCTCGACCTCGACCACAAGCACTTCCGACTCAGTCTCCACGACTATCTCCGCCGCCGCGAGCGCGGTGAAAGCTGCCTCGGCATCGTCGACGAGCACGTGCACCTCTATCGTCGGCCCACCACACCCGACCCCGCACAGGCCCTCGATATTGACGCCGCCCTGGTCGAGAGCTCGTCCGAGACGGGCCAGTTCGCCGGCCGTATCAGCAAGTTCGATGGTGAGATCGGTGGACATGAGGACCCCCTGGGCTCGCCTCTCGATCATGACATGTAGTGCTCACAAGCGCCCGATCGGACAGAAGGGCGGTCACGCCTCCGGGTTGAGACTCGCCTCCAGTCGCTGGGCTCGGAAGAACTGGCCCAGCAAGGACTGGTAGTCGACGTGATACGCGTCGAATGCACGGTGCAGGGCAGCGGCGGGCCACTCGGCAGGCTGGAGCTCGATCGGCAGCCTGGGGTCGTGCACAAAATGGCGCAGCGCGGCCGCGGACAACATGAAGCCGTCCACTAAGGCCGAGTCGTCGGCGCGGAGCCGATCACGAGCCGATATGAGGGCACCCTCGAGAGCCGTCGCTCCGGCCCTCCAGCCGGCCAGATCGAAGATGCGAACGGCGATCTCCACCGCCTCGGCATGAGTCGCCGGCGCGACACGAAACCAGGTGACGTGTTCATCGACCTGTGCCCGCACCGCCACTTGATCATCCGTATCGAGGTTGGCGGGCCTCATCCACACACCCTCCCTCAACTCCCCAAGACCGACCGCGGCGAGATCTCGCCTGAGGTGGGCGCGTTCGACGGCGGAACGACCCTTGCCCACAATCAGGGCCTGGTCCCAGGTGCCGTCCCAACCGCTCACCATCGGCGGGACACGGCTGGCATCTTGGCGGACCTGGCGATGGAGGAGCGAGCCGGCGAGCGAATAGACCCCACCGGTGTTAGTGAGTTCGCCCCGGTCGATCATGCGACTCAGAGCCACCCTCGTGGTGCCCGCGGAGATCCCGAAGCGTTCCCCGAGAGCAACCAGTAGGCGCCCAGGAAGCGAGGGTGGGTGGGTGCCGAGCAGGGTGGATGCAACCATGCTGCGCGCCGAGAGGGGCCTCAGCAGGCGACCCGCGACCGGGCTGTGGTTGATCACGCGTCGGCGGTGATCAGGCCTCGCCAGAGCGCCGGGTACGACGACCACACGAGCTCGGGAGTGATGTAGCCGTCGTCCTCGAGGATCCTGGTGAGGGCCGGCAGGTTGCGAAACGGCACACCGGAGTCGACGTGGTGGGCAAGGTGGTAACCGACGCCGTAGGGGACGAGGATCGCCCTCGCGAGTCGGCTCTGATTGATGACGTGTGAGGCCGCCCGTCGATCCGGGGAGCGGGTCATTCCCCCATGCTCTGCGATGGCCCTCAGCCGGTTGAGCAGCTGGTAGATGAACACGTAGGGCGCCACCCACAACAAGAGGTACATCCAGGGTTGGCCGGTGAGCCAGAACACACCGAACACCGCCAACTGGCCGCCATAGAAGCGCAGGCTGTTCGCGAAGAAGCGGCGGTGGAAGATTCCGGTGAGTCGGTTCTTGAGAACTCTGACCGCCGATACGCCGGTGATGTCGCGGACCACCTTGCGCCTCATCGACTCACCGGCGATGGGGTAGAAGGAGTAGAGCAGGAAGTCGGGCTCCCTGGGACCGAACTCATCGCGATGGTGGTTGGAGTGACCGCGGCGATAATCGTGGGTGCCGGTGCCGAACGACAGCCATCCGAACAGGTTGACCCCGACCACGTCGTTGATCCGTCGATTGGAGAACAGGAGGCGGTGTGCCCCCTCGTGATGGAGGATGAACAGTCGGTTCTGGAGGGTGGCCATCAGGGGGACCGCAGCGACGAACGCCAGCCAGTGGTCGATGGCCACCACTGCCCACACCAGCGCGGCAGGGAGAACCATCACGCTGATCGTGGTGATCGTGTTGCGGAGGTTGGGGATTTGGCGCAATTCGGTCCTCAACTCAGGCCGAGGCCGCCCGTCGGGGCGAAGCCGGTCGCTGCCTTCGAACGCCGGCAGGTCGGGCACCATTCCGCCAGTCATGGCGGCCACCAGCTCCTCATGGCTGGGAGACGGCTGGCGGGGCGTCGAGACGGCTGACATGGCCTGATGTTACCGTCTGGCAGGCAGTTGTGGCAACCGATGTAACACAGGGTCAGCCCGCGGCGCACCGTGCCGAAGTCTCGAGTTCCACCGCTTCGCCGAGAGCGACGAGGGCCCCACCGCAGGACGCAAGCACCAGACTCAGGACGAGGGCGAAGATCAGCTTGAAGAGCACCGCTGGGTCAGTGCCGCCCGGCGCCTGCTCGGTGTTCTGATTGTGGTCGATCGAAGTCATCGTCGGATCTGAAACGTCTATATGGGAACTTTCAGGCGAGCGCTTCGGCCAGCATCAGCGCAGATGCATGACCGATTGTCCGAGAGACCTCGTTGGTAAGCGAGCCATCCGCATTGATCTGCACCATGCCGGGGGCATCAGAGAAGGTGATCGACTGCGCCATGTAGGTCATGTCACCCAGGGAGATCGATACATAGTTGGCATCGACCACCATCGGCACGACGTACGCATAGCCATCGGCGGAATCGAGGATGGCGGTTACCTCCGGATCCCCGAAGAGCCCGGTCTCGCGGTTGAAACCAGAGCAGTTCGACATCAGGGCGTCACCGCTCATGTAGAGGTCGCAGAAGACGTCGATCATCTGGGCCTCATCTTGCAGTTCCACCCTCAGGCCACCGTTATCCATCTGGGGGAACTGCACCGCCACACCGCCATCGACCGGCCACACCAGCACAGACTCGAGATGGTTGACCGTCTCGAGCGGATCGGTACTGCCCACCGGATCCGGATCGAGAGCGAGAGCGACAGGCACGATCTCGGGTTCGGGCTCTTCCGCAGGCGGTTCCGTCTCCTCAGCGCCTGCATTGTCTTCGGTAGCAGAGTCTTCGGTAGCAGAGTCCTCGCTAGCAGTGTCCTCGGTAGCGGACTCTTCGGGCGGGTCTTCCGTGCCCTCATCGACCGCACTCGTGTCGTCGCCGCCTGAGTCGGACCCGGAGGTATCGCCGGAACCTTCATCGGCGGTGGTGCTCGCCCCACCACCGCAGGCCGTCCCGAACAGCGCCAGCGCAAGCAGGAGGGCGGATAGCCGAAGCCGTGAAACTCGTTCGATGGTCATGGTCTTCTCCTCACCCGCGACGCGGTGCCGCACGCCACACTCAAGATGATCGCCGTCATCGGGGCGTCAACCAGACATCACCGAAGGGCCAAGGCGCTCCGAGAAAACACCTTCACTCCACATCGAAGCTGCATCGCGCCTACAGTCGCCCTGTGAGCGCCAACGGTCCCACCATGGCCACCGACATCGTCATCGAGTTGCGAAATGAGCCGGGAGCGCTCGCCACGGTGGCCACCGCCATCAGCGATGCGGGCGTCAACCTTGCCGCCGCCACCTGCCTCGGGCATGGATCCACCACCGAATTACACATCCTGGTTCCCCACGGCGAGCCGGTGCGGCGGGCGCTGGCGATCACCAACACCGCAATCACCCACGAGCGTGAGGTCATGGTGGTGCAGGCCCAGGACCGCCCCGGAGAATTGGCCACCATCGCAAGCAAGGTCTCGGCCGCGGGGGTCAACATCGACCTCATCTACGTTGCCACCGGCTCACGGGTAGTGCTCGGAGCGCCCGATCCTTCCGAACTCCGCACCGCCCTCGCCGGAATGACCCTCTGATCCTTGGCTTCGCGCCCCCCCGATGCGGCTCGGGCCCGAGAGCGAATGGTTGCCACCGACGTCGCTGGTCGCGATGTGCACGACGCCGCAGTGCTCGAAGCCATGCGCAGAGTGCCCCGCGAGGAATTCGTTCCGATTCCGTATCGAGATGAGGCCCACGCCGACCATCCACTGCCGATCGGTCACGGCCAGACGATCTCCCAGCCCTACATCGTTGCCTCGATGGTCGACCTCTCGGGGCTCTCCGCCCGGCCGCGAGAATCCAACACGGCACTCGAGATCGGCACCGGGTCGGGCTACGGGGCAGCGGTCCTGAGCGAACTGGCCGCCCGGGTCACCAGCATCGAACGCCACGCCGACATCGCGGCCTCCGCCGCCGCCACCCTTTCCCGCCTGGGCTACGACGGGGTCGAGGTCGTCGTCGGCGACGGCACGCTCGGCCATCTCGAGAACGCTCCGTACGACGCGATCATCGTCACCGCCGCGGGCCCCGCCGTGCCGCCTCCCTTGCTCGCCCAGCTCGCCGATGGGGGACGCCTGGTCATGCCGGTCGGCAAGCGAGACGGCGCCCAAAGCCTCGTCGTGCACACCCGACGCGGCGACCAGATCGTCCATCACCAGCACGGCGCCGTTCGCTTCGTACCCCTCATCGGGGAGCAGGGTTTCTCGTCCTGAACCCATGTGGTGCTAAAACACGCGTCCATGAAGGTAGACGGAGGACTCAGGCTCGATCCCGACTTCGGGCAGATCACCAGCGACGCGCGGGCCCAGGAGGCCGCCGGCTACGACGGCATCTGGACCGCGGAGACGAGCCACGATCCCTTCCTCCCGATAGCGATCGCCGCCGGGGCCACCCAGTCTCTCGAACTGGGCACGGCGATCGCCGTCGGTTTCGCCCGCAACCCGATGCTGCTGGCCAACATCGGCTGGGATCTGCAGGCCCTCACCAAGGGCCGATTCAACCTGGGGCTGGGCACCCAGATAAGGCCCCACATCACCAAACGATTCTCCATGGAATGGTCGCGCCCCGCGGCACGCATGAAGGAGATGATCTCCGCCACCCGCGCCATCTGGGACACCTGGCTCAACGACGAACCACTGCAGTTCCGCGGCGAGTTCTACCGGCACACCCTGATGACCCCGTTCTTCATTCCTGACAAGGCGGACATCGCCGATTTCGGGCCACCGAAGATCTGGCTCGCCGCGGTGGGTGAGCTGATGGCCCAGGCGGCTGGAGAAGTCTGCGACGGCATCATCTGCCACGGATTCACCACCGAGAAGTACCTCCGCGAGGTCACGATCCCCAACGTCGTCAAGGGGCGCGAGAAGGCGGGCCTGTCGATGGAGGGTTTCCTCGTCTCGGCTCCCCTGTTCGTGGTGAGCGGCCACACCGAAGAGGAGATGGCGGCAGCCGCCAGTGCAACCCGCCAACAGATCGCTTTCTACGGGTCGACCCCCGCCTACAGCAAGGTGCTCGCGCTACACGGGTGGGACGGGCTCCAGCCCCAACTCAACGCCTTGTCGAAGAAGGGGGAATGGGTCGAGATGGGTCGCCTGATCGACGACGAGATCCTCAACACCTTTGCCGTGGTGGCCGAGCCGGACGAGGTCGCGCCCGAGCTACGACGCCGCTATGGCGATGTGGTCGATCGCATCAGCTTCTATGCCCCCGGCCAGGGCGACATAGCCCAGTGGCGACCCGTTATGGAAGCCCTCAAAGCAAGCTGACCCCAACTAGAGCGTCGTTGGCCATCCGGGCCAGCCGAACACCAAGCCAGCTCGGTGAAGAGGAGCGTCACTATCCCCGCGGGCGTCGAGGTCATGGTCGCTACAGCTCTCGGTCTCGTCGCTCTCGCCCGGATCGGGGTCGACGCGCTCCACCGTGCCCCTCAACTCGAGATAGCGATAAGAGTTCTCGGGATCGATACCGGAAAGGGCGATCGCGGGATTGGTCTCGAGGTTTCGGAACTTCTGGCGGCCCTCGGTGAGGGAGAACTTGAAATACTCGCCGTCCCAGTCGCCCCAGACAGGCGACTACTGGGGTTCGCCGCTCGGGCCGTTCGAGGCGACGTGCCAGCCGACCGAGGTTCCGTCCCGGCTGGTTCAGGCCCCGGCGGCGGTTTGCTTGATGGCGGCCTGCACTTCGTCGGGATAAGGGAACCAGCGCAGATGTTCGAAGTCGCTGGTGGTCTCGGGAAGTCCCAGCGGATCGGGTGGATTCAATTCGGCGTCGGTGCAGAGCCAGCGGGCCTCGTCGAGATATCGACGTAGGCCGGCGCGTGAACCCTTCTGGCGACGTATCTCGTACTCCATCTCCCCCGATTCATAGGAGATGTCGAACAGGCTCATCGGCGGGGCAGCCCGTTTCTGATGATGACGCCACAAGCCCGTGGAGGGGTCGAAACGATAGAAGGGCAACAGCTTGTAGCCGTCGGTGGCGACGAGGTTGACCGCCTCCAGCAGGTATTCGAAGGTCGCCTCGTCGATGAAGTAGTTGAAGCTCAGCCTCACCCAGCCGGGCTTGATCCCTTCACAACCGCGGGTGATCTCCCGCTCGAACTCGTGGGACTGCTCGAGATCGATCCCGAGGAGACGGTGGCCGTAGGGTCCTGCGCACGAACACCCGCCCCGCGACTGGATCCCGAACACATCGTTGAGCACCGCCACCACGAAGTTGTGGTGCAGATGCCCCTCACCATGACGGATGACGAAGGACACGATCGACAGGCGGTCGGCATCGTGGCTGCCGAGGATGTCGATGTTGGAGTTGGCGTCCCACGACTCGATGGCACGGGCCACGAAATCATGCTCGCGACGTTCGATCTCGGGGACACCGACCTGCTCTTTGAGTTGGAAGACGAGACCGGCCCGGATCGACTCGATGATGGCCGGGGTGCCCCCCTCCTCGCGATGTTCGATCTCGTCGAGGTAGTCGTGTTCGGTGGGATTGACGAACCTCACCGTGCCTCCACCGGGCGTGGCCGGGACCCGGTTGGCGAAGAGTTCGCGCCGCGCCGCGAGAACTCCGGGTGTGCCCGGGCCGCCGATCAGCTTGTGGGGGGAAATGAAGATCGCGTCCTTGTAGGCGAGGTTTCCGTCGTCGGCCGATCCCATCTCGATCGTGACGTAGGGAGCAGCCGCCGCGAAGTCCCAGAACGAGAGGGCACCGTGGGAGTGCAGCAGTGACGAGACAGCCGTGGTGTCGGTGAGGATGCCGGTGACGTTGGAGGCCGCGGAGAACGAGCCGATCAGCATCGTTCGATCGGCGTGGGCGATGAGCTCGCGCTCGAGGTGTTCGAGGCATATGTGGCCGTCGGAATCCTCGTGGATCGTGACCACGTCGGCCACCGACTCCCTCCAGGGGATCTCGTTGGAGTGATGCTCGTACGGGCCGATGAACACGACGGGGCGATCCTCGGCGGGGATGTGCTCGCTCAGATGGTGACGATCCTCGAGGACCGACGGGATCCTCAGGCCCAGCACGCCGATCAACTTGTCGATGGCATAGGTCGCTCCGCTTCCACAGAACACCACGGCATGCTCGTCGCCGGCGCCGACGCAGTCGGCCACGAGCTGGCGGGCCTCCTCGCGGAATCGGCTGGTTTGGAGGCCGGTGCCCGATGATTCGGTGTGGGTGTTGGCATAGAGGGGAACGACCACACCTCGGATGAAGTCTTCGATGAAGCCCAGGGACCGACCCGACGCGGTGTAGTCGGCGTAGATCACCGGCTTGGGGCCAAATGGGCCCTCGACCACATCGTCGCTCCCGATCACCGAATCACGGATGTAGCTGATGAGTCGTTCGGTATCCATACCTGCCATCGTGCCACGACCCAGGGGCTTCTTCCTACGGGGCTAGGCGGAACCAGGGTTGGAATAGGCCCGCCGTATGTCGATGAGCACACAGCATCGGCGCTCATCGAGCATCACCCGGTCGTATTCGTCCCAGTCGTCGTGGTGCCCTCCCGCGGCGCGAAAGATCTCCCGGCTGAGGAGCCGATAGCTCCCCTCGCCTTCGAGGGCCGGATCGGGATCGTCAGGCCCGAAGAGGTGGGCGACGCCCTCGACCGCAGCCCACTGCCATTCACGGCGGACGAGAACGTTGATGCGGGGGTCGCCTCGGAGATGGCCGAGCCGGGCCGCATCGCCGCGGGCGACGAACGCCACCACGGTCTCTCCCGACACGGGGTGGGAGATGACACCGGCGTTGATCACCGATGAGAGCGGGCCGCCATCGGCTCTCAAGGTGGTGACGGTTGCCAGTCCGGTATCGGAGGCGAGCAGTGATCGGAATATTTCGATGGCAGCCATCCAGAGATCATCGCACAGCACCGTGACTCGACCGAACAGACGTTCTAGACTGTCGAACATATGTTCGATTTGTTAAACCACCAACAAGCCGCAGCCGTCGACCACTCCGGTTCACCCCTCCTGATCGTCGCCGGGGCGGGCACCGGCAAAACCAAGACCCTCGCGGCCCGGGTAGCGCGCATCCTCGACGACGGTGCCGACCCAAACCGGGTGCTACTGCTCACCTTCACTCGTAGGGCTGCCGCCGAGATGCTCGGACGAGTTGCCGCGGTGGGATCCGATCGGTCGGCAAGCCAGGTCTGGGGCGGTACCTTCCACTCCACCGCCAATCGGATCCTGAGAAACTTCGGCCAAAATGCAGGCCTGTCGCCGGGATTCACCGTGCTCGACCAGGGCGACGCCACCGACCTCATGGGGATGGTGCGCACCGAAGAGGGATTCGGCGAGCGAGGCAAACGTTTCCCTCGCAAGGAGACCGTGGCCGGCATCTACTCCCGCATGGTGAGCAGCCAGGCCAAGCTCACCGACGTACTCGAGACCGACTACCCCTGGTGCGCCGACCACGGCGACGACCTCCGCACGATCTTCACCGCCTACACCTCGCGTAAACGGGCCAACAATGTCCTCGACTACGACGACATGTTGTTGTTCTGGCGCGGTCTCACCGTCAGCCCAGTCGGAGGAGCCCTACGCGAGCTCTTCGACCACGTCCTGATCGACGAATACCAGGACACCAATCCAATCCAGGCCGACATCGTGCGGGGGATGTGTCGCCCCGACACCGACCTGTGCGCAGTGGGCGACGATGCTCAGGCGATCTACGCATTCCGAGCGGCCACCGTGGCCAACATGTGGAACTTCGCCGATCATTTCCCCGGCGCCACCCGCATCACCCTCCAACAGAACTACCGCTCCACCATGCCGATCCTGGCGGTGGCCAACGCCGTGTTGGGCCAGTCGACCGAACATTTCGCCAAGCAGCTCTGGTCCGATCGTGCCGAGGGTCTCACCCCCACCCTTCGCACCCATCACGACGAGGGTGCTCAGAGCCGCTCGGTTTGCGAATCGATTCTCGATGCCCGCGAGCGAGGCCTCGATCTGCGCGATCAGGCCGTTCTCTTCCGCGCCGGGCACCACGCCGATGGCCTCGAGCTCGAACTCACCCGTCGCGATATTCCCTATGTGAAATACGGCGGGCTCAAGTACCTCGAGTCGGGACATGTGAAGGATCTCCTGGCTCTCCTTCGCTTGCTCGACAATCCTGCCGATCAGCTCGCATGGCATCGAATCCTGGCCACCCTCGAGGGCGTGGGCCCCGCCACCGTGCGCCGCCTTTCCGATGAGCTCGGGATCGATCGACAGGCCGACGACTCACTCGCCCGGTTCATCGACGGAGCGGGCCAGACGCCGAGCGCGGCCGACACCCAGGTCGCCGAGCTGAGGGCCGCCCTAGGTCATTGCCTCGATGCTCAGGTGTCGCCGGCCCAACAGGTCGATCGGCTCAAGCAGTTCTGTGCCCTCGTGTTCCCCAGCCGCTACGACAATGCCGCTGCTCGCCTGGCCGACATCGACCAGCTCGCGGCCGGGGCGGCCGCCTATGGCAGTCGCAGCCGATTCCTCACCGAGCTCACCCTCGATCCCCCCAGCCGCACCAGCGACCAGGCCGGCCCGCCTCACCTCGACGACGACTGGCTCACCCTCTCCACGATCCACTCGGCCAAGGGGCTGGAGTGGCGATCAGTACACCTCCTGCACGCCGCCGACGGCAACCTGCCCTCGGAGATGTCTCTGGGTGATGATGCCGGCCTCGCCGAGGAGTTGAGGCTGATGTATGTGGCGCTCACGAGGGCCAAGGACGAGCTCACCGTCAACTTCCCCTTGCGCTACCACGTCAACCGATACGCCACCGACGACAAGCATGTCTACGCCCAGATCAGTCGTTTCATCGAGCCCGTCAGAGAGCTGTTCCACGAGCCCGCCAACGGGCTCGAGCCGGAGGTCGATCCAGACCCGACGCTGGTTGGATCGGTCGGCGTGGCCGACGAGGTCGATCTCGCCCTCAGTGCCCTCTGGGACTGAAGCGATCCTCACGAGCGATCAACAAAGATCGAACCACGCCGGGTCGAGGCCGTCGACCAGACCGAGAGCAGCCTTGAGCCTCACGACGCGCTCCACGCTCTCGTCCACCCGCGCCGCAAACTCCGAGTCCGACTCGGCTCGGGCGACTATTTCGTCGATCACGCCGGCCAGCGCGCTGTCGTCCACATAAAGAGCCAGATCGGCTCCTGCCGCCACCGCGGCAGCTCCTCGCGCCGCGGCAGGGAGCTCATCGGTTATTCCCCGCATGCCATGGAGGTCGTCGGTGATGATCACGCCTTCATACGCCAGCCCTTCACGGAGCCAGCCAGTGGTGATCTCGTGGGAGAGCGACGCTGGTATTGCGTCGTCGACTCCGGCGTAGCGGATGTGCCCGGTCATCACGAGCGGCGACCGCGTGTCGACGTAGGGGACACGCCCCGCATCGGCCCACGCCGCTTGGTCGTTCGCCGATACCGAGTCGAGCCGGTGGGGGTCCTCGACGGTGCTGCCCTGGTTGGGGAAGTGCTTCAAGGTGGAGGCAACCCCGGAGCGACAATGACCCTCGACGATCGCGTCGGTGATCGCGGCGACCGTGGCGGGATCACCACCGAAGGAACGACGCTGACGGGCCATATAGAAATCGTCGCCGACATCGACATCGGCGATGACCCCGAGGTTGACGTGCACTCCGGCACCAGCGAGTTCGGCCGCGAATGCCACCGCGCTTTCGGCGAGCCCTTCACTCGTGGTTGCGGGGTCGACGCCGTGGTTGGCCTCCAGGGTGGACGGTTCGGGTAGGGGCGACACCGGCACCTTGAGCACCAGCGTGCCGGCCTCCGCATCGGTGGTGATGAAGGGCCGGATCACACACCCCGCAGCTCGCTCACTGATCGTAGCTATTGCCGCGGTTGCAGCTTCGAGGTCGGTCGCTGGAGTCCAATTGTCGACGTTCTTGCTCACGAAAACACCACCCACGCAGAGGGACCCGGCCACCGCTTCTATCGCTGCGCCCGGGTCGCGGCCCGACGCCCCGCTCACCACCAGTTGACGAGCCTTGTCGACGAGCGACATCTGCTCAATCACGGCTTGGAGCTCTGCCACACCGGGCTGGAGAGTCGTGGTGGTGCTTGTCGAGGTCGTGCTTGTCGTGGTGGTGGTGGTACTGGTCGGGGCGGCGCCGGTCGAGACAGTGCTGGTCGAGACAGCAGCGGTCGAGCCAGTGCTGGTGGGGTCGTCGACCGATTCTGTGTCTTCTCCGGACCCGGACGTGATCACGAGGGTCAGGGCCGAAGCGATGATCACGAGGGCGACCACGAGCAGAACCTGATTACGCGACATGCCACACCACTCTGCCCGACATACACCCCGTCATCACGTCACCGCCTACGATCTCGATGTGGATATCGCAGACCAGTTGGATACGGCGGAAGCTCGGGTGATCGGCTCCTTGATCGAAAAGGGAGCCACCACACCCGACAACTACCCCCTCAGTACCAACGCCCTGATGGCGGCATGCAATCAGGCCACGAGTCGCGACCCCGTGCTCGACCTCGGCGAGCGCGAAGTGGATGGCCATATGCTCGAGCTGCGCCAGCGCGGCCTGGCCCGTACGCTCACCGGCGCCGGGCATCGTGTACCTAAGCACCGCCACGTCGTCGATGAAGCGCTGGGCCTCGACGGCTCCGAACTCGCAGTGATCGCCGTGCTGCTGTTGAGGGGCCCCCAGACTCTCAACGAGATCACCTCACGAACCGAGCGCTACACCGATGGGCCCGACGGAGACCAGCAGCGGGCGGTCGAGGCCATCGACCGCCTCGCGGCGCGGTCCGAGCCGCTCGTGGTACGCCTCGAGCGCCAACCCGGCGAGCGCGAGCCTCGCGTCGACCAGCTGTGGTCTCCCGCCCGAGGCGGCTCCCAGGCCGAGCCCTCGCCGTCGGCCGTCGAAGCACCGTCGGCTCCCTCACCGCCAACCGCGCCCACTAGCGCCACCCCGGCCCGTGCGGTGGGCCTCGAAGCACGAATCGCTCAACTCGAAACGGCACTCGCCGAACAGACCCGACGTCTCGACGACCTACTCTCGGACCTCAACGGATGACCAACTCGCGCCGCGTGGCTCTTATCACCCCCGCCGGCGGCTACGTGGGTCCGGATCTCGCCCGAGTTTTCGCGGCCGACCAGCACGACCTGGTTCTCGGCTAGTCCCGACCCGACCTCGTCGCCGAGCTCGAAGATGGTCTGCGCTCTGAGCGCCATACTTCGACGGCGCCGACCTACGCTCGACGGGTGGCCGGCCCTCTTCCCCTCGCCTTTGTGAGGTCCTATGTCGATGTCGACGACCTTCCCCACATCAACGCGGAGGTTGCCTTCGTGGGGAGGTCCAACGTCGGCAAGTCCTCGCTCATCAATGCCTTGGCCAGTCGCAAGAAGCTCGCCCGCACCTCGAAGACCCCCGGGGCAACCCAGCTCCTCAATGCTTTCGAGCTTGCGCCGGAGGGCTCGGGTCGCTGGGTCATGGATCTCCCGGGCTATGGCTTCGCCAAGGTGCCCAAGGCCGAACAGAGGCGCTGGGCCACGATGCTCAACGGCTATATCGAGGAACGCGAGAACCTGGTTTCGATACTCCTGTTGATCGACGGTGCGGTGGGCCCCACCGCACTCGATCTCCAGACCGTCGAATGGCTCTCGTCGCTCGGGCGCCCAATCTCCTACGTCGCCACCAAGGCCGACAAGGTGAGGCCGTCCAGAAGCAAGAAGCGCCGCAACGAACTCATCAGCCGGCTCGATGTCGCCCGCTCCGATGTGATGTGGGTGAGTGCCGACAAGGGGACGGGTATCCCTGAACTACGGGCCCATATTCTCGACCTACTCGGCAACCCGAAGCTAGGAACCTCATGATCGAATCCATGCCTTTCGGCAGCACCGGACACGCGAGCGGCAGGATCATTTTCGGCGCCGCGGCCCTCGGCGCGATGAGCCAGTCGGCGGCTGATCTCACTCTCGCAACGGTTCACGAATCAGCGATCAACCACATCGACACGGCTGCCGACTACGGCGAGTCGGAGCTGCGCCTCACCGACTTCCTCGGCGAGCACCGCAGCGCCTACTTCCTCGCCACCAAGACCGGTGAACGCGTCGGGTCCGGCGCCCGCGCCGAACTCGAACTCAGTCTTGAGCGGATGGGGGTGCGCCATGTAGACCTGATCCAGCTGCACAACCTCGTCGAGGAGGACGAGTGGCGCACGGCTTTCTCTCCCGGTGGAGCGGTGGAGGCTCTGTTCAAGGCTCGCGACGAAGGCCTGTGCCGTCATGTCGGCATCACTGGTCATGGGCTCAGAATCGCCACGATGCACCTGCGATCACTCGCCGAGGCACCGTTCGCGTCGGTTCTCTTTCCCTGGAGTCACAGTCTCGCGGAGATCGACCACTACGCAGCCGACGTCGCCATGCTCCACGAGTTGTGCGACGTGAACGGCGTGGCCCGCCAAACAATCAAATCGGTGGCCCGGCGACGGTGGGACGAGCCCCACGGTGCGCACTTCTCTTGGTATCAACCGGTCGATGATCCTGATGCGCTCAGGCGGTGCGTGGAGTTCGTGCTGGCCGATCCTCGGGTATTTCTCAACACGTCGAGCGATGCCCGACTTCTCGGACCGATCCTTGACGCGGCGTCAAACCACGACGGCGCCATGCCGCCCGCCGCCCTTCTCGAAGCCGACCGCGTCGAACAGGGAATCAGGCCGATTTTCGATGGCGAGGCGCTCGAGGTGATCTGAGCGGCCGCTTGGTCAGTCGATCACCATCTGGGCCATGAGCGAGGCGCGCTCCTCATCGAAGGAGTCGAGGTCCATCTGGCCGTCGTCGTAGCGGCCCTGCAGATCGGCCATCCGCTGCATGATCTGTTCGTTGGACATCTTGGGCCCGTCGTCGACGATCTCTTCTTCGTCTTCTATGTCTTCTTCGCCTTCGCGGTCGTGTTTACGCTCGCGCTTGGCCGAGGCCTTCGCCTTCTTGGCCATGTCGCGCTGACGTTTCGCGAAGCTGGATCGACCTGTTGCCATGGCTTCAGCCTCCTTGACGAACTCTCGCCACCTACTGTGGCCGACTGTTGAACGTAGCGCTTCTACCTGGCTTTCCCACGTGTAGGTTGCTGAGCCATGAACATTGATGTGAAACCCGCAGTCGTCATCCCTGATGGTGCTCCGCCTACCGACCTGACCATAGAAGATCTGGTGGAGGGCGATGGCCCAGAAGCCACCACGGGGATGCTCGCCACCGTCGACTACGTGGGTGTGTCGTGGTCAACCGGGGGCGAGTTCGATGCATCCTGGAACCGCAATGACACCTTCAGTTTCGGCCTCGGCCGCGGTGAGGTCATCGCCGGATGGGACACCGGGGTGCAGGGGATGAAGGTGGGTGGCCGGCGACGCCTCACCATTCCGCCCGAACTCGGCTACGGCCAGTCCGGCGCAGGTGGGGTGATCGGCCCCAACGAGACTCTCGTTTTTGTGGTCGACCTCCGCAGCATTGGCTGACCCCCCCCCTCGCGGTTCGTTACCCGTCCAACCACTTGCCCGCCATCTGGGCCAGACATAGGGTCGCGCTGGTGGCGATGGGCCGGCACGGTGCGTCTTCCTGTCGTCGATTTCGCAACTTGCGAACCATCAGCAATCGAGGGGAAGGCAAATTCACATGTACGTGACTTCGCGTATGCTCACAACCACGTCCGCGGCCGACATGCCACAGGCGGTGGGCTTGACCAATTTCGTCATCGGCCACATCAAGTCCACCCACGGGGTCGAGCTCTCGGCAGCCACCATGATCGGTGGCGATCCGAGCGTGATCGGCATCAACGGCCGCTACGAATCCCTGGCCGACTACCAGAAACTGGGGATGGCTCTGCAGTCCGACAGGGAATACCAGTCGGTGCTGCAGTTGGGCAGTCACCTGTTCGCCGACCTACAGGACACCCTCTGGAACGTCCGTATTCCGCCCGGTGAGGCTCAGGGCATCACCACGATCACGAGTGTCCGGATCAACCTCGCTCGTGTCGGCGAAGCGATGACCTTCGCGGCTGAAGCAGCGGCCACTATCGGCGCCATCACCGGCTCCCAGGTGGGAGTCGCCACCGCAGCCACCGGCGACCGCACCCGGCTCCTCTGGGCGGGCTACGGCGCCGACCTCAGCGAACTGGAGGCCAATACCGACAAGCTCGAGTCATCCGAGGAATATCTCGACCTGTTCAAGCGCAGCGAGGGTCTGTTCATTCCCGGTCACTTCGAGCAGAGCATCTGGATGCGAGTCTCGCCCTAGCCAACCTCGGGGCAACTAGTCGCGGGGGCCTTGGTTTGCTTGCGGACCCGGCCATAGGCTCCCGCGCCTGAACAGCATTGAATTCTTCTTCCCTACCCTTCGGCCTCGCGCGAACGCGTGCCTCTAGCTCGCGCGACCCCCGAAAGGCACTGACCTTGGCGGCCTACGGCCGGACTCGGCCGATAGCCGAATAGTGCTGCTCACAACCGACGATCGAGAGCAACCTCCACGGGACGGGTGCGATTCGATCCGATGGTGCGCGAGAAGTGCCGTTCTCGCGTGGGTCAGCCTCTCCGTCGGCGGCGCGATTATGGGCGGCTGCGAGTGCTTCTTTGATCAAACGAATTCGTCGACATTGGGGCGTTGAGAGTCGGCTTGCTCAGATCTGCTCGACGACGAGATCGAGTTTCATCGCCTTGGCCGAGGGCCACTTTCGGTCAGTCGTGA
>CAXMSE010000038.1:0-79136 GCA_964196195.1 uncultured Gammaproteobacteria bacterium | reverse complement strand
ATGCCCTATGGCGAGTCGCGTCCATACCCAGCTATTCTTAAGTCATCAACGGGGAAGCTATGACCCGTGGACCCGCATTGGTCGCTTAGGTCCATGGATAGCGAGAGCGAAACCGGCCCCAAAACTCAACTCAGACCTGAGGTCGGTTTCAATGCTCAGACGCACTCGATTTGCCATGGTCGCCCTCGCAGCGATGGCGCCGTTGTTCGTGGCGGCAGCCGCTTCGTCAGCCACCGGCCCCACCGCCGGCTGCTCTGGCGACTACGCCGGTTCGTGGCCGGGGGTCGCGTTCGGTAGCCTCAATTCCACCATCGTCTCCGGCCGCTCCTATCTCCCTCGGTCCCGCACCATCACCCTCACAACGGCTGTGCCGGTCGGTGAGTACTCGATTCAGGCTGTTGCCTACGACGGGTCAAGCACCCGCGCCGGAGATCCGGTCCAGGATCACGAGCAGTTCCGACTCGAGTTTCTGGATGCGGCAGGCCATGTGATCGCGATCACCGGCAACACCGCCGATATCGCTGATGGGGTGCCTGAAGCCACCTGGTCGGGCGGTGTCGGCAGCGTGGATCTCACCCGGGAAGCTGTCCAGGTACGAGCCCAGCATGCTTTCTCCTCGAGTGCGGCGGTCAGGGATGGCGTTCATTCGGTGATGCCCTCGTGCTTCGCTGCCACCAACCTGAACCCCCCCACCACGACGGCGGCGCCTACCACCACGGCGGCGCCTACCACCACGGCGGCGCCCACCAGCACGACGGCGGCGCCCACCACCACGGTTGCGCCTACCACCACGGCGGCGCCTACCACCACGGTCAAGACCGAGGTTCTTCCCAAAGTCCAGGTCGCTGATCCGGCCGACCCGGTCGACGCGACTCCCTCGTTCACCGGCTGACCGTCAACAGCTGAACGTAGCACCCTGGATCCTGAAGGGCGGGGCTTAGGCCCCGCCCTTCAGCGCGTTCGAGCTCAGGATCGAAAACGGTCGTTGCCACTGTCGCCGGGGGGCTAACCTCTCGCGGTAACGCAATTCCCGAGAGGAGAGCGCCGTGCCCGCGACCGTTGTCGTCGGTACTCAATGGGGAGACGAGGGGAAGGGTAAGTTCACCGACCTCGTCGCTCGCGACATGCATATGGTGGTTCGCTACCAGGGCGGTCACAACGCCGGCCATACCCTGGTCGTCGATGGAGAGACCTTCGCCCTCCAGTTGATCCCGAGTGGTGTGCTCTATCCCCACATCACTCCGGTGATCGCCAATGGTGTGGTTGTCGACCCGAGAGTGCTCCTTGCCGAGATGGACCAGCTGAGCGCCAAGGGCGTCGACTGCTCCCGGCTCAAGGTGAGCGGCAACGCCCACCTGATCATGCCGTACCACCAGGAACTCGACGCTCTCCATGAGCGACATCTGGGTGCGGGGAAGCTCGGCACCACGAAGAGGGGAATCGGGCCGGCCTATGCCGATCGCGCGATGCGCACCGGCCTGCGGGTGCAGGATCTGCTCGACCCCAAGATCTTCCGCCAGAAGCTCGACGTCGCCCTCAGCCACCACAACCAGGTGCTCACCAAGGTATTCAACCGATTGCCTCTCGATATCGACGCGGTGGCCACCGAGTATCTCGAGGAGTGTGCCCCCCGAGTCGCACCCCATATCGCGGATTCTGTCGCCCTCATCCACGAGACCCTCGAAGCCGGCCGCGAAGTGCTGATGGAGGGGGCCCAGGCCACCTTCCTCGACCTCGACCACGGCACCTATCCCTTCGTCACGTCCAGCAACCCGGTCTCCGGGGGAGCGTGCGTGGGGGCGGGAGTCGGCCCTCGTGACATCGGGCGGATCATCGGGATAGCAAAGGCATACGTCACGAGGGTGGGTTCTGGCCCGTTCCCCACTGAGCTCCACGATGAGATAGGCGAGTATCTGGTCGACGTCGGCCACGAGTACGGCACAAACACGGGCCGCCGTCGCCGCACGGGATGGCTGGATGCGGTGATGCTTCGCCAAGCCGCTCGGGTCAACTCCCTGTCGGAGATTGCGCTCACCAAGCTCGACATACTCGATGGTCTCGACTCGCTGAAGGTCTGTGTCGGCTACGAGTCCGGTGGTGAGCGCTACAACCACATGCCCTACCACCAGTCGGTGATTCACTCCGCTAAACCTGTGTATGAGGAGCTCCCGGGCTGGAAGAGCGACATCAGTGCCATCACCGATCAGGCTGATCTACCGTCCGAGGCGGCCGACTACATCGAGTTCATAGAGCGGCAGGTCGGGGTGCCAATCCGTCTGGTGGGTGTCGGTCCAGGGCGCGAGCAATACCTCGACCGCGACGCCTAGAACCACAATGGCATTCTCAGCCGAAGGGCTGGCTCCAGTCGATCGGCGGAGCGACTCCGTCTGCGGGATCGACTCCTGCCGCGAGCGGCGCGGGCGGCGGCAACGGGATGCTCTCGGGATCGACCATGTCGCCGAACCCGGTGTCGGCTGCAGGCACGGTGGCCGGCACCCTTTGGGGGTTGTCGTTGGTGATGTCGAACGCGTCGGGAAGGGTGGGATCGATGAGGTCTGGCTGGTTGGCCACCCCAACCGGGGTCCGACGATCGGTCTTGTACTTCTCGAAGGCCTTCACGCGCTGGCGAATGCCCCGGCTCGGCAGGGCGTTGCGGGTCACGTGCGAACGCACACCGCCGAGGGTCATCGCGCATTCCTTGCACACCGGCTTCTTGGCCCCGAACGGGTAGACCACGCAGACCTCGCAGAATTCGAGGCCGCAGCGACGGCACACCTCGATGGCGGTCTCGAAAGAATGATCACGGCAAAGGCCTGTGATGTCGTTAGACACGATGGGGCTCCTGAGAGTCGTACTGGATTCCAGTCGGCACCTAGGCACGAGTTCTTGAAGAGTCTGCGCACGAATGGGAGGCTCCGAACGTGAGCGAAGACGTCATGGCGAATGTCCTATCGGCCCGCTACGCCAGCAGGCCGATGAATCTGATCTGGTCATCGAGCCGAAAGATCGTGCTGGAGAGGCGCCTTTGGCTGGCGGTACTCAGGGCTCAGGTGGAACTTGGCGTCGTGGTTCCGAGCGGCGTGATCGATGATTACGAGCGAGTTGTCGACGACGTCGATCTCGAGTCGATTGCACGACGCGAGGCAATCACCCGCCACGATGTGAAGGCCCGAATCGACGAGTTCTGCGCCCTGGCCGGCCACGAGCACATCCATCGGGGGATGACATCGCGCGACCTCACCGAAAATGTGGAGCAACTCCAGATTCGTGAGGCCCTCGAGTTGGTGCGCGATCACATGGTGGGAGTGCTGACCCGCTTCGTATCGCTCGCTGAGCAGCATGCGGACCAGGTGATGGTTGCGCGGACTCACAATGTCGCCGCTCAGGCCACCACGCTCGGCAAGCGTTTCGCCGATGTTGCTGAGGAGACCATGATCGGGGTCGAGCGACTCGAGGGACTCCTGGCCCGCTATCCCCTGCGCGGGATCAAGGGTCCGGTGGGTACGCGGCTCGACCAGCTCGACCTGCTGGGAGATGCGGAGAAGGTCGATGCTCTGGAACAGGTGGTTGCGCGGCACCTGGGCTTTGATCGAGTACTTGATTCCGTTGGCCAGATCTACCCACGGTCGCTCGATCTCGACGTGGTCTCAGCCCTCGTGCAGGCGGTATCGGCGCCTGCCAGTGCCGCCACCACTCTGCGCTTGATGGCGGGCCATGAGCTGGCGACCGAGGGATTCCGGCCGGGGCAGGTGGGCTCGTCGGCGATGCCCCACAAGATGAATGCCCGCAGCGCCGAACGGGTGGCTGCCCTTCGCACCGTGCTCGACGGCCATCTCACGATGGCTGCCGGGCTGGCTGGTCGCCAGTGGAACGAAGGCGATGTGAGCTGCTCGGTTGTCCGCCGGGTGATGCTTCCCGATGCCTTCTTCGCGGCTGATGGACTGCTCCAGACCGCCATGGTGATATTCGACGAGCTGGGGGTCTTCCCGGCGGTGATCGAAGCGGAGCTGGGCCGAGACCTGCCCTTCCTCGCCACCACCCGCATGCTCGCGGCTGCGGTGGAGGGTGGCCTCGGCCGTGAGGAAGCTCACGAGTTGGTGAAGGAGCACGCGGTCGCGGCGGCTCTGGCGCGCCGTGAAGGGGGCGACCACGAGTCACTGGTGCAACGCATTGCCTCCGACGACCGGATTCCCCTCGATGAGGCAAGGATCGATGCCCTGCTCGCGAACCCTGAAGAGTTCACCGGCACGGCTGCCGACCAGATCGCGCGAGTGGCGCGAAGGGCCCGCTTGCTGATGGCCCGCTTCCCCGAAGCCGCCGCGGCTACGCCCGAAGTGAGGGTGTGATCAGCTGCGACTGACCCCAGCGCGCGTGAGCATCGCCGCAGGAACACCGACCTCACGCCAGGCCGCATAGCTGATGCCCTTGCGCTCACCATATGCCCGGGCTGCGGATACGAAGGCGTCTTCGTAGGCAGTGAGATCAACCTTGGTTTCGGCGGCTTCGATTGACTGGTTCAGATCCATCCGTTCCTGCACCATTTGCAGCCGTGCCATCGGGTCGGCTTCGGCCAGAGAGGAGTCGATCGCGGCAATCCGGGCCCGCATTGTTTCGGGCGTGCGCTTGCGGCCTCGCTTCGGCCTGTGAGTTTCGAGAGCTTCCAGGTAGGCACGCACGGCGCGACCTTGGGCTCGTCCTTCGGCCAACGCCGCCTTGTGATCGTCGGTCATCTTGTGTCCGGAACGTGGTGCCATGGCTCGGATTGTAGCGGTATATCGAGCTGGTGGTCCATAGCCGCATTTGGATGATGATTCACGATCTCATTTGGCTGCGCCTTTCTTACGACGGCGACTCACGTGCTGGGTTGGTGACGGCTGACAGATAGCGTGCATGGGGTGAGAAACGCGCCAACTGCCGCCTATTCGATTTCGATGAGAGTCACCCTCGACAACGTTCCCGGCACCCTGGGTCGGTTCGCGGTTGCGGTGGGGGAGGCGGGCGGAAACATCGCCGGCGCCTCTGGCTTTGAAGCAAAAGGGCCCACTGTTGTGCGTCTGATCGACGTTCACTGCCGGTCCGAGGAGCACGGACGCGACGTCGTGGAGGCGGTTCGTGCCACGCCGGGAGTGTCGGTGCTCGACTGGTGGGATCGCACCTACCGCCTGCACGAGGGCGGAAAGATCGAAGTTCTGCCCCTCTGCTCAGTGGGCGATGCTCATGATCTGGCGATGGCATACACGCCCGGTGTCGCCCGAGTGTGCATGAGCATCCACGACGACCCGTCGCTCGTCCACAAATACACGATCAAGCGAAATACGGTTGCGATCGTGAGTGATGGCACCGCGGTCCTCGGGTTGGGGGATATCGGACCGGCCGCGGCCATGCCGGTCATGGAAGGCAAGGCGCTGCTGTTCAAGGAGTTCGGAGGCGTCGACGCGTTTCCTATTTGCCTGGCTACGAAAGACCCCAACGAAATAATCGAAACTGTGATGCGGATTGCACCTGCATTTGGCGGGATAAATTTGGAAGACATTGCTGCTCCCGCCTGCTTCGAGATCGAAGAGCAACTCAAGATAGCTCTTGATATTCCGGTGTTCCACGACGACCAACACGGAACCGCCGTGGTGGCGCTGGCGGCGCTGAAGAACTCCCTCAAGATCGTCGACAAGAGGATGGAAGACATCTCGATCGTGATTTCCGGCCTTGGTGCTGCAGGGGTGGCAATAGGCAAGATCCTCCGAGATGCGGGCGCTGGAGAGGTGGTGGGCGTGGATCGGCTCGGCGCTGTGCACACCGGTCGCGATGGTCTCAACCCCGCGAAAGAGTGGTTTGCGGCCCACACCAACCCAGACCGCAAGGCCGGCACCCTGAGCGAGGTGCTCGCCGGCGCCGACGTATTCCTCGGCGTGTCGGCGCCCAACCTGATCGATGCGGCCGACGTCCGGTCGATGGCCAAGGATCCGATCGTGTTCGCCATGGCCAACCCAGAGCCAGAGATCCGCCCCGAGGCTGCCGACGGGCTCGCCGCGGTGATGGCCACGGGACGTTCCGACTTCCCCAACCAGATCAATAATGTGCTGGCGTTCCCGGGGATCTTCCGCGGCGCTCTCGATGTCGGCGCCCACTCGGTAACCGAGGCCATGAAGGTCGCGGCGGCCGATGCCATCGCCGATTGCGTCGACGAAGACGATCTCAGCGCCGAGTGTGTGGTGCCGTCGGTGTTCGACAAGGGGGTCGCCTCGGAGGTGGCAGCTCGGGTGGCCGACGCCGCCGTTCTCGGGGGAGTGTTGCGGGGCTGAGTGAGCGCCCCAACCGAGCCCTGAAATGGCGACGACCCGACACGAGGTCGGGTCGTCGTGAGAGTGGTCGGGACCGGCGTCGATCCGGTGACCTTCCGCTTTTCAGGCGGACGCTCTGCCAACTGAGCTACCCGACCCTCACAACAGCACGGAGCTGTCACACCGCAGCCACTGAGGGCTGTATGGCGGTCCCGACGGGATTTGAACCCGCGGCCTCCACCTTGACAGGGTGGCGATCACTCCAAACTGATCTACGGGACCACTCGTTCGAGAAACCCGAACGAACCTGGAACGGTAGGGCCGTGAAACCAGGTTCACAACCCTTGTCCCGTTGGTACCCCCTACGGGATTCGAACCCGTGTTACCGGCGTGAAAGGCCGGCGTCCTAGGCCGCTGGACGAAGGGGGCAACACGGCCGATGATTCGACCGAGCGAACAGTTTACGGCCTCTGTGGCACTAGCGTCGCGGCGATGCAATCGCGGCGACGAGTGTTGCTGGCTGCGGTGGCCGGCTACGTGATCGGCTCTTTCCCGTCGGCCGATCTAGCGGCCCGACTCGCGGGCGGTGAGGGCGACCTGCACTCCGACGGCACCGGCAATCCGGGCGGGATGAACGCCAGCCACGTACTCGGGAAGAAATGGGGTCTCACCGTGGCCTCTGCCGATGTCGGCAAGGGCGTGCTCGCGGCTCGGGTCGGCCGTGGTGTCGCCGGCGACGCGGGTGCTCATCTCGCCGGCGTGGCCGCGGTGGTGGGCCACTGCCACCCGCCGGGGCGTACTGGTGGCAAGGGTGTCGCCACGAGCATCGGCCAGGTGATCGGTACCTTCCCCGGCTATCTCCCCATCGATCTCCTGGTGGGGGTGGCCACATCCGCTATCCCGTGGTTCAAGCAGCGGACGCGTACCGCAACCTCGGTTGCCAGTGTGAGTTGGGTGGGGTGCGGAATTCTATGGTGGCGACGAGGGTTGCCGAACCCGGGAGGGACTGTCCCCACCATCGGTCTGCCCCTTGCGGCGGCTGCCTCCTCCCTTGTCATCGCCGAACGATTCCGGGCCGAACGGCACCGGGTCGACGCCTACAACGCCACCCTGGAGAAGACGTTCTCGCCATGATCGCCCTCGTAACCGACTCCGCCTCCCAGATCCCGCCTTCCCTCGTCGAACGGTTCGGAGTTCGGGTCGTGCCGGTAACGGTCACGATCGACGGTGACGACTTCCGTGAAGGCGTCGATCTCTTCGCCGACGATTTCTGGCCCCGCTTCGCCGATGGGCAGTCTCCCGACGTCACCACATCACAACCAAGTCCGGGAGACTTTCGCGCCGTCTACGACGATGCGATCGCGGCTGGTGCCACCGAGATCATCTCGATCCACGTGGCCGCCGATGTGTCGGGCACGATCAACAGCGCCAACATCGCGGCCGACTTCGTCGCTGCCGATGTCCACATCGTCGACAGCGGAACCGCGTCGTTCGGTGTCTCATCATGCGTCTGGGAAGCGGGTGCCGTCGTGGCGGAAGGGGGGTCGGCGATCGAGGCCGCCGAACGCGCCGCGAAGATGGCCCCCAACGTCGGAACCTCGTTCATCCTGCAAGCTCTCGATTTCGCCCGCCTGGGAGGCCGCTTCGATTTCCATCTTCCCGATGACGCCGATGGAGTGCTGGTTCTCGGTGGCCTCGGCACTGCCATCGACGTCATGGGAACGGGCCGCTCCGTCGACGAGTTGTGCGACCTGATGGTGGCACCGTTCCTTTCCGATGGTGTGCCGGTTCGTGCTGGCGTCTCTCTTGCCGACCCGGCCACCCTGCCCTTCACCGAAGGGATCGAGGAGCGCCTACAAGCATCGGATCTGGTGGTCGACATGGTGCGCTACCGGGTGGGTCCATCGATCGCGGCCCACACCGGACCAGGGACCGCCGGCGGCTTCTGGTGGCCCGTCGACGGTTGACGGGTTCGTTCAGTCGCCGAACTCGTTCATCGCGGCGTCGACCAACTGCTCGAGCAGCCATCCGATCCATTCGAAGAGGGCGAGAACCGGTGCCCGATCATCGTCGGGATCGAGGTCGGTGAGGGACTCGTTGCCGATCATGTCGATGTCGAGACGCTCGCCCAGCACCAGCCTCAGGGCGTTGAGGCTCTGCATCCAGGCACCGACCTGATCCTCGTCGAGGGATGCGCCCTCGATGCCGTTCTCGACGAGTTCGATTGCTTCGAGCCGAGTGCGCAACAGGTCGTCGCCCACCATGTCGCGATATTCGCGTTCGGCCTCTTCGTCGTCGGGGCGGGCCGGAGGGGCCAGTCGTCGCAACGCGGGGTCGTCGTCGGCCATCAACATCTCGCGCAGTTGGGGCAGGACGTGGCGCAACATCTCCTGTTCGTCGGGTGGGATTTCGACCACGACCCGACCGCCCTTCCACTTGAACCGCCGCCTGAGCATCAGTTGTCCCTTTCGAGGGTGGCCCAGAGGCCGTGTTCGTGAAGGCGAAAGACGTCGAGCTCGGCCTTTTCCAGATTCCCCGAAGAGACCACCGCTCGGCCTTCGGTGTGGACCTGCATCATCAGGCGATGCGCCTTCTCCTTGGAGAACCCAAACACCTTGCGAAAGACGAAGCTGACGTACGACATCAGGTTGACGGGGTCGTCCCAGCAGATCACCTTCCACGGGCGATCGAACGACACCTGCGCACCTGTGTCGACGTCGGGTGTGGCGAGAGGGGCGGTCACGCCACAGGGGTCGGTGTGCGGATGTGCACCGCTTCGCTCGCCACCAGCTCGAGTCGCACGATTGCCATCCAGGTAAGAGTAGCGAAGGTGAGATGCACGGCCACCAACAACACGGGCACGCCGTTGAAGTACTGGAGGTAGCCGATGACGCCTTGGATGACCAGCAGAGCTGCCACCAACACGGCCCGATCGCGCACGTCGGCGCGGTTGGCCTCGCTGGCCCGACGGATCACGTACACCACCAGTGCGAGGAGGCAGATGGCGACGATGCTGTGGATCCGGGTGACCTCTCGGATGTTGACGGAGAGGCGGGCGGCCACGTCGGGATCGTCGCTGCCGCTGTGGGGGCCCGCTCCGGTGACGATCGTTCCGGTCACCAGCAAGACGGTGCCGAGCGCCAGCACCGCTCTCCCCCAGGGGCGCATGGCGTACTGCAGGTGATCGCCGGGTGCGCGAGGGCCGGGGGTCGCGTGGTCGGACTCCTCGGCCTTGTGTTGGAGAACCACCGCGTTCCAGACGAGAATCATGCTGAGTAGAAAGTGGCCCATCGTGAAGCGGGGATCGAGATCTGCCTTGACGAGCAGGCCTCCGAGCACAACCTGGGCGCCAACACCGGCCACCAGGCCCCACGACCACCATGTGAGATCGCGGCGATAAGGGATTCGTCGCCGCGATCCGAGTACAGCCATCACCACAGCGGCGGTGACGAGGCCCGTGAACAGGCGGTTCACGAACTCGATCAGGGCGTGGTATTCGAGATCTGCGACGAGTTGGTCTTCTTGGCAGTTGGGCCAATCCGAACAGCCGAGGCCGGAACCGGTGAGGCGCACGGCACCACCGCTCACGACAATGATCGCCAGCGACCAGAGGGCGGCGCGTGTGTAGGTGATGTAGCGCTCGGGGGACAGGGAGCTACGAGTCATGCTCCGACGTTAGGGCTAGCTGGCGGGTCTCACCGTCTCGGCCGTAGCCTGAATCGGTGCGAGCCCAATCCACCCAGCGTCCCCGATCGCGTCCAATGGCGTTCGTGGCGCTCACGAAGCCGCGCATCATCGAGCTCTTGTTGGTCACCACGGTCCCCACCATGGTGGTGGCCGAAGGTGGGATCCCGTCAGTCTGGTTGATGATCGCCACCGTCATCGGTGGCACGCTCGCCGCCGGCGGCGCCAACGCCTTCAACATGCACGTCGATCGCGACATCGATGCCCTGATGGAACGCACGAAGAATCGTCCCCTGGTAACCGGTGAGGTCAGTCCCCGTGAGGCCATCGTGTTCGCATGGGCCATCGAGGTGGCCGCGTTTGCTTGGCTGTGGGGGTTCGTCAACCTTTTGTCGGCGGTGCTCGCGGTGTGCGCCACCTTGTTCTATGTCTTCGTCTACACGATCTGGCTGAAGCGCACCTCCACCCGCAACATCGTGATCGGGGGGGCGGCCGGTGCGGTCCCGGTACTCGTGGGTTGGTCTGCGGTCACCAACGAGCTGGCATGGCCCCCCGTGGTGCTGTTTGCAGTGATGTTCTACTGGACGCCTCCCCACTTCTGGGCGCTCGCCATCCGCTACCGCGAAGACTACGAGGCGGCCGAGGTGCCGATGCTGCCCGTCGTGGCCAGCCTGCACACCACCGCGGTAAGGATCCTGCTCTACAGCCTGGCGATGTGGGCGCTCACCCTGCTCTTCACGCCGGTGGCGGGGATGGGCTGGGTCTACACCAGTGCCGCTGTGGTGCTCGGGGCGATCTTCACCGGACTCGCGGTGCAGGTGCTGAGGCGGCCCGAACCGGCTCTGGCCATGCGACTGTTCGGATGGTCGATCACCTATATCACCCTGCTTTTCGCGGCGATGGCCGCCGACGAGATCGTTCGTAACGGCGTCTGACCCCTGGCTGTCGGTGGTTCACCGGCCGCTCTGGCGCAAAACATGGCGCCCGGTTTCCATGGGGGACCCCGTCGCACTGTAGGATCGCCCCCGGCTATGCGCCCGTGCTCTCCGGGTGCACCACGAACGCATTTCACCGGTGACCGGAGCGCGCGCTTCGGTCATTGTCGGAGGACCCCACAAACGATGACGATGACCGAGTCTCCGCCGGCCCCTGCTGTGGCCGACACCCCGGCCGCGGCGCCCAGCGCCGCGCATGGCCTCTACGACTGGATCTCCACCACCGACCACAAGCGGATAGGTCGAATGTGGATTCTCGTCGCGATGGTGCTGCTGGTGGCCTTCGCCATCCTCGGCACTTTCGTGGGCTTGGAACGAGCCGAGCCCGCCACTACGAGCTTCTTCGGCGGGGAAAACTCCTACTTCCAGATGTGGACCCTCTACCGCCTGGGCATGGTCCTCTTGGTCGTGATGCCTCTCTTTGTCGGGTTGGCCACTCTCGTGGTGCCGATGCAGGTCGGTTCCACCAACATCGCCTTCCCTCGTGCTGCTCTGCTTGCGGTCTGGAGCTTCTTGCTCGGCGCCGGCATTACGATCGTCTCTGTGCTGGCCGGCGGCGGCTGGGGTGCGCTCGACGGAGTCACCGGCGATGAAGCCGACGCGATCGCCCTCACCCTGGTGGGCACCGGCATGGTGATCGTGGCCCTCCTGATCGCTGCGGTATGCATCGCCACCACGGTCGTGTCGCTGCGCACTCCGGGAATGAACCTGATGCGGGTTCCCCTGTTTGCCTGGTCGATGCTCGTGGCATCGGCGGTATGGCTCCTCACTCTTCCGGTGGCCATAGCCAACCTGATCCTCATGTATGTCGATCTGAGAGGTGGCCCGCTCACATTGGGTGATCCGGAGGCATCCGGAGCGATCTACGCCCAGATCGCCTGGCTCGTCGAGCAGCCCCAGATCTACGCGTTCGCGATCCCCGTGCTCGGTGTCATCGGTTCTGTCGTCCCCGCCTATGCGAAGACCCGCCAGGCCGATCACACCCTGATGGTTGTGATGGTGGGACTCTTCGGGTTCGTGGCCATCGGCGGCTGGTCGCAGCCCTACTTCTTCGACTCCACCGAAGATGTCGTCTTCGTCGCCTTCGGCCTCCTGGCCGTGGTGCCGGTGCTCGGTGTTCTCGGTGGCTCATTGTTCACCCTGTTCAGAGGCGAGAAGCCCACCGGCGGGCCTCCGGCCCACCTCCACGGTGCGCTGGCTGCTGCGGTCCTGCTGTTCGGTGGTGTCGCGAGTGGGGCCGTGAGGGTCATCGCTCCCCTCGACCTCGCCGGCACGTCGGCCATCACCGGCATCCTCAACCTGGTGGTGTTCTCAGCGGTGGCTGCCGCTCTCACCGGGGTGTGGTTCTGGTCGCCGAAGATCAGCGGCAAGCTCGTTGCCTCCGAACACGGTCGGATTGCTATTCTCGCCCTGCTCACCGGCGCAACCCTTCTTGGTGCCGCCGATGTGGTCGCCGGTTTCTACGATGCCCCCGACCTCCTGCTCTTCGAGACCGGGAGCGACGTGGTCGACCCCTTGCTCACAGCGTCTGTCGCCGGTGGGTTCATTATCGCCGGTGGCATGGTCTATGCCCTGGGCGGGTTCCTTGCTTCCTTCCGGTCCTCCAACCCGGCGGCAGGGGCCGATCCCTGGGATGGACACTCACTCGAGTGGAACACCTCGTCCCCGCCCCCCGTGGCCAATTTCACTGAGCCGCCCGCTCGTGTGGTGTCAGAGGCCCCCCTCCTCGACTCCGCCGAAGCCGACAACGATGGGGAGGATGCCTGATGGTCGCCACCACCGCCTTGCCTGCTCCGGTAGCTGGTCGTCCCCGCACGGTCCTGGTGGGCACGATGTTCGCATCCGGTGCCTCCATGATGGTCTACTTCGGCTTGCTGGCCGTCTACGCCCATCGGCGCGCCGAGGCATCGTTCTCGGGCCAGGGCTGGTTCCCCGAGGGCACCGTCGAGCTCGGTCCGCCCGGATTCATCTTCTGGACCCTGCTCCTTTCGGTCTTCACCGTCCAGTGGGCGGTGCAGGCGATCAAGAACGGCGACCGCACCAATGCCATGTGGGCCATGGCGATCACTGCCTTGTTCGGCGCTGCGGTGTTCAACCAGCTCTGGTTCATCATCAACGACATCGGCTATGCCCTTGCCGACGGTGAGGCGGAGTTCTTCTTCTTCGTCATCAACGGCACTTTCGTGGTGTTCTTGATTCTCGCAGTGGTCTTCCTTGCGCTCACCATGCTGCGCGCTCTGTTCGGTTCGTACGGCCCGCGCCAGTCAGACGGCATCGCGGCCGCGGCCATGTTCTGGAACACCGTGGTCGCCATGTGGTCGATCACCTGGTACGTGATCTACATCACGAAGTAGGGATCAGATGTTCACCCCAGGTTTCAAGTTTTTCTTCGGGATTGCGATGGGCCTCATCACCGCCGCGGTCGTCTACGGCTACTCAACCGGGGGCGACCATGTCGGCCCGCTGGTGTGGGGTTGGAAGGGCGGCATCGGCGATCATGTCGGCTACATAGCTCTCATGGGCCTCGGTGTGGTGGCGGGCCTGCTCGCTATCGCACTCGTGATGTATCGAGACGCCGATCCGGCCGCCCAGGCGCACTATGTCGGCGTCGAGTCGATCGCTCCCACTTCTCCGGTGGCGGCCAGTCACTGGCCGGTGGTGGCAGCATTTGGTGCCGGCACGATGGCAGTTGGCCTGGTGGTGCACAGTGCGGTGTTCGTGGTTGGTTTGGTCCTCTGTGGCATCGCGGCGATCGAGTGGACCATCGACGCCTGGGCCGATCGGGCCACCGGCGACCTCGTCGCCAACAAGGCCTTGCGCAACCGGATCATGGCCCCGATCGAGATTCCCGCGGCCGGGGCCATCGCTGCCGGTGTGATGGTGCTCGCCAGTTCACGCATCCTCCTCAACTCATCACAGGATGGGGCGGTGATATTCGCGGGCGTTCTAGCGGTGTCGATCCTCGGCCTCGGCACCCTTTATGCAACCAAACCCAAGCTCAGCAAGAACCTCATCGCGGGCTTGATGTTGGTGGCAGGCACAGCCGTGATCGCCGGCGGTATCGTCGCCGCGGTCGACGGGGAGCGAGAGTTCGAGCGCCATGGGGTCCATGAAGATGGTGCGGCCGACGACACCCAAACAGACGAATGAGAACAAAAACGGTGAGTGAATCCATGACACCCAAGCGACACCGGTCTTGGCCGGGCTTGCTGATCTTGTTGAGCCTCGGACTCGCAGGCTGTGCCAGTGGCGCCGAACTCGACACCCTGAAGCCTCAGGGCGAATCTTCGCGCGATATCGATGATCTTCTCGACTTCGTGATGATCGTGGCCGGTGTCGTGCTGCTACTCGTGGTCGGCGTGATCCTCTGGGTGGCTTGGCGCAATCGGGTCAGCGACTACGACGACGACGAGTTTCCGGCTCAGACCCACGGCAACAACACACTCGAGATCCTGTGGACGGTCGTTCCCGCGGCGATCATGGCTGCGGTGGCGGTGCTCACCGTCGTCGCCCACATCGCGCTCAACGAAACCGAAGCCAACGCGATCGGGGTGGAGATCGACGGCTCAGCCACCTCGTGGGAGCCGAAGGTGGTCGTGGTCGGTCAGCAGTGGTGGTGGGAGTACCGCTACTACTTCGGCGACGACGTGACACCTGAGATGCTCGGCGACCCGAAGAACCTGCCGCCCGCCGACATCGTCACATCGGGCCAGATGGCGATCCCGGCCGGCCAGGAGATCGAGCTCCTCGTCACGTCGCGCGACGTCATCCACTCCTATTGGATCCCGGCTCTGAACGGCAAACGTGATGCCCGCCCGGGGTTCTTCGCCCCTTGGAAGTTGGCGGCCGACGAGCCGGGAGTCTTCTTCGGCCAGTGCACGGAGTTCTGTGGTTTGTCCCACTCCCGGATGCGCATGCAGGTCATCGCCATGACCGACGGCGATTTCCAGGAGTGGATCGACACCCAGATGGGCGTGGCGGCCACACCCACCGACGAGGCCGCTGTTCGAGGCATGGAAGCGTTTGTGGCCAACTGCACATCGTGTCACCTGATCGACGGCGTCAACCACGACACCTACACCGGGGCCACCACCCAGTCGGGCTCGGCGCCGAATCTCACCCACTTCGCCAGCCGTACCACTTTCGCAGGTGGCATCCTCAACACCTACAACGAAGACGGCAGCCTCAATCGCGACGATCTCGCGGCATGGATCCGCGACCCAGGTGCGCTCAAAGCCAACGCGGCCGATGGGCTCGGCGACGGTGTCGCCCCGCGTGGCATGCCGAACCTCGGACTATCCGAACGAACAATCAACGACCTGATCTCCTACCTCGAGACTCTCGGCCCGAAACCATCGGCTGAAAACATCGCAGCGACGGAGGTGGAGTGATCATGGCCATCATCGAACAACCCCTGGCTATTGAAAGCAGCGAGGCGCCGCTAGCCGAACGTCCCTTGGGAGCTCTCACCCGACCCCAGGGTGGCAATGGCTGGCGAGACTGGCTGAGCACGGTCGATCACAAGCGCATCGGCGTCATGTACGGCGTGGCATCGATGTTCTTCTTCATCGTCGGTGGCGCAGAGGCCCTGCTGATCCGAACCCAGCTGGCGTTTCCCGACCAGGGATTCCTGTCGGCTCAGATCTACAACGAGATCTACACGATGCACGGCCTCACCATGGTGTTCCTCTTCGTCATGCCGCTGGCTGCCGCATTCGCCAACTACCTCATCCCGCTCCAGATCGGGGCCCGGGATGTGGCGTTCCCTCGCCTCAACGCCCTGTCGTTCTGGGTGTGGCTCTCGGGCGCGGTGTTTATCAACTCTTCGTGGCTCGTCGGCGGCGGCGGTGCCGACTGTGGATGGTTCTGCTATTCGCCCAACAGTGGGGTCACTTTCTCGCCCACGCACGGGGTCGACTTCTACGCCGTGGGCCTGCTGATCATCGGCGCCGCCTCGATCGTGTCGTCGCTCAATCTGATCGTCACGGTGCTCAACATGCGGGCGCCGGGAATGAGCTTGTTCCGTATGCCGGTGCTCACCTGGATGCTGCTGGTCACCCAGTTTCTGCTGGCGTTCGCGCTGCCGGTAATCGTGGTGGCGCTGTTCCTGCTGCTCTTCGACCGGGTGTTCGACTCCCAGTTCTTCGACCCCGACGCGGGTGCCGATCCCCTGCTTTGGCAGCACTTGTTCTGGATATTCGGTCATCCCGAGGTCTACATAATCATCCTGCCCAGCTTCGGGATCATCTCTGAGATCATCCCCACCTTCAGCCGCAAGCCGATCTTCGGCTACTCGTTCATGGTGTTCTCCGGCATCGCCATCGGCTTCATGGGCTGGGGAGTGTGGGCTCACCACATGTTCGTCTCGGGCATCGGCCCGATCTCGGTGGCGGCCTTCTCGTTGTCCACCATGTTCATCGCGGTTCCCACAGGTGTGAAGATCCTCAACTGGCTCGCCACCATGTGGGGAGGCAAGCTCAGGTTCACCACCGCGATGCTGTTCGCGGTGGGCACGGTGGCGATGTTCACCATCGGTGGCCTCTCGGGTGTCACCCACGCCCTCGCCCCGGCCGATACCCAGCAGACCGACACTTACTACATCGTCGCTCACTTCCACTATGTGATCTTCGGCGGTGGTGTGCTCGGCCTCATGGGCGGCAGCTACTTCTGGTGGCCCAAGGTCTTTGGCCACATGCTCAACGAGCGCCGAGGAAAGATCCACTTCTGGTTGATGATCATCGGCATGAACCTCACCTTCGGTCCGATGCACGTGCTCGGCTTGCAGGGAATGAGCCGCCGTATCGACACCTACTCCGCCGGTTTCGGATTCGAGCTCTGGAATCTCGTGGCCACTCTCGGCGCCTACACGATCGGGCTGGCTGTCTGCTTCTTCCTCTACAACGTCTGGGCATCGAGGCGCGAGGCCAAGCACCTGCCTGCACCCGGGCCCGATCCGTGGGACGCGCGGAGCCTCGAGTGGATGGTCCCGTCGCCCACACCTGAGCACAACTTCGATGTGATCCCCACCGTGGAGAGTCAGGACGAGTGGTGGTATCGCAAGTACGGATACGACGAAAACCACAAGGTCGTGCGTATCGCGACGATCGAGGAAGTTGCTCAGAAGGGTGACGCAGACGACGTCCATCTGCCCTCACCTTCGTTCTGGCCACTGGTGATAGCGGCAGGCTTGCCCTTGATCGGTTACGGCGTGATCTTCAATTTGTGGCTCTGTGTGATCGGGGGCTTGCTCGTCGCCGGCGGACTCTACGCCTGGGTACTCGAGCCCGTCGATGATCCCGATGCCGGTCACGGTCACGACGATCATCACGATGACGATGGCGGTGACGGCTCGGTTATGGTCGGCGCCGGGGCTACCGACGAGAGTGAGGGGAGCTGAGATGACCACCACTGCGACCGTTGCGGTCAAAACCCACCGCGACCCCCACGAGACCAACACCGGCATATCCAACAACAAGTTGGCGATGTGGCTTTTCCTCGGCACCGAGTGCCTCCTGTTCGGCGGTCTGATCTCCACCTACCTGCTCTACAAGACTCGGGGCAACGGCGAGGTCCTTCCCACCGACATCTTCGACATCCCGTTTACCTCGGTCAGCTCGTTCGTTCTGCTGATGAGCTCACTCACCATGGTGTTGGCCCTCTCGGCGATCAACCGTGGCGAGCTTGAGCGGTCTCGGGCATGGCTGCTCACCACTGCCATGCTCGGCGGAGTGTTCGTCGGTGGCCAGGTATATGAATTCACTACCTTCGTTCGCGAGGGCGTGGGCTTCACCACCAATCCCGCCAGTTCGGCCTTCTACACCCTCACCGGCTTCCACGGCGTCCATGTGAGCCTCGGGATCCTGATGCTGATGTCGCTGGTGGTGGCATCGGTGCAGGGAAAGCTCAAACAGAGCAATGCCGAGACCGTGGAGATCATCGGTCTCTACTGGCATTTCGTCGACATCGTGTGGATCTTCATCTTCACGGTCATCTATCTGATTCCCGCCGAGTAGGAGCCGACAGTGAGCGACACAATCGCCGAAACCGGCTCCGATACCCACGACGACCATCACCCGTCCGATCTCCAGTACGTCAAGATCGCCCTGGTCCTCGCGGCGATCACTGCGGTTGAGGTCTTCAGCTACTTCAAGTCCGTGCTCGACTGGGGCGACTTTCTCATCCCGTCCCTGTTGGGAATGATGGTGGTGAAGTTCTGGCTGGTGGCTCGGATGTTCATGCACCTCAAGCAGGACAAGCCCCTCCTCACCGGACTCTTCGCCGGTGGTCTCGGGCTCGCTGTTGCCGTCTACATTGTCGCCCTGTTGGCCTTCCAGTTCTGGGGCTGATGTGACATGACCGTGCTCTTGGCGGTCAATGCCTGGGAGTACGAGTTCCATCCTGAGGTCTGGGTCCTGATCGCTGGCATCGTCGCGCTCGGTGTGTATTCGGTGCGGGCGATCGGTCCCCTGGTGGTGCCGGCGGGTCAGGCGATCGTCACCGCGGCCCAGAAGCGCTACTTCGTCGCGGGGGTGCTGCTGTTGTGGTTGGCGGCCGATTGGCCGATGCACGACATTGCTGAAGAGAATCTCTACTTCGTGCACATGGTGCAGCACCTGCTGATTGCTTTCATCGTGCCGCCCTTGCTGTTGATGGCCCTCCCTGCGTGGCTGGCCCGCCTGCTGGTGCTCGAGGCCGGCACCATCCAACGGATACTCAGGTTCCTGGCCAAGCCGGTCGTGGCGGGTGTGGCCTTCAATGTCTTCCAGGTGCTCACCCACTGGGGCGTAGTGGTCGACCTGTCAGTGGAAAACGGCGCCTTCCACTATGTCTTGCATCTGGGCGTGTTCTTCTCCGCACTGTTGATGTGGTTCCCGGTGCTCGGCCCTCTGAAAGAGATGCAGATGAGCGAGCCGGGCAAGATGCTCTATCTCTTCGTGATGTCGATTGTGCCCACCGTTCCCGCGGGCTGGCTCACCTTCGCCGAGGGTGTGGTTTACAAGTCCTACGACACCACCGATCCCCTCTGGGGCATTTCGCCGGTGCATGATCAGCAGGCCGCCGGAGTGGTCATGAAGATCATCGGTGGTTTTTATCTCTGGGCCCTGATCGCGATCCGGTTCGCCCGATTCGCGTCGGGTCAGCGCGACGCCGACTTCGAAGCACGAACCCGAAAGAGCTCGGAGTCGACGCCCCACCCCACCGATTTCTGAGCGCTAGCGCGCGGTATCCGCGCGTGAGCGCTCAGAAAAAGCCGAAGGGGGTGGGTCTGATGGCGGTACCGTCGTGCTCATGCTCGACATCAAGCTCATCCGCAACGACCCGGAGGCTGTGAAAGCAGCGGTGGCGCGGCGAGGCGAGGACACCTCGTCGATCGACGGCGTGGTCGAGCTCGATTCGCGGGTGCGTGAGATCGGCACCGAACGCGACGACATACGGGCCGACATCAACCGCCTGTCGAAAGATGTGGGGGCTCTGCATCGTGATGGTCGTGGCAACGAGGCGGCCTCATTGCAGGAGGAGAGCCGGGCTCTCGGTGATCGTGAGAAGGCACTCACCGAGGAGGCCGACGAACTCCGGGTGCGGATACGCGACCTCCTGCTCAACGTTTCCAACATGCCCGCGCCAGAGGCTCCCGACGGGCTCACCGAGGACGATAATGTCGTTGTACGGGTCGAGGACCACGACCCGGGTGCCATCGCCGACCATCAGCGCGTCCCCCACTGGGAGATCGGAGAGCAACTCGGCATCCTTGATGTCGATCGCGCCGTGCGAATGTCGGGGTCGATGTTCGCCATGTACCGGGGACACGGGGCCCACCTGCTGCGAGCCCTGATCTCCTACGGCCTCGATCGCAACCGCGATGCCTTCGAGGAGATTCGGCCCCCCACCGTGGTGAAGACCGACACCATGATCGGCACCGGTCATCTCCCCAAGTTCGCCGACGACGCATACCACCTCGAGCGCGACGATCTTTGGGCCATCCCCACCGCAGAGGTCCCACTCACCTCGATGGTGGCCGGCGAGATCCTCGACGAGGCCGATCTTCCGATGCGCCTGATGGCCCACACGACCTGTTACCGGCGCGAGGCCGGCTCAGCGGGCCGCGACACGAGGGGCCTTCTTCGTGTTCACGAGTTCGACAAGGTGGAGCTCTATTCGTTCTGCACGCCGGAGCAGGCCCAGGCCATGCACATGGAGATCCTGGAGCGAGCCGAGAGCGCGATCCGTGATCTGGGGCTTGCCCATCGCATCTTGGATCTGGCGTGTGGCGACATCAGTGGGGCGGGGGCCCGCACCTACGACATCGAAGTGTTCGCGCCCGGCGCTGATCGATGGCTCGAGGTGTCGTCGGTCTCGTGGTGCACCGACTACCAAGCCCGCCGGGCCAACATCCGTTACAGGCCCGAAGGCGAGAAGGGCACCCGTTTCGTGCACTCCCTCAATGGTTCGGGCCTGGCGGTGCCGCGGGTGTGGGCGGGAATCGTGGAGACCTACCGCCAGCCCGATGGTTCGATTCGCATGCCCGATGTGCTGTTGCCCTACCTGGGCGGCCTCACCGAGATTCCTGCTCCCGGCTGATGGCCGGCACCGTCGAGTGGTTGCCTTATGCTCCCGGCACCATCATCGACCTTCCGGTCACCGGATCGGCGAGCCCGATTCGTTCGGTGACGCGCCAGGTCGCCTTCGAGGGTGCTTGGGATGTCGAGCGTCGCGACAAGATCGCCGAGCTGTTCGATTCGATGGCGGCGGAATGGTCGGCCACCCGCGACACCGACGAACGCCGGGCCTCGATCATCGATGCGCTCGACCGAGGATCGATCACGGGCGATCGGGTGATCGAGCTCGGCGCCGGGTCGGGCCTCGGCACCGCCCACCTCGCTCGCCGGTTCTCCAACGTGGTGGCCCTCGACCTCTCGATGGAAATGCTGAGAGCGGCGCCGCCGGGCGTGGGCCTGAAGGTGAGAGGCGACTCCTCGTCGCTGCCCTTCCCGGGTGGATCCGCAGATGTGCTGACCCTGGTGAACATGCTGTTGTTTCCCGGTGAGGTCGATCGTGTGCTGGCGCACCGAGGGTGTCTGGTGTGGGTCAACACCCAGGCTCACGAGACTCCGATCCACCTCTCGGCCGAAGACGTCGTGGCGGCACTGCCCGGCTCGTGGAATGCGGTTGCGAGTCGAGCTGGTTCGGGATCGTGGTGCGTCGCGAGACGCGCCGACAGTGGCGGGGCCTAGCCGGCAACGACGAGCCCCAACCAGGCGGCCATGAGGCCTCCGGTGGCTGTCAGCGATCCGTAGGCGAGCGCTCGGCGCCGGTCGAGCGTCCAGAGTTCGACGAGCTCGAGCATCACGGTGGAGAAGGTCGTGAGGGCACCTAGGCCGGCTGTGCCCACCAGGGTGGCGCCGAGGCCGTCGAGCTGGGCACTCGCCCCCAGCGCGAAGGTGCCCGCCAGGTTGACGAGAAGGGTGCCGAGGGGCGGGGTGAACCGGCCCGCTGCGGCCCAGCGGATCAAGGTGCCGGTGCCGGCCACGGCTGCGAATCCGACGGTTGCGAGGATCACGATGCCACCCAATCCAAGCGGCGACCGAGCGAGCGTCCCAAGACGATCGCGGCGAGACCGACGACTATCGAGGCCCCCGCGAGCGCCGATGCGCCTCCCGTGCCGTCGCGCCACCGAGACACCAGCTCGACCGCAAGCCCGGAGAAGGTTGTGAGTCCTCCGCAGAACCCGACGGTGAGGCCGAGCCGGATGGGGTTGGCATGCGAAGGGGAAGAGAATTCGGGCGTGTCGTCGCGCTCTGAGTGGCCGAGAACCGTCACGATCCCGAGGATGAGCGACCCGACCGTGTTGACGGCGAGAAGCGAGGCTGCGGGCGACGAGAGCAGTTCACCGACAGCCCAGCGCACGCCTGCGCCGCTGATTCCACCGACCAGAAGGAATGGCATCGAGCGTTGCACCACTGCACCGTAGGCTGCGGCTATGGACATGGCCTCGTTGCGAGTTCAGTACCGCCAGGCAGGACTCGATGTGGGTGATATCGACCCCGACCCGATCGTCCAGTTCGGAGTGTGGTTCGACCAGTGGCTCGCCACCGAGCCCGTCGACGGCACCACGGTGGTTGTCGCAACCGTCGATGAGCAAGGTTGGCCGGCGGCTCGGGCGATGCTCCTGAAAGGGGTCGACGAACGAGGCTTCATCTTCTACACCAATCGTGAATCACCGAAGGGTACGGCGATCGAACACACCGGACGAGGCGCGATCACATGTGTGTGGGGCGGTCTCGAACGCCAAGTGCGTGTGGTCGGCAACGTGAGCCGAGTAGGCGACGACGAGTGTGATGAGTATTTCGCCTCCCGGCCCCGAGGATCCCAGATCGGGGCCTGGGCGAGCCATCAGTCGAGCGTCGTGGCCGATCGGGGCGAGCTCGAGAATGCCGTGACTGCGATCGAGGAGCGCTACCCCGAAGAGGTGCCCCGCCCGCCGTATTGGGGCGGTTTCATTCTTCGCCCCTCGAGTATCGAGTTCTGGCAGGGTCGTCCCGATCGCCTGCACGATCGCCTGCGCTACCGGCGTGAGGGTGCCGGCTGGGTGATCGAGCGCCTCTCGCCCTGAGCGGCGCGCCTCAATTCGCGAGCCGGCAGATCGATCGGACAATGACCAGTCACGATCGGAGTCCCGATGCCCAAGCTCATCATGGCCGTCCTGCTTTCATTCGCCCTCCTGGCTCGGCCGATCCCGAGGTCGTGGATGACCCGACCGGAGACGGGGCCGACGAGTGCGGCCAGGGCCAGACCTTCCCCGACGACCCCGACTTTCGTGAAGCGGTCTGTCGGTCTCTCCTGGCCATGGTCGACCTAATCGGCACCGATGCCGAGATCGAACCCGAATGGAACACCAGGAGCACCACCGCGATCCTCGACTAGGTAAACCGCGAGGCCGCGATGGCAGAGCTGGCCGCGGTGCTTGTCGAGACAGAGGCTGGGGGCTGAGCTCGAACGGTTGGGTCAGTCCCAGCTGGCGAGGGCGGCCACCAGCAAGTCGATGAGAATGGTGACCTGGGGCGCACGGCTCGTGCCCTCGTGGTCGGACCAGTTCGACTCCGCCTTGTTCCACCTGAGCGGCGGTGGCAGCTCGAGTTGGACCCCGGCGTTGGTGGGCAGGTTGACGGGGTTGGCCGAATGTTGGCCCCGGAGCCCTCTGGGTATGTCTTCGACGTCGTCGATCACGCCGAACTCGTCGGGCAGTCCGTCGCGTAGGTGATCGGCGAGGTGGCCGGCCAGGCGGCGATTGCGGCCCCCGAGCAGGACATCCCAGAAGCGATCGTCGCGGCCGTAGCCATGGATCGCGATCACGGTGTCGACATGGTCGAGGAAGCCGGCGAGTCGCGGCGAATGGGCTGGATCGAACTTGGTGCTGGGAATGTGCTCGCGCAGCGGGGCGTTCTGGATTACGCCGTAATACGACGATCCGCTCCGCTCGGCCACCTCGGCCGCGATCGCGTCGGTGGCGCGTTCGAGGTTGCCGCCGTGAAACGCCATGAGTCCGAATGGGCTCCGGAGTTGGGCGACCTCGGTGACCTCAGGTCGTGCGAGCAGGGATCGCAGCATGGCTGCGACGATAGTCAGTCACGCGAGCCGACACCCGCCAGGCCACCAGAGCCACGAAGAGGAGTTCGAGGGGCACGCCGAAACGGAAGGGATCGGTGAACCAGTGGCCGATTCGGGCCGGCCAGTTGGCGACGAACCGAACCAGGGGAAGGAAGACGAAATCGCCGTCGTTCATTGCTTCGACGAAGAGGTAGGTGAGCAGGTAGACCGCAGAGACCGAGCGGCGCTTGGCATGGTCGTCGGTGGTGTCTTCGCGCCAGGCGAGGAGGAGGATTCCCAGAATCCCGAGCAGGCTCACGACCGCGAGGCGTTCTGTGGTTGTGGTGTTGACCCAGTTGCTGACCGCCGCCTGGAACTCGAGGAACTTGTCGACGACAGGGTTTGTGGCCGAGGTGTCGCTGAGGATCCTGATTTCCCAGGTGCCGTAGTTGAGCAGGTAGAAGCCGGCCAGCACGAGCACGGCGCCCGATACCTTGCCCACATGGGGAAGGAAGCGGCGCATGTGCAGGGCCACGTTGGAGCGGGCCCGGGCCAGGCTCACAGTGAGGAACAAGATCACCGCACCCATGCCGACCCCGTAGGCCACGAAGGCGGCCACCCCGTCGACGAAACCGTCGTCGTCGAAGGTGCTGCTCACCGCACTCACGAACAAGGCGATGGTGCAGCTGAGCGACACCACCGCGTAGCTCACCCCGAACAGGAACATCGATCGCATCTCTCGGCTGCCGGTGCCCTTGTTCATCTTGGGGAGCCGCAGCGAGATCTGCTTCCCCATCGCAATGACGATGCCCATCGGGATCAGCAGGGCGCCGACCACGACGGTGATGTAACCCACGTACTCCACGATCGCACCCTGGTTGAGGAAGAGGGCGATGAATATGCCGAGGGTGCCGAATACGGCCACGAAGCCGAGGGTGAGCATGCCGCCTACGATCAGTCCGCGCGTGACCGCCTTGAGTCGGGTGTGGTTGGCTTCGTCGCCGTCGAGGCCTATGAAGTAGCCGAGATAGGTGGGCAACATGGCGAAGCCACACGGATTGAACGCCGCGAGCATTCCGACGCTGAACGGCCAGGTGAGTTGATCGAGGTCCATCAGGCGAGCTCGTTGACCTTTTCGATCAGGAGCTCGGCGCTGAGTGTGCCCGACCACACCTTGTGGATCGAGCCCTCCGGCGTGACGAATACGGTGGTGGGCATGGCGAAGCCGCCGAACTTGCTGAACAGGTCGCCCCCGGGGTCCCATCCGAGGTCGTAGCTGATGCCGGTCTGTTCGACCAGACCCTGGGCATCCTCGAGGCGGGCATCGACGGATATTCCCACGAAGGCCACTGAGCCTCCGAAATCCTGGAAGACCGCTTCGAACTCGGGCATCTCGGCCACACACGGGGGGCAGGTGCGGGCGAAGAAATTGATCACCAGCGGCCGTCCCGCGTAGCTCGCGAGGTTGGAGCTGGTTCCGGCGAAGGTGGTGAATTCGAGGTCGACGTCGGATCCGGCCGCACTGTTGTCCTGGATGTCGTCGACGGCGGGGGCGAGCTCGTCACTGCCCAGCCGGATCACCCCCGCGGTGTCGTCGTTGTCGCCGCCGCAGGCCGCGAGCACCGCAGCCGGGGCGACGATGGACGCGACGATGAAGCCGCGCCGAGACGGGACGCGACCGGAAGAACGAAGAGGGTGGGGATCGGCTTGCAAATGAAACTCCAGCCAAAACGGTAGCGCTGGCGTGCTGAACTTGGGCGTCGACCCCGGGAAACCCGGCGAGCTGACGTGTTCTTGCAACGACAATGAAGCGCCAACGGTGCCTGTCGCAGTGCAATCACCAAGGGCGTGGTGCCGGCGCAGAGATCGGATCGGGGCTCGCTTGAGCCGTTGCCCGGATCCGTCAGAGCTCTACGACAGCACCACGCCTCTACCGTCAGGCGGTACGGAGGTGGGCGACCTCGGCCAGATGGGCGGGGATCGGAATCGCCGGCATCTGGTCTTCGGCCCGGGCCACCTTCGGGGGCCGGCCCCGACGCCGTTTGGTCGCCAGCATCTTGCCGTTCATGAACAGCTGGCCGCCCCAGACGCCCACCGGCTCACGCCGTTCGAGTGCTCCTTCGAGGCATGGTGCCAGCACGGAACATTCGGCGCAGGCCCGCTTGGCCGCGGCGATGTCGCCGATGTCCTCGCTGAAGAACAGGTCGCCGGCGTTCGCCACGGCGCGGCAGGCCGCATGGGTCTCCCATGTGGCTTCGTCGGCCTGGGCCCTGAGTTGATGTTCTCTTTCGACGAGGATTCTCATGACCCCGTCTCCTTCCTGGGAGTTCTTTGCGATTTTTGGTGGTGGTCAGTGAGATGATGGTGAGTCGGACTGGGTGAGTTGGGCGGCGGGACTGCTCGAGACCGGGCCCCGAAAAGCAGAAAGACCGCCGGATTTCCGGCGGCCTCGATGCGTCTCCCCTTCAGGATGGCTGGTTAGCCAGGGGGGGCGCCGGAGGACCGCTGGTTGGCATACGGCTTGGTGGTAAACATCCACGAATCCGTGAGCCAGGAGGCCGAACGCACATTCATGCGCGAGCGTGCATCGACCGCAATGGCGGTGTGATGCTCGTGGCACAGGAACTGGAACATCGCTGCCTCCCATTGCGCTGCCGGGCGGTCCGGCGACAACTACGGTCGCGAACTTATCGGTCGGCGTCAACTGAATTAATCGACGACTTCGTCAGTTGCTACGGTGCGGCCCATGCCCGAGCCTGGAGCAGTCGAGTTCGTTTCTCGTCCCGAGGTGGGTCGGGTCTACCAGCGAGGCCGTCGGATTCGGCTCGGCGACGTCGACCCCACCGGGCGCTGCCGCCTCGATTCGGTGGTGCGTCATCTCCAAGATGTCGCCCGTGACGACTCGTCGGAAAGTGGCCTCGTCGATCCGATGAACTGGGTTGTGAGGCGCACCATGATCGAGGTGCACACTGCGCCCGTCTTCCAGGAATGGGTGGAATTGGCCACCTGGTGCAGCGGCCATGGCAGTCGTTGGGCAGAACGTCGCACCGATCTCACCGGCGACGAGGGCGCTCGAATCAAGGCGGTCACCTTGTGGATCCATGTCGACCTGGAAACGGGTCGACCCCGCAAGCTCAACCCCGACTTCTTCGAGATCTACGGTCCCACCGGTGGTGACCGGGTCGTGTCGGCTCGCCAGAGGCTCCCCAGCCGGCCTGCCGAAGGTGCCGGCGACGAACCGTGGGCGGTGCGCTTCGCCGATCTCGACATCCTCGGCCACGTCAACAACGCGGCCCAATGGGTGGCGGTGGAGGAGGTCCTGGCCCTCACCGAATTCCCGGCCGTGCCCATCCGTGCCGAACTCGAACACGGGGCCGGCGTCGAACAGCACCACAACACCCACCTTCGCTGGCTGGAAACCGATGATGGAATCGACCTGTGGTTGATGACCGACGGTGTGGCCGCCAGCGTGGCGCGGGTGCGCCCCCTCGGCTCTCAGACCCGAGCTCAGCCGCTGGTGGTGAACTCGTAGAAGAGAAGACCGTCGCCGTTGCGACGGCTGTCGGCTTCACCGGCCACCCTCAGGTGTTCGAGATGAGCGAAGGTCTCGCTGGCGGCCATGTCGCCCCAGGATCGCTCCTGGAACAGCACCTTCATCCACGCCTCCACCGGAGCATCCCCGAGATCGGGGGCTGCATCGCGGAGAACGTCGAGGCGCTCGTCGTGGTGATCCTTGATGTGGGTGCAGCGATGGCCGGCCTCGTCCATCGGATGGCCATGCGCCGGGAGCACCGCGGTTACGCCCTCGAGAGCGGCAATGCGATCGAGCGACGCGAAGAACGTGGCGAGAGGATCGGCCAGTTCGGTGGAGCCTGCGATGTGAGGGGTGATGGTGGGCAGGATGTGATCGCCCGACAGCAGCACACCTTCGGTGGGGTCCCACAGGCACAGGTGATCCACGGTGTGACCCGGGGTGTGGGTGGCGAACCATTCTCTACCCGCGAACCACATCGGTTCGCCGTCGGTGACCCGCTGGGTGGGGCGGGGCGAGAGGAAACCGTGGCCCCGACCCTCGTCGCGGATCCAGCGACGGATCGCGTGATCGGGAGGAGGCTGGCGGCGGGTGCCCCAGTCGGTGGGCGGACCCTCCTCGATCCTCTGCTTCCACAGGGCGATGATCTCCTCATCGGACAACTCGAGGATCTCGGTGGCGAGGTCGTCGTTCGTCTCGATGATGCGGGACCGGAAGGTCTCGTGGGTGATCACCTCCGAGCCTGTGGTTTCGCGGAGCTGGGCGGCGCCGCCGAAATGATCGGGGTGGGAGTGGGTGATGATAGTGGTGTGCACCCGCTCGATCGGGATCTCGGCGCTACGGAGGCGCTGGAGCAGGGCGTCCCACGATTCCTTGCCGGGGAGGCCGGGATCGACCAGGGCGACACCGTCACCATCGATCAGGGCATAGCAGTTGACGTGGCCGAGGCCGGGCAGCGATATCGGTAGCTGCATGCGCAGGATGCCGGGGGCGACCTCGATCACCTCTTCGGAGGCAGGTTCCTGCTCTTGCTTGCGATAGACGGGCCGGCTCACCCGCAGCACCCTACGGTGCCGGTGGCGGTGTGAGGAAAAAGGCCTGCCGGTAGTGGCGCAGCTCTTCGAGGCTCTCTCGGATGTCGTCGAGGGCCCGATGACCGGCCGACTTCTTCGGTGCGGCACTGAACACCTCGGGCTGCCAGCGGCGGGCCAACTCCTTGATGGTGGAGACGTCGATCGAGCGATAGTGCAGGAAGTCTTCGATCTCGGGAAGGTGCTGGGCCAGGAAGCGTCGGTCGGTGCCGATGGTGTTTCCGCAGAGGGGGACTGTGTGAATTTCCGGAATGTGTTCCTGGAGGAACGCCAAGGTCTTCTCGCCCGCTTCGGCGAGAGAGATCGGAGATGTCTTGATCTGCTCGAGCAAGCCGCTCCTGGTATGCATGTTGGTGACGAAGTCGTCCATCTCGGCCAGCTCGGTGTCGCTGGCATGAACGATGAGATCCGGACCTTCGGCGACCAGTTCGAGGTTGTTGTCGGTGAGCAGGGTTGCGATCTCGACGATGACGTGACGGTCAGGGTCGAGGCCGGTCATCTCGAGATCCATCCAAGCGAGCATCGGCTCAGGCTAGACGCCTGGGTGGGCTACGTTTCGCCTGTGCTCGATCTGCCTGTCCTTCGCCTCGATCCCGACCTTCCTCTTCCCCGCTACGCGAGGCTCGGTGACGCCGGGATCGACCTCGTTGCCAGGGAGGATGTGACCCTGGCCGCGGCGGGCGGGCGGGCCCTTGTTCCCACCGGTATCGCCATCGCCATCCCCGAGGGGTACGCGGGTTTCGTTCAGCCCCGTAGTGGGCTCGCTCTCAAGCACGGGGTCACCTGCCTAAATACGCCAGGATTGATCGATTCGGGTTATCGCGGCGAGCTCAAGGTGTGCCTCGTCAATCACGATCCAACCGATGCGTTCGAGGTGACGCGTGGCGAACGGATCGCCCAACTGGTGGTGCAGGCTGTCGAGACGGTCGAGTTCGTGGAGGTCGACTCACTCGACGAGAGCGATCGCGGTGCCAAGGGATTCGGCTCCACCGGCCGTTAGCGAGGGGTCAGGCGTCGACTGGGGCAGCGGTCTTCGTCAGGCGCAGCCAGCCCCTTTCCAGATCGACGTCGTAGTCGTCGATCAGGCCCGAGGTGATCGAGTCGAATCGCTGCACGGCCGCATCACGAAGTTGGCTGCGGGTGCTTCGGCCCGCTTCGAGTTCGAGGTGGCCGTCGTCGACGCGAAAGACGATGTCGATGTTGGTCTCGGTGTCGACGGTGAGGCCGTCGAGCAGCAGGATCATGGCCTCGTCGATGGCGAGTCGGAGATCATCGATTTCCGAGAACGACATGGACTGACGCAAGCCCAGAGCGGCCGCTCCGACGCGAACAATCCGCCCGTACTCCGGTCGGGCCGGGATGCACAGCAACACCTCGTCGGTGGTGGCGTCGATCACCGGAGCAGTCTGTCACGCGGGAGCCGGACGAGGCAGCCGGCGCTACGGTGCCCCAATGTCCGTGCTCGTCGATGATGCCCGCTGGGAGTGGCGGGGAACCCGCTGGGCCCATCTGGTGAGCGACCACTCCTACGAGGAGCTGCACCGGTTCGCCCAGCGCTTGGGCAAGCGCCGGCTCGGCTTTCAGGGCGACCACTACGACATCGACAGGGTCGACCACGGCCGGGCCGTGGCGCTCGGCGCGGAACTGGTCGACAGTCGGGTGCTGGTCCGCCGTCTCCGGATGGCGGGTCTTCGTCGGCGCAACCACAAGCCGACATGGGAACGGGTGGGCGAGGCTGGCCTCGGTCGCCAGCTCGAGTTCGGCCCCGTGGTGGACGATTACGGTGAGCCCGCGGCCCGCATCCGCGACTCCTTGGCTCAGCTCGGGGGCCTGGAGGTCGACAGCCGCAGCGCGGTATTCGCCGATCACCGCCACCTCGTGGCCGTCCTCGACATCGAGGCGAGCTCGGCGGTTGCCCTGCCTTCTCTCCCCCTCGTCGACGAGGTATGGGCTGGTCAGGCGCGTGCAGACGGCGAACGCAGCATCGAGCTCTTTGTGACACGTTGACCGGCCCGACATAACGTCTGGCGATGATCGGCAAACTGCAACGACAGCTCCCCATCGTTACCGAGGATCCCGTCGAGCTCTCGTCACGGGTGATCGATGCCGGCAAACACGACGAGGCTGTGAATCGTGTGACCCAGAAGGTGAGTGCCCTGGCCGACGGCTTGTCGATCGTCGAGTCGTTCAGCCATGTCATCACCTTCAAGACCGATGCGGGCCTCGTGTGTTTCGACACGTCCAGCAACAACAAGGGTGCTGAAGTGCTCGGCGCTCTTCGGGGCTGGTCGACCGAGCCGGTCGACACCGTCGTCTACACCCACGGCCACGTCGACCATGTCGGCGGCAGCGCGGCATTCGCGGCGGAGGCCCAGGCCGGTGAGCGGCCCCGCCCCTCAGTGATCGCCCATGAGGCGGTGGCCCCCCGCTTCGAGAGATACCAGCTCACCAACGGCTACAACATCGACATCAACCTCCGCCAGTTCGGTGGGATCTCGAAGCGTCACGGCATGAGGGTGGGTGACGGCTTCCGCTTCCTCAACGAAGATGTCATGTGGCCCACCATCGAGTTCGGTCGCGATCTCGCCGTCGAGGTGGGTGGCCTCAGTTTTGAGCTGCGCCATTCCAAGGGCGAGACCGACGATCATCTCTGGGCGTGGGTGCCGGAGCATCGGGCTCTTTGCGTCGGGGATCTCGTGACCTGGGTGTTTCCCAACTGTGGGAATCCTCAGAAGGTGCAGCGTTACCCGCGGGAGTGGGCCGAGGCCTTGCGCACGATGCAGGGTTTTCGTGCGGATTGGCTGCTTCCGGCCCACGGGCTTCCGGTTCACGGCGTCGAGCGCGTGGATCGGGTCCTCGACGACCTCGCCACCGCGCTGGAGCTGCTCACCCGAGAGACCCTCGAGATGATGAACAACGGCGAAACCCTAGATGCCATCGTCCATTCGGTCACCGTGCCCGACGATCTGATCACGAGGCCCTGGATGCAGCCCGTCTACGACGAGCCCGAGTTCGTCGTGCGCAACCTTTGGCGACTCTATGGAGGCTGGTGGGACAAGAATCCGGCCCACCTCAAGCCGGCACCGGAGGCCGTCTACGCCGCGGAGATCGCCGGCCTCGTCGGTGGTGTCGATGCCCTCAGCGCGCGGGCCTGCGAGGTGGCCGACGGCGGCGATCTCCGTCTCGCCTGTCACCTGGTCGAACTGGCCGTGCAGGCCGACCCGACGTCGATCAGTGCCCACGGCAGGCGTGCGGAGATCTACCAGGCCCGCCGCGACCAGGAGTTCTCCTTGATGAGCAAGGGGATCTACGCCTCCGCGGCCCGCGAGTCGGCCGAGGTCGTCGAGGACTCTGAGCAAGGGGGCTGAATCACGGCGTGGTAAAACTGAGCGGTGGGCATCGCCGGCTCGGATAGCCTCACTGATCGTGGCCCTGCTCGTACAGAAGTTCGGCGGCACTTCGGTCAGCGATCCGGATCGAATCCGTGAAGTGGCCGATCACGTCGCCCGTTGTCGTAAGCGAGGCGACCAGGTGGTGCTCGTCGTGTCGGCTATGGGCAAGGAGACCGATGAGCTTCTCCGCCTCGCCGATCAGGTGTCCACCACCAAGCCGGGCCGTGAGATGGACATGCTCATCACCGGAGGCGAACGCAAGGCGTGCGCCCTCGTGTCTATGGCGCTGCATGATCGCGGAATCGAATCGGATTCGTTCACGGGTAGCCAGGCCGGGTTCATCACCGACACCACCCATCGCAACGCCAAGATCCTCGATGTTCGGCCCGGGCGCATCCAGGCGAGCCTCGATGAGGGGCGGGTTCCCGTGGTTGGCGGCAGCCAGGGTGTGTCAACAGATCGCGACGTCACCTTCTTCGGCCGTGGCGGCTCCGATACCACCGCGGTGGCGCTGGCGCACGCATTGGGTGCCGACGCCTGTGAGCTGTACACCGACGTTCCCGGCGTGTTCACGACCGACCCCCGTGTAGTGGCCGAGGCCCGCAAGATGGATCAGATCTCGTTCGATGAACTTCTGGAGATGACCGCGACCGGTTGTCCCAAGCCGGCCATGCGGTCGGTCGAACTCGCCCGCACCTTCGGGGTGCGGCTCCACGTCCGGAGCGCCTTCAGCTGGGTGCCGGGCACGTGGGTTACCGAGGAGGAAAATATGGAAAGAGCCATCATCTCTGCCGTCATCCACGACACCTCCGAGGCCAAGATGACGGTGTCGGGGGCATCTGATCGGCCTGGTGTCGCCGCCCAGCTTTTCCGGGCACTGGCCGACGCCGACGTCAATGTCGACATGATCGTGCAGAACGTCTCGGCCGAGGGATCCACCGATATCAGCTTCACCCTGCCCCACGAGCAGACGCCCGCCGCCACGGCCACCGTGGAGGCGATCGTCGAAGAGATCGGTGCAACCGGGTCGATCACCGATGACGAGATCGCCCGGGTCAGCCTCATCGGCGCAGGCATGAAGACAAACCCCGGTGTCGCCGCCACCATGTTCGAAACGTTGTCGGCAGCTGGGATCAATATCGAGATGATCTCCACTTCGGCCATCCGCATCTCGTGTGTGGTGCGTGAGACCGAGGCGGAAAGGGCCGTATCGGCGTTGCACGGCGCGTTCGAACTCCACATGCCGGCCGCGGAGCGCTCCGACCTGTAGAGCTACGTTTTACCGTAGACCGCTTCGCAGCTACCGAACTCCTCGGTGGTGGCGATTTCACCACAGGAGCTGCCGTAGCTCTCGTACTCAGAACCCATCGCGGAGAACAGGTAGAGCTCGTCGCAGGCAGCCATGTCGCCGGCGCCGCACGAGTCGTAGAGCCCGTCGAAATGGACGTCGTCGCCGTAGAACATGGGATCGCTGGCGCAGCCCCCGAAGGTGTCGGGCTCGACTCCGCCGCACGTGCTGCCGTAGGTCTCGTACTCTGAGTCGACCGGGGATTCGATGAAGAGGTTGTCGCACGACAACATGTTTCCGGCGCTGCACTCGTCGTAGAGATTGTCGAGCAGAGGATCGTCCCCGTAGCTTGTCCCGCCCGTCGAGCCGCCCAGTTCATCGGCGCACAGGACGGTGCTCAGCTCGAAGCGGAAGCCGCAGGTGTTGCCGAACTCCTCGTAGTCGCTCCCGAAGGGGGAGATGAAGAAGAGTTGGTCGCAGGCTTCGCCATCGCCGACCTCGCACATGTCCCAGAGCAGATCCATTTCCGGGTCGTCGCCGTAGGTGACACCGTCAGTGACGGGATCGGGGCTGCTGAAGTCGAATGCGCCGGCGTCAATCAACTCATCGCCGCAGCGGAAGATGGCGGCAAGCATTTCGTCGGTGGGCTCATCGGCCGCGTCGACGTCCATGAATTCCAGAAGGCTGATATCTGCGGACCCGAACTCATTGATGATGCAGACGGCCGCTTCGGTGGACACACCTTCTTCGATCATGCCGTCGGCGAAGGCCCGTTCGAACAGGCTCAGATCGTCGTAGCTGAGAGCGCCGCTGTTGGGGTCGGAGTTGTCGCCGCTGGTGTCGGAGGCTGCGGTGCCGTCGTCGGGGCCGTCGTCGTCGGGGTCGTCGTCGTCGGGGTCGTCGTTTGAATCGGAGTCGCCGGAAGTGTCGGTGGTGGTGTCGGCGCCTCCGCCCACACACGCACTCGCAACCTCCACCACGGCTTGCTGCTCGACTTCGGTCAACTCGCCTTCATCGGCGCGAAGAACCCGATTGATGTCGAGGTCTCGGGCCTCGTACTCGCTGGCGAAGCAATCCGCTTCGGCTGCGGATAACCCCAGCTCCTGCAACACATCGCTCGCGTCGCTGCCGCAGGCTGCCGCGAAAATGACAATGGCGCCAAGCGCCGCGCTCAATCGTTTCATCGGTGGGTCCGTCCTCTCGAGGATGCCGCATTCCGAAGGCCATCGGCAGGCTAGGTGCCTACGTGAGCAAGCGACGACATGGGCGCTGGAGTGCTCGGCTCGGCTGGTCTCAGATATCGGTGAGGGGTCGGCCTGCATCCACCAGACCCCGCTGGCTTAGCTCCAGCTGGGGGCTCGCCTGGGCCGGACTCAGGGGCGGCTCGTTGACGCCCAGGGCGGCGGCGGCGCCCTCGTCGGTGATACGGCGTCGCTCCCGGCTCTTCAGAACTGCGGCGGCGGACACCATCGCCATCCCGACGATGCCGGCAAGTACCGCGGGACCGAGAAGGCGCACGGTGAGAGCCCTCACGGCGACCTCCACTGCGGTGTAGCCCGAGAGGTTTCCGGCCAGGTAGGGCAGGCCGACCGCGGCCAAGCCGCCGGCCAGACTGGTTGTGATCAGCCAGCGTCCGACCCAGGCGAGCACACGATGGCGACGAGGGTGGGTGAGCGCGGCGAGCGGGATTGCGAGTGAGAAGACAAAAGCGATCAGCAGGGAGCGATCGAGGCCGGCCATCGGTGTGGTGAGGTCTGGTAGGCGATCGCCGTCGATGGTGAGGAGCAGCTTGTCGGCGGGCACGATCCGGGCGAGTTCGGGTGATTCGCGTTCGATGACACCAAGTACGGCGGCGGTGATGGGAGAGAAGTCGAGGGCGGCCCTTGAAGGCTCGAACAGGATCCGCTGGTGACCATCGATGAACAGAGCCCTCAGCTCGGAGCGAAAGGCAGGGTCGGCGATCACGAGGGGAGCAAGCCGTTCGACCTCTGCCGAGACGTCGAACCCGACGACAGACGCCAACCCGTTGTTGTCCTGATCGAAGAGACCCTTCACGATGGCATCGGCGACTTCGCGTTCGATCTCCTCTTGGACGACGGGTTCGTCGAGGGTGGTGTCGATCGCATCGCTGAGTGCTTTGGAGTCGTGGAGCATGGCCCGGATTCCACTCAGCAGCGCGGCCACGGTGAGACCGAGTAGGCCGACGAAGATGAAAATGCCGGCGGCGGCCGCGCGTCCGCTGTGGGCGCCTTTCGCTGCGGGGGCGACGCGCGAGGATCGAGGAGGGTCGAGATAGACGCTGTTGGTTGGTTCGAGCATCCGACACCTCCCTGGGTTCTTGGTCCGGGGCACTCCCGCCCCAGTGCATCGGATCGTCAGGCGTCGAGGTGTAGGGGAACATGGCCGACAGCAGGGGCCGTCAGACCCAAATTCCCCGGTCGGTTGGGTCAGATGGCCCAGTTGTGCCCCTTGACCTGAGGCTTGGGCGCGGCAATGTGTTCGGAGTGCAGAGCATCGAGCCAGAAGTCACGTCGCCTCCGACCCGGCCGCGCCCGGCGACGCGCTGGATCCGTGGGCCTTTGTGGGACATCGCGATGTCTTTGGCGTGGGTGCCGTTCTCGGCCTTGGCGCTGGTCTGGGCCGGCGACGTCGACCGCATCGAATGGCTGGTGGGGGCCACCCTGCTCTTCTCGGTATCGCATCAGTCGTTCACCGTGCCGCTGGTATAAGGCGATGCCCACGTCTACAAGTCGAGGCCGGTGATCTTCGCGATCACCCCGGCGGTGTTCGTCGTCGCGGTACTGGTCGGACTCCAGCTCGACCCGGTCGTGATCGCGGTGATCGCGGCGGTGTGGAACGCGGGCCACACCCTTCAGCAGCGTTACGGCATAGCCCGGATCTATGGTCGCAAGGTCGGCCAATCCGATGGCACGGTCGAGCATCGGCTCCTGTGGTCGCTGTTGATCCTGGCACTGGTGGTCGCCACTGCGGATTCGGCGACGCCCGACCGGGTCGCGGATGCGGGCTTGGGCGGCCGCAATCAGAAAGGCCTGTCGGTGCTCACCGATGCGGCGCCTGTGGCGCGATGGATCCTTCCCGTGATGGCTGTGGTTGTGCTTGTTCTCCTGTGGTCGTGGGTTCGCCAGGAGCTGGCTTCCGAGCAGGTCAACCCGGCCAAGTGGGTGTATCTCGTGTCCACCACGGCCCTCATCGGACTCACAATAATTTCGCCGGTTGCGGGGTTCGTCGGTTATGTGGGTTCCCACGCCGCGGAGTCTTCCTGATCGTTCACAACCATCTCGGCGACCGTTATCCCGACGAGGTCACCGACGACGGGGCGCCCCTTGGACGAGCCGTTCGCAGCCCGCTCGGGCCCTTGGGGATCGTCGCCGTGTACGGGGCGGCCATCGCCGCCTTGATCTTCGTTCTGAGGAGCTACACCAGTTACGAGGTCTACGCGTTCGTGTTCTTGACCCTCGGTGCTCTGCACCTCTTCTACGACGGCCTGATCTGGAAGCTGCGTCGACCAGAAGTCGCTCGGGGGTTTCAGATCCCTCAGCCCTGATCGGGGAACCGGTGTGGGAGGATCGGCGCGTGACCGACCAGATCGATGCCCTCATCGCGAAACTGACTCTCGACGAGAAACTGACCCTCATCGGGGGCGCCAGTTTCTGGTACACCCACGCGATCGACAGGGTGGGTGTACCCGCGGTGAAGGTCACCGACGGCCCCAATGGTTCGCGAGGCGACGGAGCTCTCGGCACCGGCACCCCCACCGCGTGTATCCCGTCGGGCTCGAGTCTCGGGGCGATGTGGGATGTCGATCTCGTCGAACGACTCGGGGTGCTTCTCGGCGAGGAAGCGCGAGCGAAGAAGGCCCACGTTCTTCTGGCCCCCACCGTCAATCTGCATCGTTCGCCGAAGGGGGGCCGCAACTTCGAGTGTTTCAGTGAGGATCCGTTCCTCACCGGGAAGTTGGCCGCGGCCTTCGTGAGAGGGGTTCAGAGTCAGGGGGTGGCCACCACCACCAAGCACTTCGTGGCCAACGACTCGGAGTTCGAGCGACACACCATCGATTCGCAGATCGACGAACGGACGATGCGCGAGACGGTGTTGTTGCCCTTCGAGATGGTGGTGAAGGAGGCCGGTGCGTGGGGTGTCATGACGGCCTACAACCGATTGAACGGCACCTACTGTGCCGAGCATGAATGGCTTCTTCAGACTGTTCTGCGGGGTGAGTGGGGTTTCGACGGGTTCGTCGTCACCGACTGGTTCGCGGCGGGCTCGGCCGAGGGGAGTGTGGCGGCGGGCTGCTCGCTGGAGATGCCCGGGCCGGCTCGCTTCTACGGCGAGTCCCTGCGCGAGGCGGTGGAGGCGGGAACGATCGAAGTCGGTGCTGTCGATCCTCTGGTCGTCGACTTGTTGCGCCTGATGGAACGCACCGGGGCCTTCGGGTCGGAGGTGAGCCCCACCACGCCGGAGGACACCCTCGATCGCCCCGAGGATCGGTTCCTTCTGCGTTCTGCCGCGGCCGCGGGATCGGTGCTGCTTCGCAATGACGGGATTTTGCCCCTCGATTCCACATCGTTCGCGTCGCTGGCGGTGATCGGGCCCAATGCGGTGGAGGCCCGCACCATGGGTGGAGGATCGGCGAAGGTGAAGGCCTATCACGCCACTTCGCCGGTCGAGGCTCTTCGCAGTCGCCTCACCAACACCCGCGTGGTGTTTGAGAAGGGCTGCCACATCGACCGCTCGCTTGCCGCGCTCACCAAGCCTCTGCTCGATGGGCCTGCCCTCGTGGAGTTCATCGATGGTCATGGTCACCATGGCGACGTCGTCGCCACCGAGGAGACGGATCGGCTCGAGGTGTTCGCGTCGGGGGCACCAGCACCCGGCGTTTCTGCCGATGTCTGGAGTTGCCGGATCACGGCGAGTGTCGTGGCCATGGTGAGCGGGGTTCACGACGTTCGTATGATCCAGTGCGGCCGGGCCCGTGTGTCGGTCGACGGCGAGGTCGTGATCGATGCCACCGAGGGCCACGTCGAGCGGAGCGATGCCTACTTCGGGCTCGGCAGCATCGAGTACACCGCGGCAGTCGATCTGGTCGCAGGGCAAGCAGCGACTGTGGTGGTGGAGTTCGACAATCGAGACACCTTCATGATCAGCGGCGTGGTCGTGGGTGTCGTCGCCCGAGCCGATGAAGACCTCATGGCCCGAGCCGTTGCGGCGGCCGAACAGAGCGATGTCGCAGTGGTGGTGGTCGGCACCAACGACGACTGGGAGACCGAGGGCCGCGACCGCGATCTGTGGGAGCTGCCGGGCGATCAGCCGGAACTGATCAGGCGGGTGGCGGCGGTCAACCCGCGCACGATCGTGGTGCTCAATGTCGGGGCCCCCCACGCGCTCGACTGGATCGACGAGCCGGCGGCGGTGCTGAGCGTCGGGTTCGGTGGCCAGGAGCTGAGCGAGGCTCTCGTCGACATGTTGTTGGGGGAGCTCGAGCCCGGTGGGCGCGCGGCCACCACGGTTGGAGCCCACTACGAGCAGTTCGCGGCCTACCCGAACTATCCGGGGGAGAACAGCACGGTGCGTTATGGCGAGGGGGTTCTTTGCGGCCATCGGTGGCACGACGCGATGCATGTGAAGCCGCTGGTGCCCTTCGGCTTCGGGCTCGGCTACACCACCTTCTCTATGAGTGCGCCGCGCTCGGTGGCCGGCGCCCCGGCCGGGTCCGACATCACCGTGGAGGTGGATGTCGCCAACACCGGAGGCCGCCCGGGCTCCGAGGTGGTACAGATCTACGTCGAGCCGCTCGACGCTCCGGTGATGCGGCCCGTGAGGGAGCTGAAGGCCTTCACCAAGGTTCATCTGGAGCCGGGTGCCTCCACGGTGGTGAGTCTCGAGCTGCCGGCGCGAGCTTTCGCCTATTTCGACCCGGGCGATGGTGTGTACGGACAGATCGCACCCGACGACCGGGTTCCGGCCGGAACCGGTGGGAGTCATCGCACCGATCCGGGCTGGTATGTCGAGCCCGGTCGTTACCGGATCGTGGCGGCTCGCTCGTCGTGTGACCCAGCAGGCGACGTCACCCTCTTGCTGAGCGGTGACGCCGCCCGCTTGTCCGTGTGACCCGGGCGAACCCAGGTGCGTACTCAAGCCTCAACAGTAGCACTGAGTGGCCGCTGGAGCACAAGGAGTGAGTTCTGGTCATGACTTCTCCTTCTTGGTGGCGTAGAGGTCACGCAGAAGCGCGATCTCGGCAGCGTGGCCGTCATCGCCTACTCAGCGGCCAGCATCCCCTCCAGAGTCGGACATCCCCCGTCGGGGAAGTACACGCCGCATTCGGTCGCGGTGAATCCGCGCCGGAGTCGCTGGCGGGCCTCGTCGAGCAGGTCGTCGACCTCGAGGTAGTAGATGCCCACACCGCCAGATTGGGTCCCAACCGCGAGCTTTCGGTCGTTGTCGAGGAATGTCACAGCGGTGGCAAGGCCGCCGACCTCGATCTCATTGACCAGTGCCAGGGTCTCCACGTTCCACACTCGGGCGAAACCATCCCCACCGACCGTGGCCAGCATGGAGCCGTTCGCGCTGAACGCCGCCCCGAACACGCCTCGCTCGTGTGGCTCCTGAAGACGCTTGACCACCTCGAGCGTCGCCGTGTCGTGGAAACGGATTGCCGTCCCCGCTTCTCCAGCGATGGCGGCGACAAGCTTCCCGTCGGGACTGAACTCAAGGCCACTACGCACCTGCTCCGACGTTATGCCGGACTCGGCCACAATCTCGAACGTGTCGGTTGTATACAACCGCAGAACTCCCAAGCCACCCAGCGACGGATCGAACTGTTCCACCACCACCAGTGCCGTTCCGTCCGGCGAGATGCCGAGAGCGGCAATGGGCGCGGCGAGATCGGCGGATGCGCCGGTGGCTCGGTTCCACGCACGCCCCACTGTCGGTTGCCAGCCGCTGGCGAGGGCTACGACGTTCCCGTCGGACGATATTGCGATGTCTGCACCTCCAACGGCGAGTCCAGGGCCGTCGCACTCGAGTGCGCCTTCCGCGTCGCGATACCGCTCGACGTCGAGGTTGCAAACGCCTGCGAGGGTTTCGAGACGTTCACCGGTACTCAGATCCACGACGACCACTTCGCCCGCTATCCAGGACTGAGCGCCGGTCTTGGTCCACACCTGCATCACAGCAGTGCCGTCGTCGGCCACCGCGAGCGCTTGTCCAAAGGTCGGATGACTGGCGAGCAACTCGCCATCGGCGAGCGAATAGGTATACGAACGACCGGGGCTCCATCTCTGCTCGTCGCCTGTTGCGATCGGTAGAACGGTGTCGGCCGTGTCGGCCGTCTCGCAGAGAGCCATGACGGTGAGCAGCTCTTCGTGGACGGATAAGCCTTGGTTGAGGAAGAACTTCCGTTCCGACGACGCGTCACCGCAAGGATCGAACCTTGCGATTGCCGGCGTGCCCGCCACGCTCGAGCCGCTATCGATCGTCGAGACCGTGACTGTGCGTGCGCTTTCGGCCCCGAACCTTGCGACCCGGCTGAGGTCTGGTGTCGCTCGCACAAGATCGACCGGCCCGTCGCTCGGGAAGGTCGACAGCAGTGCTCCGGTCGCACTGTCGAAGATGGCCAGGGTCCCGTTGCAGCAGCTTCCGACGAACGGATCTGCGTGACCACCTCGGAGCGTCCTGGTGCCATCGGCGCTGAACCAAGCTCCGCCCCAATTGAAACCGGAAATGGGCCCTGGGTCGGTACGCAGCAATGTTCCCGACACAACGTCGAATAACCGGGACTCGCCTGCTGTTGCGCCCTGCGACTCTGCCAGCGAGCCATCGTGGTTTAAGGCGAGGCCGGGGAAGTCAGAGTCGTTGGCCACGACGTTGACCACATCGCCGGTCTCGATATCGACCACAGTGAAGGTGCCCGCTGGCGACCACCCACGGCCGAGGGCGGCGCGACGGCCGTCACCACTCATTGCCACCGTGAGGTTGCCGTCGCTCCAACCCGACACGATCGGTACCGATTCGCCGGTCGCAAGGTCGACACGCTGCACATCGATCTCCGGGACTCGATAGGACCCGCAGCGGCAGGCTGGGATACAGCCAAACTCGTCGAACCATCGTTGGGAGATGCTGACGGTGACCATTTCTGACACGCCAGATTCAGCGATTGTCGCCCAGCTGGTCGCGCTCTTGCCGACCGGTCCGCAGGGGCCACTGTCGTGCCTTCGCAGCTCTTCACCTGTGCGCGAATCCACGACATGGAAGCCGAGTTCGCTCGAGGGTGTCTCCAGAGCGCGATTCATCTCAGGTTGCCAGCTCAAGCCGAGGAGCAGCTCCTCTCCGTTGCCGATGAACCGCGCCATCACCTGGTGCTCGGCGGGCTGCTCGACATCGAACACCTGCGACCAAAGAAGGCCGCCATCGTCGACGTCATGTACGTGGACGGTAGTGCCGGTGGGTCCGACGACGGCGAGCAGCTTGCCATCAGCGCTCAGATCACCTCCAATTTCCACGTCCCTCGTAAAGCTGCCGGCCCACTCGGTCTGGTACACGGTTCGCTGCGCCGCGATGGTCTCGTGCAGCGCGGTCGTTACCGCCGGTGCGTTTCCCAAGAGTTCGCCCGCTGCCATTGACAGGAGCAGCGCAAGCTGCGAATCCTCTGCGATCACATTCGGGACCGCGGCCACGAGCGCCCGACCCTCGGCGAGCTGACGCTGCCGATCGGCAAGCGCGGCGTTGGCGACGGCCTCCTCAGCACTGGCACTTGCCTCTTCGGCGCTCTGATCGGCTTCGGCTCGGGCGGCGCCCGCGTCGGCGGCTGCGGCGATTGCCTGTTCCTCGCTCTGGTTGGCCGTTCTGCTGGCGTTGAGCGCGGTCGCGGCCAGAGCGACACCAATCAATGCCACCGCGGCAAACCCGAACATCACAAGCTGTCGTCGGCGCCGCGCTGAGGCGACCCGGCCATCCTCCACGCGCCGACTCTCGACCAGAAGATCCCGCTCTTCAATCGACAAAGAGAGGTCGCTGTGTGCGGTCCAGGTCTCATGCTGCAATAGGCGGCCGCCTGCGAGCAGGTGTGGGTTGGAGCGGCCTGAATCCTCCCAGTCGGCGACGGCAACAGCCAGTCGATTCCGCAGGACCAGTTCCTCTCGGTGGCTATCGATCCACCCCTTCAACCGCGGCCATTCACGAAGAAGTGCTTCATGGGCGACTTCCACCGTGGAACCCCGGGTCACCTCATCGACATCGAATGTGAGAAGCCGATGCTCGCCGAACCCATCCAGCACACCGTCAAGCTGTTCCTCGTCGATTGCAAGCCGGACCAGTTCGGACCGGCGGATCCGATGGCGAGTGTCGCGGCCATCCTCTCCGGGCGTCACCAGGCGCATGAAGAGCTGGCGCGCCACCTCCTGATCGGACTCGGCCAGCGCCGCGTAGATCGCCTCTGCCCTTCGCCCCAGCGCGGCCGTCACTCCGCCCGCGGCCTCGTATGCCCGAAGCGTCAGCTGGTCACTCTCGCGCTGCTCGAACAGCTCGGTGAGTGCGAACTCCACCAGCGGCAGCGCTCCGCTCTCCCCGTGGAGGTCGGCCACCATCCGCTCGGCAAGACCCGGCTCAAAGTCCACCCCGAGGCCTACTGCAGGTTGTGCTATCAGCTCTCGCAGTTCAGCGTCGGTCGGCGCCGAGATCGGAACCGTGCCCGCGCTCATCAGCTCGCCGAACGAGGGGTCGAGGAGGGGACGGTCGAAGAAGTCGGCTCGGATCGTGAGCACGACTCGAATCGGCGACGAGGAATCCTCACACGCTGTCGTGAGCAGATCGAGGAAGGCCTGACGAGTCGCCTCATCGTGCGTCAGCGTGAAGAGCTCCTCGAACTGATCGATCACGAGCAGCAGTTGGGTGCCGAGCGGCAGATAGCGCTCGACTGCTTTGACCAATCCTCTGGCATCCGATCGGAGCTGCGCCTCGAGATCGTGGGGGACCGAGCTGGCGACCCGAATCAATGAGGATACGAGACGCTCGAATGGATGCGCGCCCGGTAGGCACTCGGCGATCAACCATCGCTCGGAGCCCGGGCTCGCGCCGCCACGAAGCGCCGGAAGCAATCCTGCGCGAACCACTGATGACTTCCCAATTCCCGACGGCCCGACCACGGCGATCAGTCGCCGGTTGGCGATAGCACCGACGAGATCCGAGACCGCTGCGCCGCGACCGTGGAAGTCTGGAGCATCGAGCTCCCCGAACGCAGCGAGTCCTTTGTACGGGTTACGACTCGGCGTGTAGGTCGGCGATTCGGCGGCAAGTCCCGCGTCCCGGCGCCACGTCTCCAACCATGTCGCAGCGTTGGCGAACTCCCCGCGGCCCGCGGACTCGAGGAGGGAGATCTCGCCCTCGACGAAGGCGACGGCTGGGACCACTTGGGCCACCATTGCCGCGAAGGCCGCCACATCATCTTGTTGACCACGACCGCTGCCAAGCCTCGGATCATCCGTGGCAATTCCGAAATCGCTGAGGAAAAAGTCGCCCGATTCATTGAGTAGGACATTGCTGGCCTGAACATCGGCGTGGGCAATGCCAAGGGCGTGGGCGGTGGCGAGAGCCCCGCCGATTTGATCGATCAAACGGAGGCCGGCCGCTCGATCGACATCGGTGCGTCGAGCCCACTCGGCAAGATTGCCGCCCCGCATGAGCCGCATGACCAGCATTGCTGCGTCCGGACCTCTCCAGAAGTCGTGCAGTGGCACGACGTTCGGATGCTCGATGCGCGAGATCATCTGAGCCTCGACGGCGAACCGTCGAATGAATCCCGTACTGTTTGCCAGCTCAGGGTTGATGACCTTGATCGCCACCTCCCTCCCGACCGACGGCTGGTAGGCCCGGTAGACGGTGCCGAAGAGTCCTCGGCCGATTTCCTCGCGTAGCTCGTAGCCCGGTGCACCCGCGAGCGCATTCGGCAGGCTCGGCGGCTCAGCGTCGGTCAACAGCTCTGGGAATTCGGTAGGCAGGCCATCGAGCACCAGCTGATGCACGGTCTCAAGATTCTCCAGCCGCGAGATCGCATGCTCCCCAAGAGCCTTGAGTACTGATCCCCCAGTGCTGTCAAGGGCCGCGGCGGCTTGGGCTTCGGCCGAGAGCAATATCTGGCCTGGGTGAGCGGCAGCGACAAGGCCTGCGGCTCTGATGACGGCGGGGCCGGCCACCCCACCGTTCGGGTCCTCCTCCACGTCGCCGAGATCCAAACCGAACCGAAGCACCGGTGCGCCATTCGCCCGGGGCGCAGCTCGATTGATGGCTTCCGCTACATCAAGGGCAGTTCGCATCTGATCGAATGTGGCGTAGGTGGCGGTCCCCTGCTGAACCGACAGCGCTCCATCGACGTTCGCGATCGATCGCTCGATTGTCCGGTCGAGCTCGTTGAGCACCCGGCTGCGTTCATCAGGATTCTCGAGCGAATCGACGGCTGCCACCGTCAGATCGATGACCAGCACGGCACGGCGCCGCACCGCCGAACGAGGAGATAACAGCAACTCGGGGTCATGTTCGAGAATGCGTTGCTCGAGGTCTCGAATCCTCGGCGACGGGTCGACACCCAGCTCCTCGGCCAGTTGCTCACGCAGTCGGCCGTACGACCGCAACGCCTCGGCCTGTCGACCGGTCCGGTACAGCGCAAGCATGTGCTGCGCATGCAGAGTCTCTCGAAACGGGTGCTCTGTGGTCAACGCATCAAGCTCGGCGATCAGCTCGCGATCACGACCAGCGGCGAGGTCTGCATCGACCTTGGACTCGAGTGCCACCAGTCGCAGCTCGGCGAGCCGGGCGATCTCAGCGTCGATCTCCCCGCGAGCGTCGACGTCTGCGTAGGGGTGTCCTCGCCACAGAGCGAGTGCCTCGACGAGCTCGTCGCTTGCTGCGGCCGGATCGACGGCAAGCTTGTTTCGGCCCGACTCGACCAGCTCCCCGAACCGCTCCGCGTCGATGAACGTGTCGATGGCCTGAAACACATAGCCCGACGAGACCGACGTGATCATGTCGCCGAGCTGGGACCTGAGGTTCGAGACGTAGGTCTGGACGGAGCGCCGTGCACCGTCGGGAGCGTCGTCACCGTAGGCCCCCTCGATCAGCCGATCGGTAGAGACCGGTTGACCTGCGTTGGCGATGAGAAGTGCAAGAACCGTGCGCTGTTTCTGCCCACCGATTTCGAGGCGTTGTCCGGTGTCGACCAACTCGATCGCGCCCAACACCCGCACTTCCATGGCGCGACCGTAGTGCGGGGACCAAGTTCGGGCTTCAGAACCGTGCGGCATCGTGCATCTCCTGTCGTCTGACCGGAGCTTGCGTGGGCCACGTCAAACGATTGTCAACGCTTGTCCTGCGCCGCGATGGGGCCCCCGCGAGGAGCTCGAACCGAGCGAGGTCGTCGGCGTAGCAACTCCTCGAGACTCGCTGGATCTCGGTGTTTTCAAGACCCCAGCCCACCAGGTAGAGAATCTCCGGGAACGCAAAGAGCCACCACGACGTTTCCTCCCCGTAAGGTCGAGCGCGATCAAGGAGACCACACATGTTGTTCGGACGTCAGAACAAGGCGATGGAGATGCCGACTCCGGCCGATGCCCTACCGGGTCGCCCTGAGGTCGTCGCCGTACCCGGCGCCCATCTGGTACTTGGCACCCCCCTCGAAGGCCCCTACCCCGAGGGCATGGAGACCGCCCTGTTCGGGATGGGTTGCTTCTGGGGCGCCGAGCGCTACTTCTGGCAACTCGAAGGCGTGTACACCACCGCGGTGGGCTACGCAGGCGGCTACACCCCCAACCCGAGCTACGAAGAGGTCTCTTCGGGGCGCACCGGACACAACGAGGTGGCCCTGGTGGTGTTCGACCCCGGCGTGGTCTCCTACGCCGAACTGCTCAAGGTGTTCTGGGAGGTGCACGACCCCACCCAGTTCATGGGGCAGGGAAACGACATCGGAACCCAGTACCGCAGCGAGATCTATGTCGGCTCAGGCTCCCAGCGCGAGGCCGCCGAAGCGAGCCTGGCCCACTATCAGGGCAGGCTCACCGATTCAGACTTCGGTGAGATCGCCACCACCGTGGTGGAGGCGCCGGTCTTCTATTTCGCCGAGGAATACCACCAGCAGTATCTGGAGCGAAACCCCGGCGGCTACTGCAACCACGGCTTCTGCCAAGTGAGCTACTGACGACGCCCCGGGTCAGGCCCGGGATCGGACTCAGATCGACTGGCTCGGAAATCCCGGGCCTTCATGGTCGGTACCGGCCATGCTCGCGTTGAGACGGGCCTTGCTCATGAGGTCGGCGATGACCGGACCGAGCTCGGCCGGGTTGTCGGGCTGGGTGGCCGACGGGCCGAGGTGCCAGCCTTCGGCGATCCCGAGTGTCTCGCCCCGGATGTCGAACACACGACCGGTGACATTCGCCGCCTCGGGGCTGGCCAGCCAGGCTGCGATCACCGCTATCCAGCGGGGGCTGATCTTGTCGCGCAGCTCTTCAGGAGCGTCTTCACCACCCATGAGAGGCGCGGTCATCCGCGACCACGCCGTGGGGGCGAGACAATTGACGGTGACGCCGTACTTGACGAGTTCCTGGGCCGCGATAACAGAGAAGGCGGCGATGCCGGCCTTGGCTGCGCCGTAGTTGGTCTGACCGACGTTGCCGTAGATCCCCGACGGCGAGGTGGTGTTGATGATGCGGCCGTAAGTGTCCTCGCCTGCCTTGGCCTTGTTGCGCCAGTGGACAGCAGCGTGGTGAGAGGGACCGAAAGTGCCCTTGAGGTGGACACCGATCACCGAATCCCAGTCGTCCTCGGAAAGCGAGAACAGCATGCGGTCGCGCAAGATGCCGGCGTTGTTGACCACGATGTTGATGTCGCCGAAGGTGTCGATGGCCTGGTCGATCATCGCCTTGGCATCGTCGTACTTGGCGACATTGCCGCCGTTGACGATGGCCTGACCACCCATGCCTTCGATCTCGGCCACCACTTCTGCGGCCGGGGTGAGATCGCCCCCGCCGCCGTGCTCATCGCCGCCGAGGTCGTTGACGACGATCTTGGCGCCGTGTTCGGCCATCATGAGGGCGTGTTCGCGCCCGATGCCGCGGCCCGCGCCGGTGATGAGGGCAACCTTGCCCTCGAGAAGCTTGCTCATGATCCCTCCTGGGGATTAGTGCTCGAGTGGACGTTCGTTAGCGTGTCAGATACTGGCCCGTTGGGCTAACCGGGATCCACCCAGCCGTTGGGCAGGCACCCCTGAAGCCCTTTCGTCTGCTGCATCATGAGTGGCGCGAGTTCGCCCGGTCCGGGGCACGATGAGTGGGTCGGACCCGCGATGTAGTGGCCCACCTCGTGATTGATCAGGTAGTGGCGGTAGGTCTCGAGGTCGCCGGTCCAGCCGTCGCTGGCCCCCTCCCAGCGGAGGGAGTTGATCGCTATCCAGCCGTTGCGGGCGCATGAGTAGCGCCCCAGCGTCTGGAGGGGCAGACACATCTGGTCGACCCGGGCCGGCTCGGCCACGATGATCGTAAATAAGCCCCCTTCGTCGACGAGCCGAAATCCTGCGCCGCGCCCCACCCAGCTCCGCGGGTCGCTCAGCGTCTCGATGATGAAGGCGACCAGCTCGTCTCGGTCGAGCTCGAGAGCGGGATCGACCTCGATCGAGAACTCGACGAGGGGTGAGCCGTCGATGTCGAGGGCGTTCGGCAGGGTTGTGGTTGTCGTGGTGGTGCTTGTCGCGGTGGTGGTGCTCGTCGGTGAGGTCGTGGTTGTGCTGTCGGGCACCGTCGTCGGGGCCGCGGTAGTCGTGGGCGCAACCGTGACAACCGGGTCACCACTCGTCTCGGTGTCTTGTGGGGTTGATCCTGAGCTGCATCCTGAGGCGGTGAGAACCAGCGCGAGGACAGCAACGATTCCGGATCTCATATCGCTTGTGATCAGGCGACCTTCAAGATGAGGGCGTCGCCCTGCCCACCGCCACCACACAGGGCCGCGGCGCCGAGCCCGCCACCACGGCGCTTCAGCTCGTAGGCGAGGGTGATGGCGAGGCGAGTTCCGGTCATGCCGATCGGGTGGCCCAGTGCGATTGCGCCTCCGTTGACGTTCACCACATCGTCGGGGAGGGAGAGGTCGTTGATCGAGGCCAACGCCACTGCCGCGAAGGCCTCGTTGAATTCGAAGAGATCCACATCGCTCACCGAAAGACCGACCCGCCCGAGGGCAAGCACGGTGGCCCGGCTCGGTTGGGTGAGCAGCGATGTGTCGGGGCCGGCGATTTCGCCGTAGCTGATGAGCTCCGCCAGTGGTTCCACACCGAGGCGTTCGGCCATTGCCTTGGTGGTTACCACCACCGCTGCGCCGGCATCGCTCAGCTGGGAGGAGTTGCCGGCGGTGATGTTGCCCGCCTCAGCGAATGCGGGCCGTAGCCGGCCCAGGGAGTCGGCGGTGGTGCCGATACGGATTCCCTCGTCGTCGGCCAGGGTGAGGGGGTCGCCTCGGCGCTGGGGGATCTCGACCGGCACGATCTCCTCGGCCAGCAGACCGTCCTTTTGTGCCTTGGCGGCCCGCTCGTGTGACATCGCTGCGAGTTGATCCTGCGGCAGCCGGTCGAGTCCGGCCGACGCCGCGTACTTCTCGGTGCCGGCACCCATGAGCACGGAGTCGAAAGAGCAGAACAGTCCATCGAGGGTGAGCGAGTCGGGGAGGCTCGCATCGCCGTAGGCGTAGCCGCTCCGGCCCTTCTGGAGCAGGTAGGGGGCGTTGCTCATCGATTCCATACCGCCAGCCACGACTATCTCGGCCTCACCGAGGGCGATCTGGCGATGGGCCAACTGGATGGCGTTGAGGCCCGACGGACAGGCCTTGTTGATAGCGGTGGACGGCACCGAGAGGGGAATGCCGCCCGCGTAGGCAGCCTGACGGGCCGGTACCTGGCCGGCACCGGCCATCACGACCTGGCCCATGAACGCGAAATCCACGTCGCTGCCTTCGATGCCGGCTCGGCTGAGCGCCTCCGCGATGGCGAGACCACCGAGGTCGGTTCCCGAGAATCCGGCCAGGCCTCCCGACAACTTTCCGATTGGGGTGCGAGCACCACTGAGGATCACGGTTTCGGTCATGACCGAAACCGTACCGGCCCGGCGGCGCTCAGGCGGCTGTGGGCACTCTCAGAAGCAGGCGCTGGATGTCGGTGGCGAACTCAGCGGCCTTGTGATCGGACGGGAGATCGAAGTTGACGACTGAACGATCGTGGAATACGAAGCGGAGCTTGGCTAGCGCGATGCGAGCCGGCACGATGTCGACGTTGTGCAACGCTCCTAGCGAATCGCTTCCGCCCACCGTCACTTCGCCGTTGAACCTGCTCTTGTTGCACCAGACGACCCGGCGGTCGGTGAGCACGATCAGGTTGGTGCGTTCAGGCATCTCACCGTCGCCGGTGACTGCGCCGCGGGCCGCGCCGCTGAATACCGAGGGGCCGAGCAGGGCGAGTGTGGTTTGGTAGGCGCTGTCTTCGATCCGCCCGTTGGCCACGACGGGGCGCCAGGCTTCGATGCTCTCGCCGGGCTCGAGAAGTTCTGCGAGTGATTCCTCGAGGTGTTCCTTGGCGCTCATGTTGATGCCCCTCTTTGGCTGCTCACCGGGCGGTTCTGCCCAGTGGTTCGTGGTACACACCTTGTTCGGCAGCAGGGATGTCTGTCTTCGCGAAGTGGGTCCGAACGATTCAGGGAGATGAATCGTCTGGCCCATCTGTCAGACCCGGGCCGCTGAGAGCGGAGTTCAGGCGGAGGGGAGGAGTACGGAGAGCAGGCGGTCCCAGTCGTCGATCCCGCAGCCGTTGGCGCGATCCACGGTTGTGTCGACGGAGTCATCGTCGAGGGTGCCGCTGATCTCGGCGAGTTGGGGCCCACCGTAGATCTCGGTGCACAGTCGGTCGCCGGGCACTCCCGCGATGAGGCGGGTGCGGACGGCATCGTCGTTGAGGGCGAGACACATCGCCTCGGCGGAGTTGGGGGCGCTGTCGCCAGTGAGGGTGGCGGTATCGCCGAGGCAGGCGAGGCGATACACGATCACGCCGTCGATGGTGCCGTCGGGCTGCACCGCTATTCCCAGATCGGCGATCGGGTAGGGACCGGCACCGAGCGGCTCATCGAGGTCGATGTCCTGATCGTCAGACGTCTGATCGTCAGACGTCTGGTCGTCGGTGTCAGCGGTTGCATCGTCGACCTGATCGGAATCGGGGTCGGCGCCAGCATCGGTGGTGCTGGTGTCGGATCCGCAGGCGGAAGCGAAGACGGTCAGGATGGCTAGAAGCACAAGGAAGCGGCGCATGGCGGGATTCCGTTCGGTAAGGGGTTGTGTGCTTGAGACGACGGTGGGTGTCGCCTGGTTCCCGACTACCAGCCCCGTTCCGCCCATTCGTCGAGATGGGGAGCTTCGGCGGCGAGGGTGGTGTCGAGTCCGTGACCGGGCAACACGAGGGTGTCGGCGGGGAAGGCGCTGAACATTCGATCTTCGAGGCTCTTCATGATCGTGGCGAAATCGCCACCGTCGAAACTGGTGCTACCGGGCCCACCGGGGAAGAGAGTGTCGCCACTGAAGAGAAGGGGGGACTCCTCGACGCTGAACGACATCGAACCGGCGGTGTGGCCCGGGGTGTGATGGGTGTGGATCCGGAGGCGTCCGACCTCGATGACCGCTTCGTCCTCGATCACGAAGTCGTAGCTCGGCAGCATGGTCGCGTCCTCGGCGGTGACCCCGACCTCGTAACCTGCATCGCGGATGGCGGGCACGGCCTGGATGTGGTCCCAGTGCCCGTGGGTTTCGATGACGCGGCGGACATTGAGCGCCTGACAGATCTCGAGCAGCTTCTCGTGCTCGTTGGCCGCGTCGATGAGCAGGGCCTCGCCGGTCTCCTTGCAGCGAATCACGAACACGTTGTTGTCGACCGGGCCCACCACATAGCGGTGGACATCGATGCGAGCGTCGGACCAGTGCGCTGTCATATCGTCGATCGTAGTGCTAGCGGCGTGGTTGGGGGCGGTCGCCTCAGGCCGCGGGCTCGTCTTCCACGAACCGAGCCTCGGTGGCGCGTATGCCCGGTGATTCACAGATCCAACAGCTGGTGTCGGCTGTGCCGCGCCAGGTGACCTCACAGGAACCGCAGCGGCGCAAGACACTCGCCCTGTCTATCTCCGCCGTGCGCCTCAGATCCCTCACGCGGCTCACCCTAAGCCGGTGCCGAACCCTGTTTGGGTGATCCCCGCGACTTGGTCACGTTCGGTCGCGGGTGGCGTAACCTCGGGCGGGTTGTGGGAAGCACCCCACTGGCTCAGAGAGGAACAACCCAATGGCTCAAACCCCCTGTCCCAACGCTGATGGCTCGACTCCCCAGCGTCGGGCGTTCGATGAGGCCCCGCCGATGTGCATCGACCCCGCCAAGAGCTATACGGCCACGATGGAGACCACCCTCGGCACGATGGTGATCCATCTCGATGCCGCCGGCGCCCCAAACACCGTCAACAACTTCGTCACCCTCGCTCGCTACCACTACTACGAAGGCATCATCTTCCACCGCATCATCAAGGGATTCATGTGCCAGGGCGGCGATCCCACCGGTACCGGCAGCGGTGGCCCGGGATACAAGTTCGCCGACGAGTTGCCGGCCCCCGGTCGCTACGAGATCGGCTCGCTCGCCATGGCCAACGCCGGTCCCAACACCAACGGCAGCCAGTTCTTCATCGTGTCCGGCCCCAGTGGCGCCGGACTGCCCCCCCAGTATTCCTTGTTCGGCAAGGTCGTCAATGGCCTCGACGTCGTCGACACGATGCAGGGTGTCGACACCAACCGCCAGGATCGTCCCGACACCGACGTCGTGATCCAGTCGATAGTCGTCGAGGAAAGCTGATCGTGGCAATCCAAACCATCGGTGTCGTCGGTGCGGGCGCGATGGGCAGCGGCATCATCGAGGTGGCGGCCAAGGCCGGCATTGAGGTGGTGGCTCGCGATATCTCGCCCGAGGCCATCGAGGCCGGCAAGGGCCGTGTCGAGGGCTCGATGAACAAGGCCGTCGAGAGGGGAAAGCTCGACGAGGGTGCCCGAGACACAGCCGTGGCCAACATCTCCTGGACCACCGACATCGATGCGATGGTTGATTGCGAGCTTGTGGTGGAAGCTGCCCCGGAGATCCTCGATCTGAAGATCGAGCTGTTCAAGGAGCTCGATGGTGTCCTCGGTGAGGGCGCCATCATCGCAACGAACACGTCGTCGTATCCCATCATCGACATCGCGATGGCCACCAGCCGACCTGAGCAGGTGTGCGGGATGCACTTCTTCAACCCGGCAACGATCATGAAGCTGGTCGAGGTCATCTCCACCCAGCGCACCTCTGATCACACCGCGGCGGTGGCGGCGGCGTTCGCCACCGATGTACTCGGTAAGAGGGTGGTGCATTGCAAGGACCGGGCGGGCTTCGTAGTGAACGCGCTGCTGGTGCCCTTCTTGTGCCAGGCGATCGCGATGTTCGAGGCGGGCCATGCCTCGGCCGAAGACATCGATGAGGCGATGAAGCTCGGTGCCGGACATCCGATGGGTCCGCTCACCCTGTGCGACATGATCGGCCTCGACGTGATGCTGTGGACCGCGGAGTCGCTCTACGACGAATATCAGGAGCGTTTCCTCGCCCCGCCGCCCCTGCTCAGGCGGATGGTGTCGGCCGGCCAACTCGGTCGCAAGACGGGCCAAGGCTTCTACACCTACTGATCCCCCCGGCGGCCGCTTCGGACGACCTTCTGTCGCTGCGCCCAGCTTCTGGCTTGGCGCCGGGCATCGACTTCGGCCGGGATCGCGAGATAGGCCTCGGCGTGGCGTCGGTGCCGGGCGAGACACCTCAGGTAGTCGCGGCCGTACCGGATCAGGAATCCGAAGAAGCCGAGCTCGATGTATTGGCCGACGTGGACCAACTCGTGGGCGATGAGTTCGCGTCGTCCCGTGCGGTCGTCGTCGCGGCACAACAACACGACGGTGCCGATCGTCATGCCCGCGGATCCTGGTGGAAGGAGGGGCACCCGTACGATCCGTACCCTCTGGAGCAGGCGGGGCGAAAGAACGTCGTAGGCGACCAGTTCGGGGCCCTCGAGCCGTCTCACCCGTGGCCGACCCATTCGTTGATCAGCTCGGGCAGCTCCGCGAGCGACTCGATGGTGGGGGCGGGGTGCTCATCATGGTGCGCCTCGTGGGCCCAGGTCAGGGCGTAGGGCACGTGCACGGCTCGGGCACCGATCTCCAGGACGGGGAGAACGTCGGACGGCAGCGAGTTGCCCACCATCACGAAGTCGTCGACGGGGACATTGTGGGTGGCCAGGAGGTCGCGATAGGTGGACGGATCCTTGTGGGCCACCACTTCGGTGCGCCAGAAACGGTGCCCCAGTCCACTCGATTCGATGCGGGCGAGCTGGTGGTAGAGATCACCCTTGGTGATGATCATGAGGGTGTGTCCGGCGAGGGTGTCGAGCACCCCGGCGACCCCACCGATCAGCTCTGCGGGCCGATCGAGCAGGTGACGACCCAGCTCGAGTATGTCGGAAAGCCTGGAGGTGCTGATCTCGCCATCGGAGATGTCGATCGCGGCCTCGATCATCGAAAGCGTGAAGGCCTTCACGCCGTACCCGTAGCGGTTCATGTTGCGGCCCTCTACCACGAACAGGTGGTCGCTGACCTCGTCGGGAGTTCCCCAGGTGCCGAGCAAGGACTCGAACTGGCGATGGGTGGCCTGGAATCCGTCCTCGTTGTGCCAGAGCGTGTCGTCGGCGTCGAATCCGATGATCATGACGACGGATCGTAGCCGTCGTCGCTGGCTCCCCGCTGGCTGCGATTGTCCACAGATGGCCGAGGTGTCCCCCCACCAGCGGCAAGGGTTCGGTACCTTCCGAATCGTGCCTACCTGCCAGCGTCCCGGATGTAGCCGTGCGCAGGCCGGCTCGATGTTGTTGCACCGCGATGCCCGGCGGGTGGAGCTCGTGAGGGTCGGCGATGTGGTGGGCGATCGCTACGGCACCGCCCTGTGTGCGGTTCACCTCGACCGAGCCAAGCCCCCTAGTGGGTGGACCCTCGTCGATCGGCGCGTTGCAATGCCCGAGTCGACCCCCGCCAACGGTGCGTCCGCTCGACCGCGGGTGCATGGAGCGCTGGGCTCGTCCACCAACCCCGGAGCACCGGCCTGGGCGCCTCGACGAGGTCGTGAAGTACCCGACGAGATCGCGGCCCCCCGCTCACCCCTTCTGCGGCGCGCCTTCCTCGGGTCCACCGAGGGCCTCGCCGGGTTGGAGGGGATGGAAGACCAGGTCCACCGCGATCCAGAGGGTCTTGGCGGTGGGGTGAATCAGGAGGGGGACGACGACGGCCACGGAGAGGGTGGCGACCAACAGCGGCAGGGCTCTGACATCGGGCCAGCTCAGCGCAATCCCGCCGAGAAGGGTGATGAGGAGGAGCGCGAAGGTGATCAGCGTGTTCATCCCGACCGCACCTATGAAATGACCGGGCTGGCGCTCGAAGGCGAAGCCGCAGCGGGGGCAAGTGAGCGGGAAGCTGAACCAGTGGGTGGTGAGATGGCGGCGCCCACACACCGAGCAGCCGCGCGTGATGCCGCGCCAGAGGAGGAGACGGCGGCGGGGGACGAGTCTCGCACTCACGAGGAGCAGCCTAGGGTCGGCCAACTTCGTCTCATGGTCTGACACCCGGCACCCGAAGGGTCGCTAGGTTTCATCGTCATGGCCACCCGGTCCACCAGGGTCGTGCGCTTCGCAATCGGCGGACTCGCACTCACCACAGTGCTCCTCGCCGTTTTGATCGCGGTCCCACCTCCCACCGACGACCTCCCCAGCTCGCTCGAGGCCGACGCCGGAGTTACCGCCACCTCCAGCAGCACGTCCACGACATCCACCAGCACCTCCACTACCACGACCACCGAAGCACCCTACGCGGGTTGGGTCGATCCTGAATCCTCGGGTGAGCCATGGGGCGACACGGTGGAGGGTCTGCTCACATTTCGGGGCAATCCAACCCGCACCTTCTACGGCGAGGGTCCGGTGCCGGCCGCGCCCGAAGTGCTGTGGCAATTCCCCGAGCAGCAGATGTGTTCCAACTCCTCGGTTGGGTCTGAAGCCAAGACCTGGTGTGGCTCTGGCTGGACCGGCCAGCCGTCGGTCTTCGAGTACGACGGGCGCACGTGGGTGACGCTCGGCTCGTACAGCCGCAACGTTCATTTTCTCGATGCAGACAACGGCGAGCGGATCCTCGCCGATTTCCCCACCGGCGACATCATCAAGGGCTCGGTCACGATCGACCCCGACGGCTTTCCCCTGCTCTACACCGGTAGCCGCGACAACTTCTACCGCATCATCGCGTTCGACGGCGACGAACCCCGCGAGCTCTGGAAGCTGAACGCGTCCGATGTATCGCCCACGAAGTGGAACAACGATTGGGATGGGGCCGGCCTCATAATCGACGACTACCTGTTCGTCGGCGGTGAGAACAGCCAGTTTCACATCGTGAAGCTCAATCGCAGCTACGACGCCCGGGGGAGAGTCACCGTCGACCCCTTCCTCGTTTTCAATACCCCAGGATGGGATGACCAACTACTTGTCGACGTCGGCGGAAATGTCTCGATCGAGAACTCGGTCGCAATCTCGGGGAACGTGGTCTACTTCGCCAACTCTGGCGGATTGATCCAGGGCTGGGACATCAGCGGGCTTGACGAGGGGATTGAGCCGGAGCGGGTCTTTCGGTACTGGGCGGGCGACGACATCGACGCTTCGCTCGTAATCGACAAGGAGGGGATGATCTACGCCGGCATCGAGTACGAGCGCGGAAACGCTCGCAGCCACGAGGTGGGTCAGATCATCAAGCTCGACCCCACAAACCAGGATGACCCCTTGTTGTGGAGTGTGCATGAGCGGCCCCGGCTCGATTCGGGGGTGTGGGCTACACCGGGCCTCTACAAGGACGTTGTGGTGGTGCCCACCGATACCGGTTCGGTGCTTGGGCTCGATCGTGCCACCGGTGAAGAGCGCTGGCGGTTGGAGCTGTTCGGACCCACGTGGTCGTCGCCGGTAATCGTCGATGATGTCTTGATCCAGGGCGACTGTGGTGGGATCCTCCACGGCTTCGACATCAGCGATACGACCGTCGAACCGGCGCCCCTCTGGGAGATCGATCTGAAGGGGTGCATCGAGTCGACGCCGGCAGTGTGGCGAGGGCTCATCGTCGTGGGAACGTGGAGCGGGTTCATCTACGGACTCGGGTGAAAAGGGCGATCGCTCCCATCGGAGGGCCTATCGGCAATCGCGCGCAGCGCGCGGACGATAATTGTCGTGTTGTTCAGGCCGATGAGTGACGGACCGATGACGCCTAGTAGTCAGTGTGAAATCATGTCCAAGAGTCTTTACCGAGTTTTAATCGCTCTCTTCGCGGGGGCTCTGATCTTCGCTGGATGTGGGAGCGACGACTCCGATGAATCGTCCGGTGACACTGCAGCGGCCGACACGTCCGATCAGGACACCGATGATTCCGCCGATGAACCGGCCGATGAACCGGCCGACGAGCCCGACCCCGAGCCCGACCCCGAACCTGCTCCCGAACCTGCTCCCGAGCCGGAGCCTGAGCCCGAGCCCGAGCCCGAGCCACCGGCCCTCCCGGCGGGCGGCGCGACCGGCCAGTGGAACAACACCACCTTCGGATCCAGTGGCGCTGCTGGTGTGACCGTCACCGACAACGGTGACTCGCTCAACGTCTCGCTCGACATCACCGATGGCTTCGTACTCGGTGCAGGCATCTCCGACATCTTCGCCCTCGACCTGCCGGCCGCCGAGCTGGCCGCTGGGGTCACTGTCGAAACCGCAGAGCTCGGCATCTTGACGATCACGATCGTCGACGGTCAGATCACCGTGGTCGGCACCGACGCACCGGTCGCGGGTATAGCCGGGTTCACCGCCACGGGCACCGTCAGCGACACGATGATCAGCGGAACCTATGAAGTCGAGTTCGATTCCGGCGAGCCTGCGGTGGGCACATTCGAGTTCGCCATCGGCTGAGCACCCACCGGTTTTCTGAGCACTTTGGGACCGTATACGCGCGTTTCTGCTCAGAAAACCGGGTTAGTCGAATGCTGCTATCAGCTCGTTGAGCCAGGCCTTCGGCGTTTCGTAGGAATCCTCGGGGGTCTTGCCGAGGCGAACGACCACCAGGTCGCTGGTGGGGACACACACGACGCGCTGGAACTCGTAGCCACTCGCGTAGAACGTGCCTCTTCGGTCCTCCGCGGTCCACCAGTGGGTGCCGTAGTGGGCACCTTCGCTGTCGACCGCGCGGGTGAGTCGACATTGCTCGACCCAGGATGAGGGAACGATCCGGTGGCCATCCCAGAGGCCACCGCGAAGGTAGAGGAGCCCGAAGCGCGCCCAGTCGCGGGCCGTGGCATGGAGGTAGGACGAGCCCACGAATGTGCCCGAGGTGTCGAAGCTCGGAGTGGCCGAGCGCATCCCGATCGGGTCGAAGAGATTGGTTCCCATCCAGGCGGTGGCATCGCCGTCTCGGCCTATGTGATCGCACACGATGCGGGAAACGACGTTGCTGGTGCCTGACGAGTAGTTGAAGACGGTGCCCGGGGGATGGGCTGGTGGACGGGTGGCGGTGTACGAGCCGTGGTCGTCGACCCCCGCGCCGAACAGCATGTCGATGGCATGGCTCCACTCGGCGTCGCCGGCATTGGTCCCCGGCTCGGGGATCTCGTAGCTCTCGTTGAAGTTGAGTCCGTCGGCCATGCGGAGCAGGTGATCGAGGGTGATCTGGTGTCGAGGATCCGTCGGCTCTTGCCACTCGGGAACGGGCGCGGGAGCGTGGGGGTCGAGCTTTCCCTGATCGACGAGTATGCCGACGATGGCGTGGAGCACACTCTTTGCCATCGACCAGGAGAGGAGTGGTGTCGAGGCATCGCTTCCGGATCCGTAACGCTCCACCACGAGGCGACCACCCTTCACCACCAGGGTTGCGTGCGACTCCCCGAAACTGGCGTCGGGGTCTGGCCCGAACGCCCGGTCGATCAACCGCCAGACGTGGTCATTGTCGACCCCGGCCGGGAGCGGCCCGGTGGGCCATTCGGCTGTCGGCCAGGCCACGTCTGGCGGTTGGCCGGGGAGTGGAGGTACATCGGTGGATGGTTCCAGGATTGCCATCTGACGACTCTGCCAAGTTGTCAGGCTCGACGCCACACGGGACCGTTGGGTGTGTCCTCCACCACGATGTCGAGCTCGGTGAGTTTGTCGCGGAGCCGGTCGGCCTCGGCGAAGTCCTTTGCGCCCCGGGCAGCCTCACGAGCTTGTACGAGGGCGTCGATCTCGGTGGCGTCGCCGAGTTGCCGGGAGCCGTCGTCGATCCTCAGGCCGAGTGCACCGGCGAGATCCACCGCGGTGGCGACGAGTGGGCCTGCTTCGGCATCGCCGGCATCGAGTGCGGCATTGGCCCGCCGAACCGTCTCGAACACCGCGGCCACTCCCTCGGGAGTGCCGAGGTCGTCGTCCATCGCCGCGATGAAGGCATCGAGGACGGCGTCATCGCGGGCGTCTCCATCGAGAACTATCCCGGCGCCGGTGGCCTTGCGGGCCATCGCGTCGAGGCGCATGATCGCCCTGCGGGACTGGTCCATCACCTCGGGGTTGAGCTCCATCGTCTTGCGGTAGTGGGTCTGCAGGAGGAGCAGGCGAAGGGCTCGGCCGTTGAGCGGATGCTCGTCAAGCAGGGCCTGCACGGTCGTGTAGTTGTCGAGCGATTTCGACATCTTCTCGCCGCCGATGTTGAGCATCGCGTTGTGCATCCAATGCTTGGCGAACTCGCGCCCGGCCGCGATTGCCTCGGCGCGCTCGTTGGTGTGGTGGGGAAACACCAGGTCGCTCCCGCCGCCGTGGAGGTCGAAGCCGTCGCCCAGGATCCCGAGGCTCATGGAGACACATTCGATGTGCCAGCCGGGGCGGCCATCGCCCCATGGGGACTTCCAGCTTGGTTCTTCGGGCTTGGCCGCCTTCCAGAGGGCGAAATCGAGGGGGTCCTCTTTGTTTTCGTCGACCTCGACCCGGGCCCCCGCGCCTGCCGCGAGGTCGTCGAGGGTGCGGTGGACGAGATCGCCGTAGCCGGGTACCCGGTGAACCCTCAGATAGACGCCGCTGTCGGTGGCGTAGGCGGTGTCGTTATCGATCAGGACCCCGATGAAGTCGACCATGTCGTCGACATAGTCGGTGGCGTGAGGTCGCTCGTGGGGATGCAGGATGTCGAGGGCATCCATCGCCTCGGTGTAGACCTGCTCCCACTTGGTGGCCACCTCTGTTTCGGCGACACCTTCCCGGTTGGCGCGGTTGATGATGTTGTCGTCGATGTCGGTGACGTTGGCGACGTGTTGAACATCGACACCTCGCCATTCGAGGTACCTACGAACGATGTCGTAGGTCATGGCTTGGCGGGCGTGGCCGAGATGCGGATGGTCGTAGACGGTGGGCCCGCACGCGTAGAGCGACAGCTTCCCGGGTTCGCGCTGGGCCAGCGGGCGCACGGCGCCGGTGAGAGTGTCGTAGAGGCGGATCACGGGGCTGGACCTTCGGTTCAGGCGAGCGGTGCAGGCGGCTTGGTGAGATCGACCCCACACAGGGTGCCGAGCTCTCTCAGCATCGTAGGGGCGGTGGTGTCGGTGCCGCCTCTGAGTATCGCGGTGGCGAGCGCGTCGAGTTCGGCTATGGCAGTCGGGGCGTCGAGGTCGTTGTCGAGAGCGGCGCGGAGCCGAGCGGCGTATGGGGCCGGGTCTGGTCCGGCCTCGATTCGGGATGCTTCGCAGAGCCGTTGGAGATGGGATGCGCCCTCGTCGACGTGGTCGTCGAACCATTCCCAGTCGTCGCGATAGTGGTGGCGCATCAGGGCGAGTCGGATGGCGCGAGGATCGGCGGTCTTCGACAGTTCGCTCACGAACACGAGATTGCCGAGAGACTTCGACATCTTTGTGCCCTCGTAGGCCACCATCCCGCTGTGCATCCAATGGGTTGAGAAGGTGACCCCGGTGGCTGCTTCGCTCTGGGCTCGCTCGCATTCGTGGTGGGGGAAGATCAGGTCGCTCCCGCCGCCGTGCAGGTCGAGGGTCTCGCCGAGCAGGCCCATCGACATGGCGCTGCATTCGATGTGCCAACCGGGGCGGCCCGGTCCCCACGGCGAGTCCCATGAGGGCTCGTCGGAGAGCGACGGCTGCCAGAGTACGAAATCGAGGGGGTGGCGCTGGCGGGCGTCGTCGGGGTGACCGCCCCGCTCGCGGGCGAACTCGATCATGGTTGGCTCGTCGTAGCCCGAGAGCGCACCGAAGGAGTCGAATGTGGTGGCGTCGAAGAAGGCGGTGCCGTCGACGGCGTAGACGTGGCCCTTGGCATCGAGACGGGTGATCAGTTCGACCATCTCGGTGACCCACTCGGTGGCGTGGGGCTCGTTGAAGACGGGCCGGGCGTTGAGTATCTCGAGGTCGTTGTGGAACCGGGTTGTCTCCGACGCGGCCAGTTCGAGGAAGTCGATGCCGAGCTCGCGAGCCTTGGGAAGGATGGAATCGTCGACATCTGTGATGTTGCGCACCATCTGGACGGTGTGTCCCATGTCTTCGAGCCGCCTGATGAGCAGGTCGTAGGTGAGGTAGGTGTTGGCGTGGCCGAGGTGGGTGGAGTCGTAGGGCGTGATGCCGCAGACATACATCTTGACCACCGGGCCCGGTTCGAAGGCAACGATGGCGTTTCTGGCCGTGTCATACAGACGCACGCCCGACACGGTAGCGGGAGCGCCGCGTCAGCCGATGCGAAGAGGGAGCCGCACCGTGAACCGGGCCCGGCCGCGCGGAGACTCCGTCACCGCTACCGAGCCGTGATGGCGATCGGCGATCTGGCGCACGATGGCGAGGCCGAGCCCGGTCGTCATCGGCTGGTTCTCGTCGCTTCGGCCAAGCGTTCGATCTCGTCGCCGGTGGCGGGAACAGGCACGGACCCGCCATGACCCGATGACCCGACCTGCTCGGCGCCGATGCGGATCGACTCGACGGGCGGCACCGATCAGGGCGTCGTACACGGTGGGGTCGTAGCGGCCGCCGGTGACAGAGGAGGCGTGGATCGCCTGGCGGAACAGGTGGCGCGTGTCGGCGTAAACGTCTACCGGGATGCCTCGGGTCTGGTTGCAGCGACTCAGGTCGCTGGTCGGCGTGGTCGTCGTCATCGTCGTACTCGTACGAGGCGTCCATGGCGAAGTCGGTGACCGCGGGAGCGGCCTGCACGTATTCGATCTCGTGGATGGTCGTGCCGGCCGTTGCACCGAGGTCGGCGTCGTCCGCGCCTACAACCCGATACTCGGTCACCACAGCTGAACACGTCATCGTGAGTGCACCAGCGGTGCTGAGAGCGGTCTTGCGGTCCATCTTGATCTCCTTGGGGAAGCCGGTGGGTCCGGCTGATGCAAGAAGAATGAAGGATCGATGCTTCAGCTTTGCTGAAGGATCCTGAAGGATTTTCAGGATTCGACGGACATACCTGATTCGGGGGGTTGAGAGCCGTCCCTCAGTTGACGGGCGAGGAGCACGACTACCAAGAAGATGCCGAGAAGGGCTACGCCGGCGCCGACGAATGCGGTGATGTCGATGTTGTCCCAAGTCTGATCGGCGATGATCGCCGCGCCAGAAAGGGAAAAGAGAAGGCCTGCGATGAGGGCGGTGGGGTCGAGGCGGTGGGTTTCCATCAGCGGGTTCCAATCGAGGAGAAGTCGAGCAATACGGCGACAAGTAGGCCGAGCAACCAGAGTGCGGTCAGGGGCATTGCGGTACTCCCGTCGTTGACGAGCCGGTGCTGCACACTTCAACCCGGCCGGATCCGATTCCGAGGTCGAAGTCGAGATTGAGGGTTCCGCCGTCGGGATCGCCGATCTCAGTGGTGATGGCTATGTCGAGGCCGTCGTCGATCCGACTGATGGATCCCTCGTCGACTCTCAGCTCGCCCATGCGTCCGTCGAGGTCGACCCTGACGTGCATCCCTTCGGGCACGTACACGATTGCTTCACCGATGGTGAGGCCGACGGCTAGGTCGCGGCTCTCGCCTTCGAGATCGAGATCGGAGAGATCGATTATGAACTCGCCGATGCCGTAGCGGTATTCCTCTTCCAGTTCGGAAAGTGAGTTGACCGTGTGGGTCTCCTCGCCGATTCCGTCCCACCAGGTGAGGTCGACCGCGTTGACGGTCCAGGCGATCGGAAGGATCATCACGCCGAGAACGATGAGGCCCCTGGCCCGACCGAGGAAGGCGGACAGCACCAGCGCTACGCCGATGATCACGAGCAGAGACGCGAGGAACACAGCGGGGTCGAGATCGATCCAGTCCACGCGGTCAGCGAACACCGCTCCGCCGGTGAACAACAGCATGGCGGCGAGGGTGAGCGGCCCGAGGAAGGCCTTGGGCCGAGGTTCAGGCGGCGGTGAAGGGGGCGCAGGGGGTGGAGGCGGAGGAGCGGGCGTGGTGTTGTCGTCGACGAATCCACGACGGTAGCCGTGACGCCATTCGCGTCGTGTTTCGCGCCAGGAGTCGCGGGTTTCACGCCTCGTATCGCTCATCTCGGATCGGGCTGCGCGCATCTCCTCACGATGTTCGTCATGCCAGCGGCCGTGAAGGTCGAGACCGTCTGCGGGCCACACGAAAAGGGCGACACCAGCGGCGACGAGCAGGAGGGGGAGGGCGAGTCCGTTGCCGAACCCGAATCCCGGCCACCAGACCAGGGGGGTGAGGATGATCAGGACACCGACGATCGCAAGAACCAGGAAGAGTCCACCGCGGTTGCCTTCGGGCGAACCCCGCAGCGACTGGACTGCTCGCGATTCGTCGCGGCCCTCTTTGGCGATCACGAGCCAGCCGATGAGGTAGAGCAACACGCCGGAGCCGCCGAACACGGCAAGCACGAGGAAGGCGATGCGCACGATCACCGGGTCGACGCCGAAGTAGTTGCCCAGTCCGCCGGCCACGCCCGAGATCACCCGATCGGAACTGCTGCGGCGAAGCAGGCGGGGCTGAACGGGGACGCCGGTAGGCGGGGGTGGGGGCAGCGGAGCATCGGTTTCCACCGAGCCTTCGGCCTCTGGCGGTTCGACGGGTTGGGTGGGGTCGGGGATCGACTCTTCGGTCATGGCTCCAGTGTCGTCTTCTCGCGGCGTCTCTCCCATCAGGGATGACCCTGATAGGACCCTGAGTCCTCGGGGAGGGCTCAGGGCATTCCCTGAGTGGATCGGATCGGTTTTGGTGCGATCATCAGAGCATGGCCAGAACATGGCAGGCGGCGATCCCGCCCCGATCCGACGAAGACCGAGTGGTTGGCGGTGTCTGTGGCGGCATCGCGGCCAAGGTCGGTGTCGATCCGGTGTTGGTGCGCTTGGCGGTGATTGTGCTTGGCATTACGGGCCCCGGGGTGCCGCTGTATGCGATCGCCTGGTTGGTGATGCCGAGTGGAAGTGGAAAACTCGAAGGTGCTGGCTCGGGCGGCTCGGTCGAGACGAGACGTGGTGTGGGTCTGATCCTCATCGTTCTCGGAGTCATCCTCGTACTCCGTGAATTCGATCTGTCGCCTCCCGATGCCTTCGTGTGGCCGGTCGCGCTCGTCGGGCTGGGGGCAGGTGTGGTCCTGTGGCAGTTCCAACCCCGACTCGAGACCGACCGCTGGGACGCGGCCCGCATAGGCGCCGGCATATTGGTGGTCGCCGCGGGGATCACTGCGTTCGTGGCCGGAAACTTGTCGTTTGGCGCGGTGCGTGACGGGGTGTTGGCCATAGTGCTCGTCGGTGGCGGGCTGGCCCTGATCCTGGGGCCGTGGATTGCGGTTCTCATCCGTGGCCGGGCCGAGGAGCGCAGGCGTCGGCTGCAGGCCGACGCGCGGGCCGATATGGCCGCGCATCTACACGACTCGGTCCTACAGACCTTTGCCCTGATGCAACGCACCGATGATCCGCGAGAGATGGCATCGCTGGCCCGTCAACAGGAGCGCGAGTTGCGGCGCTGGCTCTACGCGGATTCCGACGACCCTTCCGCCGTAACGCTCAAGTCGGCCATCGAGAGCGTCACTGCCCAGGTCGAGGATCGCCACGACATCGTGGTGGAGACCGTGGTGGTGGGCGATGCCCCGCTCGATACAACCGTGGAGGCTCTGATCGGCGCCACCGGAGAGGCAGCCACCAACGCGGCCAAGTGGTCCGGATGCGATTCGGTGTCGGTCTTCGTCGAGGTGGAGGACGACGACGTGCATGTCTATGTCCGCGATACCGGTGCAGGCTTCGACCCCGACGACATTGCCGACGACCGTCTCGGCGTGAGGGAATCGATCCGTGGCCGGATGGAGAGGGTGGGCGGAACCGCCGAGATCATCTCCGCACCTGGTGAAGGCACCGAGGTTCACCTGTCGGTCGTGCGTCCGGACGGTACGGTCTGAGTGATGGCCCTCGCCCCTCCCCGTGTCGTGATAGTCGACGATCACCGCCTGTTCCGTACTGGTGTGAAGGCAGAGCTCGGCGATCGGGTCACCGTTGTGGCCGAGGCGGAAGATATCGCCGAGGCGGTGGCAGTGATCGAACAGTGGTCGCCCGACGTGGTGCTGCTCGATGTCCACCTGCCGTCGGGTACCGGCCGTGAGGTCATCGAGGCGGTGCACAGTGGGTCCACCGAGACCCGGTTTCTTGCCCTGTCGGTATCGGATGCTGCCGAAGACGTGATCGATACCGTTCGCGCTGGCGCGCGTGGTTATGTCACCAAGACAATAAGTGGAGACGATCTGGTCGACGCGATTCTCAGGGTGAAGGACGGCGACGCTGTTTTTTCTCCCCGACTGGCCGGGTTTGTGCTCGATGCCTTCGCCGGTGCGGTGGTCGACGAGCCAGCGCACGACGATGATCTCGACCAGCTCACCCCCCGGGAGCGCGAAGTGTTGCGTCATCTGGCGAGGGGCTACACCTACAAGGAGATCGCCCGCCAGTTGACGATCTCGATCAAGACCGTCGAGACCCATGCTTCGGCGGTGCTGCGCAAGCTGCAATTATCGAACCGCAACGAGCTGAGCCGCTGGGCCGCGGCCCGTCGAATCTGGTGATTCGGGGCATGTGCGACGGTGTCGCGTCGCCCGGATAGTTTTCAAGGACAATGCTCCCGGGGAGCACAGAGTTCGGAGTTGGAGATCAGATGGACACGGAGTGGTGGCGTCGAGCGGTTGTCTATCAGGTGTACGTCCGCTCGTTCGCAGACGGCGACGGTGATGGTACGGGCGACATCGCGGGGCTGAGGAGTCGATTGCCGTATCTGAGCGGGCTCGGGGTCGACGCTGTCTGGTTGAATCCGTGGTACGAGTCTCCCCTCAACGACGGTGGCTACGACGTCACCGATCATCGCCTGATCAGCCATCGGTTCGGCACCAACCGCGAGGCGGAGGGGTTCATCAGCGATGCCCATGAGATCGGGCTCAAGGTCATCGTCGACCTGGTCCCCAACCACACCTCTGATCAGCATCGATGGTTCGAAGCCGCGGTTGGTTCAGAGCCGGGTCATCGCTCGAGGGATCGATTCCACATTCGGGCCGGGAAGGGTCCTGATGGGGCGGAGCCGCCCAACAACTGGGAAGCCAGGTTCGGCGGGCCGGCGTGGGAGCGGCTCACCGATGGTGAGTGGTACCTGCATCTCTTCGATGTATCCCAGCCTGATCTCAACTGGGACAACGAAGAGGTCAGGGAAGAGTTTGGTTCCATCATCCGATTCTGGCTCGATCTCGGTGTCGACGGATTCCGAGTCGATGTTGCCCACGGTCTGATGAAACACCCGGAATTTCGCGACTATCTCGATGACCACGAGCGCGAGCGCGGGTCGTACGCCGAGGACCATCCCCATTGGGACCGAGACGAGCTCCACGATGTTGTCCGCGGCTGGAGGTCGATCCTGGACGAGTATGAGGGCGACCGTATGCTCCTGGCCGAGGCATGGGTGAGGCCCGAGCGTCTGTCGCTCTATGTGCGGCCCGATGAGTACAACCTGTCCTTCTCCTTCGAGTTCGCCACGGCACCGTGGGATGCCCAGGCCTTCCGGTCGGTCATCTCCAAGACACTTTCGGAGGCGTCGTCGGTCGACGCCCCGGCCACATGGGTGCTGTCGAATCATGATGTGGTCCGCCACGCCACACGTTTCGGGCTCCCGGCCGGCACGAAACCTCCCGAATGGCTTCTCGACGGCCCCCACGAGGCGCTCGATGGCGCGGCGGGGCTTCGGCGGGCGCGGGCTGCCTCTCTCATGATGCTCGCCCTTCCGGGTACGGCTTACCTTTACCAGGGCGACGAACTCGGGCTTCCCGAGGTCTGGGACCTCGATGAGGAGGTTTTGGAAGACCCGATCTGGACCCTCTCGGGGAACACCCGCAAGGGTCGCGATGGCTGTCGGGTGCCACTCCCGTGGAGCGAGGATGGCCCCTCGTTCGGGTTCGGTGCGTCAGCGCCCTGGTTGCCTCAGCCGCCGGTGTGGGGATCGTTTTCGGTGCAAGCCCAGGAGCGAGATGGTGAGTCCACCCTGCACCTTCACCGGGCTGCGATCTCGATCCGCAACGACTCTCTTCGCAACGACGAGGTCATCGAATGGCTCGACCTCGGGCCCGATGCGGTGGCGTTTCGCCGCGGAACGGGGCTCGTGTCGGTCACAAACTTCGGGCCGACCCCAGTCGAGGTCGGTTCTGCAGAGATCGTGTTGGCATCAGCAGCTGTCGATGGCGGGCGAATCGAATCCGACGTGACGGCATGGATTCGGCTGCCCGACTGAACGAGCCGAGGATCAGCCCTTCACCGAACCTGCCAGCAGACCACGCACGAAGTAACGCTGGAGGCTGAAGAACACGACCAGGGGTACGATCGCCTGCACGAACGCGCCTGCGGGTAACAAGTGCTCGTTACGGCCGAAGTCGCCCGCGAGGTTGGCTATCTTCACCGTGGTGGGCAGATCGATCGGATTGCCACCGCTCAGCATGGTGACCGCGATCAGGAAGTCGTTCCACGTCCAGAGGAATTGGAAGATCGCGAAAGCGGCGAGGGCGGGGACCGAAAGGGGCAGGACGATGCGCCAGAAGATGGTGAAGTGGTTGGCACCGTCGAGGCGCGCCGATTCGAAGATCTCTTTCGGTAGTTCGGTGATGTAGTTGTGTAATAGGAAGATGGAAAACGGCATGGCGAACCCGGTATGGGTCAGCCACACCGCGATCGAACCTCGGGTGTTGAGATCGAGGTCGGGGATCAGGGTGAGGGTGCGGTCCGCGAACGGGATGGTGAAGTGGGCCCCGCCGACATAGGTGGTCAGCAAGGGGATCAGGGCCACCTGGAGCGGAATGGCGAGAAGGGAGATGGTGGCGATGAAGAGCCACTCGCGGCCCTTGAAATCGATCCACGCAAAGCCGTAGGCCGCGAAGGTGGCGAACGCGATGGGAATGATGGTGGCCGGGATGGCGATCGCGAACGAACTGATCAGGGAATCGAACAGGCTGTTGACACCACCTCGCGAAAGGATCGTGTCGTAGTTCTCGGTTGTGAGTTGGGCGGGGTTGCCGACGACCTCCCAGAATCCGCCGGTGCGCTGGTCGCTTCTGGCCCGAAACGAGTTGACGACGAGGCTGAAGCTGGGGAGGGTCCAGATGGCCACCAATATCCAGAGAGCCCAACTCGGTATGGAGGCGAGCTTGCGGTAGATACGCGATCCCAGCGACTGGGACTCGTCGGACTTGTTGGCGGTAACTGTGGCCATCAGGTCAACCTCTCGGCTTGCATGCGGCGGATATTGAGGACCATCACGGGAAGGACCGAGATCAGGATGAAGACCGCTATGGCTGAACCGAGCCCACGGTTGAAGAAGCTGAACGATTCCTGGAACATGTCGTTGGCCAACACGTCGGTGCCGAAGTTGCCACCTGTGGTCACCTTCACGATGTCGAACACCTTGCTGACCAGGACGATCAATGTCGTCACCACAACCCCGATGGTCGGCAGGATCTGAGGAAGGGTGATGTTGAAGAACGTCTGGCTCTCGGTGGCCCCGTCGACCCTGGCCGCTTCGATGTATTCCTCCGGCACCGCCTTGATGGCGGCCGAGAGGATCACCATCGCAAAGCCGGTCTGGATCCAGATGAGCACAACCATCAGGAACATGTTGTTGAAGGGCGGGTTCTGAAGGAACAGCACCGTGTCGGGGAGCAGTTCGCCGTCGGGACCGAACTTGAAGCCGCCGAGGCTGCGGCGCAGCAGCTCGATGAAGAAGTAGGCAAACACGATCGACACCCCGACATGGATGGCGAACGATTCAGCCACCCGTATACGGGGGATTGCCTTGTAGATCGTGAACCCAATCAAGGCGGCAAGAACCACCAGTACCAGAGCTCGCGGCCAGCCCGAGTGGCTCAGCTTGCCTAACTGGACCCACGACCCGTTGAGCACACCAGTTTGTGGTTTCGACGGATCGCGTGCCTGATACTGGAGGCGCCAGACGATGGACGCGCCAACGAACGACACGGCCATGGGCATGAAGATGAGAGCCTTTGCGAACGATTCCAACCGGCCGGCCCGTTCGGCCAATACCGCGATGACCAGGCCCATCGTGGTGGAGATCGTGGTGACGGTGACCACCCACCACAGGTTGTTGAAGAATGTTCCACGAAGGACGGAGAACACCGCAAAAGAGAGAAGCAGGGTACCGAAGATCATGGACGCCATTGCCGAACCGGTGCGTTCGAAATGCCTGACGCCATGGCGCTTCTTGCCCGAGGTGAAGCCGATGATCACGCCCGCGGTGACGAGCAGGGCGGCGACCCAGAAAAGTTGAGACGTGAAGATGTTGGACCAGTTGGTGACATTGAACGAATCAGCGTCGCGAAGTAGTTCCTCGTAGTTGTCGAGGAAGACGAAGTCGATGCCGTCGCGGTCCTTCAGCGACAAGATGAGCGTTATCACGGCCGGGATAAACAGCGCGGAAGAGATAAACAGGATGGCGGGACCGAGGAAGATCAATGCTCGGGCCCGATTGTCGAACCGCGAGAGCTTGGCGAGTTTGGGGTTCGAGCCCCAACCGAGACGAGCCCCCAGCAGGAACAATGGCACCATGGCGGCCACCTGGGCGTCGGACCCTGATCCGCCGAAGCTCGAGGTGAACCAGGCGGCCCAGGTCCAACCCAGGGCCGCACCGATGACCACGCCCGGTGCCCAGTCTCGGCTGCGCCATCTCAGGGCTCCTCCGATCGCCGCGAAGATCACGGTGAAGAGGATCAGCTCGACCCATTCGAGCTGGGGGCTGAGCCAGGGCTTGATGTTGTCGCCGATGAGCCAACCGGTGAGCAGGCCGGCTGCTGCGCCGACCGCCAGGCGGGGCAGTCCCTGCTTGAGGGTGGTGACCAGAGCTATGGCCCCGCCCCAGATCACGGCTCCGACTAGCGGCCATTCGATGTGGCCCAGAAATCCGGTGCCCGAGAACAGAGCCAGCGGATCGTCGTCTGCAAACAACCCCATGAGCGTGAGGTTGCCGCGGAGAATGGCAAAAAACACGGCTGCGATGAGGGCCGCGACGACGCTTGCGAACAAGCGCCAGTCTGTCTTTGCCCGGTCGACCAGGAGATTGAGCACGACCCACAGGCCACCGATGATGGAAACGGCGAGGACGACCGTCCAGAGTGTGGACGCCACCCGATCGGCGTCTTCGGGATAGCTGAGCACCAGGGCACTCAGAAGTATCGGGGCAAGCCCCAGCAGGCCGATACGGGCCAGATTGCGAAAATCGCGGGCCGAGTAGTCGGCCCGGGCGAGGACGATGCCGAAGATGGCCCAGATGACGAGGCCGGTGGATGCCCAGTGGAGGCGGCCTTGTGCCCCCTTGTCGTACACGTCGGTGAGGCCGGGTCGGAGCAGGGCGAATATCACGGCGGCCACGAGTGCCGCGACGGCAGGGCCCAGACGGCGCACCAGAATCATTTGTTCATTTCCCCCATTTTGATTCGCCTGGTGGGGTAGGTGCGAGACCTACCCCACCCGGCAGCTATGTCACTTGACTGGCTGATTACTGATTACTCGTCGGGCCAGCTGGCATCGATGGCAGCTGCAGCGGCAGCAGCGTCCTTCTCGCCGTTGACCATCGCGGTGGCCTCGGTCCAGAAGGTGCCGGCACCGACGTCGGCGGGCATGAGATCTGAACCGTCGAAGCGGAACACCTCTGCACTTTGCAGGATCTCGATGAAGGAGGCTTCGAGAGGCTCCCACAGTGAACGGTCGAGGTCCAGGTTGGAGGAGTTGAAGCCCGAGAGCTGACCCGCACCACCCTTTAGGTCCTGCTGAGCGACCTGGCGGGCGTTGGCGTAGTCACCCGAGCCGAGGTACTCCATGACGGCCCACACTGCGGGGCGGTCCTGGAACGCGGCAGCGAGGGTACCCGAGCCGAGCACGGGACGGCTGCCGTCGCCGATCGACGGGAAGTAGAACACGGCGACCTCATCGGACACTCCCTCCGGCAGGAAGCCGGAGAAGAACGATGCCTGACGCACCATGGCGCAGTCGTCGGCGGCAAGGCCCTCGGCAGGATCCGAAGCGAAGTGGGAGCTGGCGATAGATCCGCCACCGGCGAATACCGCGCCGGGGGTGTTCCATAGGTCGAGGATGGCATCGAAGATTTCGATCACCGCTGGGTCGGAGAACTTCAGCTCGTTGCTGACCCACTTGTCGTAGGCCTCACCGCCCTGGAAGCGGAGCATCAGATCCTCGGTCCAGTCGGTGAAGGTCCATCCGGTGGCCTGGCCCGACTCGATGCCGACACACCACGGGGTGGTGCCGTCGGCGATCATGGTGTCGGTGAGTGCCAAGAGCTCATCCCAGGTTTCGGGGATGTCGTAGCCGCCGGCCTCGAACACTGCCGGCTTGTACCAGACGAGTGACTTCAGCGTGTTCTTGACAGGCACCCCGTACTGGGCGCCGTCGACAGCGCCGAATGACAGGGGAGCGGCGCCCCAGCTGGGCGAGATGACGTCGAGAGACGCATCCGGCAGAGCAACGACCAGGTCGTCACGAGCGAAATCAGCAAGCTTGCCCGGCTGGGGGAACATCGAGATGTCCGGTGGGTTGGCGGCCGCGATCTGAACGTTGATCTCCGATTCCCAGTCGGCAGAGCCGGTGTAGATGATCTGCATGCCGGTTTCTTCGGCGAAGGCATCCAACACTGTCTGGAGTGCGCCCCACTCTTCTGGGGAGCGCTCCGGGCCGGTTACGCGAACGATCTCGCCGGCAAACTCGCCGACGTCGCCAGCGGCAGCTTCTGCATCGCCTAGTGCCGATGATGCGGCATCTGCCTCGGCTTGTGCAGCGGAAGCTGCGGCTTCTGCGTCGGCGGCTGCGGCTTCTGCGTCGGCTTGGGCGGCCTGGGCGTCAGCCAATGCGTCTGACGCGTCGCTCGATCCGGTGTCGGCACTCGAGTCGCTGTCGTCGCCACATGCGGCGGCTACCAGCGAAAGAGCCAAAAGGACGGCGATAAGCCGTACCCAACGTTTTCTCATCATGTTTCCCTCCATAGGTGATGGAGCGCTCTAATAAATCTGGCGTCCTGAGCGCGGTGGCGAACATTATCGCTTGGCGCGGACTTGCGCCACTTGCGCAGATGGCGGTTGGTTCTCAGAGAACCTCTGACAGCAGAACCGCGCAGTCCTGGTCGATGCTCCACTGGGCAGCAACGCCGGTTGCCACCGACAACAAGCCGTCGTCCACACTCACTTCGGGTGAGCCGCCACTGCGCACTGCCTCGATAAATTTCCCGTGCTCGATGTAGCTCGAACCGTGGTGATGCCCTTTGTAGGGAATCGATTCGCTCTCGACGGATTCGATCTGGACGTTGCCGATCCCGTGCACGCCACGGCGACCGATCCTGATCACGTCCTCGGGGATGAGTACTTCCAGTTTGGCGGTGTCACCGACCACGGATATCTCTTCTTGATTGTGGGTGGCCTCGGCAAACATGCACAGGTCGAGAAGCCCGCGTACACCGTTTTGGTGTTCGACGATCACGTAGGCATGGTCGAGGATGTCGCTGCGTTCACCGTCGTAGATCTCGTCGATGTGGTTGACAGCCTGGCCCCCGCTGGCGAAGACGCTAACCGCCGGCGCACCGGCCAGGAGAGCCATCAGATCGAAGAAGTGACAACACTTTTCGACCAGGGTTCCTCCCGTGTGGCGGTTGAACCGATTCCAGTCGCCGACCTTGGGGAGGAACGGGAAGCGATGTTCCCTGATCGTCACCATGTGGATGTTGCCGGCGACACCGGTGGCGAGTTCCTCTATGAGGCGAGCCACTGGCGGCATGTAGCGATACTCCAGTCCGACCCAGACCAGACCGGAGCGATTCTCGGCCATTTCGACGACAGTGCGGCAATCTTCGACACTTGTGCACATCGGCTTTTCGATCAGCACCGCGACATCGGATGCGAGTACGTCCTTGAGAACATCGATGTGGGTCATGTTCGGCGAGGCCACGACGAGGGCATCACATTCATCCGCCTCCAGGAGTGAGAGGTGGTCGGAATATTCAGAGACGTGGTGTTCGGCCGCGACCCGACCCGCCTCGCGAGATGGCGCGTGCGGGTCGGCTATGGCGGTAACCCGTGCGCCATCGATCGCGTTGATGTTCTCGATGTGTTCGACGCCCATCATTCCTGTGCCGATGACGCCGTACCGGAAGTCGTCCATGTGAGAGGCGGGTGTCAGAGGTGGGTGTCGAGGAGGCTTTCAGCCCCAGACGGCGAGGCGCGATTCGGGGTCGAAGAAGCTCATCCGGGCGGTGTCCACCGCGATCGTCACCTCGTTGCCGATGCGGACCTGACTCCGTGGACTGAAACGTCCGACGAGGCTGGTGTCGCTCAGCTCCTCGACGGCGTCGGGGTCTCCCGAGTCGACGAATGTGGCATCGACTTTCATGTGGACGAGGATTTCTGCTCCCAGTGCTTCGATGAGCGCCACCGAGGAGTGGAGACACTGATCGTCGGGTCGCGACACGATTGCGGCGTCGTCGAGGTCCTCGGGCCGGATTCCGAAGATCACGGCGCGGCCGTCGTAGGACCGAAGCGCGGGTCGGGTCTGCAGCACTTCGGCCGGCACCGACAGCGACTGGCTGCCGACCTCGATCTTCGCACCGTCACCGTCGAGTGTGAAAGTGCCCTCGAACAGGTTCATGCTCGGAGATCCGATGAACGCTGCCACGAACACGTTCTCGGGACGGTCGTAGAGATTCTGTGGTGTATCGACCTGCTGGAGGAAGCCGTCCTTGATTACTGCCACCCGGTCGCCCATGGTCATGGCCTCGACCTGGTCGTGGGTGACGTAGAACGTGGTGACGCCGAGCTCGCGCTGGAGCCCGGCGATCTCGGCGCGCATCTGAACTCTCAGCTTGGCGTCGAGATTCGACAGTGGTTCGTCCATGAGGAACGCCGAAGGCTGGCGCACTATCGCGCGCCCCATAGCGACGCGTTGGCGCTGGCCGCCCGAGAGCTGGCCGGGTTTGCGGTCGAGGTTGTCTTCGAGTTCGAGGATGCGTGCTGCATCGCGGATCCGTAAGTCGATCTCGTCCTTGGGCATCTTCGCCAACTTCAGGGCGAAACCGATGTTGTCGTAGACAGTCATGTGGGGATACAGGGCGTAGTTCTGGAACACCATCGCGATGTCGCGGTCTTTTGGTTCCATGTCGTTCACCATGTTGTCGCCGATGAAGAGCTCGCCATCGCTGATCTCTTCGAGCCCCGCGATCATCCTCAGCGCAGTGCTCTTTCCGCATCCCGACGGACCCACGAGAACGAGGAACTCCCCGTCTTCGATACTTAGGCTCAGATCGGTGACAGCCTGGAATCCGTTGGGGTAAACCTTACTGATGTTCTCTAGCACGACCTGCGCCATTGGAGTCCTCTGTGTCGTCGGGTTCACGGCACCGTAGTGCGGCTCACTCGATTCGAAAAGCTGTGGGCACGTCAGTCGAGGAGTTTCGTGGAAGTCGAAGCGAGTTCGACGGTGGTGATGGTGATCGGATCCAGCACCAGTTGAACGTGGTCGACACCGGCTTGTTCCAAGCCGTCAAGCGCCACTGTCATGGCGTTGGCGCCGACGATCGGATTACGGGAGTCCCTGCGGGTGGGTTCACCTTCGAGGTTCACCAGCAGGGCCGCTGTCTTGGTGATGTCCTCGGTGCGGCGGCCCGCGGCTCGAGCAGCATCGTCTACCACCGCGATCTTCTCGCCGAGATTCGCGGGGTCGTTGTCGTAATCGGCATACCAGATGTTCCAGGCATCGACGTAGGGCATCGTGATCTCCAGCATCCTCGGCCCCGACGATCCGATCATCAGTGGCAGATCGGGTCGTGCCGGAGGGTCGAGGACACAGTCGCTGACCTCATAGTGCTGCCCGGTGAAGTCGGCCTGGCCATCTCGCAGCAGGGTACGAATGATGGTGAACGCCTCTTCGAAGCGACTCACCCGGTGGTCGAAGGGAAACCCGAACGCGGTGTATTCGCGCTGGTTCCAGCCCGCGCCGAGCCCGACCATCAAGCGGCCGCCCGATATCTCGTCGACGGTGACTGCCTTCTTGGCGAGCATCGCCGGGGCGTGGAAACTGGTGGAGGCCACCAGGGGAGCGAGGGTGACCGATTCGGTGACCGCGGCGAGCCCAGCCAACAGGCTCCAGCATTCCCACGGGCCCCGCTTCGATCCGTCGGGCAGGTCGTAGAGGAGATGATCGCCGACCCATAGGGAGTCGAGGCCCCCTGTCTCGGCGGCCTCGGCCATGGCGCGATACTCCGGCCAAGCGACGCGGCGCTCCACCTCGGGAAGCTGTACTCCGATCTTCATGTTGGTGACGGTAGTCGCCTGCGGTCAGTCGCTGCTCGGGGCACGCCAGCGGCGCGAGCGTGGATGTGGCACCGGCCCGGCAGCGGGGGCGCTTGGCTTGTTGGGGGGTGGACCCTGTTCGGTCACCGGCGTGGGTTGGGTGAGGCCCTCTAACAAGTCCGTACGCCCCAGCGCCTGTGCGACTCGGATGAGTGTGGAGAGTGATGAACCTCTCCCATGTTCGAGGTTTCCGATGGTCTTCAGCGATACGTCGGCCCGGTCGGCGACCTCGGCCTGGGCCACTTCAGAGGCGAGGCGAGCCTGGCGGACCGAGTCGCCGATCCTCTGTTCCCATTCATCGATTGCGTTACGTGGCGAATTGGGCATATTCCTACTTATCCTCGCGCTGGGTGAAGCGGATAGCAAAATAGTACCACTCCACGCATAGAACCGCGGAGGTAGATAGTTGCTCTTGCCTCAAGTATTGACAGTGTCTAGTACTATTGTACCTACTCGATGTCATCGGAATCGAGTTCGCTGATCGCAATGAGTGCAGTGTTGACGATGTTGGCCGAGGAGATGCCGGTGACCTCGTGGAGATCTCCAATCGTGCCCGACTCGCCGAAGCGGTCGACGCCGAGGGCGTACTGTGCCGTACCGAGGGCGGATCCGACCCAGGCCAGGCTGTGGCTGCTGGCATCGTGCACGCTCACCACCGGCCGATGCCGTTCGGGTGTCGGTAGGAGTCGGTGGAGATGGCTGGGCGATCGCACCATGCTGCCGGTCGTGACGCTTGTGTAGCCCGCCCTCCAGCTGCGATAGACGCGATCAGGGCTGGTGAGGTGAACGACGCCGGCCTGAACGCCCTCGTTGTCGAGTTCGGCCGCAGCCGCCAGTGCCTCGGGGGCCATGGCCCCGGTGGTCACAATTGTCACCGATGGCCGGCCGTCGTCGGAACCATCGTGGAGTCGGTATCCACCGGCGAGCACATGAGACCTGAGTGCGGCCTCGCCGTAGCGCTCGAGGGCCGCGGCAAACGGGGCCTGATCGATGGGCCGGGTCGACAGCCGGAGATAGGAACTCGTGCCCCCCGGCCGCGACAGTTGATCGATCGCGTCGCAGAGCAGCCAGTCGACCTCGGTGGCATAGGCCGGCTCGGAATAGACGATGTTGGGAAGTTCGGCTCCCACCGAAGCGGTGATAGTGGATTGATGGGCGCCACCCTCCGGAGCGAGGGTGACCCCCGACGGAGTGCCGGCCACGATGAACTTGGCATCGTTGTAGAGCCCAAAGATCAGGGCGTCGAGCCCCCGCAACACGAAGGGGTCATAGACGGTGCCTATGGGGAGCAGGTGTTGGCCGTGATGGTCGTGGCTGAGCCCGAGTTGGCCGAGCAACATGAAGAGGTTCATCTCGCTGATGCCGAGTTCGAGATGCTGACCGGTGGGTCCCGGTGCCCACTTCAGCAATCGATCGGCACCGCCGTGGTCGTCGCGTTCGGTGTGGGAGTAGACGCCCTTCTTGTTGATCCAGCCGCCCAGGTTGGTGGAGATGGAGACGTCGGGGGCGGTGGTGACGATGCGGTTGCCGACTCCCTCCACATCGGCGAGGGCGGCCAGCACCCGTCCAAACGACTCCTGGGTCGAGGTGGCGCCGGCGGTTGTGGGTGGTCGTACCGCGGTTGGAACGGGTGGGACCGGTCGGGGTACGGGTAGCGGGTTGTTGACCGCGCCCCCGACGGCTGCACATACTCGGCCGGCCGGGCTGTCGGGCTCGAAGCGATTCCACTCGCTTTGTGCATCGAGGCCGAGCTCAGATCGGAAGGTGTCGACCTGGTCGGGGGTGAGCAGTGCGGCGTGGTTGAGCGGATCACCGGCGATGGGGAGACTCCATCCCTTGACGGTGTAGGCGAAGACCACCGAGGGCCGCTCGGTCTCGGCATCGCACTGCTTGAACGTGTCGAGCAGGAGACCGATGTCGTGTCCGCCGAGGTCGGTTACCAGCGACTTCAGGCGGTCGTCGTCGTAGCCATCGGCAAACGCGACCACGGATGGGTCGGCCTGCTCCAGGAACTTGGCTCGCAGGGTGGCACCATCGAGGCCGAACAGCGCCTGGTAGGCCTCGTTGGGCATCTCGTCGATGTGGGCCTCGAGGGACTCACCACCCGGTAGCGCGAACGCAGTGGTGAGCCGGGACCCGTACTTTGCTTCGGCGACGTGCCAGCCGGCATCGCCGAAGAATCGTTTGAGGCGAAGTGCCGCGATGTCGGGTATCACCCGATCGAGGCTCTGGCGGTTGAGGTCGACGACCATGGTGAAGTTGGCGAGCCCCTGGGTGGCGGGATCGGCGATCGCTTCCCAGATGTTGCCCTCGTCGAGTTCGGCATCACCAACCAGGGCGATGAACCGGGCATCGGGTCGGCGTCCGAAGTGGGAGTCGACGTAGCGGCGGGTGAGAGCGGAGAACAAGGGGGCTACTGCGCCGAGCCCGACTGAGCCGGTGGAGAAGTCGGAGACGTCGGGGTCCTTGGTGCGCGACGGATACGCCTGGAGCCCACCTCGCTGGCGCAGGGTGGTGAGGTAGGAGCCGTCGAGCTCTCCGGTGAGGTATTTGATGGCGTGATAGACGGGCGACGCATGGGGCTTGACCGCCACCTTGTCCTCACCGCCAATATGGCCGAACCAGAGCGCAGTCATCACCGACACGATGGAGGCACACGAGGCCTGGTGCCCGCCCACCTTCACCTCGGTGTCGCCCCGGCGGTTGGCCGCGTCGATGATGCGGGTGGCGAGCCACAGGACGCGCTGCTCGATCGCGCGCAGTGTCTCGACATCGGCGGTCATGGTGCCTCCTCATCGGTGCCACGACGGCCGAGCGGCCGCCGGTCTCCCGAGCTGGTAGCAGATCACCCATAGACAATCGTGTCGAGTCAGGCGCAAGCGGACCGCAATGGTTGATCGCCGGGCACCAAGCGGTCCCATTCCTCCTGGGTGAGGTCGCGGCCCGCGATCTCACCCGCCCGTTCGATCCAGCGGACCACCTCGCTCTGATTTCCGAGGTGGCGAATTTCGCTTAGCCACAGAGGGCGCGGTAAATATGGCCGAATGATCAGCGAGGACATCCGGGGCCGGTTTCCTGGCGCAGGGGGCTACTTCAACACCGCGAGCATCGGCCTGCCTTCTCCGGAAACTGTGAGTGCTCTCGAGGATGCCGTCACCGAATGGCAGGCCGGCCGAGCAGAGCCGGCGGGCTACGACGACGATGTGGCCGCAGCCCGCAGCCTGTTTGCGGGCCTCGTGTCGGCCCCGGTGGGGTGGGTGGCGATCGGCGCCCAGGTTTCGGCGTTGGTCGGGATAGTGGCGACTGTCTTGCAGCCGGGTTCGCGTGTCCTGTGTCCCGAAGGTGAATTCACTTCCGTCTTCTTCCCCTTTCTCGCCCTAGACGACCTGGGTATCCAGGTGGACTTCGTGCCGCTCGAACAGCTGGCGTCGTCGATCGGGCCGGCGACCGATCTCGTCGCCTTCAGCGCCGTCCAGTCGGCCGACGGCAGAGTCGCCGATCTTGCCGCCATCAGGGCAGCAGCGGCCGCCAACGATGCGCTCACGATGGTGGACGCCACCCAGGCAGCTGGATGGCTTCCTATCGATGCCACTGACTTCGACTTCCTCGTGGCAGGTACCTACAAGTGGTTGCTGAGCCCTCGCGGCACTGCATTCATGACTGTGCGTCCCGAACTACTCGAACGCACTCGTCCCCTCTATGCCGGCTGGTACGCCGGCGAGTCCCCGTGGCACAGCATCTACGGCATGCCGCTTCGCCTTGCCTCTAATGCCCGCCGCCTCGATCTGTCGCCCGGTTGGCTGGGGTGGGTCGGCACCGTGCCGGCGCTGCGGTTGCTGGATGAGGTCGGAATCGACACCATCCACGCGCACAACGTCGGCCTGGCCAACTCCTTGCTCACCGAACTCGACCTCGAGCCGATGGATTCGGCGATCGTGTCCCTCGATCTCGAACCGGGTTTCGACAGCGAGAGGCTGGACGGACTCAGCGTTGCCTCCCGCGCCGGCCGTCTCCGAGTTGGGTTCCACCTCTACAACAACGCTCAGGACGTGGCTCGCCTGGTCGAAGCCATCAAGCGCTGACGACTGTTGGCGAGACTGAAATGACGTCCCCGCGGGGACGCTCAGGCCGCCTCAGCAAGCGGGCGGCCCTGGGAGACCAGCTCCGGGGTGGCGCTGTGGCGCTCGTAACGAGCGAGATAGACGGAGCGATGGATTCCCCGAAGGTAGGTGGGCTGCTGGTTGCCCTTCACCTGAACTGTTCTTGCCGTGATCGTGTGCATGAGCTGATC
>CAXMSE010000037.1:0-19896 GCA_964196195.1 uncultured Gammaproteobacteria bacterium | reverse complement strand
GGAGACGACGGACTGTTCGAGTTCGAGCGGCAACGCGTCAAGCTGCTGAACGCTCTCGAAGGTCTCGACGCCGACGTCATCGGCATGGTCGAGATGGAGAACACCATCGGTGTCGAACCCTTGGCCGACCTGGCCGAGGGTCTCAACGACCGTCTCGGTGCAGGCACGTACGACTACGTCGCGGCCGGCACCGACTCGGTGGTCGGCCCCGACGTGATCAAGGTCGGGATCCTCTATCGACCCGCCGCTGTCGCTCCGATCGGCGACGCTGCTGTGCTCGATACACAGGCGTTCCTCAACCCCAACGGTTACGAGAACCCCGACGAGACCCCGGACAACAAGAACCGCGCCGCAGTCGCCGCTTCGTTCGTCAACAAGGCGAATGGCGGCGTCTTCTCGGTCGTGGTCAATCACCTCAAGTCGAAGGGCTCCTCGTGCGCCTCTGGCGACGACCACCCCTTGGCAGGGAGCTGCAACGACACCCGCATCAAGGCCGCACATGAGCTGGCCAACTGGCTCGACACCAACCCGACCCGGGTCGATGACACCGACTGGCTCATCGTCGGTGACCTCAACTCGTACGACAAGGAAGACCCGATCAGCGTGCTGACGGGCGAGGGCTACACCGACCTGATAGCGCAGTACGTCGGCGAGTTTGCCTACAGCTTCGTGTTCAGCGGTGAATTCGGCTACCTCGACTACGTCATGTCGAGCGCGTCGATGACGCCGCAGGTGACCGGCGCGAGCGAATGGCACATCAACGCCGACGAGCCCGACATCTTCGACTACGAGACGCGGTTCCAGTCCGCCTACGCGATCGGCCTGTTCGACGAGACGACGCCATTCCGTGCGTCTGATCACGACGTGGCGTTGTTGGGGCTCGACCTCGACGGCCCCGATGCGGAAGTGGTGCTCGGCGTCGCGCTCGATGAGGTCGCCAAGCTGCTCGACGCCGGTGTGCTCAACAAGGGCCAGGCCAACTCGCCGACCCGGAGTCTGAACCGGGCACTCGACCAGATCGAGCGTGGCCACACCAATGGTGCGAGCGGCATCCTCACGGGCGTACTCAGCCAGCTCGAGGACTTCGTCGACGACGGCATTCTCACTGCCGAGCAAGCACACGTCATCGTTACTTACGTAGCGGCCGTACTCGCGGGCTTGTGATCGGTGCCGGCCCACGACGGTACCTTTGCGTCCGTGGGCCGGCGACCGTTCTTCATCGACACCGATCACGGGATTTGTCCTCCGAGAACCCACGTGGCCGTGCAGGCGAAGCGGTACGAGCCTTCAAGGACGATCGGTCGAGAAACCGTGGCGCTGTTCCAGAGCGATGCCACAGCCGCGGGTGCTGAGCATGGCGTGCTGATCACTACAGCGCGCTTCTCGGAGCCTGCCAGACTCGCCGCTCTTGGCCGACACCCGACCATCGACTTGATCGACGGCGAGAAACTGAGCGAGCTGTGCCTTCAGGAGGGGGTCGGCGTCACGCTGACTCCGGTCGTTGATGAAGGCTTCTTCGACCGATTTGGCGATTCCTAGACCGATTGGCAACGTCCAGGCTCCGCGCATCGCCCCTTAGCGATCCACACCTTCAACGCCAGGCACCACCTTGAAACACAAACCAAAACCACCCGGAAACCAATAACAGGCTGTAGATGGGTGGGGTGCCTCGGCACATCCCCCCACGCGCTCCGCGCCCGGTACTCGGTCCGGAAAGCCGATGTTGATTCGTTCCTCGCGGCGTCGGGGCGTGCCGAGTTCGACGTCGACGCCTCGGAGGCCCGCTGATTGATGTTGACGCGCCTTCGGCGTTGAGAACAAGTGATTCCGTGGACGTCCGCGTGTGGGTGCTGGCGTTGGCTCCCAGACATGGGTCGGGTGACGACTCTCACGGCGCGGTCTGTTGGGCGTCCCAGCGGGTGAGTGATTTTTTGAGGAAGGCTGTTCCTTCAGTGGACGCGGGGTTCGTATTTAGTACCTCTTGGAGTCGGACGTACTCGTCGCGCACTCCGATCTGTTCGGCGACCATTCGACCAAGCGCACGCACGGCTGACTCACGCGGATGACTGGCTCGGAGAATGATTTCGGTCGCCCACTCGGTGTCTCCATCGTGTTTCACGAGGGCGGCAAGTCCCACGAGCGCACTGTTCGAGGCCCGTTTCATCCGGCCGAGGGCCGCGGTGCGTGCCTCGTCGACCAGTGCGGCCTTTGCGGACTCGCGGTCACCGATGGCGAGATGGCAGAGGCCGATGATGACCCCGTACGACATCCAGATCGAATCCGACATCGGATGGTCTTGCACGACCTCTAACGCTTCGGCTGGGCGACCACTCATCAGCAACGCAGCCGCAATAGCGGCATCCAACGGGGCGACCACGTTCATGCCCTCGTACGGGCGCAGCAGTGTAAGTGCCTGCTCATACTCGCCGTCGATGATGTGTAGATCCGCGAGGTGTTTGTCGGCCATCCCGATGGGGTCCGCGCCAATTTCGCGAGAGAGGTCGATCATCCTTCGCGATTCCGCAGGGTCTCTGACGGTCAAGAGGTTGGCCAGCCATTCCAACCCTGAATGTCTGATGCCATCGTCGGGCGACAGGGTAGCTTCAGCCGCTACTGACAGCATCCGCTGAACGTCGTCGGTGGCCATTGCCATCTCCATTTCTATATGCCGAAGACGGTCGCGCAGACTGCTGTGTTCTGGAATGGCGGCGATCACAGCGTCGACGCGATCGAGGATCGGCTGCGCTGCTCGCTCGCGCCACAGTTGCGCCGCGTCAGCAAGAATCTCGCCTGCGTCGGGGTGGCGGTCACCAGCGATGGCCCAGTCAGTTGCCGCTTCGAGGTTGGCCGTAAAGGGCATCCACCGCTGCACGGCCGACCAATTCCACACATATCGCCACTCGTACTTCGATGACTGCCCGGCGGCGGTATCGGCCACGGCCGCGACGTGATACTCCAAATGCGTGTCGCGGACAGTTTCGAGTTCACCGTTGCGTTGCAGATGCTCCTGCGCGTAAGCGCGCACGGTCTCCAACAGACGGAACTGCACCGCGCCACGAACCGTCGTCGCCACGACAAGCGATTTTGTGACCAACGACTCGAGTACGTCCACCGCGTCCTCAACAGCGAGCCGCCCGACAGACGCCGCCGCAGATGCGTCAAACGGTCCAACGAACACGCCGACCGTGCGCAACAGTCTTTGTTCCTCGTCGTCGAGAAGGTCATAGCTCCAGTCGAGAGTGGCCTCAAGAGTTTGTCGACGCTCCCGCGTACGTTTCCTACCCCCCGACAGAACCCGAAACCTGTCATCGATACGGGCCAACATGTCGCTCGGAGACATGACGACAGTGCGAGCGGCCGCCAGTTCGATCGCCAACGGCATGCCATCCAACCGGTCACACAAATCTGCGATGAAACCCCGATTGGTGTCATCAGCCATAAAGCCGGGATTGACCGCCGTAGCACGCTCAACAAACAGTCTCACCGCAGCACCGTCACCATCGCTCGACAGCGAAGGGACGTGCACCACGTGCTCCCCCGCAACATCGAGATGCTCCCGGCTCGTAGCCAACAACCGCCAATCACCGGGATGGGCCAACGCGGCCTCAGCGAACTCTGCGCAGGCGTCGATCACATGCTCGCAGTTGTCCAACACCACCATCGCCTGCTTGTCGACCAGGTGATCGAGCAACTGTCCAAGAGGCTCACCGCCGCCACCGAGCCGCAGCCGAACAGCCTCCGCCACTGCGGCAACGACACCATCATCATCAGAGACCAGTGACAGATCCGCGAAATACGCGCCATGTTCCAGCGTTGGTAGCTCCTGTTCTGCTATCTCGACCGCCAGACGGGTCTTCCCCGAACCACCCACACCAGTAACAGTGACAAGACGAGAATCCAACAACATCGCTCGCACTCGACGGATCTCGTCCTCACGCCCGAGCAAAGGCGTCGACGGGACCGGCAGGGACGACAGCGTTTCCCGCACCACCCGCAACGGCGGGAACTCGCCCTCACCCACCTGCCACAGATGCACTGGCTCGGCCATGTCGCGCAGACGATGCTCACCAAGGTCACTCGCGTTGATTCGTGCCGCCGCGCGCACGGCGTCGGTGATCACCACCTGACCGCCGTGACCAGCCGTCTCCACCCTCGCGGCCGTGTTCACTACCGGACCGAAATAGTCGCCACCGCGCTCCTCGGCCTCACCCAGATGCAAGCCCATCCGCACCCCCAACACCGGACCAGGCCACTCGGCCTCAGCCAATGCCATCTGCGCTGTCGAAGCACACGACACGCCATCAGATGCACGATCGAACGCCACACGGAACGCATCCCCCGCAGTCGTGAACACATACCCACCGTGTGTCTCGATCACCTCACGCAGAACCTCATCGTAGAGACGCAACGACGCGGCCATCCCGTCGTGATCATCGGCCCACAACCGCGTGCTGTCCTCAACATCGGCAAACAGAAACGTCACCGTCCCAGACGGAAGACGTTGCAGCGATATCACCTCTCGTGACCCGGCCTGATCGGCTCTCCCATCAGGACTCTCAACCCCAAGTGCTGGCCTGTGAATCAATGGGTCCGCGCCTACCAGCAGCGATTCGCCTTGCTCGAGGATGCGCTGCTCGAGGGCCTGCAGCTCACGAGTGGGATCGACTCCGAGTTCATCGATCAACAGCGTCCGAATTTCCTGAAATGACCGCAGCGCCTCGCTCTGGCGACCAGCCCGATACAAGGCCAGCATGTGCTGACCCCGAAACCGCTCCTGATAAGGGAACTCGACCAACAGCGATTCGATCTCTCCGATCAGATCCCCGGTTCGACCCAAAGCCAGGTCCGCGTCGATACGCGCCTGCAGCGCACTGATCCGAAGCTCCGCGAGCCGGGCGATCTCCGCGTCCAATTCACCGTGCGCCTCCACATCGGCGTACGGCTCACCCCGCCACATCGAGAGCGCTTCCCTCAGCACCTCGGCCGCAGTATCAGCACTCAGATCGGACGCTGACGCGTACATGTCCTCGAAACGGCACACGTCCAACGCCGAGCGATCAACCTCGAGGGACCAGCCATCCCCCTCTCGCACGATGAGCTCACCAACCAGAGATCGAAGTGTCGAGACAAAGGTCTGGACCGACCTCCGCGCCCGCTCGGGAATGTCATCTCCATAAACGGCCAGGGCGATCGCATCTGCCGACAGCGGCAATCCGGCCCGCGAAACCAGCATCGCTATCACCGCACGTTGCTTGGGACCTCCGAGCGGAAGCGCGTCAGAGCCGTCGGTGACCGTCATCGGACCCAAGACATTGAACTCCAACACGTCCTGAACACTAGGCGGGACCGGCCGACTCGCCCCGCGATTCCATCGCCACGAGATAGCCAGCCACGACCATCTGGCCCGCCTTATCGAGCCTCGCCCAGTGAGCTTGACTACTCGCAGACGGAGGCCGTGCGTCAAAATTCGGACCGTGTTCACGACAGCCGAGCGAACATCAGCCTTGTAGGGCAAACCAAAACCACCCAGAAACCGATAACAGCGGTAGATGGGTGGGGGTCCCTCGGCACCTACCCCCAACTAGCGGCCTGACGCCTAGTTTCCAGCGTGTGCCAGGGTGACTGATTGCGGTGTGCGAATACAACAAGCGGGTGCCCGCTCGTTGATATTGGTTTTCTTGTGTGTCCCTGTGGTGTCCCTGAGCCGCTGCCGGGGATTGCGTCGGTCCATCCCTCGCTTAAAAACACCGTCTGACCTGCACTTAGGTGGAGCCCGCGACAGGAGTTGAACCTGCGACCTGCTGTTTACAAGACAGCTGCTCTACCAACTGAGCTACACGGGCCTGCGGACGGATCTAACGCCTGCGATGTCAGCGTAGAGGCCCAGCGGCGCCACCCGGGCCTCGTTATCTGCAAGGCTGTCGGAATGGAGCTCAATGAGCGCGAACGCGCCATCCTCGAACTCGAGAGATCGTGGTGGACCCAACCCGGGCCGAGAGAGCACGTGATCGCCGACCAGCTCGAGCTGTCGATCACCAACTATTATGTGCTCCTCAACGAACTGATCGATCGGCCTGAGGCCGAAGAGCACGACCAGCTCACCGTGCGCCGGCTCCGTCGGATGCGCGATCGTCGCCGGCGAAGCCGCCAGCAAAACATGGCCCCGGTCAATGAGGAGCAGAGCCGATGACCACTCCCGGACGCTACGCCGCCGCCGACGGATCCTTTGCCCGATCCACCAGCAACGCTGCCGCCCGTGGTGGCGCGCTCATCGCGGTGGCAGTGGTGATCGGGTTCTTGCTGCTCTGGAAGGGCGGCATCGGAAGTGGCGACGATGTGGCGGCCATCGATGCCGGGTCCGCTGACGACAGTTCCGACGTTGTGGACGACGGTGACGATGCTGATGCTGTCGACGAGGACGACGGTGAAGCGGCCGATGATCAGGGCGACACGACTGGCGACGGCGACGACGCCGCCGGCGACGATGCCACCGGCGACGATGCCACCACCGACACCACACCGGACACACCCACCACCCGGCCACTCGGCGAGGTGAAGGTCGTGGTGGCCAACGGAGTGGGCGAGGCGGGCCTCGCCGGAGCACGCACCGCCGTGCTCACCACCGCCGGCTACGTCGGTCAGGCGGCCAATGCTGCCACCAACCCGGTGGAGGCGTCGGCCGTCTACTACCTGATCGGATACGACCAGGACGCGGCCGGTGTTGCCGCCGAATTGGGCGGCGATGCGGTGTCGGTGCTGCAACCGGCCCCCGTCGATCCCACCGTACTGGTCGGCGATGCCACCGGCATCGAGGACTTCCACATCTGGGTGATACTCGGCGCCGACCGGTCCCTCGGCTGATTCCCTGCTGTCCGGCGGGCCATTGGCACACCATCCTCTCGATCCTTTCGGCTGGACGCCGGGCCGCGCTGCCCTCTTTCTCGACTTCGACGGGGTGATAGCGGACATAACCCACAACGCCGACGATGCAGTGCCGCGGCCCGGGGTACCCGAGTTGCTCGTCGATCTAGAAGCCCGACTGGGGCGGGTTTCGATCGTGTCGGGCCGGCCGGTCAGCTTCATCTCCGGCTTCATCCCCGACGTGATCGACATCGTGGGGCTCTATGGGCTCGAGTGGCGCACGCGGGGTGTTCACCACACCCTCCACGAGGCTGAGGAGTGGAGGGGCACCATGCGCGATCTGGCCGAGGAGGCCATCACGGCATTCGGTGCCGACGTGGTGGAGTCGAAAGGCCTGTCGCTCACCGTCCACTATCGCGGTGAGCTTGCCCTGGCCGGTGCTATCGGCGCCTGGGCGACAGAGGCCGCACGGGCGAACCGCTTGGAGGCCCGTCCCGCGAAACTCTCCTTCGAGATCCATCCTCCGATCCGCCGCGACAAGGGCACTGCGGTGGTGCAGCTTGCCCAGGACTTTGATCCGGTCGCCTACATGGGCGACGATCTCGGCGACCTCCCCGCCTTCGATGGGCTCGACGAGCTCGCCCGGCGCGGAGTGTCCACGGTACGAATAGGCGTGTCGTCAGAAGAGGCTCCACCGGTCCTGTTGAGCCGCGCCGATCATGTCGTCGACGGACCAGCCGGCGCCGAAGCCTTGATCCGCGATCTCATGAGGCGGGTGGAATCAGCTCCGGGCTGATCGAGCCCTGCTCGCGGCCGCGAGTTGGTCGGCCAACCAATCCTCCGGTGTGCGCTCCATGGCCCGATCCTTCAATCTGGCCGCAGAGTGAGCTCGATCTGTCGGGGTGGCATCGAGCGCGGCCGCGAGCGCGGTGGCCTGCTCGTCGACGTCGTAGGGGTTGACGCTGATCACCGCACCCTCCAGTTCATCGTGGATGCCGGCTTCACGGCTGAGGACGACGGTGCCGTCGACCTCGTTGACCAAGGGCCCTTCCTTGGCCACCAGGTTGAGGCCGTCGCGAATCGGATTGACCAGCAAGACGTCGTAGCGACGCAGGTGGGCGATTGACTTGGGGAAGTTGTCCTCGAGGTCGAGTTCGATCGGGCGCCAGGCCTCGGTTCCCCAGCGGCGGTTGATCACATCGGCCAGAGTCTCGACCTCCTGGCGGTAGGCGAGGTATTCGGGCAGTCCCTCGCGGCTCGGATAACCCAGGGCTCGGAAGACGACCTTGCCCCTGAGATCGGGGCGGTCGGTCAGCATCTGATCGAAGGCCCGGAAGCCGCGAAGCATGTTTTTCGAAAGCTCGATCCGGTCGACCCTCACGATCATCTGACGGCCATCGGAGTTCTCGATGAGTTCGGCGGTCGCTGCTTCGCATTGCCGGCTTCCGGCGACTGCAGCCAGGTCGGCTGGGTCGGGGGCGAGTGGCGACACGAAGGTGGCGGGCTCGGTGCCGATGATGTCGAGCGACGAAGCTCGGAAATCGGCCGCCCACCGGTGGGAGTGGAAGCCGCAGACGTCGTGACCGGCCATGCCCTCGAGCAGTTCGGCAGCACAGTCGGTGGGCAGCACCCGCATCTGCATCGGGGGGGCGAACGGGGTGTGGGAGAAGTGCACCGATGTGATGTCGGGGCGAGCCGATCTCAGCATGGGGCCCAGCAGGGCGAGGTGGTAGTCCTGGACCAGCACGGTGGCGTCGGCGGGCGCGTCGGCGGCGATCACCTCGGCGAATTGCTGGTTGTAGACACGAAACGACCGCCACGCCTCATGCCACCCGGCATCGATGATGGGGCGCCGGGAGAGGTCGTGGAGGCCGTGGTAGAGGAACCAGAGCATCGAGTTGCAGATCACGTCGTAGGACTGACGCAGCACCTCGGGATCGATGGCGAGGGTGCGGACCCTCAGACCCTCGGCCTCGACGGTACCCTCGGCGGCTGCGGCCCGGTCGCCTGCCGACAGGGCCGCCGCGATCCACATGGTGTCGGTGCCGACCATGAGGGGGGCCAGCCCCGACACCAGACCCCCGGCTCCCCGCTTGGCGACGAGGTGGCCATCGGTGTCGGTGAACGACAGGGGGCCGCGGTTGGAGACGAGGACAACCGGTGAGGTCACACCCACCACGCTAATCGGCGGCCACCATGGTGTGATGCGACTTCTCGCCTGTCCAGACAAGTTCAGGGGCACCCTCACCGGCATTGATGCCGTGGCTGCCATCGCCGACGCGGCAGCGGAGGCCGGATGGCAGGCGGATCGCCAACCCATGGCCGACGGTGGCGAGGGCACCATCGATGCTTTCGGCGGCCCCAATCGCACCACGACGGTTGCGGGCCCCTTGGGGGAGCCGGTGGAGGCACGGTGGCGGCTGGACGGGACGGTCGCGGTGATCGAGATGGCCGAGGCTTCGGGCCTGGCTCTTGCCGGTGGCATCGAAGAGAACGACCCGATGAACGCCACCACCGCAGGCACGGGAGAACTGCTGGCTCGAGCCGCCGAGTCAGGGGCGCGCCGGATCGTGGTGGGCCTCGGTGGCTCGGCCTCCACCGACGGCGGATTGGGTGCCCTGAAGGCGATGAGCCCGCTGCCCCGGTTTCGTGGTGTGGAGATCGAGGTTGGCTGTGATGTGACGACCAGGTTCGCCGATGCGGCAGCCGTGTTCGGTCCTCAGAAGGGAGCATCGCCGGCCCAGGTAGCCCTGCTCACCCGCCGCTTGGAGCGCCTCGGCGATGTCTATCGCGACGAATACGGCGTGGAGGTCGGAAGCCTCGAGCGAGGCGGAGCGGCAGGGGGGCTGGCGGGAGGCCTGGCCGCCCTGGGTGGCCATCTGTGCGATGGATTCGGACTCATCGCCGACGAGGTGGAGCTCTACGACCAGATCGAGGCGGTAGATCTGGTGGTGACCGGTGAGGGGCGCCTCGACTCGACCTCGTTTGCAGGAAAGGTGGTGGGGGGCGTGAGCGGGCTCGCGGAGGCTGCCGGAGTTCCGGTGCTCGCCGTTGTGGGACAGGTGGCGCCCGATTTCGATCCGCCCATTGACACCATCGACCTCTCGGCTCTCTACGGAGCTGAAAGAGCCATGACCGCGACCGCCGAATGTATTCGAGAGGCGCTCAGCGGTTGGCTTTCGCGGAGATGACCCAGCCGGCGGCTGCAATCACCACGACGATCACGAGCACGAGCTTCACGATCCCCAGTAGCGACGTGAGCACCCACTGGACCGCGGTGATGGCACCGAACACGGTGAGACCACCGATCACGACGATGGCCGGGAAGGGGAGTCGCTTGCGGGCGGGTGGTTTGCCGGTGCGTTCGATTGCCACGCCCCAAGCGTAGATCAGCCGCCGGCACTCACCGGTTCGCGATCACCATCGGCGTTGCCCCTGATGGCCACGAGGGCATCGGCGACGTTGAGGAGAGTGTCGCCCCACTCGCCGTGGCGGTAGGCCGCGGCATCGAGGGCATGACGGGCGGATTCTTCATCGGCACCGCTCAGGCGGACAACCAGTTCGGCGAGGCGGTCATGCACCACCGGTCGGGAATCAATGGCCATGGGAACCTCTGCGGAGTCAGGCATGGGATACAGCTGCATCGACCTGTTGGGCGGACGACTGAACCCCCAGCTGGGGAATTTGACGGTGACTCATGTCCTGTCACGGCGGTGGCCGAGAGGCGGTCGATTGTTATCCCGATAGGGTTGGTCGGGATTCAATCCGCGTCGTTCAGGCCGGCTCGAAAGGGAAACCATGAGCGTGATCATCCGAGTGCCAACCACCCTCCGCACCCTCACCGCCGGCCAGTCCGAGATAGCGGTCGACGGCTCCACGGTGGCCGACGCCCTCGACAACCTCGAGTCGGCGCACCCTGGATTCAAGGAGCGAATCCTCGACGATACCGGCGAGTTGCGCCGCTTCGTGAACGTGTTTGTTAGCGACGACGACATCCGATTCATCGATGGTTTGGCCACGCCGGTTCCGGAAGGCGAGACCCTGAGCATCGTGCCGGCCGTCGCCGGAGGCTGACTCGCTGGTTGCGATTTACTGCCCCTCCAGATTGAATTGGCAGTCGCGGCACGAGAGTGCCAACAGTGATTTCTAAATACTGTCTCCGGAGGAATAATGGCAAAGACCATCCAGTTCGATGAACAGGCCCGTCGTGGTCTCGAGAAGGGCATGAACCAGCTCGCTGACGCGGTTCGTGTCACCCTCGGCCCCAAGGGTCGAAATGTGGTTCTCGAAAAGAAGTGGGGTGCCCCGACGATCACCAACGATGGCGTTTCCATCGCCAAGGAGATCGAGCTGGAGGACCCCTACGAGCGCATCGGCGCTGAGCTGGTGAAGGAGGTCGCCAAAAAGACCGACGACGTCGCAGGCGACGGCACCACCACCGCCACTGTGCTGGCATGGGCCATGGTCCGCGAAGGTCTGCGCAACGTTGCGGCCGGCGCCAACCCGATGTCGATCAAGAAGGGCATCGAGGCCGCCGTCGAAGCTGCCGTCAGTTCGATCGGCGACAGTGCCCAGGACGTGTCGGAGAACAAGGAACAGATCGCCAACGTCGCTGCCATCTCGTCGGCTGATCCCGAGATCGGTGCGATCATCGCCGAGTCGATCGACAAGGTCGGCAAGGACGGTGTCATCACCGTCGAGGAAGGTCAGACCTTCGGCCTTGAGATGGATCTCGTCGAGGGCATGCGCTTCGACAAGGGCTACATCTCGCCCTACAGCGTCACCGATACCGAGCGTATGGAGGCCGTTCTCGAGGATCCTTACATCCTGCTCGTGTCTTCCAAGGTCAGCGCCGTGCGCGATCTGGTGCCCGTGCTCGAAAAGGTGATGCAGTCGAGCAAGCCCCTGCTGATCATCGCTGAGGATGTCGAGGGCGAGGCCCTCGCCACCCTGGTGGTCAACAAGATCCGGGGGACGTTCACGTCTGTCTCGGTGAAGGCTCCGGGCTTCGGCGAGCGTCGCAAGGCGATGCTGCAGGACATCGCAGTCCTCACTGGCGGCCAGGTCGTCAGCGAAGAGGTCGGTCTGAAGCTCGACGGTGTCGGCCTCGACATGCTCGGCCAGGCCCGCAAGGTCGTCGTCACCAAGGACGAGACCACCGTTATCGAAGGCGCCGGCGATGCTGCCGACGTTGCCGGCCGGATTGCCCAGATCAAGGCTGAGATCGAAAACACCGATTCCGATTACGACAGCGAGAAGCTCCAGGAGCGTCTCGCCAAGCTGTCGGGTGGCGTTGCGGTTCTCAAGGTCGGCGCTGCCACCGAGGTGGAGCTCAAGGAGAAGAAGCACCGCATCGAAGATGCTGTTTCCACCACCAAGGCTGCCATCGAAGAAGGTGTGGTCGCCGGCGGCGGTGTCACCCTCATCCGTGCCCAGGCTGCGGTCGACTCGGTCGCCGAGTCGCTCAGCGATGCCGACGAGCAGGTCGGTGCCCGCATCGTGTCGCGTGCCCTCGAGGCGCCCCTCGCCCAGATTGCCATCAATGCCGGCATGGAGGGTGGTGTGGTCGTGGAGAAGGTCCGCAACCTCGATGGCAACTTCGGACTCAACGCGGCCAACGGCGAATACATCGACCTCGTCGAGGCCGGCATCATCGATGCGGCCAAGGTCACCCGTTCGGCTCTGCAGAATGCAGCTTCGATCGCGGCCCTGTTCCTCACCACCGAGGTAGTGATCGCCGACGCTCCCGACGCCGGCGGCGGCGGAATGCCGGACATGGACTTCTGAGTTCGCTCAGAAGTCCCGGAGTGGGATTCTTCTGAGCCAGCCCAACTCTGAAATTTGGGTGCGTAGGGGAGAACCTTCTCCGCCTGTGACCCATAGAACGATTGGATCGACCCTCGCCTTCGTGCGGGGGTCGATCTCGTTTTCGACTCGGCTACGGTGCACACATGACCGGTCCCGAGTTGCACCCTGCGAACCTGGCGTTGGCCCCCCTACTCGGCATCTGGCGAGGCCGGGGCGAGGGTCACTACCCCACGATCGACAACTTCTCCTACCTCGAGGAACTCACCTTCGGACACGTGGGCAAGCCCTTCGTGGCAATGGGCCAGAAGACACGCGACGCGACGTCTGACCTGCCGCTGCATGCGGAGGCGGGCTATTTTCGCCCTCAGGACGATGGCATGGTTGAGCTGGTGCTGGTCCAACCATCGGGAATCGTCGAGATCCTCACCGGTGGAGTCGATTCGAGCGAGGGCGGGTTGGAACTCGACCTCACCTCAGTCGGAGTTCATCTCTCCCCCTCAGCCAAGTCGGTTACCGGCACTCGGCGGCGATTCGTCGTCGATGGCGATTCGCTGGTGATCGACATGTGGATGGCGGCCGTCGGAGAACCGCTGACCCACCACCTCACCGGCAATCTCCAGAGGGTCTGAGCTCGGCGATCAGTCGCCGCTCGCGGTGTAGGGCTCCAGCGCCGCAACCATGTGGTCGGGGAATCGCGCCGGTCGACCCTCGGTGGTCAGCAGTGCGGCCCGCAGGTCTTGGCTGGCGATGAGTTCGCCGCTCCGCACGATTCTTTGACGCCATCGTGATGTCACCCGCTTGATGTCGATCACTTCGGTTTCGATCGCCAACTCGTCGCCCTCTTCGGCCGATCCGAGAAACTTCGTCTGTATCTCCGAGACCACGATCATCACGCCGCCGTCCTTCATGGCCGCCAGCGACAGCCCCGCCTCTCCGAGCAGCTCGATGCGGGCCGTCTCGAAGTATTGGATGTACACCGAGTGGTTGACGTGGTTGTACGGGTCGAGCTCGTAGAAGCGGACCCTGATGCGAGTCGTATGTGCCATTGGCGCCGCACGCTACCGCGTCGCAGCAAGCCGCCCGATCGCCTCGGCTGGTTAGACGAGCACTGTTGGCTAGCCTCCGGGGCGTGAGTCCCAAGTCTCGTAGCGAGCGCCGCCTGGTGCGCCCCTGGTCGCCTGAGCGCCTCGACGCGGGCCGGACGCTGGCCACCCTCGCCACCGAGGAGCCGATGGCGATCGAGCTCGACGGGGTTCGGGTGGCCACCACCATGCGCACTCCCGGCAACGATTTCGAGCTCGCAGTGGGGTTCTGTCACAACGAAGGTCTGCTCGCCGGCGAACTCGTTCGCGACGTCCGGTATTGCGCCGACGGTTCGGCTGCGGCCAGCGCGTTCAATGTGGTGACCGTGTCGACCGATGGCAAGGCGCCGCCGCCCACTCCTCGGCTCACAGCCACTACGTCGTCATGCGGCTTCTGTGGCAGCGACGAGATCGAGGAGCTCGCGGCCCGGCTGGAGCCGGTGAGCGGCCCCCGCATGGAGTGGGGAGTTCTGGCGGATGCGCCGGCCAAGCTGCGTCCCGTGCAGGATCTGTTCGACACCACCGGCGCGGTGCACGCCGCCGCCATGGTGGGAGTCGACGGCAGTGTCTCGCTCGTGCGCGAAGACGTCGGTCGTCACAACGCGGTCGACAAGTTGGTGGGGCGCATGTTGCTCGACGGCGAGTTGGTCGCCACCGGCCATGGCGTCGTGGTGACCGGTCGGGCCAGCTTCGAACTGGTCCACAAGGCGTGGGCTGCGGGGTTCCGGGCCCTGGTGGCGGTGAGCGCCCCCACCGCCCTCGCGGTGATGACCGCAGAGCGAGCAGGAATGCAGCTGGCCGGCTTTGCTCGCGACGGCCAGCTCACCATCTACGTCGACTGACCCTCTCAGCTCGGGCCCGGGATCTCCAACTTTCGTTCCCAGAGCTGCAGGGCAAGGCTCAGCACCAGGGTGAGGCTCACATAGACCACGGCGAGGATGAAGAACGACTCGCGGATGCGAAACGAACTCCCGCTGTAGATCCGGGCTTGCTGGGTGAGTTCGGTGACCGCCAGCACCGACACCAGCGAGGTGTCCTTCATCAAGGCGATGAAGTCGTTGCCGAGTGCGGGTAGGGCGTTGCGCAGGGCCTGGGGCAGCACGACTCGCCGTGTTGTCTGCCATCGGTTGAGGCCGACGGCCATGGCCGCTTCCACCTGGCCGTGATCCACCGATTGGATCCCAGCTCGGAACACCTCGGCGATGAACGCGGCGTAGAAGAGGCAGAGGGCGGCGCCACCGCGCCACTCCATCGGAATGCTCCGCGTTTTCACCCCGAGCAGGTCGGCGACGTCGCGAGTGAGGACGAAGGCGACCACAAAGATAAACACCAGCATCGGCATGCCGCGAACGAACTCGATATAGACGCGCGAGATGGTGTTGATGATGCGATTCTTGGAGAGTCGCCCCAGGCCGATGAACAGACCCAGCGGCATCGACACCATGAAAGCGCCGAGAGTGAGATACAGGGTGAGCTTCAACCCAGGGATGATCTCCCGGAAGGCCTCCTGGTAGGCGTCGCTGAAAACGATCGCGACGACCATCGCTCCGATGATGGTGAGCATCACATAGAGCCAGGCCGATTCCCCCCGACCACGGCTGGCCCGGAACGGGGTCAGCTTCAGCGGGCCTTCGCTGACTATTTCAGTCATATTGGTCCCCAAAAAAGAAACGGTGCGCCAGGCATACTGCCCGGCGCACCGTCATTGTGCTGTATCGACCGGATCTACTCTTCCGGGAAGTCGATGTCGTCGTAGGTGACCTGGAACGAGTCGGTGAAGTAGGTCTGCCCGATGTCTTCGAGGAACCCGCTATCGCGCATCTCGTCGAGAGCGAAGTTGACGGCGTCGACGATGGTGCTGTCGAGCGGGAAGATGAACCCGAGCGGGTCGGCCTGGAGTGCGTCGTCGACGAGTTCGACGGCGTCGGCGTTTTCGCCCACATAACCCTGGCCGGCAGCGTCGTCGATGATCACGGCATCGACATCACCGTTGATCAGGGCTTGGATGGCCAGACCAAATTGGTCGAAAGCATCGATTCGGCCGTCGCCGCCGAGAAGATCGACGGCCAGATCGAAGTTTGTGGTGCCCACCTGGGTGCCGATCAAGGCATCGCTGTTGATGATGTCGTCGGCGCTCGAGTAGCGATCGTCGTCCTTGGCCACGATGAACTTCTGGTCGACGGTCATGTAGGAATCCGAGTAGGCCACGATCTCGGCCCTCTCGGGGGTAATCGAGATTCCGTCGGCTGCGGTGTCGATTTCACCTTCGGCGACCTGATCGATCACGGCGGGCCAACCGGCCACCACGAAGTCGGCTTCGCAGTTGAGGATGCGACAGATCTCGCGCCAGGCGTCGTAGTCCCAGCCCTGGCCCTCGTCGGCTCCGGCCGGCACGTAGTTGTACGGCAGGTAGGCGTTCTCGACGCCGACTGTGACCGTGCGGCCACCCAGGTCGTTGCCTTCGACGGCGCCATCGCCATCGTCATCTCCGCACGCCGCTGCAATCAGGGCTACCGCGAGCAGTACGCCTACCAGCCGCGCGAGGCGGTTTGTTGAAGTTCGCATGTGTTCCTCCTCCAGTGGCGGCCATCCCGCCGGTGAAGGTGAAACACTATCCCTGCACACCTCGCGATGCATTAGCGCGGCCCTGAGACCTCAGAGGGCGTACTCGGTGAGCCGATCGTAGAGCTGCGTCGCTTCGTCGAGCACCGGCAGTAGTTGATCGGGAAGCGAGCGGGAACTGGGCCGGGGCGGATCGAAGCCGGTGGACTGGTGGACATTGTGGTACCACTCATGGGCCCACGCCCCGTCTTCGGGCTTGGGGCCCGCCGGCCAGGTGAGCATGGCCGGCTCGAAGCCGAGCTCGAGCCGTTCGCAGACCGAGGCCAGCACCTTGGCGGGATCGGCGAGCAACACCTGAGAATCGATCACCACCGGCGAGCCACCTTCGGCGACGATCGCGTCGAGCAACTCGACCTGCTCGGTGAGGCCGGTATCGGCCAACCCACAGTCGGGGAGCTGCACCGAGAGCGACGCCAACATGGCGGCCGGGGCGCGGGTGAGAAGGATGTTGTGGGTATCGGCGAGGAATTCTCGTGGCACACCGATGAGATGGTGGGCCATCTGCTTCATGAAGAAGACCGGGGTGGCGCAGGGCCCGAGGATGACGTCGCGGATCACTTCGGCTGCATCGGTCGACTGGCTGGCCACCACGGCATCGAAACTCGGGTGCTGGCGGCTGGTGAGCGACAGGTAGTGGGCATAGAACGGCTCGTCGTAGACGGTCGTGTCGGCCCGCTGGCGAAACGAATACATGAGTGCGGTGGAGATGTTGCGGGGCCCGGACCAGCACTGGATGCGGGTGGTGCCGTCGCGGCTCGTCATCAGGACACCGCGGCCGCCACGGCGGCGTCGTAGAGGCCGCGCAGGCGGACGGTCATGGGCCCCTGTGTGCTGTTGGCGATGGCGCGGCCGTCGATGGTGTGGACGGGGGTAAGACCACCAAACGTGCCGGTGACGAACGCTTCGTCGGCGGAGTAGACGTCGGTGAGCGAGAAGGCAGTCTGGCGGGTGGGAATCCCGGCTGCCTCGGCCACTTCCACCACCAGAGCCGAAGTGATTCCGTTGAGGTTGTACTGGCCGGTGGAGGTCCACACCTCGCCATTTCTCACAATGAAGAAGTTGGTGGCGTTGCAGGTGGCGACTGCGCCGGTGGGGTCGAGCATGAGCGCTTCGTCGGCGCCCGCGTTGGTGGCTTGGATGAGTGCGATGACCTCGTGGAGCTTCGAGTGGCAGTTGAGCTTCTGATCGAGGGTGTCGGGCGGCGGGCGACGCACAGTGGCGGTGAACAGGGAGATCCCCCGGTCGCGCACTTCAGGGTCGGCGGCCTTGTGCTCGGCGATGATCACGATGTTGGGGCCGCCGATATTGTTGGACGGGTGCTGAGACGGCGTCTTCTTGTCGCCCCGGGTGATCATGAGACGGACGTGGACGCTGTCTTTCATCTCGTTGCGGTCGACGGTGGCCCGCAAGGCCCCGGTTATCCCCGCTCGGTCGAGACCGATGTCGAGATCGATGGCGGCGGCGCCGGCGAAGAGCCGATCGAGGTGGCGATCGAGGAAGGCGAAGCGGCCGTGATGGAGGCGAATCCCTTCCCAGATTCCGTCGCCGACGAGGAAGCCGCTGTCGAACACCGAGATTTTGGCCTCGTTACGAGGGAAGAATTCACCATTGATATAGATCTCGATCGACTCATTACGTTCGTCGGCCAACGCCTGATGTGTGCTGCGGGTCATGACCGCGAACCTATCCCTAGACTTCCGACATGCCCGATCCTGTCATCACCAGCGAAGGCCTCGCGGTCGTCCATCTCTTCTGCGCTCGCACCCCCGAGACCGACGACGAGGCTGTGATAGCGGCGGTGAAGCTGACCCAGGCCGCCGATGTCCAGGTGGTCAGCGTGGCCATCCTCGGCCACAAGGCCGAACTCTGTTTTATGGCGTTGGCTGCCGATTCCTGGCTGCTGCGCGACTTCCAGACCGGCCTCATGAACGCCGGTCTCGTAGTGGTCGACAGCTTCGTGTCGATCACCGAGGTGTCCGAATACGCTGCCGGCCTCCCCGAAGAGATGCGCAACATGCGGCTCTACCCGGATCTGCCGCCCGAAGGCAAGTACGCGTGGTGCTTCTACCCGATGACCAAGCGGCGCGAGGCTGAGTCCAACTGGTATCGCCTCGACTTCGACCATCGCAAGGAACTCATGATGGAGCACGGCACCTCTGGTCGCCAGTTCGCTGGTCGCATCGTGCAACTCATCACTGCTTCCACCGGGCTCGACGATTGGGAATGGGGAGTCACCTTGTTCGGGGTGAAGCTCGACGACCTCAAGGACACCGTTTACACGATGCGCTACGACACCGCGTCGGCGGTCTACGCCGAATTCGGACCCTTCTATACCGGCATGGTCGGGCCCGTAGAGGAGATTGTCGGCCGCACCGCCTGAGATCGCAGTGCTCACCGGGCCGCGATGTTGCCGAATCGGTGGAGCGTCTGGCTGATCGCCTGCTCGCGGAGATACAAACGAAGTTCGAGTCGGCCAGCGGCGGTGACGGGCTCCTCCACGAGATGTACGTCGTGGCGGATGGCTGCGGCCCTGAGAGAGTCGGGGGTCGATCCGACCACCCGGACGCGGCCCCAGCGCCGCTCCGCCAGCCCCGCCTCGAACACCGCGTCGGCTTCTTCGCCGGCAGCGGACAGGCGCACCGTCGGGTTCACCAGGTGAGCCGCGGCGAGGGCCCGCTCGACCTCTGAGGGGACGGCATCGGCGCTCGCCCGTATCGTGACGTTGGGGTGGGGGAGATAGCGCAGTTCGTTGCGTTCGCAGAAGAGGGCGGTGGGGTCGTGGCCGACCGCGTAATGGGACTGCCACCAGTGACGGTCGGACTCGGGCGCTTCGCCGAGCGGTGCGGTGGCGGTCCAGTGGCCGAGTTGGAGCAGATAGTCGGGGCCACCGGCCTTCGCCCCCAGCCCCACCGATGAACCCTTCCATCCGCCGAATGGCTGGCGCCGCACGATAGCCCCGGTTATGCCTCGGTTGACGTAGGCGTTACCCACCTCGACTCGATCGAGCCATTGTTCGATCTCGTCCTCGTCGAGGGAGTGGAGACCACCCGTCAGCCCGAAAGAAGAGTGGTTTTGGATGCGGATCGCGTGGTCGAGATCGTCGGCGCGCATGAGGCCGAGCACCGGCCCGAAACATTCGGTCTGGTGGAACCAGCCGGCTTCGGTGACTCCCTCGCGCACCCCAGGCGACCACAAGCCGGCCGTGAGGTCGATCGGCCGGGGCTCGACCAACCACGATTCGCCCGGATCGAGCTTGGTGAGAGCGCGGGTCAGCTTCCCTTCCGGTGCTGAGATTGTGGGGCCGTAGTTGGACGCGGCATCGGTGGGAGGGCCGGCCCGCAGACTCCTCACGGCGTCGACGAGCTGGCGGCGAAAGCGAGGATCGTCGCCAACCCCGCCCACCAGGATGGCGAGGCTGGCGGCTGAGCACTTCTGGCCGGCATGGCCGAAGGCCGACTGCACGAGGTCGTCCACCGCATGGTCGATGTCGGCGTGTGGTGTTATCACGAGGGCGTTCTTGCCG
>CAXMSE010000036.1:0-11543 GCA_964196195.1 uncultured Gammaproteobacteria bacterium | reverse complement strand
GGCGGCATCGGAGTTGCTGGCGCCGCACCGGCGGCCCGAGTATGAGCCCTACGACCATTTCATGGGCCAGGATTCGCACGACCAGAACAAGGTGATGTTCCCGACGATCGTCGATGCGCTGCGCGACCCCGGGGCGCGTATCGAGCACATGGACGCGATGGGAGTCGATATTCAGGGGTTGGCCACCTTCGTATCGGAGTACGGCTACTGGGCGCCGGCAGATGTTGCCGCGGAGGCGGCTCGGGTTCAAAACGACAACCTGGCCGAAGCCGTCGATGGTTTGCCCGAGCGGTTTCGTGCGTTCGGAGCAACACTTCCTCTTCAAGACATCGATCGATCGATCGTGGAGATGGATCGAGCGGTGGACGAGCTCGGGTTCAAGGGTCTTCAGATCGGAGGAACCGTCGACGGCCACAACCTCGACGAACCTCGATTTCGGCCGTTCTGGCAGGCGGTGGCGGCCAAGGGGATCCCGGTCATCCTGCATCCCAACGGATACGAGGAGAGCCACCGTTTCGGCGACTACTTCTTGACCAACTGCATCGGTAATCCTCTCGAAACAATGGTGGCCGCCACTCGCCTGATCTTCTCAGGGCTGTTCGAAGAGCTCCCCGACCTCAAGCTGGTGCTGCTCCACGGTGGGGGGTACCTGCCCTTCTACGCCTCGCGCGCCGATCACACCTGGAAGGTCCGCCCCGAAACCCGGGTGCGGATTCCCGACCACCCACCCAGCCACTACATGAAACGCCTCTTCTACGACACCATGGTGTTCGAGCCTCTCTACCTGCGTCACCTCGTGGAAGTCGTTGGCAGCGACCGAATCATGGCCGGCACCGACTTCCCGTTCGACATGGGCGACCCCGACCCGATGGGTCTCATCGATCGCACCGAGGGTCTCACCGACGACGACCGAGCCGCCATGAAGGGCGGCAACGCGGCACGAATCTTCGGCCTCTAGATCGTGGGGGGTCAGAGCGTGCGGTCGATCAGGGCCGGCTCGAGGCGATGATTGGGACCACATCGAGGGTGGCGCCTACAGTCTGTGCCGGTAACGCATCGTTTCTGTGAGGAGGCCGCCGACGCTCGGATACCGCATGCATTCCTGGGGATCGGAGCTCGTGTGGGAGGAGCTGCCCGATCCCGTGCCTGGTCGGGGTGAGGTACTGATAGATGTCGAGGCCTGCTCGGTGGGCCTCACGGTCCTCAACTGTATGAACGGCGACCTCGACGACGCGCCGGGGCTGCTGCCCCGCGTGCCGGGCCACGAACTCATCGGCAGGGTCACCTCGGCGGGGCCCGGAGCCGATTCGGCCCTCCTCGGCCGGCGGGTGGCGGCCTATTTCTACCTGGTGTGCGGCGAGTGTGCGGCGTGCCGAGCCGGACGTGAGCCCCGGTGCTCTGCTCTCGCCGGCTGGGTCGGCGTTCATCGCGACGGCGGCTACGCGCCGAAGGTGGCATTGCCGAGTCGCAACGCGATCGCGATTTCCGACGACATAGACCCGATCGCCTGCACCGTGGTGCCGGACGCCGTGGCCACACCCGTGCACATTGCTTCTCGAGCGAGTATCGGACCAGAAGACCGGGTGGTTGTGATCGGCGCCGGTGGTGGTGTCGGCATCCACATGGTGCAGGTGGCTCGCCACCACGGTGCCCGCGTCGCCGGATTCGACCTGAGCGATGCGAAGCTTGCTGAAGTGGAGCGACTCGGGGCAACTGCGGTCCGTTCCGACGACCTCGGAGGTATCGATCCGTCCCGCGTGTTTGCCGATGGGCCACCCACCGTGGTGGTGGATCTTGTCGGTACGCCGGCGGCGGCGCGCTGGGCGATCGACGGCTTGGGGATGGGGGGCCGTCTGGTGGCGCTCACCACCTTTCGTGATCGCGGCGTGGAGATCGAGTCACGCGAGCTGGTATTTCGTGAGTTGTCGCTGATCGGTTCGCGCTATAGCCACCGCAGCGAATTGGCCGAGGCGGCAGAACTCGTCGCCTCGGGCGCGGTCGAACCGATCATCGGAGCGGTGCGCGGTCCCGAAGATGTGCTCGACATCCACGACCAGTTGCGGTCGGGCACCTTGGTGGGGCGCGGCGCCCTGGATTGGAGACAAACGTGAGCGGAACCAATGGCACAACGGTCCCTGAAGCCGTCGATGGAATCTTCATCGGTGGTGGCCACAACTCGATGGTCTGCGCGGCCTACCTCGCCAGAGCCGGTCAGCGGGTTCTGGTACTAGAGGCTGCACCCCAGTTTGGCGGCGGTACCACCACCGACGAGATCACCCTCCCGAGTTTCAAGCACAACCTCCACGCCTATTTTGTGCGGTGGACCCCCGAGTACGCTGTCTGGGACGACCTCGACCTCGGCCGCTACGGCGTCACGTCGATCTTCCCCGAGGTCCAGAACGCCTTGCCATTCGACGGGGGCGAGCGCGCCCTCGTCACCTATTCGAACCTGGATCGAAGCGTTTCTGAGATCGAGCGGATCTCACCCACTGACGGCGAGACCTATCGCCGCCTCTACACGGAGTTCAACACTCTCGCTGAGTTCGTCGATACGCCGTTGCGGTTCGCCCCGCCCCTTCCGACCGACGAGCTGGTCGACCTTCTCGAGGGCAGCCGACTCGGCCGTCAGTACCTCGCCCTCGACGCCCAGACACCGCTGGACATCGTGCGCAATTCGTTCGAAAGCGAGGCGCTGCGAAGCCTCATCCTCTTCAATGTGAGCGTGAGGGGCTATGTGCCCAATCTCGACGTGGGCGGCATCGGGTCGATCGTCGCCTTGGCGCTGGCCAACTCCCAGGGCGGCCGCCTCGTGCGCGGCGGCACCTACGAGGTGGCCAAGGCCATCGCCTCTGCAGTCGTCGACAACGGCGGCACTGTGATGACCGACGCCAGGGTGGCGGCGATAAACGTCACCAACGGGCGGGCCACGGGCGTCACGTTGAGCGATGGGCGTTCGATCGACGGAGCCAAGTTTGTGGTGAGCGGTGCCCCATCACCGATCACAATGACCGAACTAGTGGCACCCGAACACCTGGACCCGTCGCTGAGAAAGGAACTCGCCGGCTACCGGTGGCTGGAGGAGGCGCTCTTCGGAATGCACTGGGCCCTGTCGGATCGACCGGTGTTTCGTTCCGAGGCCTACAACCCCGACGTGCCTCGCGCCCTCAACCTCGCGCTCGGGTACGAGTCGTCGAACGACATCGAAGCCCACATGCACGCGGTTCGAGCGGCTACCAATACCGCCGACGCGCCGATCCATGTGTCGATTCCGACCCTGCACGATGCCACCCAGGCCCCGGCGGGTCGCCACACGACATTCGGTTGGCACTTTGTGCCGGGCCCGCCCAAACGGGGAACGTGGGACGAGGCGGCCGTGCAGGAAAGGGCGGACGCAATCGTGAGCACCTACGCGAAGTACGCGCCCAACATCGAAGCGGCCACGATGGCCAGAGCCACCCACTCGCCCGACGCCACCGAACGGCGGATCATCTCCATGCGGAGCGGAGATCGCCATCACGGGAGTTTCCACCCGAGCAACTGGGGAATCAACCGTCCGAGCCCCCAGATGCCCGGCTATCGAACCCCGATCGAAGGGTTGTACCTCTGTGGCGCGTCTCAGCACCCCGGGGGGAGCTTCCATGGCCAACCGGGATACAACGCTGCCGGTGTGGTGGCCGATGATCTCGGACTGGAGAAGTGGTGGAACCCAGTGGATGTGCGAGCCGCGCTCAGGTCGTTGGACTGAGCGTCCTCATGAATACCTGCATCCCGTAGTGGATGGCGACAAGCCCACCGAGTTCCATGATCTGGGCCTCGGTCCAGTGTTGCTTGCCTTCTTCGTAGAAGGCCCCATTGACCGACTCTGGGGTGCGGTACATGCGGTAGGCGTAATCCAGAGCCCATTTCTCGGCTGCGGTGAACTGGGGGTCGTTCCCGAAGTCGCCTAGCGCGGCCTGGATACGTTCCTCAGTGAGCCCCGCCTCGATCGCCCGCCTTGATCGCAAACTCGAGAAGTAGGGATCCTCGGCCTTTGTGGCCAGTTGGATCCTGACCATCTCCTTCAGAGAGTGATCGACGCCACCCTCGAACAGGGCCTCAGCCATTGCGTCCCAGAGGGCTTCGGCATATTTGGGAGCCCGAGCAAGGATTCGTACAAAGGCGGCCGACTGGTCGCCCAGGACCGCGAATGACTCCAGTCGGGAACCCAATCCCTGCAGCTCTGCTTCTTCGTACTCGATGGGATCAACGAGGGTCATGGCATCAACTCGCCGATTCGTGGGCGTGGGCTGCTGCCAGCGCTTCTTGCACCTCGGCGCGCAGGTGGGAGCCGGGAGTGTCGCCATAGATGCGCCGCGACTCTTCCTGGCTCACCAGCACCCCTTCGGGGGAGAACATCGGATAGAAGTCGAGCGTTCGAAAGAAGGTGTGGTAGCCCACGTTGAACCCGATGAACGCACCGAGCTCAACGACCTCTTCCTCGCTGTAGTGCGATCCGAGGCGCGCATAGAAAGCTTCATCGATCCGGGCGGGCTCGAATTGCATCAGCTCGGAGTATTCGAGCGCCACTTTCTCAGCGGGAGTGAACGCATCGCTCGACCGCCAATGGTCGATGCCGTCGTCGATGCGCTCCTCGGTGAGTCCAGCCTGCTTCGCCGAAGCAGATCGCACATTGCCTCAATAGTTGCAGAAGGCCGCACGCGAGAGCTGAACGCGAATGATCTCCTTGAGACTGTGGCTCACTACCCCCGTGTTGAACACGGTGCCCCAGGCGATGTAGAGCGCCTTGGAGAGGGAGGGATTGTGGCCCTGCATCGCGTGGAACGCGGGGTCGGGGGCCTTGTGACGAAGACACTTCTTGACGAACCCGGCCAGCTCGCCCTTCATCAGTTCGTCGATGTCGAGCATCGTGATATTCGGCATGTGAACCCCCTCTCAGAACCGACCGTACCCGCCGCGACAGGTGCGGCGGGGTGCTGCTACGCCTGAAGCCCTGCCGCGACCGCCACGACCTCTGCTGGTTCTGCACGCGCTCGGTGATTCAGATCGACGAACCCATACCGGATCACGCCGGCCTGGTCGACGACGTAGGTGGCGGGAACCGGGAGTTCCCACACCTCTGAGCCGTTCATTCCGGCGATGTCGCGGTTTTGCTCGCGGTAGAGATTCACCAGGCTTTCTTCCATCTCGTAAACGAGGTTGAACTGCTTGGCCACGACGTTGTTTGCATCGGAGAGTACGGGGAAGGTGAGCTCGGCCTCGGAGATCATCGAGAGCGACTCATCCGGTGTGTTGGGCGAGATCGCCACCAGCGTGACTCCGGCAGCTTCGGCCCCGGCGAGTTCACGCTGCATCGCCCGCAGCTCGAGATTGCAGAACGGGCACCAGGATCCACGATAGAAGGAGACGACGGCGGGGCCCGATGCCAACACGTCGGCGAAATCGACCATGTTGCCGTGCGCATCAGGGAGCTTGAAGTTTGGAGCGTTGTCGCCCACCTTGAGGGCGGTTTCGAGGATTCCCGATGCTTCTATGTGTTCTTGGGCCCGCTTGTAGATCACGCCCATTTCGGGGGTGAACATGGCCGCGCTTTTGGTGATTAGTGCGGCGGTATCTTCGGCCAATGTCATGATTCCCCCTGGGGCTGCGAACGGCTTACCCTAGCCCTTTTGATGGCCCGCCGTGCCGCTGCGAGCTTGGCCTTGTTGGCCCGGCAACAGTGCCGGGCGGCACCTCTCGAATTAGCCGCCTAGGGTGGGCGGCTACTCCGATGTCGGAGCACACATACACATGGGAAAATCATGAAGAACCGCAAACTTGGCGCCGTTGGACCCGAACTTCCTGAGCTCGGATATGGATGTATGGGACTGTCGTCGGGTTACACCGAAACCGACGACGCGACCGCCGTGCACACCATCCATCGGGCGATCGATCTGGGAGTCACCCATCTCGATTCTGCCGATGCCTACGGCGCCGGCCACAACGAATCGGTGGTGGGAAGGGCGCTGCAGGGCCGCCGCGACGAGGTCACCCTGGCCACCAAGTTCGGGCAACTCACCAAGGATGGGAAACAGATCGTCTGCGCTACCCCGGAGTACGTGAAGGAGGCCTGCGATGCCAGCCTCGAGCGGCTCGGGGTCGACAGGATCGATCTCTATTACGCCCACCGGATCGACCCCGACGTACCGGTCGAGGAAACGGTCGGTGCCATGAGCGAGTTGGTGGCCGAGGGAAAGGTGCGCTGGCTCGGATTGTCCGAGGCTGCTCCCAACACCGTTCGACGCGGTCACGCGGTGCATCCGCTGGCCGCCGTCCAAGCTGAGTTCTCCTTGTGGACCCGCTTCGCGGAAGCTGAGCATTTCGCAGTGTGCGAGGAGTTGGACATCGCCTTCGTGGCTTACGCCCCGCTTGGTCGAGGCTTCCTCTCCGGCACGATCAAGTCGGCCGGCGACATGCGCGAGGGAGATCGACGCCACGCCCATCCCCGTTTCAGCGCGGAGAACATCGACTCCAATGTCTCCAAGATCGAAACCCTCAACGATGTGGCGGTGGAGGTCGGGGCGTCTCCATCTCAGGTGGCGCTGGCTTGGGTACTCGCCAGTCGCCCGTTTGTCCACGCAATCCCCGGCACCACGTCGATCGTCCACCTCGAAGAAAACCTGAACGCGGCCGACGTCAGCCTCACCGAAGAGCAGGTTGCCCGACTCGGCGGTGCCTTCGATGTGGTCGCGGGGGAGCGGTACCCGCCCGGCGCGGCAAAGAAGCTGCAGCTCTGAGCGGATCACGTAGCCGCGACATGTCATCGATCTCAGCCGCGAACCGGTATCCGTACCGGATCACAGAGGTGATCGACACCTCCATGGCCTATATCGACACCGGTGGTGCCGGGCCGCCGGTGGTGTTTCTCCACGGCAACCCGACGTCGTCGTATCTGTGGCGCAACGTGATACCTCATCTCGAGCCGATGAGCCGCTGTTTGGCGCCCGACCTCGTCGGCTTCGGCCGATCAGGGGCGATGCCGTCGGCGACGTATCGTTTCCCCGACTACATCACCTACCTGGATGCGTGGCTCACCGCGGTGGTTCCCGACGAGGCGGTCACCCTCGTGGTCCACGACTGGGGTGCCGCCCTGGGGTTCGATTGGGCGCGCCGTCACCCCGACCGCGTGCGAGGCATCTGCTACGGCGAAGCCATGGTGCAGCCGCGACGCATCACCGACCTGCCGGAGGCATATCGGGAACGGTTCATCTACATGCGTTCCGAAGTGGGGTTCCGAGAGGCGGTGGCGGAGAACTTCTTCATCAACACCGTCTTTCAAAATGGGATCATCCGTGAACTGGGCGATGAAGAATTTGCGGAGTATTCGGCCCGTTTCACAACTCCGGAAGCGATCATTCCGACCGTACAACTGCCCCGCGAGATCGCCTTCGACGGCGAGCCGGCCGACAACGATCGAATCATCCAGGCCTACGCCGACTGGCTCAGCGAGAGCGACGTCCCGAAGCTGTTCGTGAACACCACTGCGGGCCATGCCCTGACCGGGCGCAATGTCGAGTTCTGTCGCAAATGGCCCAACCAGGCGGAAGTCACAATCGTCGGCAAGCACTACTACCAGGAAGACTCACCGCACGAGCTCGGTGCGGCTCTGGTCGAGTGGTACTCAGGTCTGGCCAACTAGAACGGCACCCAGGAGGAACAAATGGGCAAGGCGTGGAGCACAGCACACCGATGGGATCTCGAGTGGCAGGACGATGTCGACATCCTCACTCTCGGCCACGGAGTGCAGGTGAAGGTGCTATATCAGGACCACGAGACCCAACACACCGACATGTTGGTGAAGTTTCCGGCCGGCTATGTCGAGCCGGAGCACACCCATGACGCTTCTCATTCGATCATGGTTCTCGAGGGCGTACAGATCGCCAACGGCGAGCCGATGCTGCCCGGCGACCATGTGTGGGCCTCCGGGCCAGAGCCCCACGGCCCGTTCGAGTATCCGGAGGGTTGCATCGTATTCGTCAGTTTCCGAGGCCCTTCGATCAAGCACATCTATCCGGGGTCTCCCGCCGGCGATGGAACCGACGCCTGATCGAGGAGTTCACAGATGCGTTGGGGGTCGACCGGGTAGTCGTTGACGACGACACCGAACGGCTTCAGAGCGTTTTCGATAGCCGCAACCACGGCGTTGGCGGCGGGGATCGTGCCGCCTTCGCCCGCTCCCTTGACCCCGAGCGGGTTCAGCGGTGACGGCGTTTCCAGGTGGACGATCTCGATCGGAGGCATTTCGGCGGCGAGGGGAAGGAAATACTCGCCGTAGTTGGTGGAGAGGGGTTGGCCTTCTTCGTCGTAATACATGCGCTCGTAGAGAGCATTTCCGAGACCGTGCACCACACCGCCGAGGACCTGGCCCTCCACGAGGCGGGGGTTGAGCATGCGTCCGCAATCGTGGGCGACCGAGTACTTGAGCAAGATGACCGCGCCGGTTTCGATGTCGACTTCGAGTTCGACGATGTGGCTGCCGCTGGCGGTGGGTGGCCCCGTGGTGACGTTGTAGGACGTGGCTTCCAGACCAGGCGTGAACCCCTCCGGAACGGCCTGGGTGTTGAACGGTGTGAGCTGTCGGGCCAGCTCCCCGAGACCGATGCCTGCGGCCGGCGAACCCTTCACGAACACCGTTCCATCGGCCAGCTCGAGATCTGCTTCGGCCGCCTCGAGCAGGCTGGCGGCCAGCGCCACCGCCTTGTGCCGAACCCCAACCGCAGCGTCGAAGATCGCAGTGCTGGCGGCTACGACGGTGCGGCTTGCCACCGTCCCGACGCCGAGGGGAAACATGGCGGTGTCGGCGGACTGGTAGACCACGTCGTCGATATCGACGCCGAGTTGATCGGCGACGACCTGGGCGAAGACGGTGGCATGGCCCTGCCCTTGGCTGGCGGTTCCCGCCTGGATCTGCACCTTTCCGCTGGGGTGGACACGCACGGTCGCACCTTCATACGGCCCCATGCCGGTGTCCTCGACGTAGGCCGACACGCCGATCCCCAGATACCTACCATCGAGGCGAGCGGCGGCCTGGCGGCTCTTGAAGCTGTCGTAGTGGGCGATCTCCTTCACCAGGTCGAGGCATGCGTGGAAATCGCCGCTGTCGTAGGTGATCGGGGCGCCTTGGGCCGTCTTGTGGCCCGGCTGGTACGGGAACTGATCGGCACGTACAAAATTGTGGGCGCGTACATCGGCCGGGTCGAGATCCAGCTCCCGAGCCACTCGTTCGATCATGCGTTCCATGGCATAAGCCGCGTCGGGCCTGCCCGCGCCGCGTACCGGCGACTTGGTGGGCGTATTGGTGAATACGACGTCGAGTTTCACGTCGAGCGCGGCGATTGCATAAGGGCCGGGTAGCGGAAAGAGCGAGGTGAGGGCAAGTACCAACCCATAGCTCGTGTAGGCGCCGGTGTCGCTGGTCACGTGCCCGCGCACACCACGGATCGTGCCGTCGTCGTCGGCCGCGACTTCGAGTGACCACAGCTGATCACCCTGCTGGTTCGTGGCGACAAAGTGCTCTCGCCGGTCCTCGACCCACTTGACCGGTCGACCCAGGATTCGGGCCGCCAGCGGAACCACGATCTCTTCGGGATAGACCCCTGCCTTCGGCCCGAATCCGCCGCCCACGTCGGGCGCGATCACCCGCACGCGGCTCTCGTCTTCCTCCAGGTAGCGGGCGACGGTGGCCCGAACCAGGTAGGGGGCCTGGGTCGAGGAGTGGATTGTGAGGCCTTCATTGTGTGGTTCGTCGGTGGCGATCACCCCCCGGCATTCCATCGGGTGCGCACCGCCACGATGCTGGAGGAATTCCTCGGCGAAGACGTGGGGGGCATTTCCGAAGGCGTCCTCGACATCGCCGAATCCGACCGCGAGGCTGCCCGCCAGATTATGCGCAGTGCCGATATGGGCGGTTGGCGCCCCGGCCTCGAGTGCCCGGCGGCAATCGACGATCGCCGGAACCGGTTGGTAGTCGACTTCGACGAGATCCGCGGCGTCCTCTGCGATGTGGCGGCTGTCGGCAAGGACGACCGCGACGGGTTCACCGACGTAGCACACCTCGTCCTTCGCGAGCGGGTACGCCCTGATGTCCTGCTTGAACGCCGGGGAGGGATAGGGCTGCACCATCAGCTTCTCGGCGTAGGGCTCACCCAAGTCGGCGAGCGTCAACACGGCGTGCACGCCTGGCAGCGACCTTGCGGCGGCGGTATCGATCGTTCCGATCCGGGCGTGGGCGTGCTCGGCCCGCACGAATACAGCATGAACCATGCCCGGCAGAACAATGTCGTCGATATAGCGACCGTGGCCGGTGAGGAGACGGGGATCCTCCGAACGCAGGACTTCGGCACCGACGTAGCGGTTCATCTCAGATCCCCCCGCGGAGTTCTTCGGCTGCCTGCAGGCCGGCCGCGACGATTCCCTGGTAGCCCGTGCAACGGCACATGTTGCCGGAGATCGCCTCGCGGATGTCGCGCTCGTCCGGATCGGGGTTTTCGCCTAGGTAGGCGGTCAACGACATGACCATCCCAGGTGTGCAGAAGCCACATTGGAGCCCGTGGTTGTCCTGGAAGGCCCGTTGGACCGGGCTCATCCCGTCCTGATCAGCCAGGCCCTCGACCGTCGTCACCGACTTGCCGTCGGCCTGCACCGCCAGCATGAGACAGGACCGCACGGCCTCGCCATCAACGATGACGGTGCACGAACCACACACGCCGTGTTCGCATCCGAGATGGGTGCCGGTGAGGTGTGCATCCTGACGCAGGAAGTCGGCGAGATGGACGCGGGTCTCGACCTGAGCGGCGATCGAGTTGCCGTTGACCGTCATGGTGATGTTTCTCGTATCGGCCATCAGCGAGCCTCCTCGGCTGGTACTGCCCTCGACGCTGCCTTGGTCAACGCCCTCTCAGTGAGAACTCCGGCCAGTCGTTGGCGGTAGCGGGCATCGGTGTAGGCGTCGGACATCGCCTCGCGTTGTCTGACGATGTCGCCAGCCGATGCGAACGTGTCGGGCTGGGCTGGTTGACCGACGAGGGCTTGTTCGACCTCGTCGAGGCGGGCCGGTGTTGGTGTGGCGCCGGCAATGGCGAGTGCCGCTCGGGTGATGACACCGTTGTGTACGGCCAGCAAGGCGCCGACGGCGACGAGGGCGAAGTCGCCGTGGCGACGGGCAAATTCTTCGAACGCGTAGCCGTAGGGCTCGTTCCAGTAGCGGAACTCGATAGACGTGAGCACCTCGTGCTCATCCACGTTGGGGGTCATGTAACCGAGCGGCCAGTCCCGCATCGCCACGCGCCGAATGCCCCGCGGCCCCTCGACGGTCAACTCGGCATCGTGCAGGAGCGACACAGCGGGCAACTCGGCCGCGGGATCGAGGTGGGTGAGGCTGCCCCCGATCGTGCCTCGGGTTCGGGTCTGGAAATGGCCCACCCAACGCAGCGCTTCGCCCACCACCGGCATATCGGTGTTGAGCTGGTCGTTCTTCATAAGGGCTGCCTGGCGCACCATCGACCCCA
>CAXMSE010000035.1:0-19094 GCA_964196195.1 uncultured Gammaproteobacteria bacterium | reverse complement strand
GAGCGTGGCCAAGTCGCGAATTCGTGGCGCACCGAACGGTGGGATTCGCTTCGCTTGCTGACCCCCAATTGGCAAAGTCGCCTACCCGGGTTCGCCTACGTTGGCGATGATCCCGATGGGTTCATGACCATGGTGGAACTCACCGCGTTCATCGAGGACTACGCCGCGGTCGTCGAGGCTCCTGTTCTCACAGAGACAACCGTGACGTCGGTGGCGCGCGCCGGCGATGGGTATCAGGTGGTCACCGACAAGGGTGTGTGGCGATGTGAGGCGGTTGTCCTCGCCAGCGGCGCATGCAATGTGCCCAATGTGCCGAGCGCGGCCGACAGGCTGCCTGCCCATGTCGATTCGTTGACTCCGATGGACTACCGCAACCCGGAACAGCTCCGCGATGGGGGTGTGTTGGTGGTCGGGGCATCAGCCACGGGACTCCAGCTGGCCGAGGAGATTCATCGGTCGGGCCGCCCGGTGACGATCTCGGTGGGTGAGCACGTACGAATGCCGCGCACCTATCGAGGCAGAGACATCCAGTGGTGGCTGCATGCCAGCGGCCGGTCCGATGAGGATCTCACCCAGGTCGACGACATCGTGCGGGCCCGAGCAGTTCCTTCGCCACAACTGGTGGGCACACCCGAGAGGGCAACTCTGGATCTCAACTCCCTCACCGAGACCGGGGTACGAATTCGGGGCCGGCTCGGCGACATACGCGAGGGGAAGGCCCAGTTCTCGGGCGGCTTGCGGAACCAATGTGCGCTGGCCGATCTCAAAATGGCCCGACTCCTGACCCTCTTCGACGAATGGGCCACCGAAAACGGTGTCGACGACGATGTCGCGCCCCCGGAGCGCTACCCCGACACCATCGTGGAGAAGGCTCCGTCGATGACCTTGGACCTAGCCGACGAAGAGATCCAGACCGTGCTTTGGGCCACAGGGTTTCGGCCGGACTACAGCTGGCTCGACATAGACGTGGTTGACCACAAGGGACGTGTCAAGCACGACGGAGGGGTGACCGTGTCGCCGGGCGCATACATCATCGGCATGCCATTCCTTCGGCGACGCAAGTCCAGCTTCATCCACGGGGCAACAGACGACGCCACCGATCTCTGCGATCACATCGCCAATTACCTCGAAACGACCGGAGCTGCACAATGAGTTGGGAAATGGTTGATGAAGGGTGGGGGCGCGCTGCGGTCGACTTCGCCACGCTCAGCGAGCCGAGCAACTGCCGCGAATACGTCTACATGCATGACCGCCTCGGCGTAGGCGCCAATCACACACTGCTCGACGTTGCGTGTGGTGCGGGCCTTGCTCTCGAGCTCGCGTCGGTTCGCGGTGCGTCCTGCGCCGGTATCGACGCGTCGCACCGACTCATTGGTGTGGCGCGTGACCGCAATCCTGACGCTGATATTCGCGTCGGAGACATGAACGAGCTTCCGTGGGACGACAACGCCTTCGACATCGTGACAAGCTTTCGCGGGATATGGGGCACCACACCAGCGGCCATGGACTCAGTCCGTCGAGTCCTCCGCGACGGTGGGCGTTTCTCCATGACCGTGTGGGGAGACGTCCGCAAGTCTCCCGGCGCGTGGATGTTTCTTCCCTTCACGTGGGCGAGCGATGACAAGGTTCAGAATCAGGCCGACATGGTGTCGTTGGGTAGGCCAGGGATAGGTGAGGAGTTCTTGCGTACCCACGGGTTCGATCCCGAGGAGAGAACCAAGGTGCCTTTCTTCATGGAATACCCAGATCCCGAAACGTACGCTCGGGCACTCGCCGCCACCGGACCCGCATATGAGACGATCCAAGACATCGGAATGGACGAGTTTCTCGACGCGGCAACCAGCCTGGCCGCAGAACACGTCCGCGAGGGACTCCCGCTGAGAGGCGAGATCCAGCTCTTCGGCTACGTGGGCACCAAGATCTGAGACCTTCGCTGTCGCCAGCTGCCCGTTGACAGGCCCGAACAGCAACTCCAGTACCATCCGTGCCATGCGCTACTCCTCCCTGGTGGGTCGGCTTCACAGCGAAGGAATGGACGGCTGGGCAACTCTCTTCGATGCCTGGCAAGCCCGGGAACGCGGCGAAGAAGTCATCATTTTGAGCGTGGGTGACCCCGACTTCGCCACGCCGGAGCCGATTGTCGAGAGGGCGGTCGAGGCGCTGCGTGGCGGCGACACCCACTACACCGTCATCGAGGGTCGGCGACAGCTACGCGCCGCGATCGCCGCCGACATGGCAGCCCGCACCGGACTCGAGATCGATGAGGACAACGTCCTGGTCGCTGCCGGCACACAGAACGCACTTCTGGCCGCGAGCATGTGCCTGCTCGAGACCGGCGATGAGGTGATCGGCCTCGATCCGATGTATCTCACCTATGAGGGCACATTGCGCGCCGGCGGCGCCGAGCTCGTACGTGTGCCCCAGGCCGCAGCATCAGGGTTCCGGCCCGACCCCGAAGCGATCGATGCGGCGGTAACCGAAAAGACCCGCGTCATCGTGCTTACCTCGCCCAACAACCCGACTGGTGTGGTGCTGAACCGACAAGAGCTCGAGGACATCGCTTCCGTTGCTCGGGAGCACGACCTATGGGTGATCGCAGATGAGGTCTACAGCGACCTGCTGTTCGAAGGAGAGCACCTCTCGATCGCAGCGTTGCCCGACATGGCGGAACGAACCGTCACCGTCAGCAGCCTCTCCAAGTCCCACGCGATGACAGGGTGGCGCATCGGATGGGCCATAGCCCCCGCAGAACTGATCGAACACCTCAACGCTCTCCAGGTCAACATCAACTACGGCGTTCCCGGGTTCGTTCAGGAGGCGGCGCTCGAGGCCGTCACCGAGCAGCGCATGGCCTGGCGTCCGATGCGCGACGCATACCAGCGGCGCCGTGATCTGGCCGCTTCGATCCTCGCTGCTGCCCCCGACCTGAGGGTGCTGGTGCCCGAAGCCGGCATGTACCTGCTGGTCGATGTGAGCAGGGTCGCGGAGTCGAGTCGGGCGTTCAGCCACGATCTCTTCGCGGCCAAGCGGGTGTCGGTCGTCGATGCCGGTGCGTTCGGTCAGCCGTCGGATGGGTGGATCCGGATCAGCTTCACCATCGGCGACGAAGAGCTCGCCGATGGCTGCAACCGCATCGTCGACTTCGTCAGCCCTCGGGATAAAGGCGGCTGAGCAGGGTGGAAGCGCCGACGAAATAGGCGCCGATGAGCAAGAAGCTGATCCCGAGCCCGACGTAGATGCCGCCGCGAGGACCCGTGACCGGTAGCTGGGCCAGACCGAGAACCGATGTCTGGCCGAGTCGGTCCGCCCGGCGGAGGCTCCAGTAAGGATTGATCGACTCGCCGCCAGCGTCGTGCACCGCGAAATGCACGTGAGGGACCGTGTGTTCGGCATTGCCTGAATCGCCGACGAACCCGATCGGGTCGCCGGCCTGCACTCGAACGCCTTCGGCGATCCCAGCCGCAAACGCATGCTCGAAGAGATTCACGTCGTTGTCGGTGCCAGGCTCATCGTTGTTGAGATGGATGTAGTAGTAGCGGTGTCCGTCGTCGCCCCGCAGCACCACCATGTTGCCGGCGCGTCCGGTGTTGGAGTGGCGAACCGTCTCGATCACTCCGTTGATGGTGGCCACAAGCGATGAGTGCCGTTCGGCGATGATGTCGACTCCCTCGTGGAGGCGGGCTCCTCCATCGCGAGGGAAATGCCAGTCGTTTATGAACTGGTGCTCCCCGTCGACGGGGAAGACGATCGGTAGCACCGGTGCATCTGCGACCGAGGTTTCGTCAGGGCCGAGGGTCGTGGGCGGTGAATCGTCGCCAGAGGAGTCCTGGGCGGAAGCCGCAGTCGCCGATGCCAACAGCACACTCATCGCTGCCACCAGGCCTACCGCCGCGCGACGACATCGGCCGCTCGTAGCGCCGTAGGTCTGGTTATCACTGTCGTCTGGATGGCCGTCCCCGAATGCCGACACGCCCACGATGTCGTCGGTCAGATATGTGAGGTGCCATCTTGCCCGTCGCAATCCCACATCCAGATGGTAGATCGCTGGATCCAACCGCGCCACTGGATGGGCAGCGCTATCGCACCCCCGGGGTTATCGCGCCGGCTCCCCTCCGGGCCGCCACAAGGTGTTGTCGTGGTCGCGCTTCCGCGCGTCTTCAAGAACCGGCAGATCGGTGTCGAGTCCGGCGTGGTCGCGCACGATTTGTCCTGCCGATGGCAACTCGTCGATTCCGGGCCAGCTGGTGGTGTCCCACAGCGATGCTCGCCGGATGGCCTTGGCGCAATGGACGTAGGCCTCCGTCACGGTGACAACCACCACCACTCGGGCCGCGGAACCCTTGATGGCAAAACGTTCACAGAGGGAACGCTCGGTGGAGAGGCCGGCGGTGCCGTTGATGCGTAGCGTCTCGTCGAGGCCGGGAACCATGAAAAGCAGGCCGACGCTGTCGTTGGCGACCAGGTTTTCGAAAGAGTCCAGTCGATTATTTCCCGAGTAGTCGGCCCAGGCAACTCGGTGCTCGTCGAGTGCCTCGACGAAACCCGGCGGGCCGCCCTTGGGCGAACCGTCGCACACCCCATCGGCGTCGGCGGTGGAAAGAACGAAGAAGGGCGACTTGGTCAGGAAGTCGACGCAGTGATCGTCGAGGCGATGGATCACCTTGTCGATCGGGACACCCCGGGCGGGACGGTAGATCGATCGGAGGTCTTCGACGGAGCGGAGGTTCATGGCCCGAGTCTCTCACGCAAGCGTCCCGAAGCACCCGACATTCATCGCCCTGGAAACAGAGTGGTACCGTCCGACGGTGATCGCCGACACACTCGGCGATAGTGACTATCAGCGCGTCATCGTAGAACGGTGCGCCCGTTGAGAGCGTGAAGTCTCATCGCCGCAAAGGTCGGGGGCGCGAACCGATCCCGGATTGGCCTGTGATCACACCACCCAGAGCTAAGAGCACCACTGCCATCGCGGCGATCTGCACACCGGTGAGCGGCTCGTCGAGGAAATACCAAGCGGCTGCCGCCGAGACAACGGGTATGAGCAGGGTGAGTGTGGATCCCAGCCACAGAGGAATCTGCTGGATCGACCAGTTCATCATCGAGTGACCGAGCACTCCGGCGCCGAAGGCCATCGCCAGCAGGCGGATCCAACTATGCCCGGATGGCCAAGCCAGACTCTGACCGAACGCGAGCGCGATCGGCACATTGATAAGTCCGACCCACAGGGCGGCACCAACGGTGTATTCGTTGGAGGTGATCACTCCCTTGGCCTGCTTGGAGAACACGAAGTACAGGGCCCAGGCCAGGACGGCCCCCACCGCAAGGGCATCGCCCTCGAGGCTCGTGTCGGCGCCTTCGGCAGACGCCAGCACGGCCACTGCCACTCCTACCAACGCCAACAGGCCAAAGGAGATGTCGCGTCGACGGATCTGCTCACCGAACACCCGCCAGGCGATGAGTGCCACCGCGACCGGTTGCATCGCCGATATGACGGTGGCGTTGGCGATGCTGGTGAGCTTGATGGCAGAGAAGAACAAGGCCACGTCGGCACCGAGAGCGATCCCACCCCACATGGAGGCGCGCATCACGCGCCGGGTGATGGGGGAGCCGCGAAGCATCATGAGCAGGCCGACCACGATGCCGTAGATGGCGAAGCGGTACGCGCCGATGGCCACTCCTCCCATCTCGATGTCCTTGGCGATGACGCCGGCAAGCCCCCACGAAGTCACCGCCACCAGCCCGGCGAGCACCCCGGCCCGACTTGCCGCCTCATCGCTTGGCTCGATGGGAATGGTGGGCATCCGGGCACGCTATCCGCCGGTCGGTGCAGCTACCGCTCTGCAGCGTGGTGGTGTCGGGCGTCCTAGGGTTCAGGGCGTGACCGACTGGTTCGACCCGCTAGGGCTTCGTGGCGTTGCCGACCGAATCTTCACCTCCGCAGCCCGAACGTTGGTGGGTCGACGGGTGGAACTCGACGCCCCCACCCCGATGGCGGCCACTGTCGCGCGGGTCCACGAGGCGTCGCCGGCGGTGAACGTGAGCGCGGCCCTCAATGCCCAGGTGGGCTTGTGGCGTCGGCTCGATCTGGTGTTGGAGCGAGTGGAGGTGGGTGATCGGCCCCTGCATCGGGTGCGAGTGCTCGCCGAAGACGTGAGGGTGATCGACGCTCTTCCTCAGCGGATGGGGGCCAAGCAGATAGACATCGACGCGGAGGCTCGGCCCGACCAACTGGACGCATGGATCGAGGCTTTGGCTCCGGGCGCGTCGGCGCGGGTCGAAGGGGGACGACTGATCGCTCGACATCCCAGATTCGGCCGGTGGGGGGACGTGATCCTCGAGCCTTGGGTGGCCGGCCGCGCCATCGGTGCCGACGCGGTTTCGGTGCGTACGCGCGGTCGTGAGGTTCAGTTGCCCAACCGGCTCAGACGCACGTTCCAGAGGGAGCTGACATGGCTCCCCGAGAGGACCGAGCTGAAAGAGGTCGAGCTCACCCCCGAGGGTGGCGCCCGGATCAGTGCAACCGTCACGAAATTCGACGTACCGATCGACGTTCCGCGGCTGCTGGCCGATCTCAGCGCTCGGGGCACGAAACTCGCGGTGAAGGTGATGACCCTTCAGCTCTGAGCGGGCTCAGCTCGCGTCGTTCTCCGCGAGGAACGACTCATATATCCGGATCAGAACCTGGCGTTGTTCGACGGTGAGGTCGTGTTGGGCGCGGATTGCTGCCACCAGATTGGAGTTGGGCTCCTCGTCGAGGATGCCGGCGCGCACATAGAGCGACTCCGCTGATACCTCGAGGGCCCGGGCGAGCTGCTGGAGGATTTCCGCGCTGGGCCGCTTCAGGCCACGCTCTATTTGGCTCAGATAGGGGTTGGAGACACCGGCGAGATCGGCGAGCTTTCGAACGCTCAACTCGGCCTGGCGGCGTTGCTCACGAATGTGGGCACCGAGATCTCGGAGTGCGTCGCGCGGGTCGGTGGCCATCACGCAACCCCGAACGCGCCCCGGCCGGGCCGTGTGACACGGCCCGGCCGGGGGGGTTTGGGGGGACTTGTGATCACGCCTTGGCTTCGGCGGATTTCTTGGTGGTGGCCTTCTTGGCGGCGGCCTTCTTGGCCGGCTTGGGAGCATCGATACCGATGAAGTCCCACGCTGCGGTGCGGCCGGTGGCGACGACGTCGGCAACGGGGTCGGGGAGGTTGCCGACGAACTTGATGGCACGGGGCTCGGTGCGGCCACGGAGCTCGGTGAGGGCTTCGGTGGCCTTCGTGCGAGCGACTTCGGCGTGCTCGCCGACGAACTTCGGGGTGGGGATCTCGCGGCCGAGGATGGCGTCGGATACGAGGAGGTTGACGCCGGCGCTGGTGTAGGCGGCGGACTTGACCTGATCGAGGACTGCGGGCATTGGTGACTCCAGTGAGATTTGGGGGGGGGTTGCGCACTCAAGGTGCTTACAGTGCTTACAATAGTTAGCGCGCCGCGGGAACGCAACCACTTGTGTGCGAAATCGCTAACAAAAGTTTGCAGGCCACCATGACGACGAAGGCAGAGCAGTGACGGTGGCGATCCACGCTATGAGCGACCAATGGCACCCTGATGGACTCGAGCGCACGCCGGTCGGGATATTGGTGACGCGAGCCAAGGACGGCCGGGAAACAGACGCCATCGTGGAGTTGGCCGGTCTTGTCGGACTCTGGGCCACCTCCCTTGATCTACCCGACGATGCGGTCATCACCGCTGTCGCACCAAACCCCCAACGCGACGATCACCTCGCTGAGGAACTGGCAGTGGCAGTGGCAGCCGCGCTCGATCGCCCGCTCGCCCTCGACCTCGTAATGCGTCGACACCCCACCCCCCGGCTGAGGGACACCGATCCGGCGCAGAGGCCCGCGCTCGCGGAGGCTGCCGGCTATGTGGTCGATCCGGCAGTGCGGGGCCGAGCCGTGGTGCTGATCGACGATGTGATGCTCACCGGAACCACGATCAGCCACATCGCAGGCCTCCTCAGAGAAGCGGGCGCGTCTGATGTGGTCGGCCTGGTGGCCACCCTCACGCGTCGACGCCAGGATCGCAGCTAGCCAGGCTCCTCGGCGACTCGATCGAGGTCGGCGAGCAGCGAATTCGCAAGCTGGGCGATCGAATCCGGCGGTTCCATCTGTGGCATTATCCTCACCTCTGAGACGATCACGGCGATGTCGCCTGCTTCGGCGATGGCCTCGAACAAGGCGTCTCTTGCCTGTGTGCTCGGGAGCTCGCCGGAAATGATCACCGCGGTGCCGTCGGCGGAATCGATCGCTGTCATCGGGCCAACTCGCGGTGACGGGCCATCGGCCAACACCCAGGAGGCGAAAATGGCGAACCCGATCAGCAGGGCGGAAGCCGCGATTGCCGCCGCGGGCCCCCGGGTGGAGAGGTGCTCGCCCAGGTTCGCCATTGATCCGAAGCTAGTGGTCAGGCCTCGCTGTGGCGGCGATCGATGAGACGGTTTATCCAGGTCTCGTAGGTGGCCACATCCTGGGCTCCCTGGACCGGAAGCACATCGTCGAGCACGATCGTCGGCACTGCCGTCACCCCGCTTTGGATTGCTGAGTTGTGTTCATCGATCACCACTGTGGCCAGTGAACGTTCCTGTTCTCTCGCCACCGAAACGAAGTCGTGGCGGTCGACCCCCACCTCTTCGGCCACCTCACCCAGAACGCTCCAGTCAGAAATTGTGCGATTCTCGGTGAAGTACGCACTGAGCAGGCGGTGGTGGAATGCATCGGCAGCGTCGGGCGCGAATCCGGCCATTGCCTTGGCCGCGATGTGGGCCGGGAGGCTGCCCATCGGCGCCGGGTTGGTGGTGGCCCAGGTGCGGAAGTCGGCCTCTGGCTCGAGCGAGGCGGGCCTCAGCCACGATTGGGTGTAGGCGACGAACTCCTCCTGGTCGCGCTCCTTCATCTCGGGCCTGAGCAGGAAGGCCTTCCACTCGATCTGGATGCGGTCGCCGAAGCGGCGGGCGAGTTCATCGACACGCACGGTGCCGACATAGCACCAGGGTCAGAGAAAGTCGGACCAGACGGTGAGTCGTACGGGAGCATCCACGATGCGGACCATATCGCGCCGGCGGTCGCTACTCCGGCCCCCGGTCAGATGCGCGGTGCCATGGCCGACCCGCGAAGGTGTGCAACGAGGGTGGTGGCCAGTTCATCGATCTGAGCATCGGAGAGCATCGTGATCGTCACCCGCACAGCGGCAGGGGAACTGATGCGGTAGGAGTCGCCACCGCGGATCGCATAGCCGGCGATGCGCGCGGCCTCGATGGCGGCTTGTTCGTCGTTGACGGGAATCCACACATTGAGCCCGGATGCGCCGGTGGACTTCACACCGCCCAGAGCGAGGGCGTCGATCATCCGGCGACGACTCCGGGTGTATTGCAAGGCTGCATGATCGACTCGTCGTGTGGTGTCACGGTCGGTGAGGAGCTGGGCTGCTGCTCGTTGAAGGAGGTGGCTGACCCATCCCGCTGAGGTGCTCACGGCTACCTCGATGCGATCGATCGTGGTGCGGTCGCCCCCAACCAACGCGAGCCGTAGGTCGGGGCCGTGAGATTTTCCGAGTGAACGAATCGACGCCCAACGAGGTCCCGGTGGGGTGATGACGATGCGGTCGGCCCCGGACACGGGCCCGGCGTGGTCGTCTTGGATGACCATGATCTCGGGGTGGTCGGCAAGCACGTGATTCAGCGCCGCGGCGCGTTCGGCAGTGAGAGCGGCGCCGGTGGGGTTCTGGGCACGGGGGGTGATCACCACTGCCCTGATCCCACTCTGGACAGCAGCGGCGAGAGATTCGGGGGTCATCCCTTCGTCGTCGATTTCGACCGGTATGAGCTCCATGGCGGCGCGGCGGCCGAGTTGGTGTACGGGTATGTGGCCCGGGTCCTCCACTGCGAGCCGGTCGCCCAAACGGAACTGTTCGGCGGCGATGATCAACTCGATCGCGTGCATGGCTCCCGAGGTGACGGCGAAGGGTGCAGCCTCCAGATCATCCGCGCTCAGGAGGTGTGCGGCGGCCCGGGCGAGATCGGGGTGGAGGAGGGGGTCGCCATAGCGGGCCTGGGGCATGGGCTCAAGCCCACGCAGTGCGATCTCCAGGGGGGCGAGCGTGGCGGGGTCGGGGTTGCCGGACATGGCGTCGACGATCGCGTCGGGAATTGCAGGGGCACGGCCGGCCTCGGCGGACGAACGTGGTGCCACCCGTGTGCCCTGCCTTCCACGACCTAGCACGAGGCCCCGCTCCCGGAGGCGGCGATATGCGGCGGCCACCGTGGTGGGCGAGACCCCCAGCGATTCGGCGTGGTGGCGGATCGCTGGCAGGCGATCACCAGCGTGGAGCACGCCAGAACCGATGTCGTCTTCGATCCGGCGGGCGATCTCGCTTGCGGTCGATCCGTGCATTCCGATAATGTAACAGGCTATGGGAAAGAATGTACTGCAACAATCTCCGCCCGAGGACGATCCGCCCGAGGAGGTGCGGGTGCGGCGAGCCAGCGAGCGGGCCAGCTACGACAACGACGCCGTCAACGAGGTCATCGATTCTGCCGTCGTGGCCCACGTGGGTACCGTCCGTGACGGAAAACCCGTGGTGATTCCCATGTTCATCGTACGCGATGGCGAGCACCTCCTCCTTCACGGGGCACCTGCCGCCGGAGTCCTCAGGCGGGGCAAGGGAGCCGATGTCTGCGTCACCATGACCCTGCTCGACGGACTCGTGCTTGCCCGGTCCGGCTTGCACCACTCCCTCAACTACCGGTCGGCAGTGGTCATAGGCAGCGCCGAACCCGTAGAGAACGAGGCCGAGAAGGAGCGGGCGCTCGAACTGTTCATGGAGCGGCTCGTACCCACTCGCCAAGCAGATCTTCGACCCACCACCGAGAAGGAGATCCGGGGAACCGCAGTTCTGAGGGTCTCGCTGGCCCAGGCGTCGGTGAAGGCCCGATCGGGGCCCCCTATCGACGATGAGGAAGACTACGAACTCGGCATGTGGGCAGGGGTGGTGCCGGTCACCACCTCATTCGGTGAACCCGAGGCAGACCCCCGACTCAACGACGGCATCGAGGTCCCCGCCAACGTCGAGGCGATCGTGGGTCGCGTGCTCTAATCGACTGGAATCGGCCGCGGGGCGCGTCACCGCGTGGCAGGGTGTCGCCATGTCGAAATGTGCATTCATAGGACTTGGCGTGATGGGTTATCCGATGGCGGGTCACCTCGCCGCCGCCGGGAACGACGTCACGGTTTACAACCGCACCGCGGTGAAGGCCGAGTCGTGGGTGATCCAACACGGCGGCACCGCCGCACCCACGCCCGCAGGGGCCGCGGCCGATGCCGATTTCGTGTTCGTCTGCGTTGGCGACGACCCCGACGTGAGAGCCGTCACCAGCGGCGACGAGGGCGTGCTTTCGTCGATGAGTTCTGGCACTGTGCTGGTCGATCACACCACAGCTTCCGCGGAAGTAGCCCGTGAGGTCCACGCCGCGGCCGCCGCCATCGGAGTCGGTTTCGTCGACGCACCCGTCTCAGGCGGCCAGGCTGGCGCCGAGAACGGACAACTCACCGTAATGTGCGGTGGCAATCAGGCCGATTTCGATCGCGTCGCACCGGTGATCGACACCTACTCACGCGCATGCACGCTGCTGGGGGGTCCGGGCTCGGGGCAGGTCTGCAAGATGGTCAACCAAATCTGTATCGCGGGCACCCTCCAGGGGCTCAGTGAGGGGGTCGACTTCGCTCAGCGCGCCGGCCTCGACATCGAAGCGGTGGTCGACACCATTTCCAAGGGTGCGGCGGGGTCGTGGCAGATGGAGAATCGGGCGCTCACTATGGCCGACCGCAAGTTCGACTACGGGTTTGCCCTCGACTGGATGCGCAAGGACCTCGGGATCTGCTTCGCGGAAGCCGATCGCATCGGCGCCTCGCTTCCGGTCACCGCCCTGGTCGATCAGCTCTACGCCCAGCTCCAACGACAGGGGCTCGGCCGCTGGGACACCAGCACCTTGATCCACTTGCTGCAGGACTGACCCGACAGCGTGGATCCCGCCGAGGGGCGCGAATTCCTCGGTCTCACTAAGCACGCCTGAAGATCGTCACCTCCCAGAGGTGACGTAACCCGATTCGCGCAATAGAGTCGCAGTGTTGTCCGGATTGGGGGATTCGGACGACGACGGCGCCACCTTCAGGGGGGGCGCCGTCGTCGCGTCAACGCCCAAGCCTTCTCCAACGCGGTCGACCGCCCCGAGCGGTCAGTCGGTTTCAGACCCCAGCCGGTCGAGTGTGGCCTGGAGCACTTCACGGAATCGCTCGGCGTTGTCGATGGCGGCCGGGTCGATCATCACCCCGACGTCAAGCTTGCCGTCGTAGGACATCAGGGTGGCGTTGCATGCGGCACCGGCCACCGGCCCTACCGGGTAGGTGGCCTCCACCAGTGCGCCGCCGACATAGATGGGTATCGGGGAACCCTTGAGGTTGCTGGTGATGATGTCGAGCCCACGACCCTGCTGGCGTCCGAGGCGACTGATGGCCGTGGCCGGTAGCAGCGAGGCAATGGTGCCGATCGCTCCGAGGGAGATCCCCGAGCCCGAAGACTCCGACGGGGCCATCGCTGCCTTCAGGTGGGCGAAACGTTCCTCTGTGGTGGCGGGTCCGCCGAGCGCGGTGATCGGCGTGGGGGTGAAGGCATTTCCACCCGCACCCGCACCACTGCGGGTACTTCTCACATACGACATCGACAGAGCCGGTTCATCTACGCCGTGGTCGACATGAAGCTGGGCCGCGGTTTCTGCGAGGGCGGTGACGAAGAGGTCGTTGATGGTGCCACCCCATGCTTGCGCCTTCCTCTTCGCGGGCTCGAGCGGCATCGATGCGGTGATCAGATAGCGGTCGCCGGACCGCTCCGTCCAGAGCGATGAGCCCGAGTCGTCGTCGTTGAGCAGGGGCCCGAGAGTCGAGCGCACACCATCGATCACGGCTTCGGTGGCGTCGCGCAGGCGGGCCGGGTCGGCTCCGATCAGCGCTGCTTCACCTGCCACTGCTCGGGCTACCTGAAGCGGCGCAGCGATCGCGGTGCGGGCGATGTCGGCGATCGATTGGGAACCTTCGGAGGGACTCTCCGCCGAAGCGGCGCGCTCCTCGAGGAGGGAGGCAAGGTCGAGTGGTTCTGGGGGCTCGGGATTTCGCTCAAGGTCGAGATATATCTCTGAGATCCGCAGGGCACCGATCCCGTCGGCGATGCTGTGATGAACACGTGCGATGAGGGCACCCTTGCCATCGGCGAGGCCGCGAACCGAGTAGATGAGCCATGGCGGGCGATCCGGCTCGTAGGGATTGGTGTGGAGCCTCGTGGCGAGCTCGAGCAGGGTCCGATGGTCACCGGGGGCACCGACGTCGATCTCGGTGAGATGGTTGTCGATGTCGAAATCGGGGTCGAGTTCCCACCTCGGGGGGTCGAGCAGATGGGAGCCCTCTACCACCCGTTCGGTCAGGCGCGGAACCGAAACGATCCCCCTGATTATCTTTGCCCTCAGATAGTCGATGTCGACGGGCCGATCCAGAGGCGCCACCAGGCTGCCGCTCGGGTCGAGCCAGGGATCGGCGGCCACCCGCCACATCAGGGTCTCCGCAGACGACATCTTCGATTCGAAGTCGAGGTCGCGGGTACGGAATTCCTTCTTCTCGGTGCTCATCGTGGGCCTAGGTGTTGGTGCCGGGTCGGCGGTCTAGTTCGTGTTCCGGGTCGCCGGAGTAGCCGGACGGGTAGGTGGCGGCCAACTCTGCTTTGGTGGGTTCGTAATGCTCGTGCGCGGCCGGAGGCAGCAGGTCGGAGATGGCCTGCATGATCCGATGGGTGTCGGCATCGAGGTCGTCGTAGACAAGCTCGATCGGCACACCCACGGTTGCGGTGACCGGAGGTGGATCGGTGAAGTTGAGGTTTGGGAGACGGGCGCTTCGCGGCCACACCTGCTCGGTGCCCCACAGCCCGACCGGCACGATCGGCACCTTGGCCGCAGTGGCGAGCTTGGCAGCTCCCCAGCGACCCTTGAGCTCGGGATCGAAGAAGGCTGGGCCCCTGGGAATGGTTCCCTGAGGCATGAGAAACACGATGTCGCCCCCCTTCAGGGCTGCGATTGCGGCGTCGAGGGGCTCGTCGTTCCCGGTGCCCCTGTCGACCCTTATCCCGCCGGCAGAGAGCATCATCGGGCCGATCACCGGAACATCGAAGACTTCCTTCTTACCGAGGTACCGGGCATTGCGGCCGGACCGGGCGATGATTGTCATGATCACGATCGGATCGAAGTAGCTCCGATGGTTTGCCACCACCAAGGCACCTCCGTCGGCGGGGATGTTGTCGATGCCCTCGATGTCGATATCGGCGTTGGGGATCAGTTCGGGCCGCACGAACGGTCGGATCAGCTCCTGCATCTCCATCCCCGCGATCTTCAAGATCCCCTCGGGCTTGTCGAGATAGCGCACCGGCCAGCCGCGCAGGGCGGCCGTAGCGGCGAGTCGAACGTCGGGGTTGACCGCCACCGGGTGCCCCACCGAAGCAAGCAGCGATGAGTCGTAGTAGCTGTCGGAGTAGGCATAGGACTGGCCCAGGTCGATGCCGTTTTCCTTTGCCCATGCCTTCACGGCATCACGCTTGCCTCGGCCCCAGACGACGTTGCCATCGAGCTCGCCGGTGAACTCTCCCTGGTCCTGCTTCCATCTGGTGGCGATCACATGATCGAACCCGATCAGATCGGCAACCGGTTGCACCAGGTGGCGTGGGGTTGTGGTGGCGAGGACCGTGGTGCGTCCCGCAGCGGCATGGGCATCGATCTCGGTTCGGGCGAAAGGCAGCAGGTGTTGAACGATCTCCTCGGCCGCTCCCTTCGCAGTCTCCGTGGTTGCCTCGACCGACCACCCCTTGGCCGCTCTCGGGCCGAGCTTTGCCGCCCGGCCTACCAGGCCGCTTTCGCCGGCGATCTCGAACATCTTGAAGAAGGCGTCGGAAACGAAGTTGCCACCAGTCGGCGCCAGACCGGCCGCGGCCAGGTGACGCTGGAGGATCTGGGGTGAAGCGATGGGGATGATGGTGCGGTCCAGATCGAAGATCGCGGCCGCCTTGGGTTTATTCGAGCTCATCGATCTCCTCGGGTGACCGCTCGCGGCGACGGCTCTGGCCGCGCGGCTGCGCTAATACTGCCACCCGACGAGACGAATCGGGCAAGGCCGAGTCCCGGCAGGGATCCGCCGATGAGTACAGTCGCTGCCTATGAGCGAATTTTTCACTGAAGTTCCAGGGCGAATCCCCTTTCTCGGCCCCGACAGCGACGATCCGTTGGCGTTTCGCTGGTACGACAAGGACCGCGTGGTGGGCGACAAGACGATGGAGGATCATCTCCGCATGGCGGTGTGCTACTGGCACTCGTTCAACTGGCCGGGAAACGACGTGTTCGGCGATGGCACGTTCGACAGGCCCTGGTTCGACCCCAGCCGAGATCCCATGGACGCGGCGAGGGAGAAGATGGCCGCCGCATTCGAATTCTTCGACAAGCTCGGCACCCCCTACTTCTGCTTCCACGACCACGACGTCTCGCCGTTGGGTGCCTCTTTCGCCGAGGAGACGGCCAATCTCGAGGCGCTCACCGATGAGATGGCAACCCACATGGACCGCACGGGAGTGAAGCTCCTGTGGGGTACCGCACGCCTCTTCCATCATCCGCGATATATGGCCGGAGCAGCCACCAATCCCGATCCGGAGGTGTTCGCCCGCGCGGGCGCCCAGGTGAAGAACTGCCTCGACGCCACCCACCGCCTCGGCGGCGAGAACTATGTCCTATGGGGAGGTCGCGAAGGCTACGAAACTCTGCTCAACACCGACCTCGAACGAGAACTCGATCAGCTGGGCCGCTTCCTGCACATGGTGGTGGAGCACAAGCACCACATCGGGTTCGAAGGCGCGATCCTGCTCGAACCCAAACCCCAGGAACCCACCAAGCACCAGTACGACTACGACAGCCAGACCTGTCATGCCTTCCTCCAGCGCTATGGCCTCGAGCAGGAAGTGAAGGTGAACATCGAGGTCAACCACGCAACCCTCTCTGGCCACGATTTCAATCACGAGGTGGCCATGGCGATGGCCGCCGGAATCTTCGGTTCGGTCGATGCCAACCGGGGCGACGATCGTCTTGGCTGGGACACCGATCAGTTCCCCAACTCGGTGGAGCAGATGTCGCTCGGTATGTACGAGATCCTGCGCGGTGGCGGGTTCAGCACCGGAGGGTTCAACTTCGACACGAAACTGCGACGGATGTCGATCCGCCGGTCGGATCTGTTCCACGCCCATGTGGGAGGCATCGACACCCTGGCCCGGTCCCTGCTGGTCGCCCACTCGATGCTCGCCGACGGTGCCCTCGAATCCACGAGGGAGGAGCGTTATCGCGGTTGGGGCAGCGACCTGGGCGGCGACATCCTCAGCGGCGGCCGCACCCTCGACGACCTCCACGCGCTGGTCGCAGAATCCGAGCTCGACCCTGCCCCCGTCTCGGGGCGTCAGGAAGAGCTGGAGAACCTCGTCAACCGCTATATCGAGCGGGTTCGCTGATGGCTCTGGTGGCGGGGGTCGACTCCTCCACCCAGTCCACCACGGTGGAGATTCGCGACCTGGACTCGGGTGCGGTGGTGGCTGTGGGACGGGCTCCGCATGCAGCCACCCAACCACCTCGCAGCGAGCAGGATCCAGAAGACTGGTGGCGAGCGTTGGTGGGCGCATTTGCCCAGGTGAGCGACCACGTCGCAGGCGTGAGAGCGGTGGCAATCGCCGGCCAGCAGCACGGTCTGGTCGTCCTCGACCAGGCCGACACCCCGCTTCGGCCCGCCAAGCTGTGGAACGACACCGAGTCGGCCCCCCAGGCGAGCGCGCTGGTCGATGAGATCGGGGAGGGTGCGTGGGCTGAGGCATGCGGGTCGGTGCCTGTGGCATCGTTCACCATCACAAAGCTCGCCTGGTTGGTGCAGAACCATCCAAGCCTGATCAACAGCATCGCGCGGGTGATGTTGCCCCACGACTACCTCACATTCCGCCTCACCGGCGCTCACGTGACGGATCGCGGCGACGCATCGGGCACCGGGTGGTTCGACTCCCGGCAGGGGAGTTACCGCGAAGATCTGCTGGCCCTCGTAGGAGGCCGCGACGACTGGTGTGCGCTGCTGCCCGAAGTCCTCGACCCGTTCGCTGCGGCTGGCGAGGTCACCGCGAGTGCAGGCTCTGAACTCGGTCTTCGCCAAGGCATCACGGTGGGTCCAGGAACCGGCGACAACATGGCAGCCGCGCTCGGACTCGGACTGAGGCCGGGCGATCTGGCTCTCTCCCTCGGCACCTCGGGGGTCGTGTATGCATCGTCACCCACTCCCACCCACGACATTTCCGGGGCGGTGGCCGGCTTTTGCGACGCCAGCGGCCACTACCTGCCACTGGTGTGCACCCTCAACGCCACCAAGGTCACCGACACCGTCGCCAGATGGCTGGGCCTCGACCAAGCCGCGTTCGCATCGGCTGCGCTTGGCGCACCCAGCGGGGCCAATGATGTGACGCTCGTTCCGTACTTCGATGGTGAACGCACCCCCAACCTGCCCGATGCCTCGGGCGCGTTCACCGGCCTGCGCAACGATACCGCTGCGTCCGATCTTGCTCGTGCCGCTCATGAGGGTGTGGTTCGCGGCTTGCTGGGCGGAGTGGAGGCATTGGTCGCGGCGGGTGCCTCGCTCGAGGGTCGCCTCAACCTCATCGGGGGAGGAGCCCGGAGTCCCGCCTATCGAACCGTCGTTGCCGACCTTCACGATGGCCCCGTGCGAGTGCCCGAGGCAGATGAGACCGTGGCCGCGGGTGCCTGTGTGCAGGCGGCCGCCGTGATGGGCCGGCCGCTCGAAACCACGCGGCACGAGTGGGACCTCGGAGCCGGCCTCGATCTTTGACGGTGGAAGGGTCGCGTGTCTGCAGACCAACGCCGAGATCGCGCCAGACCGTCTCTCCTCCAAATATCTCGTCTCGCGCCTCGCTTGAAGGAAGTGAGCCCGACTCAGGCCAGGCGATCGATGAGGTCCCGGAGTTGCTGGACGTGGCGGTCTTCGGTCCATGTGGACCCGATCGAGACGCGGATGAACGCCTGGCCGTTGGCCTCCGAAGGTGTCACGTAGACACCGTTGGCATTCATGGCGGCGGTGAGCGCTCGGGTGGCTTCGTCGCCGTCGCGGTGGCGGAAACACACCAGAGCGAAGGTGGTGGGGGCGAATAGTTCGAACCGTGGATCGGACTGCACGAATTGGGTGAGGGATTCGGCGTAGCCGACGTGACGGCGGATCATCGCCCGCAGCCCCTCGGCTCCGAATGCCCTCAATACCCACCAGAGCTTGAGCGCACGGAAACGGCGGCCGAGGGGAACGTGCCAATCGCGGTAGTCGATCACTTCGCCGGCATCGCTCGCGGCATTCCTCAGATAAGGAGGCACGATGCTCAGGGTCTCTATGAGTGGTGCCCGATCGGCAACCCAGAAGATCGAACAATCGAAGTTGGTGGCCAGCCACTTGTGGGCATTGAAGGTGTAGCTGTGGGCCAACTCGAGCCCGTCCTGGTGATGACGAAACTCCTCGCACAGCATCGCGGCGCCGGCGTAGGCCGCATCGACGTGCATCCACAGATGGAACTCGGCTGCGAGCTCGCCGAAGGCTCGGACAGGATCGACGGCGGTGGTGCCGGTGGTGCCCACCGCGGCACACACGAAAGCGGGGGTGAGGCCCGCGGCTAGGTCGGCCTCGATCGCGGCGCGAAGTGTGGCCGGCTCCACTGCGAAATCATGGTTGACGTCGAGGAGACGAATATGACCGTAACCGGCCACTGTGGTCCCCTTCTCCAGCGAGGAATGGGCTTGGCTCGAGGTGTAGGCCACCATCTGTTCGGCGTTGGCGCCGGTGCGCTTGCGGCAGGCCTCGCGGGCCACCACCAGAGCAGTATGGGTAGAGTCGGATGCGCTCATCTGGAGCACACCGCCTCCGGGTCCGGTGCTCTTCCAGCCCTGGGGT